>CAYPNM010000020.1:0-56770 GCA_964412105.1 uncultured Ignavibacteriaceae bacterium | reverse complement strand
CAAGTGCAAGTGTCACTTCTGCCGTGTCACCTAATTGCAATGAAAACGGGCCTGTAACCATCCACATTCTTCTATCACCCGCAGGTGCTAACACACCATCAATCCATCCGCTTCCTGTAACAGGATCACCGGGAAGCATATATGTTCCGTAACCCTCAATGGGGTTACTTTTATCATCATAAAATGGGTAGTTGTCTGGATATCCGACACTTGGATTATAGCCCCTCATTAAATTGTAAAACTCAAGAGTGCCAGTATAAGCTTGAGGGTCCGGATCGATAAAATCACCAGCACTAGTCCTGTGAGCAATATATATCGTCATCGGTTTTGAATTAAAATATTTATATCCTTTTTTCCATTTTAAATCTATAATGGCGCTATCTGAAGGATTTCCTGTCCTTTCAGCTACTCCGTGAATAAATGCAGAACCAATAGCAGGTACTGTAGAAAAATAATTCTTATATATATAATCAACTGCGTGAGCATTATATTCATATCCTAAATTAATTGTAGTGTCACATCCTATAAAATCATCACAACAGTAGCCATCATCTATATCAACAAAGTTTACTATGGACATGCTGTCTATGTGTGAGTCTGGTGCAGAAGTACTTAGCCCTTTGTAAATTAATTTGTCATTCTGAAATATCACATTATCTAAATTTTCCTGATCATCATAAGCCCAGAATGTTTGTTGCACTTCGATTCCTATTGGCTGAGAACCATATGAATTAACAGAGTTTCTGTCATCATAAGATATCCAGATCGTTTGGGAAGCGCCTGGTATGCCAGGTATATCTATGTCCGGTTCATATTTGCCATCCTTGTTTTTATCATAAAACGGGGCTCCTTTATCAGCGGGCCATTCATTCCAGTCTTTTTGATATTGTTCATAAACTATGTTAATCATTGAATCGGTAACTGCACTATCAGGAACTAAAAAAGTATTTGCCGCATCATCCTTAAGATACTTTTTATCAAAATACGATCTAACTCTATATAAACGCGTAAGCGGATAGTTCCCATTAGAGTAAGTTGAACCATTTACTCTTACAAGTTGCTGGTTATTCCCATCGTAAACCTTTCCTCCCCATACAATGCCTTCCGTATAGACACCGCCAGCGGTTCCTTTTGGGAAATTACCATTCCATAGATTTCCATCAAGTCCTCCTTCCTTTACAATTGTTGGATGGAATCCATCATTTCTTATCCAAGAAGTTATATTTCCAACATCCATCACACCTTTTGTTGTGTCCTGGCTAAATAAAGGGATATTTATTAAAAGGAATGCTATTATTAAAGCAGGCAGGTTAATTAAGATTTTTTTCGAGTTCATTTTCCCCTCCCAATTAACAGAATTTAAATAAAATTACAATGAATTTTATCTAAAATCAATATAAGTCAGAGACTTATAAATTAGGCAGAGGCAAAAGAAGCTGCTACTTAAAAAAGATTTCTCCTTTTCCGACTTTGTCAGGATCGTCGAAATGGCAATACCTTAAGGCAAACACTTCGCTTCATTCAATTTCTTATTCCCGCTTAACGGCGGCACAGGCGCAATTTTTTTAATATGCAGAAAACACAATTGGTAGTTGTAACATATAGAAAATCTTGGTGTCGAATTTATTTTAGGCCAGAAAAAGGAAAAATATTTCAGGTCATTAAAAAAGGCAGGTAAAGAATACAACTTAACTAAAACTAATACTGTAGATTAATCAGACGATCAGATTGAATAGAAGACCTACTACAATTATTCCGACAGCGACTACACTAACAAAAATAAAAATCAACTGCATCCTTAATACTTTCTTTAGTATAATTGTTTCGGGAAGAGATAAACCAATTACGGACATCATAAATGCAAGCACCGTACCCAGTGATGCTCCTTTTTCAAGCAATGCCTGAACTATCGGGATGATCCCCGCTGCATTTGAATACATTGGGACCCCTATTAAAACTGCAGCAGGTACGGACCACCATGCGCTTTTACCCATTATGCCTGCCATAAAATTCTGAGGAACATAGCCGTGGATCAACGCTCCTACTGCTATACCTATTACAATATAAAACCAGACTTTTCCTACGATCTCTTTAACTGCCACTATCCCTGAATGTATCCGTTGATTGAAAAATATCTTTTCTTCAGCTATTTCTATATTTCCCGCTTTAATCTCGTAGACCCATTTTTCGACATACCTTTCAAGATTTAATTTGCCTATCACATAACCGGCCAGTATAGCTATGATTAATCCGGTTGAAATATAAAGCAGGGTAGTCTGCCAGCCGAATAAGCCAAACAATAAAACTACTGCTATTTCATTGATCATTGGAGCCGCGATAAGAAATGAAAAAGTAACACCAAGCGGGATTCCCGATTCGACGAATCCAAGGAAAAGGGGAATGGCTGAGCACGAACAAAACGGAGTTACTATACCGAGCAGGCTTGCAAATATATTGCCTGTAAAAAGCTTTTTACCGCCCAGCATTTTGCGGGTTCTTTCCGGAGAAAAGTAAGTTCTTATTATTCCCACTATAAAAACTATAAGCAAAAGAAGCAGCAGAACTTTTGGAACTTCAAAAATGAAAAAAGAAACCGCGTTTGTTATATGAGCATTTTGTGAAAGGTCAAATATATCATAGACTATCCAATTAGCAATGCTATCCAGGCTTATATAAACAAAAACCCAGACCGGGATAAGCAGAAAGGGAATAGCAGTAATTGCAATATTCTTATTTAATTTTATTGTCCCGGATATTGATGTCATTTTATCTTCCCCAATTATTCTCAGTTATTGACTTAAGCAACACCTTTTATTTCAGCTATGAAGTATTTTTTCTTAAACCACAGTGCAACATTTACAAGACTGATAAGAACCGGCACTTCTACAAGTGGACCTATAACTGCTGCAAAAGCTTCTCCGCTATTAATCCCAAATACTGCGACCGCAACTGCTATGGCTAATTCAAAATTGTTGCTTGCTGCAGTAAAAGAAATTGTTGCAGTCTTTGAATAATCCGCGCCAATTTTCCTTCCCATATAAAACGACACTAAAAACATTATAATAAAATAAAAGACAAGCGGGATTGCTATCCGTATTACATCAAGAGGTATTTTTACAATGTACTCTCCTTTTAAGGAAAACATCACAATGATTGTAAACAGAAGCGCTATCAGGGTTAATGGACTTATTTTAGGAATAAACTTAGTGTGATACCACTCTTTATTTTTCAATTTAATTAGCGAGAACCTTGTAATAATACCCGCTATGAAAGGAATTCCAAGATAAATAAAAACACTCTCGGCAATTTGACCAATTGTTATATCGATCTTAAATGTTTTTAATCCTAAGACAGAAGGCAGAATAGTCAAAAACACGTATGCATAAAATGAGAAAAACAAAACCTGAAAGATTGAATTGAATGCAACTAATCCAGCAGCATATTCCGTATCGCCCTTTGCGAGCTCATTCCAGACAATTACCATCGCAATACAGCGTGCAAGGCCAATCATAATTAGGCCTGCCATATATGCCGGGTAACCCTGCAAAAAAATTATCGCGAGGAAAAACATTAATATAGGTCCTATTATCCAGTTCTGAACTAATGAAAGGGACAGGACTTTCATATTTCTAAAAACGTCTCCAAGTTCTTCATACTTTACTTTTGCCAGCGGCGGATACATCATCAAAATCAACCCGATAGCTATTGGAATATTCGTAGTACCAGACTGAAATGAATTCCAAAAATCAACTATGTCCGGAAACAGGTAACCTGAAAAAACCCCGATGAACATCGCAAGAAAAATCCAGAGAGTTAAATATCTGTCAAGGAATGATAATCTTTTAGCAACTGTTGACATACTAGTTTTTCTCCGGGCCAGGGGCCCCTGCATTTTCAATTTCACTTAGCCATTCTTCAATTCGGCTTTTGATCTGGTCACGAATGATTCTTGTTGCTTCAAGTTTTTCCTGGTGGGATCCTTGCAAAGAGGACGGATCTCTGAAACTCCAATGCAATCGATTGCATACACCGGGAAAAATAGGGCATCCCTCTGCGGCTGATTCATCACAAACGGTTATTACATATGAATACATTCTACCTTGCTTAAAAAAATCAAACACGCTTTTAGTTTTATTATTAGAAATATCAATGCCTTCCTCTTTCATAACTTCGACAACTATAGGATTCAGTATTCCCGGTTCAAGGCCCGCGCTTTCAGCTTGGAAAGAATCACCACGCAGTTGATTCAAATAAGCTTCCGCCATCTGGCTTCTGGCACTGTTATGCACACAAACAAAAAGAACCTTTATTTTAGGCATTCATACTCCATTATATTTTAACGCATTAACCAATGCTGCAGCGTGTTCTTTGTCGGGAGCTTACCGCTGCTTAATATTTTTCCGTTTACAACCAGACCAGGTGTACTCAATATTCCATACGATACAATTTCTTTGATGTCCGTTACCTTTTCAATATTAGCTTCCAGCTTATTTTCAGTAACAACCTCGCGGCATAATTTTTCCAGATTTTTACAATTAGTACAACCCGATCCGAGAATTTTTATTTCGAGCATATTATCCCCCATAAATATTAAGTAATTGATTCGTTAATTATCGAAATATAGAATAAAAAATTTATCTTGAGCATACGTCATTTCTATCTACGGAAAGTGCTTTTTGTTTATCAGAAATTATAGCTTTCTCATCACCAATCCAGAAATCCAGAGACGACATAAGAGCGGAAATCCTTGAATCGGACGGCCTTGGATTTATCATATAATTGACCCATTTCCCATCCTTTTCTTCAATAATAAACCCCGAATCCCTTAAAATGCTGAGGTGTTTTGATACTGTTGAGGTGGCCAGGTCAAGTATTGCGGTAATCTCACAAACGCACAATGACTTGGTTTGTAACATCTTAAGGATCCTGAGTCTGTTGGGATCCGAGAGCGATTTGAACAACTTTGTCTTTTCCTGAATCTGTAATTCCATAAATAATCATTTCGTTATATATCGAAATATAGAAAATAGTAATTATTAGTGCAAGTTTTTAAAGTCAAAACTGCTCAATATTATTTCTTAAATTTTATTATTTCACTAGGAAATGAGTTTTGTGAAATATTGGCTTTCTCTATAATATTAAATCCAGTTGACGCAAGGTAAGCGGATAATTCAATTGGACGACAATTAGTCAGTAATGAAGGAAAATATTTAGCTGCCAAGTACCAAAGTTTGTTATACCAATAATTTCCCATTGCCATAGTTATTACGATTCCGGTACCGTTGGTTTTCAGCACCCTGTAAAATTCATTTAGAATCTTATTAAAGTTCTCCTCAGGAAGAAGATCGAGGACATAGCTGCTGAATAAGTAATCAAAACTTTCGCTTTTATAAGGGAGTCCAAAAGCATTACCAAATGACAAAAGATAATTAACTTTCAAAGATCTAAATTTATTTTTTGCTTTTGCAAGCATCCCGGAAGACAAATCTACTCCAAAACTTAAACCGTGTTTATTTTCACTTAAGATTCTTTTAAATAACTGACCCGTACCGACTCCTACATCCAGCACTTTAATATTATCACCCATACCAGAGATCGATACAGCTTTGTTAATTGCTTTGATCTCGGTCAATTTACCCCAGAAGTCATAGAACCAGGCGACCTTAGAAAAATTTTTCTGAGTTCTTTTTATTTCAAAATCTCTTTTCAGCATAATAATACATTAATAAATTATCTCTTATTTAATAATGAATTTAATGATTTTATGCTTTAATGACGAAGCAAGGACTTTTCTAATGGCTTATTAAGAAACTTTCACTTATTGAAGAAGTAAAACTCAGCAAAAATAATCATTCTTTATTAAGCAAAGAGTAATCAAGCACTATGAAGTTGCAGATTAAATTAAATAAAAGATATACCCTAATACCGCTCCGCCTAAAACAACGTACGCGGAGTTAACTTTTTTTACTAACAGGAATGCTGCCGCACTTAAAACAGCAATCAGCGCTGCCTGCCAGCTAAATCCAGTTACGGGGCTAACCATAACTTCGGCTCCCAGCTTAACAGCAACAACAAACATAACTGCCAATGCGCTGACATTAACAGCATCAAGGAATCTGGAAAGATAGTTAGATTTCCTAATTCGCGGTACGAGTGGATTTAAAATCAGAACGAACACAAATGACGGTAATACTATAGCGACCGTGGCCAGTACTGCACCAAGTAGTCCAGAGATCTGATAACCTATAAAAGTTGCAGAAGAGAGCAGCGGACCCGGTGTAAACTGACTGACTGCAATAGCATCCAGTAATTCTTTTCTTGTAAGCCAGTGCAGGCCCTGGACCAATTCTCCGTTAAAATAAGCAACCAGTATATAACCGCCCCCAAACCAGACTGCCCCTATTTTTAAGAATGTTAAAAATAATTTTACAAGAGATGCATCGGTTTTATCAACCGCCTGCAATATAGGTTTTAACGAGAATAAGGAAATTATGATTGCCGGAAAGAATGAAATTAATTTATCTTTTCTGTCAAATATTAAAAGGAAAAGAGCTCCTACTATTCCGCCGATGAGAAGGGAATATATTTCATTAAAACCATAAAAATTTAATAGGGCTACAATAATGGCAATTAAAACCAGCTTTAAGTTAATTGATTCTCCCGACTGCCCTTTAACAGCTTTCATTCCAAGTTTATAGACGGCATTAACAATAATGATTATTACAGCAGGTTTAATTCCGTAAAGGAATGGTTTGACCGCAGGAATGTTACCATAGAGCAGGTAGAAATAAGCCAGTATTCCGGTAAGCAAAACGGATGTAAACATAAAGCTTATTCCGGCAATTAGTGCGCCGGGAATTTTTCCCTTCTGGTAGCCGATATGAATTGCCATTTCGGTTGAGTTTGGACCGGGAATCAAGTTAGTAGCACCGACCAGGTCAAGAAAATGCTGCCTGCTCAACCAGTTTCGTTTGGCAACTACTTCATCCTCAAACATTGCTATATGCGCAGCGGGGCCGCCGAAAGCTATAACACCAAGCTTAAAAAATAATTTGAAAAGCTCCCACAATTGACGGTTCTTATTATCTGTTTTTTCTCGTGATAATTTCAATAAATACTGCTTAATTATTCACAAATTTTAATTTGAAAGCCAACACTAAAATATATTAAATAATGGATAATTAATATTATCTGCTTAGACTTAAAATATTTATAGCGAAAATGGAAGCAAATGAAATTACCAGCAGAGTTGGGAATGCAGTATGTAAATAATATTGCAAAGTCTCCGGATTTATAACAAATGGATTAACCAAAGCAAAAAAAACGAATATTTTGTTCCCTCATAAATAAGCGCTTTTTAGGTGAACAAAAAACCGCTTATTTACCTGCGCTTAAAATTGCATAGACCGCTTCGGCGACCAATCGCGTCGGTTTTTCATCTTGTAACTTAACTCCAACTTTTGCCAACGCAATAGAGTTATTAGTTCGTATCCAGTTGGGGCTGTCTTTTTTTAGTGTTTCCAGAGCTCCCTGACCATTACAGGGATTTCCAAATGAGGCATCGAAATCCTTTCCGGTTTTTCCTTCAAGACAATTTAGCACATGATGCAAATGCATTTGAATCATTTTCAAATCTTTTGCTTGCACCGCAAATTCTGCATGTTTAATTGCAGTGTGATAGGGGTCCTGCATTTGAGTAGTATTAGCTTTGTTTGGTTTAACAGGCGGTACACTTGCAGGTACTGTAACATTAAAGATTACCACAGAAAAAATTAAAACTGCAATTGCAAAATAGATCCTTTCCCCAAAACGAATGTTCATGTTTTGTGTATTCATTTTGTCCCTTCCTCTTTAAATTAATACTCAAATTTTTATTTAGAAAGTAGGTCTTAAAGTTCAGGTATTTTAATTGGGTCTATAGCTACAATGTTAATTATAAGCAATGGTATAATCGCAATCAAGGTGAATAAACCAAAAGTAACATGCAATCCGCAAATTATTTCAAAAGTACCGACTAAATGAGCAATAAAACCAGGGAATAGAAAACCGATATGTATAAATCTAATTACTCCCCAGTGCAAATCGGTAAATTTTAGTGACCCCTGAGTAAAAATGCAAACTCAACAGAAAGTCGGATCAGAAGCATAGCGGTATGGGTGATGGTGCGGATTGATTATTTAACCGATAACATATGGCACATCAATTTTTAATATAATTTTTCTACCAGTTCTTTAGCCTGATTTTTGGCTTTATCAAGTATTCTCTTGTCTTCAGGCGTTATTGTAAAGTATCTTCTTATCTTACATCGTAATGCAATATTGTCAATTGATAATATAATAAAAGGAATTATTCCATTTAATTCGGTGTTTAGAGTTTATTAAATACAGGACTTTATGAAAATGCTTTGCAGAATAAGCAACATATTAATTATCTCAATAATTATATTTGTAACTTCTACAACATATGCCGGCGGACCACCGTGGAGAACAGATGATCCGGAACCAGTACCATTTAAGCACGGAGAAATTTACTTATTTTCTACGGGAGTATTTGATGACGGAGGTGCTAATGGAATAGGGCCTGCATTGGAGTTTAATTACGGACCATTTTTAGATACACAATTCCATTTAATATTACCACTGGCATATACGGTACCCAAAAATGAAACGTCCTATCTTGGTTACGGCGATACTGAAGTAGGGATAAAATACAGATTTGTAGAACAAACTGATTTTTTACCGGACATTGGCACATTTCCCATAGTTGAAATTGCGACAGGCAATCAATCCAAAGATTTAGGAAACGGGAAATCTCAATTATATCTCCCAGTCTGGCTCCAAAAAGATTTCGGCAAATGGTCAATTGATGCCGGCGGAGGATATTGGATAAATCCCGGAGTCGATAATAAGAACTGGACATTCTCCGGTGTACAGGTGCAATATAATTTTACCGATGAGTTCTTTCTAGGTGCTGAAATATTCCATCAGACTCCTTCTACAATATATTCCAGCGATTTAACCGGAATACATTTCGGCGGGGGAATACCAGTGGCTAATAATTATCAGATACTTTTTTCCGGAGATTTGGGAAACGGAATCAGTTCATACAAACATTTTGCCTACTATCTTGGTTTGTATCACACATTCTGAAGCCGGTTGAGAGTTTTTGCTTTTAATTATAAAGAGACAAAGATCGTTTTAATTAAATTGGTTGCATTGGCAGATACAACTGCTGCAAACATACTATTTAATTTTCGACTCATTCAAATATTTATTAGTTTATCTCAGCTTGCCAAATAAAATTCTGGCAAGGGGAGTACGGAGATAAAAACTAAAATTATAATAAAGCTTATAATTGAGGATTTTCCCCTAAATATCTTCTGCGTCAGGAACAGCCAATCAGTTATGGTTAATATACTTGCGCTAATATTAATTTGATGAAAATTATGAAGGTAATATACTTAATTCGTTTACAATGAAATAAAAATTAAATAAGGAGTTAAAAATGAAGAGATCACCGGATTTGCTATACTGCATTTTCTTTCTCTTAATTTGTTTTAATTATTCTTTCGGTCAAACCGCTGCAGTTAAATTTGATGTGAAAATTCCTTCCGAGAGTCTGCAGAAAGGGAATTCTATATTTCTTGCAGGATCTTTCAATTGCTGGAATCCACACGATTCTTTATATATAATGAAAAATGTAGGGGTTGATTTATTTTCTATCATAATTCCGGTATTTGATGGAAAGAAGTATGAATATAAATATACTCAGGGTGATTGGAATTCAGTTGAAATATCATCAAACGGGAAATCAATCGACAACAGGCAAATGATCGCTCATGATGGGCTGGTAATTAAAGATACAGTATCGAAATGGAATTCTCTTCCACCGGCGGTGCAAAAAGATACTGCACTTACGCTAACTAAAGAGCAAATTAATAAACTGTCTAAGATTAAGGAAGAGATGGGGAAGAAGCTGGAATCCAAAATGAATAATGCTAATGATCTACTTAAGAAAGCGATAAAAAACATGCTATCTGAAAAACCCGATATGAAAATGAGAGAGAAATATCATAATGAAATAGTGAGCAAAGTTGACTTTGCATTACAATTAGCTGCCGATGCAATGTGGAAGGTTTCTTCAATGTTAACACCAGCACAGAAAAAAGCTGTGCTGGAAGAGTTGAATAAGCCAAACTCATCGGGAGATATATTTGGTTTAATGACAAAAGCGCTGAGTCTGCCGCAGAATTAGGCACTTTTGAGGCTAATATAATTTTGTTACTTAACTTGCTAAATTAAGTGATAAATTTACGTGATATTAAAAAACAGGGAAATAGATGCGGCGAAAATCGTACAAGGTTACAAAGGTTGGCTCGCTTAATAATCTCAGGCTTGTCGAAGAGGAGATCTCGCCGCTATCTGAAGAGGAAGTTACTGTCGAAGTCAAAGCAATCGGGCTGAACTTTGCTGATGTTTTTACCATCCTTGGACTGTATAAAGCTTCACCCAAAAGGGATTTTATTCCGGGACTTGAATTCAGCGGCGTAATTACGGAAAAAGGAAAAAACGTGAGCGGTTTTTCAAGGGGTGACAGAATTATGGGGGTAACAAGATTCGGGGCCTACACTACCCACATTAATATTGATCACAGGTATATTATTAAACTCCCTTATGGATGGTCATTTGAAGAAGGTGCCTCATTCATTGTACAGGCGCTAACGGCATACTACGCTCTAGTTCCACTGGGTAATATAGACAAGCTGCAGGAACTTATAACCCGGCCGACAGTGCTGATTCACAGTGCTGCGGGAGGTGTCGGAGTTTATGCAAACCGTATCGCAAAGAAGTTTTCTGCTTACACAATAGGTACTATTGGGAGTGAGACAAAAACAGATCTGTTAAAGTCCGAAGGATATGATGACATTATAGTAAGGAATAATAATTTCAAAACTGAACTTGAAAAACATCTCGAAGGAAGAAAGCTCGATCTAATAATGGATGCAATCGGAGGGAAGGTTCAGAAAGACAGTTTCGACTTTCTGGCCCCCACCGGCAGACTCGTTTCATATGGGTTATCACAGTTTATGTCACACGGTACATCCCCTAATTATCTTAAACTAGCACTTCAATATCTCACAATGCCGCGCTATCAAAGTTTAACCTTAATCGAGTCGAACAAATCTGTGCTGGGTTTTAACCTGATCTGGCTTTACGATCGTATAAATCTTATGAAAGGAATGCTTGATGAAATATCTTCGCTCCAGCTGGGTAAACCTTATATCGGAGTAGTTTTCCCCTATGATAAACTTATGCAAGCGATCCAGGAGTTTCAAGCCGGCAACACCACAGGAAAAGTTGTAATAACATTACCGTAGCCTTATTGAGCGCAGAAACAATCTCTACTCTTTTGTCAAGTACTTGCAACTTCCAAACTGCATATTCTTCTAGTCACTTCATAATTAATAATAATTAAAGAAAAGATTTTACCAGAGGCAGTGATGATTATTATTGTAGAGTAATACGAGGCAGTTTTGAGGCTGTCTACAGGCTGTTTAAAGGCTGTTTACATGTTAGTTGTGAGGGAGGTGGAGTTGTTTAATCGTTGATTTATTTAAATGTCATCAATTATTTGGCATAGGGCAGAGTAGAAGCCACGTTCGTCCACGGCTCGCTTCAATTGTCCTAGAGTCCATCATTAACCGCTTACTCAAAATCTTTACACTAAAATATTTGTTAGTATTACAAGATTTCGGGTCCAAATGTTGTTAGAAAAGTTCTGAATGAAGGTCTTGGCATAGTTTCTTCAAACTTTCAATTAGCATAATCTTCTACTTCATCGGCTTTGAAGGGGAAGTTGAAATAATAAAAATTCTCGTCTTCTTTTTTAATTTTATCTTTTGTCAGGTGGTATTTTTCTATATCATTCGCTTTCTTTGGCTTCGTGAGCAGATACAAGCCGTCTTCAAATTTATATTTTGGAAATCTTATTATTTTGTGTGATGAAAGGTACGGCATATCGAGCAATACTTTCCTGATGCCGTTTTTATCTTCTTTCCTTAAGTAGATAGTCCGCATAAATCCTCATACAGTTAAATTATGGTTTACAAATCTAACTAATTTGATGATTTTTTGATATATCCGCTCTGAAATTATATGGCTTCTATTCCTAATTATTTACAGAAACCACCAGTAAAGTAATATCATCAGCGATATTTCCATTTCCAAACTGATTAATTGTCTCAAGCACCCTTTCCCTAAAATTAATAATGGGTAGGCTAAAACATTCTTTAAGCAACTCTATCAACCGTCCTTCACCAAATTCTTCCCCCGCAGAGTTTCTCGTTTCAATTATACCGTCTGTAAAGAGAAAAATTCTATCTCCCTTTTCCAAATGAACTTTATCCAGTTCGTATGAGGCTTCAGAATTTACTCCAAATAATAATCCTCCGCGTGAAAGGTAAAGAATATCGCCATTGCTGCGAAGGACGATAGGGGGAGGATGGCCTGCATTAGAATAAACAAATATTTTGTTTTTAGTATCCAATATACCATAAAAAAAACTGATGAACTTATTGTCTATTTCATAGCCGGTAATGATTTTATTAAGGTTATTGCATACCTTTTCAGGTGATCGATGCTTATCTGCTATTATACGAGAGGACGCCTGCAAATTCGACATCAATAACGCAGCAGGGTAGCCGTGTCCGCAGGCATCTGCAAGTGATATACCCAGCTTGTTCTCATTTAGAGGTATAAAATCATAACCATCGCCGCTTACAGCTTTTGCCGGCTGCCAGATGGACAATATGCTGAAGCCACTGACCACGGGATCTTTCTTTGGAAGCAAGCTTTGCTGTGTTTGCAAGGCCATAATATTTTCTTTTTCCATTACTTTTTTAAGTTCCGAAAGAAGTTTTGAAAAAAGAATAAATGTACCAAGCATTACCAGTGCGTTCCAGTATGGTGTGAGCGGGTGCCGGTAAGATGGAGATCCCAGTAAATCAGCTAAATAAAAGACTATCGAACTAAATAATGAAATAAATAAACCCATCCATTCGTTTAGGAACCAGGAGCTTATTGCAATGGGTATCAGGTAAAATATTGAAATAGAAGCTTCAACCCCTGTGATTAGGTCAAGAAATCCTATTAACAGTAATATCAGCACTGTTAAAATGAAAAGAAGAGGCTTGTTTAATTCCGAAACTTTATCGATCAGCTTATTCATCTGAATAATATAAAAGTATAAAAATCCTTAAGTATACTGTCTTAAAACAGACATGGGTTGATACAGAATTTAGACTACAAATTCCTGTACTATTTACTATTCGCTACCGATAAAATTAGACAAGCTATTTAAGCTTTAGTTTCAGAAATATATCAATTAAATGATGGTAATAATAAATCAAAGATTTATTTATCCCTTTGTAAAAATAAATGGCCTAATATTTACCAAATCAATATTAAACATTAGAAGGGAGCTGATTTTGACCTGACATAGAGATAATTATGATTCATTCTTTATTTCTCCTAATGTCCTTCTTTCGCAACTCTTCTATAAGGGAAATCTGGATATCCTGTATTTCCACCATCCTTTCCCATTGGCTGCTAAGCAAATGATCTATTTTTAAATGAAGCTGTCTAATCTCCAACTCTGATTTAAGGTTGATTTTGTAGTCGTTCTCAGAACGCATACGGTCCCTAGCTTCCTGTCTGTTCTGGCTCATCATAATCACAGGTGCCTGTAATGCTGCGATGCAAGACAAAACAAGATTTAAAAGAATGTAAGGATAAGGATCGAATTTATGATTAATTAGAATAAATGAATTTAACAATATCCACAAAAGAAGTACCAGCAAGAAAAGGTTTATAAATTTCCAGCTTCCGCCAAATGCCGAAATTTTATCAGAGAGTCTTTCCCCGAAAGATAGCTTTGATCTATATTCGAGTGAAACGTCTTCAGAAATTGTTTCATGATTCTTCAGACTTTCAAGCACTTCATTATCTAAAGTAGATAATTCACCTCGTTCGGATTCCAGTATTGATTTAAAATATTTGTAACGGTATGCAGCCAGGTCTTTATGACATATAAACAATCCCGTTCCCCACGCAGGATGTTCTTCCTTAATTAAATTTGAAATTGCGGGCCTAACTACAGCTGATGGCTGTAATTCTATTTTTGAGTTGCATATAAAGCAAACGCGTTTTGAAGTATCCGGTTTGTTTATTGTTTCCATATAATTTCCTTAAGATTTTTGGTTAATGATTATTTCAATTGTTAAATGTTAATTAAAGAAAATCAGACTTATAGATATTTAATTATTAAATACTTATGGCTAATTCTACAATAGTGTAAAAGATTATACCCTGGAATTAATTAAACTATATAATAAAGTATGATGTCAAATTCATTATAATATTTAACACAATTAAAAAATGTTTTCAGGAAATTATATGAAAGCAATAATAAAAAATGGTAAAAATGCCGCCCTTATATTTACTTTGGTCCTAAGTACTGTTCTTATGTTCTCCTCAAAGACTTTTGGCCAGCACAGAGGAAGGGGAATCGAATGGCGTAGTAATGTTCCGAGACTTGAAATGGTAAGACCTATTCATCCAATGCGAAATTATGCCAGGATACAGGTTTCAGGAAGAAATTATTTTTATCGTGACGGAACTTCTTACAGAAAGTAAAGCGCGTATACTTCAATTCTGTTGACCAAATAAAAATTATTGATCTGAATATATTATTAATCACAGGTAATTATTTATTACTTGATTGGGAACAAAAATAATTTAATTTAAGTACAAAAGTATCTCAAGAAATTAAAAACCATTAATAAAATTTTATCGAGGAAGGTATATGATTTTATAATTCTACTATTCTTTAATGCTAATTAATAGCCCGGATCCCAATGCTCAATAAACCGTGGAGAGTAGTATGAGAATAAATCCTTTAGATACCAGCAATTATTTCAGGGGTCTGTTAGTACTTATCAGCAGGGAGAAACAAATAAATCAAAGACAAAGAACCTTACTTAAAAAAATCGGCCGCTTTTTAGGTTTTAACCATGATTTTATTGATTCTGCGATCAATGATCTTGTTAATAATAAATATGTTAAAACAGAGGTTCCTCTTTTTTCCAACTGCGCTGTAGTTGAATTGTTTTTGAAAGACGGCATCAAATTAGCTTTTATCAATGATACATTAACACTTAAACAAATTGAGTGGCTGATGGCAATAGCAATCAGGAACAGGATTTCCAAACAGTGGTTTTTTATTGAGCTTGAGAATTATCTTGATAATTTCAGTTCCGGGTACAATGAAGAATTTGAACTGCCAAAACATGTAGTCCCTTCATACAAAAAAGCGGTTTATGTTCACTAAAGTTTTAATTCGCCTTTTGGTTAATTCGGGAAATAGTTTGCCAGAATTGGACCAGTGAGAAAACCACGATTATTCATATTATCATTTCTCCAACCCCCACTATCTGCTGGGTTGAGAAATTTTAAGGAATTATCATCCTTCTAAAAATTGCGTTGCGATTCTTTATTATTCCTTTACCATTGGAAGGGAAAAAGCCTATAGCTTAATTATAAAGAGTAAATCTTTGTCGTCATAACGGGAATTTAATCAGGATTTTATTTGTTATCGTAACAAGTAGGTCCCTCTTTTCAACATTTTGCTTTTAACAGCCTGCATTGTGAAAATGAAGGAAAGGTATTGAATTTGATTTTGGAGTGTTGCTTCTGATATTGTTAATATTTAATGAAATATTGCTAAAAATTTATTCCAATATTATCAAGTAAATTTTGATGAATGTACAGATACCAAAATCTTTTATTGACTGGTTTATTAAACTATTACTAAATTAGATTTGTCTTATAAACAAAAAAATGCTTGATTAATTTACTTGTTTTATGAAAAAAACTTCCTTTGCAATTTTCATCCTGATTTTTCTTAGTATTAGTTTAAAAGCACAATCAGATACAGATACACTTTTACAGGAAGCTTCTTTACAGGATTGTGTGCAATATGCATTGGCACATCAGCCATCATTGCAGCAATCTTTATTGAATGAACAAATAGTTAACCAGGAAATAAAATCGAAGCTTGCTGACTGGTTTCCGCAGATAACTTTAAACTTTAATGTCCAGCATTATTATAAGCAGCCTACTTCGATATTTCAGGGAAACCAGGTGCATATTGGCTCCATCAACACTTCAAACGGACAACTGGCAGTTACACAGAATATTTTCAACAGAGACGTTTTACTGGCCGCAACCAGCGCAGGAGATGTAAGGGAACAGGCAGCACAGTCTACAGCCACCAATAAAATAAATGTAATTGTCAACGTCAGTAAAGCATATTATTCCGTATTGCTCACTCAAAATCAGATTGATCTTATTGACCAGGATATTGCCCGGCTTGTGCAGGCGCAGAAAGATGCATATAATCAATATAAAGGGGGCATAGTGGATAAAACTGATTATATGCAGGCTACTATTGCATTGAATAATGCTGAAGCTGAATTAAAACAGAATCAGGAACAATTGAAAACAAGCATTGCAAATTTGAAACAGCTAATGGGATATCCACCAAAAAGCGAACTGCATTTAAACTATAATATGGTGAAAATGGAAGATGAGGTTTCCTTTGATACTACTATACCGTTAAACTATCAGAACAGAATCGAGTACAAACTCCTTCAAACTCAAAGAAGACTGCAGAAGGCAAATCTTCATTATTATATATGGGATTTTTTGCCAACATTATCTGCTTATGGGCAATATAACCTGAATTACCAGAGCGACAGGTTTTCAGAATTGTATAATCAGAGTTTTCCCAATTCGTACGTCGGCCTGCAATTATCTTTTCCTATTTTCCAAGGGGGCAAAAGATTTCAGGAAGTTGAGCAGGCAAAACTGGAACTTGAGCAGATAGATTACGACCAATCGGCACTGGAAAGTTCAATCAGTACCGAATACATTCAGGCGCTGGGCAGTTATAAAAGTAGTTTAAATAATTACCGTGTTCAGAAAGACAATCTTAAACTCGCAAAAGATGTATATAATATAATTGAGCTTCAATATAAATCAGGTATAAAGACATACCTGGATGTTATAACAGCGGAATCGAATTTGAAAACCACACAGGTTAATTATCTGAATGCACTTTATCAGGTTTTAATCAGTAAGCTGGATCTGCAAAAAGCATTAGGCACAATACAATATTAAAATTTTAACTTAAACTAAAATGAAAAATAAATTAATTCTCTTTAGCTTTTCAGCTTTAATTTCAACATTGTTTGTTTCGTGCGGAGGTAATAACAGCGGAGCTCCTAAATTTCCTCCAACTCAGGTTACAGCATACACTGTTGGGCTGGAAAAAGCTTCTTATTATACTACCTATCCGGCAACGGTAACAGCTCTAAACCAAGTTGAAATCAGACCGGAAGTATCAGGCTATCTGACTAATATTTATTTTAAAGATGGACAGCACATTTCCAAAGGGATGAAGTTATATGCAATTGAAGAGCAGCAGTATAAAGGTGCATATGATGTAGCTAAAGCAAATCTGGAAAAAGCACAACAGGATTACGATACCTATAAGGAACTTGCAAAGCACGATGCCATTGCTAAACAGGTTCTTGATCATGCCCTTGCCGATCTAAATGCTGCGAAGAGCAATCTTAATGCAATTGGAACAAACCTTCAAAATTCCGTTATATATGCACCATTCGACGGCACAATAGGCATTTCTCAAGTAAAGCTTGGTTCGGCAATTGTTGCTGGTCAAACTTTAATGAATACTATCTCTTCAGATAATCCAATGGCAGTTGATTTTGCAGTTGATGAAAAGCTAATAAGTAGATTTACAGATTTATTGCATAGAAAAGATACAAGAGGTGATTCAACCTTTACTTTAATTTTACCCGATCAAAGCATTTATCCTTATCCAGGGCATATTATTTTATTGGACCGTGCAGTAGACCCTCAAACCGGAACGATTACTGCTCGTCTGGAATTCCCAAACCCTAAAGGCCTGTTAAAGCCGGGATTAACGTGTAAGGTAAGAGTATTGAATAACAATACATCCAAAAGCATTATTATTCCTTATAAAGCAGTTACAGTGGAAATGGGAGAGTATTTTGTTTTTATAATAAATAAAGATAATAAGGTGTTACAGCAGAGAATTGAAATAGGCAGGACAATTAATAATGATATGGTAATAGTAAAAAGCGGATTAAAGCCCGGTGAAGAAATTGTTACTGAAGGCGTTCAGAAGCTAAGAAACGGATCCCCTGTAGTACCTGCATCTTTCGGAGAGTCCGGCAATGATAAGAAATAATATTCAGGAAGTAATTCAGAGCAGGATAGGAAATGATTGCTGATACATTTATAAAAAGACCGGTAACAGCTATTGTAATTTCACTTGTAATAGTTCTAGTCGGCGCACTTTCAATTTTTAATTTGCCTATTAGCCAATATCCGGATATTACTCCTCCGACAGTACGAATATCAGCGGCTTTTACCGGAGCGGATGCAACGACAGTCGAACAAACAGTTACAACGCCGATTGAAACACAGGTAAACGGCACACCCGGAATGGCTTACATGACGAGCAACAGCACAAGCAGCGGACAATCCTCCATAAGCGTTGTACTAAATCAAGGGACCGATCCAGATGTTGCAACTATGGATATTCAAAATCGTGTAGGCATAGCAACGCCTCAACTACCGGACATGGTAAAACGGCTTGGCGTTACTACAAGAAAGCGTACTTCCAGTATATTAATGATTGTTGCCATTTATTCACCCAAGCATACTCATGATATAACTTTTCTTGACAACTATACAAACATCTTTGTTAAGGACGCATTGCTGCGTGTGCCTGGTGTAGGTGATACTTTTGTGCGCGCAGATGACTTCAGTATGCGCATTTGGCTTGACCCGAATAAGCTGGCGCAATTAGGTTTAACAGCAACAGATGTGACTAATGCACTAGCACAGCAAAATCTTCAAATAGCAGCAGGTACTGTAGGCGCTCCTCCGCAAAACAACAAACAAACATTTGAATATACCGTATTTACTAACAGCAGATTGAGCACAGCCGAACAGTTTGGAAATATAATAGTAAAGGTTAATCCCAAGACAGGTTCGGAAGTATACCTAAAAGATGTGGCACGCATTCAGCTTGGTAAAGTTAACTATGCAAACAATTCCTACATTGACGGGGAAAGGGCATCTTTCCTATTAATATTCCAAGCACCTGGAAGCAATGCGCTAGAAGTTGCAGACGGTGTGTATAAAGAAATGGATCGTATTAAAAAATCTTTCCCAATAGATGTCGATTATGGGGTACCTTTCGAAGCTGTCTCAGTTGTACGGGAGTCCATAAACGAAGTATTAATTACTTTGCTGGAAGCATTAGGATTAGTTGTGCTTGTAGTATTCCTGTTCCTTCAAAACTGGCGTGCAACCATTATACCGATTTTAGCTATTCCCGTTTCTATAATAGGAACATTTGCTTTTTTCGTTCCGCTGGGCTTTACAATAAATACATTAACAATGTTCGGCTTTGTACTAGCAATAGGAATTGTGGTCGATGATGCAATAATTGTGGTGGAAGCAACTCATCACTATATAGACGATCAACATCTTTCGCCTAAAGAGGCGGCATCAAAAGCAATGAAAGATATTTCGGGCCCGGTTGTAGCTATAGCATTAATACTTGCGGCAGTATTTATTCCAGTAGGATTCATCCCTGGCATCGTAGGTAAATTATACCAGCAGTTCGCAATTACAATTGCAGTATCGGTATTAATTTCTGCATTTGTTGCATTGACTTTAACTCCGGCATTGTGTTCGTTAATATTAAAGCCTACACACCTGTCTAAGAGTTCCAAAGGTTTAAATAAATTCTTCTTTAAATTTGACGAATGGTTTAAGAAAACGACCGGTTCCTATGTAGAAGGTGTAAAGAAGAGTATAAAAGTTGCTCCGTACTTCTTAATAATATTAATACTTGTTTATGCCGGCACGGTAGTACTATTTATGAATAAGCCAACCGGCTTTATACCCAGAGAAGATGAAGGAAGAGTGTATATAACTTATGAGCTGCCAGAAGCGGCTTCCACAGCCAGGTCCCTGGATGTGATAAAAAGATTAATGTCTATTTTGCAAGAGACACCAGGGATAGGGCATTTTGCAGCAATAAACGGAATAAACGTAGTTAACTTTGCAAGTAAATCCAACAGCGGAACTATTTTTGTTCAACTTAAGCCGTGGGGAGAACGTACAAGCAAATCACTTCAATTAGATGCTATGATTGCAACATTAAGAAGAAAATTTGCTGCAATAAAAAGTGCAAACGTAATCGTAATAGCGCCGCCTGCAATTCCTGGTTTGGGTACGACAGGTGGCTTCAGTTTTGAACTGGAACAACAGGAAAGCACCGACAATATTCAGCAGTTTGCAAATGTAGTGCATGAATTTGTTGCTGCTGCAAACAAACGACCTGAGCTTTCAAATGTGTTTTCATTCTTTTCAGCAAATACACCAGCGTACAATTTAAGGGTGGATAGAGATAAGTGTGCAAAACTAGGAATCAATATAGCCGATGTATACAGTACAATCCAAACATTGTTAGGCAGCAGTTATGTAAATGATTTTACAATATTCGGAAGAGATTTTCATGTTGTTGCACAGGCAGATACCAATTACCGATCAACCATACACGACCTGTCGGATTACTATGTAAGAAATTCATCAGGCCAAATGATACCATTAAGCACTTTAATAAACTATAAAATAACGCAAAGTGCTTCGGTAGTTTCCCACTTTAATATGTTCCGTTCTGCGCAGGTAGATGGAGGTGCTGCGCAAGGTTACAGCAGCGGCCAGGCAATAGAAGCACTTCGTAAAGTAGCTGCTCAGGTGCTGCCTTCAGGCTATGGATATGACTTCTCAGGTTTATCAAGGGAAGAAATTAATGCCAGCAGCAGCACATTTGCAATATTCGGTTTATCGCTTTTATTTGTATTTCTATTCTTGTCTGCTTTATATGAAAGCTGGTCAATTCCCTTCTCGGTATTGTTTGCCGTACCAATTGCTGCGTTCGGAGCTATCTTAGCACTTTTTCTGCAGCCCAGCTTAAGCGATAACGTTTATGCACAAATTGGACTAGTAGCGTTAATAGGGCTTGCTGCTAAAAATGCTATTTTGATAGTTGAATTTGCCAAAGAGCGTGTTGACCATGGAATGCCGCTATTGCAAGCTGTAACAGCTGCTGCACGGCTTCGTCTACGTCCTATATTAATGACTTCCTTAGCCTTTATACTTGGTGTTTCTCCTTTAGCTTTCGCAACCGGAGCAGGTGCGCAGGCAAGGCAGACAATCGGTTGGACTGTTATAGGGGGTATGCTGGCTGCCACAATGCTGGCTATATTCATTGTGCCGGTTTTATTTATTACCATAACAAAAATTGCTTATGGGAAAAAGAAACTGGAAGAATTGGAAGCAGGGGGTATAACGGATGCGCACTAATTTTTTTGGCTGCTGACACATTTTTTCATTTAATCTTAAAAAACATTTTTATAGAATTAATGAGGATTGCCTAAATATTAGGTAATCCTTTGGTTTATTTATTAATTTAACTGCAGGAGAGACCTATGAAAATGAGATATCTCGGAAACAGTGGTGTAAAGGTTTCGGAAATATGTTTTGGAGCAATGACATTCGGGGGAAGGGGATACTGGAAAGCGATCGGAGAACTCGAACAAAAAGATGCAAATGAACTTGTAAGTCTTAGTCTTGATTCAGGCGTTAATTTTTTTGATACTGCTGATGTTTATTCGGAAGGTTTATCCGAAGAAATATTAGGCAAGGCATTAGGCAGTAAACGTAAAGAAATAATACTTGCAACTAAAGTGAGAGGAAGAACCGGTAAAGGTCCAAATGATGTTGGCTTGTCGCGACATCATATAATTGAAAACTGCAATTCCAGTTTGAAGAGATTGGGGACAGATTATATTGATCTCTATCAAATACACAGCTTCGATCCCTATACGCCACAGGAAGAGACACTAAGAGCTCTGGACGATCTTATAAGAGCGGGAAAAGTAAGATATATCGGTGCATCCAATCATACCGGCTGGCAGCTTATGAAAGCGCTGGCAATTTCGGATAAACAAAATCTGGAAAGGTTTATAACACTTCAGGCATACTATTCATTGGTTGCCCGTGATCTTGAAAACGAACTTGTACCTCTCTGTCTGGACCAAAAGCTTGGGATATTGCCCTGGAGTCCTCTCGGCGGAGGTTTTCTAACGGGAAAATACAGAAGGGGGAAAGAGCGCCCGAAAAACGCAAGACGATATGATCGCGAAAGTCAGTTCCTTCAATTTGATGAAGAGAAAGGATTTGATATCGTTGACGAACTTGAAAAGACAGCAAAAAATCATAATGCAACAATTGCACAAGCTGCTTTGAATTATCTTTTAAGAAAGCCGGGTGTCTCTTCTGTTATTATCGGTGCAAAAACAAAAGAACAACTTGCCGACGATTTGAAAGCCTCTGATTGGGAGATGACAATTGAAGAAGTTGAAAGCCTTGATAATTTAAGTATGCCTCCGAGAGTTTATCCAAATTGGATGCTGCAGCGTACAATACAGGACAGATAATAATGGAAAGTAAAAAGATGAAAGCATTTGTGCTTAAGGCAAACGGGGGAATAGAAAATTTGGTTTTGTCTGAAGTTGATATTCCTGAAATTAAATCCGATGAAGTATTGATTAAAGCAAGAGCAATATCTATAAATCCCGTGGATACATTTGCGCGACAGAATAAAAATACTGTTCAGGTTATTTTAAATCCAAAATCGGATAAAGAAATATTAATATTAGGGTGGGATGTTTCGGGAACTATCGTTGAAGTCGGGGCAGGTGTTAAAGATTTTGAGATAGGGAACGATGTATTTGGGATGGTCAATTTTTCAGGACATGGCAAAGCTTATGCGGAGTATGTTGCTGCTCCAGCAAATCAAATAGCAATAAAGCCTGAGAATATTTCTCACGAGGAAGCTGCAGGAGCTACACTAACCGCTTTAACTGCCTGGCAGGCATTGGTAAATAACGCAAAAGTGCGGAAAGGAGACAAAGTACTTATTCATGCTGCAGCAGGTGGAGTAGGTCATTATGCAGTTCAAATTGCGAAACACTTTGGAGCTTATGTTATCGGTACCGCTTCAGCTATTAATTGTGATTTCGTTAAGCAGCTTGGAGCAGATGAATTTATAGATTATACTACGGAAAAATTTGAGGAAAGGATTAAGGATGCAGATATTGTTCTGGAATCACAACCAGGCAATGATCATTTGCTTCGCTCCGTCAAAGCGGCTAAAAAGGGAGGTAGAATAATAAGCATAAAGTCTTCACCTGAAGGTGAGACATTAGATTTAATAAAGGAGAAGCAATTATTTTTTCAAAGAATACTAGTAAGATCGAACGGTGAAGATATGAAGGAGATTGCAAAATTGTTAAATGAAAAGAGGGTACAATCTCATATCTCTCAAAAATATGAATTTATGGATCTTCCAAAAGCACATCAGCAGATCGAAACCGGAAAGACAAGAGGGAAAATCGTTGTTGTTCTTTAACTAGTGAAAAGTTTACAATAGCAAAAAACCTTGATGTGCAGAATACAACAATGGCGGTTATTTGAAACCGATTAATGAACAAATAATATTAATTACCGGCTCAACTGACGGCATAGGAAAATTGACTGCTTTACAGCTAGCCAAGAAAAATGCAAATGTGTTGGTTCACGGCAGAAATAAAGATAAAGTAAAAAAGACAGTTGAAGAAATAAAGGATCTAGCAGGCAATAAAGCGATTGACGGATTTACTGCGGATTTTTCTTCACTGGAAGAAGTACGTAGTCTTGCTGATGAGGTAATTAAAAAATATTCAAGGTTAGAAATATTAATAAATAATGCAGGTGCCGGATTTTCAGATGAAAGGTACAGCAGGGATGGACACGAGTTAAGGTTTGCTGTTAATTATCTTGCTCCATTTTTATTAACACATTTGTTACTGCCAACTCTAAAAAATAGTGCGCCTTCAAGAATCATCAATGTTAGTTCAATAGGCCAAAGCCCTATCGATTTCGATGATATAATGCTTGAAAAGAAATTCGATTCTGTTAAGGCATACAGGCAGAGCAAGCTTGCGCTGATTATGTTTACATTTGATCTAGCCGAACAGCTTAAAAATGATAATGTTACTGTAAATAGCCTTCATCCGGGAACATTTTTAAACACTAACATGGTACGCCGTTCGAATATAAATCCATTGGGTGAACCTGAAAGCGGAGCTGATGCTGAAGTATATCTTGCCACTTCTGAAAACCTGATCAGTGTCACCGGCAAATACTTTAATGTTAAGTCCGAAACCAAGGCACATGCTGATGCCTATAACAAAGATAAGCGAAGACGATTACAGGAGTTAAGCTTTAAAATTACAAATCTGAAATAATTATTTAAATACGGAGTTATAAAATACAATTACTTTGGAAAGGAGAAATTGAAATGGCAAGTGAACTAAATCTGAATAAAGGAAAAACAGCAATTGTAGTAATTGATTTACAAAAAGGAATTGCAGCGATACCAACTGAACCGTATTCCTCAAAATTAGTAATTGAAAATACAGCTAAAATGCTAAAGGAGTTCCGTAAAAATAATATGCCTGTATTTTTAATAAACGTAACACCATCAAGAGATATGGAAGATGCGTTGCGCCCGGTCTCAGAAACTTCTTTCTCAATGTCAAATTATGATTCTTCCTGGAGTGAATTTGTGCCGGATTTGGATATTCAACCTACTGATTTCAGAATTACGAAACATCAATGGGGAGCCTTTTATGGGACTGAGCTTGATCTTCAATTAAGAAGAAGAAAAATTGAAACAATAGTTCTTTGCGGTATAGCGACTAATTTTGGAGTTGAAAGCACAGCAAGATTCGCTTATGAATTTGGCTTCAACCAGATCCTCGTTGAGGATGCAATGGCTGCACGTTCAAAAGATGAACATAACTTTCCGATTAAATATATTTTCCCTCGACTTGGTTTGATTCGAAGCACTGACCAAGTTATTAAAGCTTTCAACTAATATTCAAATAGAAGCAAACAGATACTTCAATTTTTGTGATCCTCCCTCTTTGGTGCTTCTTTCCTGTCTCTTTGTGGCTGCTGCTTCTTTTCATTCTCTTTCTTTCGGTACTGACTACGAGGAACGAGAACATCTTTTTTCACTCGTTCAGTATTTTGTTCAACTTTTCTATCTTCGGTTTTCGGAAGATTCATCCTTTCGAAGTTCCTATTAGAAGTTTTTACTCTTGATCGTTCTGATCTAATTACTGTGACAGGTTTGCCTGTCGATCTCTCAATTGTCTGCCTATCAGGAGCTCTGCTTTGAAAATCCCGACTTACGTTTGCTCCTACACGCGGTTTTTCAACTCTATAAAACCCAACATTATCCCTTGTAAAATCCCGGTTTCTTACAATGTGCCAGTAGCGAGCTTTATTCAATTCCCATGGATGCCCGTATGAGACACCTCTTGGTGGAAGGGGGGCCCAGCTTACATAATCCCCGTAATTGTTCCAGATAACATTTGCAGGAGACCAGGTATTATCCGAAGGTAACCATACCCATCCATAGAAAGAATCATAATACCAGTACCCATAGTGATAAACTATCCAGCCAAAGGGTTCATAAGAAATCCATGTCCAATATCCATTTACATAACTCCAATAGCCATTATCGTATGGAGCCCAGCTGCTGACGACGTAGGGGTGCCAGCCCTCACCAAAATTATCTGTCCGCACCCATTCACCATAGTTATTTAAATCAGGAATATTGTATTCCGGTGGAGCTGAATCATTAGTGTTCGACTGGTAAATTAAGGGGCCGCATCCGGAAATAAACAGGATCAAAAACAGGAAATATAAAAGTTTAGATATTTGCTGTTTCATATTATTATCTCTTATAATAAGTTTAGCAAGAAAGTATGATATTATTTAATATTTCATAAATTCTTGTACGTAATTTTAAAAACTTAAATTTTTGTAATCAAGGCAGTGTAAAATTAAGCTTAATTTTTCTTAATCTCAGAGGAATAAATAATCACTTTTTCTCGGCTATTAGGAAATGCATTTAATAACCTAAATTATAAGAATGAAAGAGAAACCTGATTATTTTTCAATGTTTCCACGCCAACCAATAATGCCGGGTCCTAGATGAGCAACTGTTCTGAACCCCTGTTTGAGCATATAGTTACCCGCATGCCAGCTTCTATTTCCGCTTCTGCAATAAATGTAATAACTTTTCGACCTGTCTAGTTTATCAATTTCATCCATAAAGGAAGGGCTACTTATATCAATTAATAAAGAATCTGCCAGATGCCCTTCATTATACTCCATTGGCGTCCGGACATCAATAATTACTGCATTTTTATCGTTATTAATTTTTTCAGCGAATGATGCTGAATCCAGATCTTCAAGAATTAAATTCTTTTGACCGACAACACGATCGTGCATAGTTAAATCTCTTAATTTTTAGTTTTTATATAAAGATAATTCTTAGGCAGGTCTAATTTGGCAAAAAATTAAACAAGTTTCTACTATAAAATGTAGTTGCTCTTAGGATTAAATTATTCAAAACCAAGGAATATATACTAATAGTTAATGTATTTCCAAAGTGCTGAATTGATTAAAAGAAGAAAATACAGGTGAAATAATTTATTAGAGTCCACCTTTTCTTTCTTTAATGTTCTATTGATGAGCAGGATCATCTGATTTCATAGGATCAAAATATGTAAGCTTTACAACCCTGGTTTTTTCTCTGAAAAGCGGAGGAACAGCCATTCTTGCATTTTCATGATTTTCGGCTTCAATTATTGCATAGGCAGTATGATCGCCATCAAAACAGCCCCATTCAAAATGTGTAAGGAATCCGGCATTATATTTTCTGAATTGCTTTACTGCCATTTTACAGTCTTCCGAAGTATGAGAAGAAATTACAATATATCTGTCCATCTTTACCTCAATAATTTTGAAATTTCATTTTATCTTTTGGTGTAGGTTTGTTACGCTAAATTCCTGCCAGGTATTCGTGGACAAGCTTAATTGTCATTGCACCTTCACCAACTGCTGAAGCGACCCGATTCATAGCACCGGCTCTTACATCACCTGCACAAAAAATTCCAGGTATACAGGTTTCAAGCGGATAGGGATCACGATCAAGCTTCCAGATTCTCTTAAAATTTTCAAATTTGAATAAATCTCTGCCCGTTTCGATAAAACCTTTTGCATCCTTTAAAATATCAATTTTCATCCAATCAGTTACAGGTCTGGCTCCGATAAAAATAAACAACGCCCCTGCTTCCTCAGTTCTTGGCTCGCCTGTTTCAATATTTTTTATGGTTATACATTCGATTTTGTTTTGTCCTATTGCTTCGTCAACAACAGAATTAGTTATTATTGATATATTTTTGGTTAAGTTAATCTGATCTATCAGGTACCGTGACATAGTAGAATCAAGGGAATCCCTCCTTATTACGATAAAAACATTTTTCGCAAAACCAGAAAGATACATTGCTGCCTGCCCCGCAGAGTTCCCTCCGCCCACTATAAAAACATTCTTACCTTTACAGGAATGTGCTTCTGCTGTAGCCGAACCATAGTAGACGCCGGCGCCTGTCAGTTTATTTATTCCTTTAACATCCAGAGTTCTATAATCAACACCAGTTGCTATAATTATAGTGTGGGTTTTTATTTCTGGCCCATTGGAAAGGGATAGAATTTTGTAATTGTCTTTTGTAGTTATATCTATAACTTCGCAGGGTGAGAGAAGCTCCACCCCAAATCTTAATGCCTGAGTTAAAGCTCTTCTGGTAAGGTCGGAGCCTGAAAGGCCGGAAGGAAATCCCAGATAATTTTCAATTCTTGAACTTGTACCAGCCTGCCCACCAGGCGCTTTCTTTTCTATCATAAGTGTTTTTAATCCTTCAGTGCCGCCATAAACTCCGGCTGCCAGGCCAGCCGGACCAGCGCCAATAATTACTACATCATAAAGTTCCTGAGAGGCGGTGGATTTTAGGCCAATTCTTTCTCCTATTTCAATTTCATTTGGTCTTTTTAACAAAATCCCATCCTCAAATAAAACCGCAGGCAGTTCATCCGATGCGATTTTATGAAAATCTATTAGTTCAGAGGCATCCTTATTTAATTCTATGTCGAGCCATCTATAAGGTATTAAGTTACCTGTTAAAAAGTCTTTAATTTTATGAGATAAGGGGGACCATTGATAACCGATGACCTTTATTCCCTCAAATTCAGGAGTAAAGTTATTATGCCAATCCTCAAGTAGATCAGTAATTACCGGATATAATTTTTCTTCAGGCGGGCTCCAGGGTTTTAGCAGGTAGTAATCCAATTTTAAAGTGTTTATTGCTTTTATTGCAGCTTCTATATCGGAGTAAGCTGTCAACAAGACTTTTTTAGCATCAGGGAAAAATGCCTTTGCCTTTTCCAGTAAAGCGGTCCCCTCCATTTCAGGCATTCGCTGGTCGGAAATAAAGAGAGCTACAGTTTCGTTTTTTGATTTTAATTCTTTTACAGCTTCCAAAGTCTCAACAGCAGATTCAATAGCAAGTATTTTGTAATCTTCGCGGAATTTATTCCGGACATCCCGCTGTATAGCTCTTAAAACCTGATTGTCATCATCAGTTATTAGTATGAATGGAAGTTTCATCTTTTGATCCTTTCTCCATTAAATGTTGGGAAACAGGTATAGTGATCACAAATTCTGTCTTACCCGGTATGGAATTTACTTTTATTTTACCTTTATGCCGTGTGATTACATTCTTTGAAATGTCCAGTCCTATTCCTGTTCCTTCTCCTACCTTTTTTGTAGTGAAAAATGGATCATATATTCTGGATAAAATTTCTTTAGGAATGCCTATCCCATTGTCCGTAATCTTTACTGTTATATTGTTTTTATCGCAATCTGTTTCAATTGCGATTTCACCATTTTGCGGAACGGCATATATTGCATTGTCAATAATATTAGTCCATACCTGGTTTAATTCTCCGATATAGGCCTCGACTTCCGTCATATCATTACAGAAAATTTTTTTAATTTTTATATTTTTATCACTGATTTTATATCCAAGCAGAATAAGAGTATTCTCAATATCTTCGTGAATATTTGTGGTATGAAGATCACCCGACCTATCCATTCTTACGTGAGATTTAATAGCTCCAACCAACATTGTAATACGATCCGAAGCATTATCGAGATCTTTTATAATCAGTTCTGAACTAAGCAGGTTTTCAAGCCAGTCAAGAATATATTGAAACGCTTCTTTAGGAACGTCGCGAATAATTTTTTCGAGATCATCTGATAAAAAACCGGCCTCCGTAAAAGTTTCAGCCATTTCATTCCTTCCATCAAAACCCCTTTCCTTCAGCCAGTCGTTCAGTTCATCTTCTCTTTGAATCCTCTGAAGTGGAGTCATTTTGGTTTTTGGTGAATGATTTCCTCTTTTACTTTGTGCCATTTCCCGAATATTCCGGATAAGATTCGAAGTTATACTATGATTCAGTAACTTTTCTGTTAGCTCAAAATTAAGTTCCAATCTTTTATCCAGTTCTTCAGATATTCTGCTAATTGCAGATGCCGGATTGTTCATCTCGTGCGCAATTCCGGCAGCAAGTTTGCCGAGCGCACTGACCTTTTCCTGCTGCATTTGCGTAGTTGCAAAAACGCGAGCTCTTTCCGTCATATATCCGATCAGGCGTTGTATAAATTGGGGATTAAGTTGTTCCAGCTCCTGAAAATATTTTTTGTGCAGCCTTAACATGCGCAATTTCCCGACAGCATAGGAATTGCCTGGTGAAGTTTTCATTCTTGAATACGGTAGAAGACCGCTAACTCCACCCGTCAAATCATTATTCTCAAAACTGAAGTAATAAACCAGCCTTCCGTTTATATTCATATAAAAATTCATTTTTCCTTCTATAAGGAATGTCATGTCATTTGTGGTTTCACCTGTTTTGAGTACAATTTGACCATCCTCATATTCTTCATAAGTTGAATGTGCTAAAATCCATTCAAGGTGTTCATCGGGCATATCCTGGAGAGCTATAATCTTTTTTAGTTCTTCAATTTTTACTGGTTGGTTCATTACAAAACCCAAAGGGTATATTATTAATAAAGATCAGTAACTTCTTTTTTTAGCCGATAATATAAGGAAAGCAGGTAAGGCTTTATTAAGATAGACTACTATTTCTCAAAAGTCAATCCGGTTAAAAGAAGGTTCCAGGTTTTTAGTGATCGTATGGATTAACTTGATATTAGAATTTTTAAAATGACTGGAATATTAGGATAATTTTGAATAAGAATTCCTCAACTCACGATGAATTGAGGAATTTAAGCTGTGGGCGCTCACGGATTCGAACCGCGGACCCTCTGCTTGTAAGGCAGATGCTCTAAACCAGCTGAGCTAAGCGCCCGGAAATTTTCAATTATTATTTTCAAATTTTGGAGTTTAAATATTTGACTTTTTTACCAAATTTCAAAGCTTTTTTGGAATAATTTGTTTCGGAATCATTTGATTTTATTCTGGGTAATCTTGAGCGAGAGACGAGATTCAAATTGATGACATTCAGCTTGGGAATAGAAATTTCATACTTAAATCAATATTATTAAATAAATTGCTTATAGATGTGCAATTAGTAGCATATAATTGTAAACCATAACAGTGACAGAAGCATATTAATACCTTTCTCATATTAGTTGGCATCTATTAAAAAACAGATGTAAATACTCCGATTACACTGTATACGGACGAATCATTAAAAGATCAAATGTGTGTGTTAATATTAAGTGAATATTACTGCGTGAATTGTAACAAATAAATTGATGTTTTAGACATATAGTGACCCATACGTCATCTAATACAACTCATCACTATTGCAAATTCGGATGTCTCTTCAGCATTGTATCAAATATTTTAAGTATGATATAAAACTGAGGATAGATTGTATATATATAGCAAAATCGCAATATTAACACATAAAATTTTTGTGAAATATTAGTTTTTTATGAAAACAATTATACTTGCTGAAGACGTAGCTGCTATTGCAAAGATAGTCATACATAAATTGCAAAATTCGGGATACAAAGTAAAATACTTTAAAAACGGTGAAGGAGTTGTGGAGGCAGTTATAGAAGAAAAGGCTTCACTACTTATAACTGATATTATGATGCCTATTAAGGATGGAATGACGATTCTTAAAGAGGTAAAATCAAATTCCGTTATATCAGATGTTCCAGTCATTATATTGACAGGAAACAGCCAGGAAGAATCTGTAGTGCGGGGATTTAAAAATGGTGCTGCGGATTACATTAGAAAACCATTTTCTACAACTGAATTACTTCTCAGAGTTAAAAAAGCATTAAATGAATAAAATAAATATTATTTTATCTTTTATTCTGGTCTTATCACTGTCTGCCATCCTTTTAGGACAGAATATCTCTTCGCAAAATGTAAAAGCTGATTCTCTTATAAAAGCAAAAGATTTTAACGGTGCAATAACTATTTATAAGCAGATGCTTAATCAACATCCTGAGGATGTTGATATAAGATTGAATCTTGGGAAAACATACTTTTTGTCAGGAGATTATGAAAAAGCCGAAAATGAATTAAGTGAAGTAATACGACGGGCACCAAAGTATGAAGATGCTTATCAAATTTTGGCTAATGTTTATTTTGCCTCAAAAAATAATAAAAAGGCAATCAGCGAACTAGAAAAACTGTATAATGTAAATCCGGCCAGAAAAGATATATTATTAAAAATGTTTTTGACTTCAGTAGATGATAAAGAATATACAACCGCAAGGAGATATTACAAAATAATTAGAGCTGAAAATACTGACATGGAGATCCCTGAACAATATGTTCGGAAATTAATGCAGTGGGAAGTGAGTCTATATTATGGGACGGAATTTATTAATAATAATTCTAACTGGCAGGATATTACTCTAGGGACATCGTATAAATTTGACAATGGAGTTGCCATTGTTGGTGGGTATCAAAACTTTAAAAGATTTGACAAAAATAATGAAATGCTATCATTATCCACTTATTTCACGTTACCTCAAAAGGTTGCGTGGTACATTAATGCCGGATTTTCTCCGAAACCTGATTTTTTGCCTAAAGAAAGAATTGACATTACAATGCAGCCATATCTTCCTGAAGGATTCTCACTGCTCGGTTCATTCAGTTATTTGTTCACTTCAGATTTTAACGTTTCCATTTTATCGGCAGGATTAGAAAAATACATACTTCCAGATGTCACTCTTTCCTATCAATATATTTACGGAATTATAGGGAATACCGATCAAAAATCTCATTCTCATTTAGTAAAATTAAACTGGTACAGAAATAATTTCAATGGTACTCTGGGGTATTCAAAAGGCAGTGAATTATGGGACAGTCCGAATACACTTTTTTCTTTTTTAGTAGATACTTATTCTATATTTATGAATTCAAATGTCTGGATATCCAGCAGTACAGCAATTAATTTAAATCTCGCCTACACAGACAGAATCAATAATTATACACAGCGAAGAATCGGAGCTGGGATTGTATACAAATTCTGACTTTTATAATTATGTCATTTATATATGTTTTTACTTCCTAGCTGTAATAGCTGGTCTTGTTTTGATTATTATATTTAACCGACTCAGGACTGAGTCCGTTATTAAAAGAAGGCAAAAATATACGTTAAAGTGGGAGAAGCTGTTAAATGAATATCTTGAGGATAAGATGACAGCTGACTCTTTTTACAATTTAATATCAGGACCTACTATAGATCTGTTCTTAATGTTTTTAAAGGTTTATATACAAAACCTCAGGGGCAGCGACTTTAATAAAATAGCCGCATTAATCAATGATACTCCAATAGCCGTAAAACTTATTGGGGAATTAGACAGTGATTCAAAGAACAATATCAAAAGATCTTCATATTTTCTTGGGATGGCAAAAAATGTCGAAGGTAAAGAACTAGTTTTGAAGAAGCTTGATACAAATGATAATCTTGTATTTGAAAATTGTGCTGCTTACCTGGCCAGAGTTAATTATCAGGAGGCAGCATTTGAAATTTTAAGAGTCGCGGATAAATTTTCTTTCTTAAACAGGGCAATAATAATTTCAATATTTCTGGAGTTTGAACCTACAGTATGCAAACTATTAGCTGATAGATTCTGGAGAGAATCACTAAATAATAAAATCAACTTTGTTATAATTTTCAGGATGTTTAAATACCAGGAAGCAGCTCCTGCTGTATTGGAATATTTCAGCAAAATCAGGGATGATGAATTTATTAGTGAATCAATAAAATATTTTGAGGAGGTTGAGTATTTTAAGGCTGCCAATGCATTAAAAATTTATCTTCAACACGATTCTCTGGATATTAAGATAGGAGCCATTAAAGCTTTAACCAAGCTTGGAGCTAAAAACCTTGATGAAATATTATATGAATTAATTAATAATAATGAATGGAATGTCCAGTTGGCCGCAGCAAATTGTATGTATGATTATTCAGATAAGTCCAAAGCTAGATTATTTTCTATGGCAGAAAGCGGCAGTGAGAACCTGGAAGCAGCAATCGCCAGAATGATTATAAGTGAAAGGGGAATTAAAGAGGTATGACTGAGGGATTAAAATATTTTATTATCTTATTTAATGAGTCTGTCTTAATATATTTTTTGATAATCGCTGCAATTTATATCTTCTTGAATATATTAGCTTTGTTCAGAATTACATCATATAAGAAATCATTTGAACATATAGATTTTGAAAAAATATTCAGGATTGGAAACCATATCCCGGTATCTTTAATAATTCCTGCATTTAATGAATCGACCGGAATAATCCAGAGTATTAAGTCACTGCTTTCACTTCAATATCCTGAATATCAATTAATCGTTATAAATGATGGTTCTACAGATAATACTCTTGATTTAATTGTAGAAAATTTCGGTTTTAAAAAAGTTTTCTCTATCCCTTACTATTTTATAAAATGCAAAAAAATTAATGGAGTGTACCTAAGCAGCAAATATCCAAATATGGTTTTAATTGATAAGGAAAACGGCGGAAAAGCTGATGCACAAAATGCCGGGATAAATATTGCGAAACATCCATTAATAACTATTATTGATGCAGATTCAATACTTGAGCGTGATTGCTTACTAAAGATTACACGTCCTTTCCTGCAAGATAAAAACGTAGTAGCCGTAGGCGGCACTATCCGAATTGCAAACGGCTGCACGGTAAATAAGGGATTTATTGAAAAGATCGGACTTTCTAAATCTTGGTTTGCTAGATTGCAGGTTGTTGAATACCTCAGAGCATTTTTATTCGGCCGCACTGGTTGGGATGTAATTAATGGAACAACGATAATTTCAGGAGCATTTGGATGTTTTAAAAGAAAAGCTTTGATAAAAGTAGGAGGATACAAAGCCGGCTCGCTTGGAGAGGATATGGAATTGGTCCTTAAGATGCATAAACAATTAAGAAAGGAAGATCCTAAAACAAGAATCAGGTTCATCTCGGATCCGGTCTGCTGGACTGAAACACCGGAGACTTATAAAGTATTAAAGAGTCAGAGAGAAAGATGGCAGAAAGGTACGGTTGAAAATGTGCTTCGATATAAGGGGATGTTTTTTAATTTCAGGTATGGGGTAATGGGATTATTTGCATTTCCATATTATGTTTTATTCGAAACAATTGGTCCCATTGTTGAATTTGCAGGCTATATTGTATTCATTATTTCAATAATACTTAATATTGTGGTTTTCAAATTTGTAATTGCTTTCCTGAGTGCCGCTATATTATATGGGACAATATTATCCACGATGTCCGTAATACTTGAAGAATTGTCCTTTAGAAAATACCCAAGGGTAAAGGAATTATTGATTTTAGTATTTACAGGTTTTATTGAAAATTTAGGATACCGCCAACTAAATACATACTGGCGGGTAAAAGCAATGATCGCTTATATTTTTGGGAAAAAGGCCTGGGGGGAAATGGAAAAAAAAGGTTTTGGCAGCTAGTATTTTTCTTATTTTAAGGTAATGAGCGAGCGACGGGGATCGAACCCGCGACATCCAGCTTGGGAAGCTGACACTCTACCAACTGAGTTACGCTCGCATTTACAATCTTAAAGCTTTCGCAGAAAGAAATCCTTTATTCATTCTTCTAATGGGTAAATATCAATATTTAGATCATTATAATCAACTTTTCATATCTTCTGGTAGTTTTCTAATTTCAACTTAGCACAAAAAACAGAATTATCGCCGCAGAGTTTTTTATAATCCTTATGTACTCTTTACAAACAGTTTCCCGATTCCTGGCAATGTTACCTGTTCCTTCTACTGAATAACTCAACTATTTTGACTGTTATTCAGTAATTCTGAAATATCAAAAGACCTCTGTTTGGTATGTCAATTTTGTCAAATTAGAATAAACTTTGTTGCTAATTTGGTAGTATGTAGATACTATGTGTATTCTATGAATACATAATGTATAAAGGGAGTAGAAGAGTCTGCCAAATTGGCTGACTTCAAATAAGTTGCTTTTATATTTTCAGATGAATGAAGGTTTAGGACTTTCGCCATCGTAAGCAGGTATAAATGGAACTCTATTATTATTGCAAAGCCGCCAGAAAGCTGATCAGGGGAGGAATAGAAGATAACTATGGTCAATCATTTGGCAACTTGTGTTATCGTTTCAGGCTTATTTTAATTTAGCCAAAATATCTGGTACTATTCTACTTTTCAAATAAGGGTGCCAACACATAGCTGACTATCTTCCCTTGATGAATAATTAGAAATTCATATAAATTTATTAAACTTTATAAGGAATTTGTATGATTTTAAAATAAAGGAATCAAGAACTTATTGGTTTGTTATTTCAACAAAATCTGCTAAGTTATTAGAAAATTATTTTTGGGATAGATAAATGGGAAATATCCTCACTCTTGATTTACTTGACGGTTAAATTATGGGAAAGTATGGTATGGTAAATAAGTAATATGGATTATTTGCAGAGTTAATATTTCGTGTATATTTTACTTAGTAATTATAGTTATTAATATAAAGTTATATTTTGTGTACTTTTTAAAACTTAAATTAAACCATTTCCAGGGTAGCTTAAGCAAAAATTACAAATTTATTTATGATCGCCATACAATTAATTTATAATATCTCTCTCCTTGTTGCTTTAAGTATTGTTTCCGGATTTATGGATAAACGATTTCCACGTAAGACCGTAATGGGGGCAATAATTCAAGGATTGTTGTTTGGTACCGTTGCCATAGTGGGGATGTTGTATCCATTAGTTTTAAAGACGGGTCTTATTTTTGATGGTAGATCAGTTGTATTAAGCCTTTCGGCGTTATTTTTTGGACCGATATCCGGAATTATTGCTGGTGTTATGGCTCTTATATTCAGATCCTTCCAGGGAGGGATAGGTATAATACCTGGGGGACTTGTAATAATTTTCTCTGTTTTAATTGGAATAATTTATTACGAATACAGAAAGTTTATAAATAAAAAAATTACTACCATTCAACTTCTATTTTTTGGTATTGTAGTTCACATCGTTATGCTTCTTTGCATGTTTTCACTTCCATTTTCAGATGCAATCTCGGTTGTCCAGCGTATAGGAATATCTGTAATAATTGTGTTTCCTCTTGCGACTGTTTTAATAGGCAAGATTTTATCATATAAACAGACAACGGAAGAGGCAGAGGAAATTATCTTCAAAAGTGAACAAACCATGAAAGAAAGTGAAGACTTCCTAAAAGAAATTCAATTAATTGCCAGACTCGGAACTTATGATTTAGATATGACCACCGGTTTATGGAAAAGCTCGGAAATAATGGATTCTATTTTGGGAATTGATGGAAACTTTGTCAAATCAATTGAAGGATGGGTTTCTTTGCTTCACCCTGATTGGAAGGGAATTATGAACGATTATTTTCTGAATGAGGTAGTGGGGAAGGGCAATAAATTTGATAAAGAATATAAAATTATTCGTAAGAATGATGGCGAAGAAAGATGGGTCCATGGGATGGGCAAACTCACTTTTAATAGTGAAAATAAGCCTGTAAGAATGGTAGGGACAATCAGAGATATAACTGATAGAAAGAGTGTTGAGGAAGAATTAAGAAAAAGTAGAGATGAGTTGCAAGATTATTTTGAAAATGATATTTCTGCCGATTATGTGACTACACCAGAGGGGAAATTAATCGATTGCAATAAAACCTTTCTTGAATTATTTGGAATTCCTGATAAAAATCAGCTGGATAAAATTAATGTCTCAGATTACTATAAAAACCCGTTATCCAGGAAAGAATTAATTGAAACAATAAAAAAAAATAAAAGAGTAAGTAATTATGAAGTTGAATTTATATTGCCGGACCAAAAAAGAATAAGTGCAATCCTTATGATGGCTGGGGTTTTCAGTGGTTCGGGTGAACTGCAGAAAATCAGGGGCTACATTGTCGATATTACTGACAAAAAGAGGGCAGAGGAAGGCTACAAGAAGCTAACTTTGGCTGTTGAACAGAGTCCTGCCTCCGTTGTAATAACGAATCCGGGAGGTGATATTGAATATGTAAATAAAAAATTTTGTGAGGTGACGGGATACACAAAAGAAGAAGTTATTGGCAAAAATCCCAGAATACTTAAATCAGGCAATCAGGATAAAGAATATTATGAAGCTCTGTGGAAAACAATTTCAGAAGGTAAAGAATGGAAAGGCGAACTTCAAAATAAAAGAAAAGATGGTAAATTATACTGGGAGTTTGCCCAAATTTCACCATTGATTAATGAGGAAGGAGATATAATAAGTTTTATTGCAGTCAAGGAAGACATAACTGAAAGAAAACGTGAGCAGGAGGAATTAGTAAAAGCCAAAGAAAGCGCCGAAGAGATGAATCGCCTAAAAAATATTTTTCTTTCTAATATGAGCCACGAACTCAGAACGCCGCTAATTGGGATTTTAGGTTATGCTGAATTTCTTGCCGGTGAATTAGAAGAACCGCGTTTTATAGAAATGGCAAATGTAATAAAAAACAGTGGTAAGAGGCTAAATGAGACTTTGAATAATATTCTCGATATTTCAATAATCGAAGCAAAGAAACGCAAGGTCAATTTTAGGAAACAGGATTTACTAAAGATTTTGAATGAGCAAATTGCATTGTTCAAGCCCGTGGCAATGGAAAAGAATTTATCTTTATCGCTGCAAACTGATGAGAAAAAACTCGAGGCTTGTGTTGATGAGGGGATGTTTATGTCTATTGTAACAAATTTATTGAGTAATGCATTAAAGTACACCGAAAAGGGGTCTGTAACAATTATTGCAAGAAAAGAACCGGATAAAGCAGTGATTGAAGTAAAGGATACGGGGATAGGGATTTCAGAGGATTATTATGAAGTTATATTTGAGCCATTCAGGCAGGTTAGTGAAGGCTGGGATAGAAAGTATGAAGGGACAGGTATTGGATTAGCTCTGGTTAAGAATTTTGTTGATTTGCTGGAAGGATCTATAGAATTAAAGAGCATTCCTAACAATGGAAGCACGTTTGTTCTTAAATTTAATCTTGATCGGCCGCCGGATGATTAAAATTTAATTACCATTATATAGTGACAGCAAAATTATGGAAGTTGTATCAAGCCCTACATTTTAAAAGCTTCTTCAACCAATGCCTCCTGCTGTTGAGCAGACTGTTTTGAAGAACCCACGGCTGGACTTGCACCTTCAGGACGACCTGAATAAAAAAGCTTTTGTCCTGCAGCAAGATCTTCAATCAATCTTAGGGACATAAAAATCCACGCACCCATATTTTTAGGCTCTTCCTGTACCCAGACAATTTTTTTAATATCTGCGTATTTGGTAAATATTTCTTTGAACCTTTTTGAGTCATATGGATAAAATTGCTCAACCCGTACTATCGGCACATTTGCAATACTATTTATTGAACGATATTTCATTAAATCGTAATAAACTTTCCCGCTTGATAAAATAAGTCTTTCAATTTTTTGATTTCCACTTACGCTTTCATCATCAATTATTTCCTGAAATTTCCCATTTATAAATTCTTCTTTAGCCGATCTCGCTTCCGGCAGGCGAAGAAGACTTTTGGGGGTCATAAGAACAAGCGGCTTCCTGACAGCGTGTTTTATTTGTCTACGCAGCAAATGAAAATACTGGGCAGGAGTAGTAACGTTACAAACCTTCATGTTGTCTTCAGCGCAAAGAATGAGAAATCTTTCCAGTCTTGCGCTTGAGTGCTCAGGACCCTGTCCTTCATATCCGTGGGGCAGAAGCATCACAACATTATTCCTCAGTTTCCATTTTTCATAAGATGCGACAATAAAATTATCAATAATTACCTGTGCACTGTTTGAAAAATCTCCGAATTGTGCTTCCCAAAGGACTAGTGCAAGCGGATCTGCAGAGCTATAGCCATATTCAAAACCTAGTACTGCAGCTTCTGAAAGAAAACTATCCAGAGCCTCTAATTTGGCCTGTTTACCGGCAATATGATTTAATGGGATAAATTCTTCACCTGTTTGTATATCTGTTAAGGCAGAATGTCTTTGGCTAAACGTTCCTCTGACGCTATCCTGTCCGCTTAATCTTACAGGGGTTCCTTCAAGGAGAAGACTTCCAAATGCAATAGCTTCGCCAAAGGCCCAGTCAGCCATCTCAGATCCATCAAGAATTCCTTTCCTCTTTTCAAGAAATTTTTTAAGCTTTGGATGAACATGAAATTTATCGGGAATTTTTGTAATTCCATTAACAATTGTCCTAAGTGTTTCTTCGGATATTCTTGTTACTTCAGTCGGCTCAATGGATTCAATTTTTTCTTTCGGAACAGCAAGGGGCGCATCCGCATTAAATGTAGAGCTCTTCTTTTTGATTATATCAAATGCATCAGTAAGCAGAGATTCAATTCGGTTATTCAACTGCTTTATTTCATCTTCACTTAATATTCTTTTTTCAAGCAATGCTTTTGCATATATGTTTCTTACTGACGGTTGATTTTTTATTTTTTCATAAAGAAGCGGTTGAGTAAATCCGGGTTCATCGCCTTCATTATGTCCATGTCTTCTATAGCCAAACAAATCTATGACAACATCTTTTTTGAAATTCTGCCTGAATTCAAAAGCTAGTTTTGCAACCCATAGAGCTGCCTCTGGATCATCTCCGTTGACATGAAAAATCGGTGCCTGAATCATTTTTGCGACATCACTGGCATATACAGATGATCTTGCATCCTCCGGCGTAGTAGTAAAACCAATTTGATTGTTGATGATTATGTGAATAGTACCGCCTGTTCTGTAGCCTGTAAGTTGTGAAAGATTTAATGTCTCGGCAACAACTCCTTGTCCTGCAAAAGCCGCATCTCCATGAATTAACAGCGGCATAATTTTTTTGTGTTCTTTACTGTCACCAAGTCGGGTCTGTTTAGCTCTTACGATCCCTTCTACAACTGGATTCACCCATTCAAGGTGACTCGGATTTGAAGCCACTGAAACAGTAATTGTTTTACCATTTTTCGTCTTGTATTGTCCTGTAGCTCCAAGATGATATTTTACATCACCGGAACCTTCAATTGAATTTGGATCCTGAATATCTTCAAACTCAGAGAAAATTGAATCATATGATTTACCGATAATATTTGCCAGAACGTTTAATCTTCCACGATGAGCCATTCCAAGTACGACTTCAAGAATTTCCCGGTCACACGCTTCATTTAGTATGGTGTCGAGAACAGGAATAAGAGTTTCAGATCCCTCCAGTGAAAATCTTTTATGACCAATGAACCTGTTATGTATGAAGTGTTCAAAAGTTTCAGCTATAATAAGTTTATTTAAAATTGTTTTTTTTGTTTCAAGATCAAAATCCGGAACATTCTGTACTGGCTCCATTCTACTCTGCAGCCAGGCCTTTTCAACCGGATTTTGAATGTGCATATATTCAGCGCCAATTTTATCACAGTAGGTCTTTTGTAGTCTCTCCAATATTTCACGCAGAGTTGCATTATGCATTCCGCTGAAACCGTCGGTAATAAATTTCCTATCCAAATCCCAAAGCGTAAATTTATAAGTTGCAGGATCGAGTTCAGGATGATATGTAGTTTTTGATCCCAGTGGGTCAAGATTGGCAATCAGGTGTCCGCGTACTCTGTATAAATTAATTAGTTGTAATACTCTTGCCTGCTTTTCAATTTCTTCAGTGCTTGTGCCGGCTCCACTGAATGTTCCGGGCTGATAATCAGTCATCCATTCGACCGGACGCAAAGGGACATTCAGATCTTTAAATATTTCATCATAAAATTTATCTGCGCCCAGCAGCAGATCGTGAACTTCTTTTAGAAATAGGCCCGATTCTGCTCCCTGAATTATCCGGTGATCGTAAGTGCTGGTTATATTCATAGATTTACTGATACCAAGGGCTGATATAGTTGACTGGGACATAGCCTGGTATTCAGCCGGATATTGAATTGCCCCTGTAGCTATGATTGCTCCTTGTCCGACCATTAATCTTGCAACCGAGGCGACCGTGCCAATTGTGCCCGGATTTGTTAGAGAAATTGTCGTCCCTGCAAATTCCGAAGGATCGATAAGCCCTTTGCGTGATCTGCTTATCAGATCATCATACTTATCCCAAAATTCTCTGAAATTCATCTTGTTTGCATTCTTTATATTTGGAACCATTAGTGAATGCGAACCATCTTTTTTCTCAATATCAATTGCAAGTCCAAGATTTACATTTGCTCTTTCTATTAAATGAGGTTTACCGTCAATAATGGTAAAAGCATTATTTATAGCAGGATGCTTTTTAACTGCTTTTAAAATTGCCCAGCTTATAATGTGAGTAAATGAAATTTTACCTTCTTTGGTCTTCTTGAGATGATTGTTGATCAATGTTCTATTTTCCTCAAGAAGTTTTACAGGAATAGATCGTTGAGAAGTTGCAGTTGGTATAGTAAGGCTTGACGTCATATTATCGAGAATTCTGGCGGCGCTGCCCGCAATAGCTTTTACCCGATCCTCTTTTCCCGGTTCAGGCATCTGAACATTTTCAGCTAAAGGAGTTACCGATTCAGCTGTTTTATTGCCATCACCGTTATTTGATAAATTAGATTCTCCACTGAAAAAACTTCTCCATTGTTCAGGAAGTTCGGATGGGTTTTCTTCGTAAAGCTTATGAAGATATTCTACAAACCATGTATTAGCACCAAACTTGTCAAGCTCTTCTTTTTGCTCTTTCGTTAAATCATTAATTTTCATTTTAAAATAGATTTAATAGTTTAATCAATAATCATTAAATTAAGTAAAGGTATGAATATATTTCATATCAGCCCGTAGCAAACCGTATCAAAAGTGCGAATAAATAATATGCTAATAATTAGTCCCTTAGGCTGAACTTAAAATTTCATATCTTTGAATAATAAATTAAAAAGATTTTCATACAAAAACTTAGCCATTTAATAATATCTGAAAATAAATTATGATCAAAGAGTTGTGAATTTAGTAAACAATAAAATAACTAGTTTAAGAAGGGAATGGTCATCAAGAAAACTTGATGAATCAAATGTCAATAAAAATCCGGTCGGGCAATTTTCCGAATGGATGCAGGAGGCCATAGATGCTGAATTGCTCGATCCCAACGCAATGACTCTTGCTACAGCAGATAAAAACGGAGTCCCTTCTGCAAGAATTGTACTTTTAAAAAGTATTGATAAGAAAGGGCTGATTTTTTTTACAAATTATGAAAGCAGTAAAGGAAAAGATCTTTTAGAAAACCCAAAAGCTTCTGTGGTGTTTTTTTGGAAGGAACTTGAAAGACAGGTGAGAGTTGCAGGTACAGTTGAAAAAATCTCAAAAAAAGAGTCTGAAAAGTACTTTAAATCGCGGCCTTATGAAAGCCAGATAAGTGCTTGGGCTTCAAATCAAAGTTCTGAAGTTAGAAACAGAAATGTATTGGAAGAAAAATTTGCTCAATTCAAGAAAAAATATCCCGAAAAGAAGGTCCCGCTCCCTGATTTCTGGGGAGGTTTCAGAATAATCCCTGAGCGATTTGAATTCTGGCAGGGAAGGCCGAACCGATTGCACGACAGAATTACCTACATAAAAGAAAAGGATAAATGGGAGATTGTGAGATTAGCGCCTTAGGTTTTATATCTGGCTCTTAAAGACGGAGAGCCGCTTATAATTGTTCGTGCAGCTATTGCGATTAAGATTATCATTCCGCCTAAGCCTGCATACATGGAAGGTACCTCCCCATACCATATCAAAACCCAGACCGGATTTAATACCGGCTCGATCATTGAAAGCAATGATGCCTCAACCGCAAGGACTCTTTTTAAGCCATAACTGAATATGGCATAGGCAACACCTATCTGGAAAATTCCTAAGAATGCGAGCATACTAAAGTCGGGGAGTGAAATACCTTTTAATCCAAACATTGCTGGAAACAATAGCAGAACAACCATTACGTTTCCATAAAAAATCGAACTGTATTGATACTTGTGGTCATTCTTTCTCATCCCTAAAAGAAAGGCAGCAAAGGTTGTACCTGAAAGCAGTGCCAATATATTCCCTTGAAGACCATCCGGAGAGAGCTTCCCTGTAAAAAATAAAATCATCCCAATAAAGCAGACGGAGATAGTAATAATGTTTATTTTTTCATATTTAGTTTTATTTAAGATTGGTTCAAGAAGGAGTACATAAATAGGAGCTGTATATTGTAAAAAAATGGCGTTTGCAGCGGTCGTCATTTTTGTCGCAAATACGTACAGAGTTAACAATGCGGCATAAAAAAATGCATTCAAAAATGTGAACCAATTGACTAACAATAATTTCTTTTTAAATAGAACAAGAAAAACAAAGCATGCAAAGAAACATCTAGAAAAGGAAATCTGCATTGGAGATAAAGAAACCAGCTTAACCAGTATTCCACCGGTGCTCCACAGTAAAGCTGCAGCTAATACGGCGATAATCCCTTTTTGGTGATCCGGCAAATGTTTCATGCTAATTTGATTTGTACAAAGAAAGTGTATTTACTAATTTAAGAATAGTTTGGGAAAAGTTACTAATTATTTTGTGTAACAATAGCCTGTAGAAAACAAAGCTAAAGTGAAATATCTATATAATCCACCTGCAATATTAAAAAGAACTTTTGGGAGTTTTAAATGGAACTCCTCCAACGCAACGATACTGTTGACTTTTGATGACGGCCCAACACCTGAAAGCACAGAAATTATACTTAGAGTATTAAAAGAATATAAAACAAAAGCCCTCTTTTTTTGTGTTGGAAATAATGTGAGAAAATATCCTGATTTAGTTGAAGAGATTATTAATCAAGGTCACCTGATAGGTAATCATACATTAAATCACAAACAGTTAACGCAATTGACCTATACAGAATCAATTAATGAAATAAATTCATATATACAGCTTCTCAAAGAGCAGCACAAATATGATGTAAAATATTTCCGCCCCCCTCATGGTAAATTTAAGATAAATACACCTTCTCTGGTAAAAAAATGCGGGCTCACAAATGTTATGTGGTCATTGCTTACATATGATTTTAAAGGAGATATAAAAGAAGTTAAATTAGCAGTTGATAAATATTTGCAAATGGATTCGATTGTTGTTTTACATGATAGTGTAAAATCTGCAAAGATTATTGAAGATTCAATAAAGATTATTCTCGAATCGGCAAATAAAAAAGGATTTGAAATTGGAGAACCTGAAGAATGTTTGAGATGATTTTTTTTATAGTTATATGCGGCTATTATATCCAGTCGGTTCTTTTTGTTATAGGTGCGAGTAAAAGATTCCCGACTATGGAAGAACAAAATCTTCCAACAGTTTCGGTAATTGTAGCAGCCAGAAATGAAGAAAAGAATATTTTGAGGTGCCTGAAATCTCTTGACAAATTGATCTATCCTGAAGGGAAACTGGAAATAATTCTTGTGGATGATCAGTCTACCGATGGCACTGGGGAAATAATTGATGAATTTATTGCTGATAAAAAGATATTCAGAAAAATAATTTCTGCAAAAGAAGTTGGCAGATTAAAAGGAAAAACCAACGCACTTGCCAATGGACTTAAAGAAGCCAGAAACGAGATAATATTTACTACTGATGCAGATTGTGAAGTAAAACCAACCTGGATAAAAAGAGGAGCCTCATATTATTTTAAGAATGTTGGAATGGTAAATGGTATTACTACCCAATCAGCTTTTGATACTTTTTCAGGGATGCAAAGCCTCGACTTTATTTACTTATTAATAGTTGCAGCAAGCACAATAAACCTGCGAAGTCCGATAAGCTGCATTGGCAACAATATGTCATACAGAAAAGAAGCTTATGATGAAGTTGGAGGATATGAAAATCTGCCATTTAGCGTGACGGAAGATTTTAACCTGATGATGGCGATTTATAAACTGAATAAATATAAAATTATTTTTCCGATTGACAGAGACACTCTTATTACTTCGCTGCCTTGTCCGGATCTTGTATCACTGTTTGATCAGAAAAAGAGATGGGCAGTTGGGGGTCTTGGCGTACCTTTACGGGGTTTTGCAATAATGGCAAATGGATTTTTAACATACCTTGGAATATTGTTAACGCCTTTCTTTTACACACCTCTATGTTTATATTTGATTGTTCTTAAAGTAATTGTGGACATTTTTGTACTTTACCCTGTATTGAAAATACTCGGGATTAAAGAGAACTTTAGATATTTTATCGGTTTTCAGATCTATTATTTAATTTACGTGCTTGCCCTTCCATTTATGGTGTTAGCCAGCAGAAAAGTTACCTGGAAGGGAAGAAAATATTAGGATAGTTAATTTATGCTTTTGCTTTGCAATTATTACGTAACTTACAGATGCAATGCTTTTTGTGAGTTCTGCCATTTTGGGGATCACGAAAATTTTAAAACTACTCCATATGCAAATCTTGATGAGTTTAGTTCAAATGTTCGACAACTGGCCGAACTGGGAGTAAAATTTATTGATTTAACAGGCGGTGAACCGCTTCTGCACAAAGATATACATTTGATGGCCAAATTTGCCAAAAATCTGAAGATGCAGACGAGTATTACAAGCAACGGATTGCTTTATCCTAAATTTGCTGAAAAATTAGCAAGTAATATCGATCTTCTCCATTTTTCTCTTGATTCTCCTGATAAGGAAGAACACAACCGGATAAGAAAAGTAGATTGTTTTGACCAGGTTTTGAAAAGTATAGATGTCGCCAAATCATTAGGCGAGTTTCCTGATATATTATTTACTGTTACAAATGAGACCTACCGGAAATTGCCTAGAATGCATGACCTGGCCCGGCAATACGGACTTGTCCTTTTAGTAAATCCCGTTTTTTCTTACTTTGGAAATTCAGGCTTAACTGACGAAGCCGTGGATTATGTGGATGAGTATTGCGATGGAAAAATGGATATCTATTTAAACAAAGGATTTATGAAATTAAGGCGTGATGGGGGCAATGATATAAATAGTCCTTCCTGCAAAGCTGTTTCGCGTGTAATCGTAATCTCCCCTTACAATGAAATCATTTTACCTTGTTATCATTTTGGGCACGAAAGAATAAAAATCGACAGATCAATAAAAGATATCAGGCAGTCTGAGAGGATAAAATATTTTCAAAGGATGGAAGGAAAATTTGATTATTGCCAAGGTTGTACAGTTAATTGTTATTTCGAACCTTCGTTTGCTTTCCCTACAAATAGCTATGCTATTGCCAGTATAGCTTCAAAATTTAAGTATGGCTATAATAAACTTGTTAAGCAAAAAATTAAAAAGAAATTGATATCTGGAGCAGAAACAACCTGATGCGGAAAATTTTATTCTTCTTGTTTGTGGTATTCCTGATTATTAATATCTCAGCCCAGGAATCAGCTAAATGGTTTCCCTCTGATCTGAATATTCGGCCATTTACTGCTAACTTTCTGGAACCACGTGCAGGTTTTAATTATCTGCTCGGTGAACGAAATATCCGGCTTGATATCGGAACTTCTTCTGATATTTATAGAATACAAAATAGTAATAAAACACTATCGTTTGGGGCTGATGTTTTCACTTACACAAGACTAAGAAGTGAAAGCGGTTTTAAATTTCCAGTGGAAGCTATTACTTACTTTTTTGGAATAAATAGCGGGTATAAAGTTAGAAATGAAAATAATGAATATGGATTTCGATTTAGGTTTGCTCATATTAGTGCGCATTTAGTTGACGGAAGTTTTGATAACAGTATTAATGCATGGCGAAATGGCAGAAATTCATTTGTTTATAGCAAAGAATTTTTCGAGTTGTTTCCGTTTTATTGTGTAAATAGTTTTCGCCTTTACAGTGGGTTTACCTACATATTTCACACTGTTCCTACTGATATTGGTAAAGAAATTTATCAGGCCGGTTTTGATAATTATTTTACTAACTTGCAGATCAAAACTTTCACTCCTTTTATTGGCTATGATTTTAAGCTGCAAAAAATTGGGGAATATGCCGGTTCAAACATCCTGACTGCCGGAATAAAATTTGGTAGATGGAACGGGAAAGGATTTAGTATATCAATCTCATATTATGCCGGTAAGAGCGTTCAAGGCGAATTATATGATATTAATGAGAGTTATGCCTCATTAGGATTTAATATGGAAATATAGAATGTCAGAAGAGATAAATCCACAACATCAGGCCGAAATAAATACTCAAAAGAACAAGGAAGATAAGAAGAATTATTTGTTACATATTGGACTTTTTCTTTTCACTTTTGTCACAACTACTATCGCAGGAGTGGAATGGATAAGCGGCAGCGAGGGACCGTTTGATATTCATATATTGTTAAAGGGGTTGCCCTATTCTATATCAATCTTGTTTATTATCGGGGTACATGAATTTGGCCATTATTTTGCAGCAGTCTATCATAAAGTTAAAACTACACTTCCATTCTTTATTCCTTTTCCATCGATTGCAGGATTTCTGAATTTTGGAACAATGGGTGCTGTTATTAAAACAAAGTCTCCTGTGATGAGCAAGGAAGCAATGTTTGATATAGGTATCGCAGGCCCGCTTGCAGGCTTTGTGGCGTGCCTGATAGTTTTAATTTATGGTTTTACTCACGTTCCCGGCATAGATTATTTACTTTCCATTCATCCGAATTATTTTTCTCCTGATTTTGGCAAAAATGCTTTAGAGCTTAAGTTTGGAGACACACTTTTGTTTTCTTTTTTGAAGATGATTTTTGCAGATAAGCATCAATTTTTTCCTCCTATGAGTGAGATTTATCATTACCCTTATTTATGTGTCGGTTGGTTCGGACTTTTTATAACTTCAATGAATATGATTCCAATAGGGCAGCTTGACGGAGGACACATATCTTATACAATGTTTGGAGAAAAGAATCATTATAAAATAGCTGTTATATTCTTTTCTTTATTATTTGTTTTTGGAACACTTGGTCTGGTGGAAAGCTATTTGACACTTCCTTTCACAGTAGGCTGGGCCGGATGGCTATTTTGGGCACTAATTTTATTCTTTTTTATAAAATTAAAACATCCGCCAGTACCGGATTATAAACCTCTAGGCAGAAGTCGAATGATTCTTGGTTATATCAGTTTTATTATTTTTGTAATAAGTTTCTCACCTACGCCATTCATTATAACCGGATTATGATTTTGGGGTTGGAATTTTCATAAATATGAGGTAAAATTGGACACGAAAAAAAGTAATTTCTTGTTTGTGTCTTTTATCACTCACTGGATATCACGGGAAAAAACATATTATAATTTTACCATTCGTCAATAATTACCATTTTTTTTCTTTAATTAATTGGATTAACCTCTAAATGAAACATATCTGCCTGGCCATTTTTATTATTATTTCCTTTCTTACAATTAACAATTTCTCACAGGGCATACCATTTAAGTATAATCTGAACAAACATAGTTTCCTTTCAAAAACAAATGATGAAACTCCGGCAGGAAACAGCGTACAGGAAATTATTACAGTTGGTGATACAATAATTACAATTAGCAAAGGATTAAATATTTCAACAGATGATGGAACTACATGGACTAATTATTTTGGTTCCACAGCGTTTGGTGAAGACGGTGTGTATGCAATTGGCTATAATAATGGAATTATCTGGGCTTCAACCGGGGAAAGATATTATGACAGCAATGTGCAGCAACAGATAGATAAAGGGACAGGATTAAAATATTCTACAGATATGGGACAAAACTGGCATAGTATTCCTCAACCAGTTGATGCATCATCTGATTCAATGATTACTTATGGTATAAATAATTTAAAAATAGTCCCGATTACCGTTACACAAAATAATGTGGTTTATGGCATTGGATTTACTCCCGGAGCAATATGGATCGCAAGTTTTGCCGGTGGAATCAGAAGAAGCACAGATAACGGGCAAACCTGGCAAAGAATGGTGCTTCCATCGGATTCTGTCAATCAAATTTCGCCTAATGATACATTAAAATATTGTATTACGCCTATAGGAGGGCAAATATGCGCTACAGGCAGTTATAATTTTGAGGGATTTTCTATTGCTGTTGTAAATGATAGTACATTATATGTAGGGACAGCCGGTGGAATAAATAAAACAACGAATGCGGGTGCTCAATATCCCAGTTGGACTAAATTTAATCATGCAAATGAGACTAATCCTATAAGTGGAAACTGGGTTACCTATTTAGATTATAATTCAACTACATCGACTTTATGGGCTTCAACATGGCAGGCAGCGGGAACCGGAGAAACATATGGTGTAAGCTCAACAACTGACGGGGGAAGTAACTGGACTGTATATTTTCAAAATCAAACTTCGTACAATTTTGGTTTTAAAGATAACCAGGTCTTTGTAACAACCGATAACGGCCTTTACAGAAGCACAGACAATGGTCTTAGCTGGTCTTCACCTCCATCCATCATTGACTCAGGGACTAAACTTCCTTTACTTACCTCAATTTTTTATGCTGCCTCATACAATGGTAAATATTATTGGTTTGGCAGTGATGATGGATTAGTAAGATTTAATGAGACGGGGGGTCTATGGCAGGGATCCTGGAAAATTTACCTTGCTTCACAACCACTTTCTGCTAATGATGATACATATGCGTACCCTAATCCATTTTATCCCAGGATTGATGGTGTTATAAAAATAAAGTATTCGACGGGTGGAAAAAGTTTGCCTGTTACAATTCGAATTTTTGATTTCGGGATGAATTATGTAAGAACAATAATTCAAAATGTCCAAAGAGGAGATTCTAATCCAAATAGTACACAATTGGATTTTTGGGATGGAAAAGACGATAATCACAATATCGTCGCAAACGGAGTTTATTTCTATCGAATAGACAGAGGTTCAGAAAATCCAATTTTTGGCAAAATTATTCTTATCCAGTAAGAGGTGAATGTGAAAAAGATTTTAGCGGTAATAATTTTATTTTCATCGGTTTCATTTTGCCAGCTGCAATACAGTGATATTAGTGGTATGCCGGGAGCATTTAGCAGAATGGGATTTGGAGCGCGCGGAATAGGAATGGGTAACGCCATGTCTGCAGTAACAGAAGGTAACCTAGTATCATATTATAACCCGGCTCTTTCAGTGTTTCAGGATAGGAGTAATTTTCAAACTTCCTATTCGTTTCTATCACTCGATCGCCATCTCAATTTTGTAAGTTTCACCACCAGGTTTGATATCCACTCCTATGAGGGGGATAATGAGGAAGGAATTATCCGGCCTGTATCCAGTGCCGGTATCAGCGTTGGTTTAATTAATTCAGGAGTCAGCAATATAAGTGCGAGGGACAATGAAGGGGTAGAAACAGGCACAATTTCAACTTCAGAAAATCAGGCTTTCATCTCGTTATCAAAAACTTTTGGAAGTAGATTTGCTGCAGGTGTGGCTACTAAATTTTATTTTTATACTCTTGCAGAGGGATTAAAAGCTTCCGGAATTGGTTTTGATCTTGGGATAATTTATAAGCTGAATGATAACTTTAATATTTCGGGTGTGGTTTCTGATTTAAACAGCAAATATAAATGGGATAGTACACCTTTATTAGGTCAGGATGGGATAACGAAAGAAGATGCTTTCCCATTATTGAAAAAGATCGGGATCAGTTACAGAAATAATGAATATAGATTTTTGGTTGCTACTGAATTGGAAAGCAGTAATGCCGGCACCAATATAGTCAGGTTCGGAGTTGAATATAATATTATTGAGCAATTTTTCTTAAGAGGTGGAATTGATAATTTTAATCTCAGTAATTCTGATTTCCCGATCAGACCATCTCTGGGATTTTCATACTTTAAATCTCTTGGGGGTGACTGGATGATAGGAGTTGATTACGCTTTCGTAATTGAAAAATATTCACCGGAAGACAGACATATTATCGGGATAAATGTAAAATTCTGATTTCATCAATTTCTAAAAGAACCTTCTGTAAAATATTTAATGATAAAGAAGACAATATTTGTAACAATAATCGCTGTGAGTTTTTGTTTTGCTCAATCCGGTGGAAACAGCGGCTTATCTTTTCTTAAAATTGGTTTTGGTGCAAGAAATATTGCGCTGGGGGATGCCGGCTCGGCATTTTCAAATGATATTACCGCTCTTTATTACAATCCGGCTAAATTAGCCAACAACGGATCTTCTGAAGCTATTTTTATGCATAACAGCTGGATACAGGATGTTAGAAGCGAACTGGCGGGTGCAAAAACATCAATATTTGGTTTACCGGTAGCGATTGGCTTAAATGTAACCAGTATAAATGATATTGAAGTCAGAACCCAACCCGGTGATCCTATCTCTAAATTTAATGCAAATTATTTTTCGGGAAGTATTGGAACCGGATTTAGAATTATGCCAATGCTCGATTTTGGTTTTTCAATAAAGTATTTATACGAAAATATTTTCGTAGATGAGGCAAATGGCCTTGCCTTTGATTTCGGAATAAATTATCAGACTCCGATTAATGGATTAAATCTTTCAGCTACAATCAGAAATATAGGTTCGATGAATGCATTGAGATTCGTAGATACAAAGCTACCTATTGAAATCCGCGGAGGGACATCCTATAAAGTTGAAATTCCGGATTCTAAGATTGATCTCATCGGAGGAGCTGAGATTCTGAATTATACAAGAGATAATGAAAATCACGTTAATCTTGGTGGTGAGATTACTTATAATAAAATATTTTCAATTCGGGGCGGTTACCAAACCGGTTATGAAACTAAAGGATTAACCACTGGAATAGGGCTGGTGTGGGGAAATTTTATAATGGATTATGCTTACGTTCCCTTTAAATTAGGCTTAGGTAGCGCCAGTGTGATCTCAGTTCAGTTCAAGTTATGAAAATATTATTAATGTGACCTAAATAGATAAAATTGAAATTAGAAAAAGCATTAAACTTTCTCCGAAATCATATCAGGATTCTTCTTCTATTATATCTGGCTGCTCAACTTGGTTATGTTTTCCTCTCAAGCTTAAACTATCAGAGTGATTCGCTGTATTATTATAACCTCGCTCAGGACTGCCTGAAACTGCATACATTTTACCCTGCTCCAATTCATCTTTATCAGGATTACATTATCGCCCCGCTATATATAAATGTGCTTGTGGTTATATTGTCAGTTATCAACTCAAAAATTGCGATCGGCATATTTAATATTCTCTTAAATTTCGTTCAACTATGGCTGGTCTACAAGATTACAATCAGAATCTTTAATAAGGTAGCGGCAAAAACAGTAACAATAATTTATATCTTTTATTTATCTACTCTTGGCCTGATTCTTTTTAATTATACCGAACTGATCTTTAATGTGCTTATTTTTTCCAGTATTTATTTCTATTTACAGAAAAATAATTGGAAGATGATAATTTCAGGAATATTGCTGGGTGCTTCGATTGCGGTGCGGCCAATAGGCTGGGCATTACTTGGAGCTTATTTGATAAATGAAATTTATTCGAGAGAGCAGGTTAATAAAATCCTGAGAAATGCTGGTATCCTGGTTTTGGGATTTTTAATATTTATAACTCTGTTTGGAATATTCAATTATTCCCATTTTGATAAATTTATTTTCACCTCTACCAATGGGCCGGTAAATCTTTTAATTGGTGCAAATGACGATGCTACTGGTGCATATAACAACAAGGTTTTTGAAAAAGGCAAAATAGGTTATATCGCGAATTCCGATAAGAAAACTTATACTGTAAAAGAAGGCTATTGGCTTAATCAAGCTTATAACTGGATTTATGAGCATCCTGTTAAGTACATTTCTTTATTCCCTCTAAAAATTGTGCATATGTTTATCTGGGATGATTTCTCTGTTTCAAGACTATTAAATTTATCAGACTGGAATCTTTATAAGGTTATTAAGAATATTATTACCGGCAGCAAGGATCAAATTTTAGATAGTAATCCTCTTTCATTAAAGATTTCTTATTTCGTCCTTCAAATTCTTCATCATCTGTATTATTTTTATTTATTAGTTCTGTTTGTTTTGATAATAAAAAAGAATTTCAAAAAATTATTTTCCAATAGTGAGCTAAGACTGTTTTTACTTTTTATGTTTCTTGGAATAAGCATTCATTTACTTACTTTCGGAGATGCCAGATATAAGTATCCTTATATTATTAGTATGATGATTTTCATCGCCCCGATTATTTATAATTCAATTATATCTAAAAAGTTAGTCTTAAAATATTCAAACTAAAATCCTTTACTATGCTTGAACTTATTCAATATTCAAAGTCCGGTCTTACAAATGAGGATTGGGATAGATTCGTACTTAATTCCGATAACGGGACCATATTTCATACAAGAAAATTTTTATCTTACCATCCCAAAACAAGGTTTAAAGAAGCTTCGATAGTGGTTACAAAGAATAATAAATTGTTCTCAGTTTTGCCCGCTGTTGAAATTAAAAGAGAAAATAAAAAAATATTTTCTTCGCATAGCGGAGCATCTTACGGTGGATTTGTTTACAATATAGATCTGAGCCTGAAAGATGCTTTTGAATTGATTGAAGGTCTATTAAAATTCTGCGATGGTGAAGAATTTGACAGAATACAAATTACGCTACCACCAATTATCTACGAATCAAAATATTCCAATTATATTGATTTTGCCATGGTGAAAAGTGGGTTTAATTACTTAAGGAGAGAAATCTCGAGCGTGGTACAGCTTGATATTAAAGAAGGGCAGCTTCTCTCAACTTACAGAGCCGAAGCAAGAACGGCAGTAAATAAATCGATAAAAAAAGGTGTAATTATAAATGAATGTGATGCGTTTGATGAATATTATGAAATTCTGAAAAAGAATCTTAAGCTTCGACATAATGTAACTCCTACTCACACAGTTGAGGAACTTAAGAAACTCAAAAAAATGTTCCCGGATAAAATAAGATTATGGGGAGCCTTTCTTAATAAAAAATTAATTGCAGGAGTTTGTAATTTCAGCGCAAATTCCAAAGTAGTGCTTGCTTTTTATATCAGCCATAATGAAGATTATCAAGAATATCGTGCGGTAAATCTTTTATTTTATGAAATAATGACAAAATATCAGGAAGAAGGATTCCGTTTCCTTGATTTCGGAATCTTTACCGTAAATATGGATCCAAACTGGGGCCTTGCCAGGTTTAAGGAAAATTTCGGGGCAAGGGGTATTTTCAGAGATACATTATATAAAGATCTTTAATGCTAAAAGTATTACACATCGCTCCTCAAAACTATGCCGGTGTCCCATATGATTTTTACAAAATGCACAATCAGTGCGGTGATTATTCGCGTCTAGTTACTTTACATAAAAATCCTCTCGATTTCCCTGAGGATATTTGTCTCTATTTACCTCTCCCGAATTTTTCATTTGCAAAAAAATGGAGGAAGAAAAAAGTAACTGCCAGGGAGAAAGAAAATCATTCAGGTCCAATCCAATTTGAACCAATGAATATTTTCGAAAGTATTTACTTCACAATCAATGATTTTTCTAAAAGGACAATTGTCGACGAAACAATTGAGCAGTATAATCTTAATGATTTTGATATAGTTCATTATGACTCAGGATTGGACTTTTTCCGGGATTCTTCTCAGGCAATTAAATGGAAAAAACAGGGGAAGAAAATAGTGTGTTGCTATTATGGAAGTGATTTAAGAATTCGCGGATTAATAAAAGAGCTTGATTCAATTTCAGATTTGAATATCACTTCAGAATACGATCATCTTGCTATAAAAAAAGATCTCAATTATTTGTTTTATCCTTACGATCCATCCGAACTCCCGGTCAGAGATAAAACAGAGAATGAATTTGTCACCATTGTACATTCTCCTACAAACAGGAAGTACAAGGGAACGGAGCTGATAATATCTGTGATCGAAAAAATTAATAAGGAAAGGGAAATAAATTTTTCATTGCTTGAAAATATTTCAAGAAGTGCTGTTTTGGATGCTAAATCCAGAGCAGACATTAGCATTGATCAGGTAGGCGGAACAATGGGGGGAACCGGTTATGGAAAAGCAGGGCTTGAAACTCTTGCCATGGGTATTCCAACAATAACCAACATGACAGATGATTATAGAGAATGGCTCCCTGAAAATCCTTTTGTTATTGCGAATAATACTGACGAACTGTATATAAAATTAAATGAGCTCATTGAAAGTAAAGCACTGAGAGACAGACTATCCATTGAAGGGAAAAAGTGGGTTACAAAATATCATGGATATGAAAATGTGAATGCGGGTCTAAAGGAACTTTACAAATTAAGTAATATTATTTAATGGCAAAAAGTCTTTCAAAATCAGTCGCCTGGTATGGTCTCGGAAATATATTTATCCGTTCGGTGAGCTTTATTCTTCTTCCATTTTATTCTAATCTCATCACAACAACTGAGTACGGTAATTACGCGCTGCTAATGTCTGTATATGCAATCATTTCTGTTTTATACCAATTCGGAATGTATGGTTCGCTTAATAAATTTTATATCGAAGAATCATCGCGGGAAAAGAAAAGAATAATTTTCTCAACGCTAATAAACTTTATAGTTTTAATTGGTTTCATTTCTACAATTGTTCTTTGTTTTTTTTCTGGAGGAATTACTAAGATTATTTTGGGATCTACCGAATATTCTTCATTAATGATACTCATTTTTATCACTTTGCTAATTGAGACAATTTGTTTCTACATTTTATTGCTGCTGAAAACCAAGGAGCTATCGAAACAAGCAGTAATTTATTCCGGAACCGGCGCTATCCTGAATCTAATTTTTAATATTGTTTTTGTGTTTATATACAGATTATCAGTAGAAGGTATTATACTTGCTCAGTTATTATCAAGTTCTGTTTTATTCCTTATTATGATAAGAGCTGTTCGTGGTGATTACATACTGAAAATTGATCCCTTAATAATTAGAACGCTCTTAAAATTTGCCTATCCTTTATTATTGGCCGGTTTCCTTTCGGCTGCTGTTGATATAGCGGATAGATTTATTTTACAATATTTTCTCGGGACTAGCGAGGTAGGAATTTATAGCTTTGCATACAGAATAGCCATGATTATGAATGTTTTTGTTATTTCATTTCGCACAGC
>CAYPNM010000019.1:12185-57227 GCA_964412105.1 uncultured Ignavibacteriaceae bacterium | reverse complement strand
TTCTTGCAATATCTCTTTTATAATCTATTCCCCACGTTTGGATATTCATCGATCTGAATTTTAATTGTGAAAAAGGGATTCTCATCTCTGCAATCCAGCCTTTGCTATCCTTTGTAACCTTTCCTTCCCAAACTCCATCCCAGGAATTATCATCCCAATCATCGTTATACAATACACCATCTTTAAGTGTACCTGCGGCAGTAATACCAAAATAATATCCCGTTCTTTTGTCATCATAAGGATCTAAAAATACTGTAAACTGATCCGAGTTTGAATCTTCATCCCTTCTGGCAAGATTGGCCTGAATTGAGTCAGGAGCTGAATCATACATTCTGGCAGCTATATAAATATTTTGATCATCATATGCGAAAAATACTATAGTTTTTTCAGATGGTGCAGTTCCCTCTTTGGGATCTAATTGTGTAAAGTTCGATACGCCAGGTACTGCTTTCCAGAAATTCTCAGAAAGTTTGCCATCTATTGTCACAGGATCATCTATCCTGATTGCCAGAACCTCAGCTTTTTTCTTTTTCAATCCATCACTATTCGGAAATGCCAATAAAAAGGATGTGAGAAAAAAAATAGCGAGTATAATTTTTTTCATTAATAAACTCCAGCTTGTCAATTAATCATCCATTAACTAAAGTTAAAATTTGTAACCAGGATAACCATCGGGATTGATAAATGATTTTGATTTCTGTTCAACGTTTCTTTGATGTTATATTGTTGTTAAATGAATTATTAGAGCAAAATTCATTTATGGCTTTAGTATTTAGACTGGCTTGAATTTAAAAAGTTGGGAAGGTTGTACAATAATTTGACGAGCGGATTATTTTAATGATAAGCAGAATAAGATATTAAAATGTGGCTTATTCAGAATTTTTTACAAGCAGGTCATATACAGAGGCCAGAAAATAGGTCGGTTTTATGTGCTGATTTCCATTAGGGAAATTTTTAACACCTGTAGCAACAAGGGCGGTATCTATTCCAAAATTATTACCCATTGCAATATCAGTTTCCAGTCTGTCTCCTATCAATAAAACTTTAGAATTATCAATAGCTAATCGACGTGCTATTTCAGCTATCATAAATGAAGAGGGTTTACCGAAATTATTCTCCAACTTTCTGTGGGTTCTTTTTTCCAGCGCAGAAATAGTCGCGCCTGCATCTAATACTTCGCCATCATCAACAGGGCAGGTGTCATCTATATTAGCTGCAAAAAAACGCGCCCCTTTTTCAAGGGCACGGGACGCAATTTCAAGCTTTCTATAATCTAATGTTCTATCAAGAGTTACAAGCAAAATATCTATCTCGTCTGGCTTTTCAGAATATTTCAATCCTGATTCAATTATCTCATTAATAAATACCTGTTCACCAATCGCATAAAAATTTTTGCCATTAAAATTTTCGGACAAATATTTTTTGAGAATTAATGTCGAATTTATTATTTCATCCTGATTAATATTTAATCCCTTCTCACTTAAAAAATCAAAATATTCCTGAATGCTTCCGGTAGTTTTATTGGAAATAAAAATTATTTTTTTTCCAAGTTTTTTAAGTTCATTAATTGTTATATCTGCATTTTTGATTAAACTGGAACCTCTGTAAATAGTGCCATCAAGATCAAAAATAAATGCGTCGTATTTACTAATCATAAATTTAATTCTCTTTTCATTAATACGAGAGCTTCCCTTATTGTGTGAGGCTTATACCCCAGTTCAGTTTCGGATTTCAAAGTTAACAAACCTGATTTTAAAGGCCTTTTTGCTTTCTGATTGAGTTGCTCCGTAAGAATCGGTTTAATTAAACTCTTATCTAAACCGAAAACATCGGCAATTATTTTACAAAATTCAAACCTGGTTAAAAATTCCCTTCCTCCAATATTATAAATCCCCTGTTTCTTAAATTCTGATACTTTGCTTATTGCCTGCACAAGATCATCAATAAAAGTAGGATTGTTCACCTGGTCTGTAACAATGTTTATCTTATTGCCGTCACGAACACTTTTTACAACCCATCTGACAAAATCAGGGCGGCTATCTGCTATTCCATATAGCACATTAGTTCTTAATATCGTATAAATTGCTCCGCTGATTTTTAAGGCATTTTCACTTGCAAGTTTCGTCCTTCCGTAATAGCCTATAGGATTTGGCTTGTCTTTTTCTGAATACGGACCGTTTGTTCCATCAAAAATATAATCTGAAGATATATGAATTATATGAGTATCTATAGCCCTCGCTGCTTCAGAAAGGTATTCAACACCCTTAACATTTATTTTCCAGGCGATTTCCCTTTCTGTCTCACTCAGGTCTACATTTGTAAATGCTGCTGTGTTAATAATAAAGTCAGGGCAAAAATCTGATACCACTTTTTTAATTTGATCCCTACGCATTAAATCACAGCTCAGATAATCAATACCTGAAAACACCGGTTTCTCCTCTACCGATGTTCCTAAAATTTCAAGATTATCCAATTGCTTATAGAAATGAATTGTTCTTTGACCAAGCATACCATTTGCACCGGTTACCAGAATTCTTCTCTTAACCAGTTCGTTCATAAACATCTTTTCTGAGTCCTTCAAAATTTTGAATTTTATCATAAGATGCACCGCACCCGCCGGCAGCATTTGCAAGTATCAATGCTTTATGGATATTATGATATTTAATATAATTATAAAAAAAGACTGCCCCAAAAATATCACCGCACCCAACTTTATTTTTTGTTTCTACCATTATTGAAGATATAAATGATGAAACAATTTCATTTTTATTTTTATAATATACTCTTGCCCCAACTTTACCTTTTGTTACAATAAGAATTTTTATACCTGCCCCGAACAATTTTTGAATTGTAAACTTCTTATTATCATTCGCGAAGAGACAGGAAAATTCTATTTCATTAGACTGAAGTATATCTATATTTGCCGCCCATTCTTCAAAGTCAGGAATCGTTCTGAATTTCCTGTTTCCGCTCTCGTCTAACCCACGGGAAAGTGTATGTACATCAAAAAAAATATCTTTATTGAATTTTGACCGTATCTCTTTTAGCTGATCTAATGTTATATCAAAACCGGTAATCATATTAATCAGAATCCCATCGAATACGCCGTAATCCTTAATATTTCCCAGTGATAAATTCTGATTTACCAACGAATAACATTCGTCTCTTTCATTTTCTTCAGAAATATTCAAAAATACCTGAGGAATTTTATCAACGTAATTGAAGTATAATTTTTCAATATCATCATAGACAGGAGAGAAAAGCTTTAAATTATTTCTTCCTACAGAGGTTAGAAGCAAAATATTATCCCCTGTTTCAATAAAGCTTTTTAATCCTAATACAGAATAAAATATTCCGCCCGGTTTTACAGTTTCCTTTTCACTGTAAATTATATGATCTTCAAGTGATTGTCCGATTACCAGAATTTTCATAAAATTTATTTTTATTTAGATATAATTTAAGCTAATATCGCTTTTTGTGCTTTAAATCTGAAGACTATGTAGTGCCCTAAGATTCGATCTCATATAAAAAGTCTGCCATTTTGGCAGACATTTCTACCCCTGCACAACTCCTATACAACTGGCTTCAAACTCCTAGTAAAGTATCATAATGAATCATTTTATTTTGACAAAATTGACATACTATGCAAAGTTCCGCTCATTCTTCAGAACTACTGAATAATACTAAAAACCACTGGGTAATTCAGTACTCAGAACGAATAACACCGCCGATGATCAGGGATCTGCTCAGTGACTAACTGGGTGTCATTTAGACCGTCCGCAAATTCGTTGAAGTGCATTTATAACAGAAGAATAGGTATGTATATAGATTATTGACCAAATAATGAATGCTCTTTTGATTTTAAATCTTTATAATCCTACTGTTTTATCATAAAGAAAATATGGAAAGCTTGAATTAGAATTATTGAGGGAACCAAAAAATGTCCAATATTTCTTCAATTTAAACCGGTACACTACCTAAAGAATAGTAACTTATGCATTGCCTGATTTCGTTTAATAAGAAATAATTTATATATTTTATATCGATCCAATTTAGTTAATCAAAAATGGCTGATATGTCGCCAAAAAGGAACTGAACAATATTTCAATCGTTTTCTATTTATAAGGCCTGATGAATTATTTCTTTTCCACTTTTAAAAAATAAACTCTAAAATCTGGTAAATATGAAAATAGGAATTACTTGCTATCCGACTTATGGTGGAAGCGGCGTTGTTGCAACCGAGCTTGGAAAAGCTCTGGCGCTCGAAGGACATGAGATACATTTTATTAGCTATGCTTTGCCTTTCAGATTAAGCAATTTCGTAGAAAACATAGTTTTTCATGAAGTTGAAATGAGCAGCTATCCTCTTTTTGAATTTCCGCTCTATAGCCTGGCTCTTGCTAGCAAAATGGTTGAAGTGGCAAATTATGAAAATTTAGATCTTCTTCACGTTCATTATGCAATTCCTCACGCAACCAGCGCTTACTTAGCCAAACAAATGTTAAAAAACAAAAAAGATATAAAAGTAATAACAACCCTGCATGGGACGGATATTACACTGGTTGGGCTCGAACCATCTTTTTTGCCATTGGTTAAATTCAGCATCGAAGAAAGTGACGGTGTAACTGCCGTTTCAAGATTTCTGAAGGAAAAAACCCTAACAAACTACGACATCAATAAAGAAATTGAAGTTATACCAAATTTTGTCGATACCCAGTTTCTGAAACCAAAAGAAAATGGTTGTTTTAGAAAAAACCTGGCTGCTAAAGGGGAGAAAATTATTGTTCATACTTCAAATTTCAGACAGGTTAAGAGAGTTCCTGATACGATTAGGATTCTCGAAAAGATAATTAAAGAAGTTCCAGCTAAATTAGTTTTAGTTGGTGATGGACCTGACAGATCAGAGTGTGAAAGACTTACCAGGGAGCTGAATCTTTACGATCAGGTGAAGTTTTTAGGAAAGCAGGATGGCCTTGTCGAAATCTTAAATTCTGCAGATCTGTTCTTAATACCCTCACAGTCTGAAAGTTTTGGGCTCGCAGCACTTGAAGCAATGGCCTGCGGTATCCCTGTTATCAGCTCAAGTGTTGGCGGACTACCTGAGCTTATCAGACACAATGAAACAGGATTTATCGCGGAAATAGGAGATATCGACAGGATGGCAAAATATTCTATAGACCTTTTAACCAATAGTAAGAAGTATAAACTTTTTTCTGAAAACGCACGAAAGAGAACAGTTGAAAATTTTGATAAATCAATAATTCTTCCTCAGTATATAAATCATTACAAAAAAGTTTTAAATTTATAATAGCTACCCCGCTTGATAGAAAAAGAATTTATTTCTAAATGGACTGTATCCCTCTCGGAGAATGGCATTAAAACATTTCCTGAGGACTTTTTGGGAAATATGACAACAGAGGAAATTAAACTGCCAGGGAGGACTCTGGTTATCGGAGAGGAATTTTTTGGAAATTATGAAATACTCACTGTTGATGGCACTGCAGTTCTTCAGGCTGAAAGTCAATACAAAGCAAAATATATAGTCTATTCCAACAGAAAAAAAAACACTTCGGTTAAAATTCCTGTTAGGTCTGAAGATATCAAAACCGCAGTGGCAAAGTATGAAAATTACCTCGATTCCATTATCAAAGAAATAGAAGCAGATTATAAAAAATCCTTCCCTGGAGAAAAAAGAAGCAACGATTTAACAAACGAAATCTTCAGAGTTTTAAGTTTAAATAGATATTGAGATTTAAAATTGCTACCGGTCAGCAGTAAAATTTATAAATACCTTAGTTCACTATACGGTGAAGCATCTGCAAAAACGTATATTGAATTTATTAATGAAGAACCAACTCAATATTTACGGGCAAACAGGCTTAAAACATCCCGCGAAGAATTATCTTCTAATCTGCTTAAAGAATATGGAATCAAAACAACACCAGTAAATAAGATTGATAGCGCTCTAAAAGTTCTTGATAGTAAAAAACTCACAGGTAAAACTATTGAACACATTATAGGTGAATATTATATTCAGGGACTTTCATCAATGATCCCACCTTTAATTTTAGATCCGAAACCTTACGAAACGGTACTGGATCTTTGCGCTGCGCCCGGCTCTAAAACTACAGAACTTGCTGAATTAATGAATAATCGGGGAACACTGATTGCCAACGAAATTCAACTTGATAGGGTTAAAATGCTGGTTTACAATCTGGATAGAATGAATATTGCCAATGCAGGTGTAATCCACTCAAAAGGAGAATGGCTCAGTAAACATTATGCGGAACATTTTGACAAGATTCTCGTGGATGTACCCTGTAGCGGACTTGGCATAATTCAAAAAAAAGATGAAGTAAGTGATTGGTGGTCAATTGAAAGAGCGGTTAAACTTGGTGATTTGCAATTGAGATTATTAATAGCTGCAATTAAAATGCTAAAAACGGGGGGCGAAATAGTTTATTCAACCTGCACTTTAACGATCGAAGAAAACGAATTAATAATGAATAAAGTCATTGATAAATATCCTGTACAGATTATGGAAATTAATCTTCCGATAAAATCTCATCCGGCTTTTACAAATTATGGGGGAATTAAATTAAATCCTGAATTATCAAAAGCAAAAAGAATACTTCCTTGGGAAGCAGATACAGACGGTTTCTTTATTGTCAAATTGCAAAAGACTGGGGAAACAGTTCCGCCTGAACAAACCAGCCCATTTCAAAAAGACTTAAATTTTTTGGATTTAGATAATAGAAAATTAAAACCTATCATAAAAAATCTCATTACAGAATTTTCTTTGTCTGAAGAAAAACTTTCGGAATATCAATACCTTGTAAAAGGAAACGATATATTTATTGTCAGCAGAGATTGGGAAGATCCATTTCCCGGACATTTTCAGAGAATAGGGACAAAGCTAGGGGTAATAGACAAAAATAATCGTCTTGCCCTTCACACACAGGGTGCACAATTATTTCATGATCATATTAAAAATAATATTTATGAGATTACAGAACAGGATCAATTAAAGAAATACCTTGAGGGTGGAGTAGTAAAAAAGGAAAATAAAACTGAAGGTCAATGCGTTATAAAATACAAAAATTATATACTGGGAACTGCTGTAATAACAGGAGCAGGAATTAAAAGTCGCTTTCCCAGAGCAAAAAGGACACAGGAAATTTTCACTGATTTTTAAAGCTAAGATAAAATGAACATACAAATTATCGGCACGAAAAAGTGTAGAGACACCCGGAAAGCTGAAAGGTTTTTTAAAGAAAGAAGAATTCCTTTTCAATTTCGCGATTTGAATGAAAAAGGGATTTCAAAAGGGGAACTGGAAAATATTTGCAAATCGGTACCAATCGAAGAATTAATTAACAAATGGGGAAAGGAATTTCAGAAACGCGGTTTGCAATATATGGTTTATGAAATTGAAGGAGAATTGTTATCTGATCCATTACTGTTAAAAACACCTATTGTCAGAAATGAGGGGAATGCCACAGTTGGTTACCAACCTGAGACCTGGAAAGAATGGATTAAATCTAATTAATCTATGTTGTCCATTCTTTTGGAGAACATTATATAAATTAATTTGGCAGATAAAAAGCCTGCATTTGCTAGATGTGAATCCTTTTACATTTTTTTTACAACTTTTTGACAATTATTCAAAATTTTCTTCCGAATTTAATTAAGAATTAAAATTTTATTAAATTATTAACCTATTAGTTGGGGGATTTATGTGGCCCATTCATTTAATAAAAGTATTATTAGCTGCTTTTATTTTAATATTTGCAGCTTTCATGCTCCAGTCGTGTACTATAACAAGAGAAGCTATTCTGCGTGATGGAAAAGTAAAAGGCCCAATTAATTGTCCTCCTGTCTTTCTAACCGGCGATCAGAACCTCGGTCATTTTGTGGTTTCACCTCATTTTGAAGCAAATACTGCAGGTACTCTAAATGGATCTGTGAGAGCCTCAGGGCTTACCACCGGTGCAAATAATTTATCTTGGGAAATATCAGGTATGAGCGGGGGATTGAATCTGGAATTACCGCTCTCGAAGTCTTTTTCGTTTACCGGATCAGTCAGTCTGACCAGAAATAATAATCCCAGAGGAAGTGTCGGTTTAGCAATCATAAGTAATGGTGGAAATATTGGATTCCGGATAGATGGAGGATTATTATTTAACAAATTTACTTATGATGCACACTCAACAGTAGAAGAAACAACGACCTCCTTATTCGGAAGTACTAGCAACACTTATTACTTTCACGATATCGGTGATTGTACAAGCAATAATTTTTATATATCCTTAACATTAAATTCAATAAATAAAGATCGGTTTATTAATTATTTCCTGAATTTGGGTTACTTTGGACAAACGATACTGGATTACAATCCTGGCAACTTCGATGAGGGTTATTATGTCTTAATTCCATTTCCTATCGGTGTGATTAATAATACTAATTTATCATATACAGCAAAGTTTCTAAATATTTATCCCGGACTATATTTTAATTTGTCGGATAATGCACGGATTTTGGCCGGAAGCAGAATATTACTTGAAATGGAAATGCATTCAAAATCTAGCAGTGTACTGTTCTCACCATCAATTCAAATAGAATATTCATTATAATTAGAACAATGTTAAATGGAATCCTTTATTCCATAAATTTAGGGAAATTTTTTCTTTCTTTCGGAATCAGTCTTGAGGTTAGTATTTAAAGTTAATGAAAAAAGTTATAAATAAAAAAGGCGGGATAACCCCGCCTTTAGACCTACCTCATCAATTATATCCTACACATCATAGTACAAGTTGAATTCATAGGGATGTGGTTGAAGAGCCATTGGTTTTATTTCTTTATCAGTCTTATATTTTATCCAGGTTTCAATCACGTCCTCAGTGAACACATCACCTTTCATTAAATATTCATGATCATTTGCCAGGGCTTTTAGTGCTTCTTTTAAACTGCCTGGAGTTGAAGGAACGTCTTTTAATTCTTCTGGTGACATATCATAAATATCTTTATCCAGTGGTTCACCGGGATCAATTCTGTTTATTACCCCATCAAGCCCGGCCATAAGCATTGCAGAAAAAGCCAGGTATGGATTACATGACGGATCGGGACAACGAAACTCAACCCTCTTTGCTTTAGGGCTGGATGAGTACATAGGAATCCTTACTGAAGCACTTCTGTTTCTCTGAGAGTAAGCAAGATTAACCGGTGCTTCAAATCCGGGAACGAGTCTTTTATAGGAATTAGTCGTTGGATTAGTAAATGCAAGAAGTGAAGCAGCATGTTTCAAAATTCCGCCAATGAAATATAAACCGGTTTCACTTAATCCCGCATAGCCAGATCCGGCAAAAAGAGGTTTCCCTTTTTTCCAGAGACTGGTATGAACATGCATTCCGCTTCCGTTATCGCCAAAAATCGGTTTAGGCATATAAGTAACTGTTTTATTGTTCCTCTTTGCAGTGTTTTTAACAATATACTTAAATAACAATAGTTGATCAGCAGCTTTTACTAAAGGTTGAAACTTTAAATCTATTTCGCATTGTCCGCCACTGGCCACTTCATGATGCTGGGCTTCAACGTCTATGCCTGCCTCCATAAGATTAACAACCATTTCGTTCCTAAGATCAACTAGTGAATCAGTTGGAGGAACGGGGAAATATCCTTCTTTATATCTTGGCTTATAACCAAGATTGGGATTTTCTTCCCTACCACTGTTCCACCTACCTTCATTTGAATCAACAAAATAGAAACTGCCATTAGGTTTAGAATCAAACCTTACATCATCGAATATAAAGAACTCAGCTTCCGGCCCATAATATACCGTATCTGCTATCCCTGTAGAGTTCAAATAGGCAGCTGCTTTTTGAGATATGCTTCTTGGGCACCGGGTATATTTTTCCTTTGTAGCCGGTTCATATACATCACAAATTAAACTTATTGTTGGTGGCTTGATAAACGAATCAACAAACATTGTGTTTGCATCCGGAATAATAAGCATATCGCTTTCATTAATTGCTTTCCATCCGCGGATAGAGGATCCGTCAAATCCAAATCCATCTTCAAATGAACCCGCATCAAGTTGCTTAGTCGGTACAGTAAAATGCTGCCACTGACCGGGAAAGTCCATAAATTTAAGATCAACAAATTTTATCCCGTTATTCTTAATGAACTTCAGGATATTATCAACTGGGGAAGCTGTTTTTGCCATATTATACCTTGCCTTTTGTTTGATGATTAATGATTAATTAAATTTTTATTTCCGTCGTTTCTTTTGTTGTTGATAAAATAAAGGTTGTCTTTGAAGAGATAACCCCTGGCCAGGATTGAATCTCTCCAAGCAATTTTTCAAGAGACTCAGTATTCTTCGCAATAATTTTCAGCAGGTGTGAACCTTCACCAAGGACCGAATGACATTCAATTATTTCAGGAATCTTTTCAGCTTTAATTAATAAAGTTTTATAATGCTTTGAAGATTCCATTGTAACAAAAACATATGCTAGAATATCATATCCGAAAGCCTTCCTGTTTAATTTGGTAAAGTAACCTTGTATAAATCCTTTCTCTTCCAGTTTGTTTAGTCTTTCGCTGACTGATGGAAGAGATAAACCCACTTTCTCGGCTATCTCGTTTCTTTTTGTCCTGGCTCCCTTTTGTAGTATATTTAATATCTTAATATCTAAGTCATCTAGCATTTATTACCTTACTTATTTAGGCTATATTTAAAATATGGCTTCAAATATAAGGCCAGGAGCTATTCAAAGCAATAATATTAAATAGCTTTTATTGATTAATTCCAAAAGGAGTGTAAAAAAGCGCATTTTCTTTGATTTCTGTAAATAAATCGAGGTTTTTTTGAGGTCTTTCCTGAAGCTTATGATATAAATGATATTGCACAGCAATGTTACTTAATGAGACCACTTCCATTTTTAATAACTCAAGTCTGTATTGAACATCGCTGTCTTCCCCAACAGAAGGAAGCTCATATCGTTCGTCAAATCCATTAATGGCTAGCAAGTCCCTTTTATGAATAGAAAAATTGCAGCCAAGTATCCCTCTCTTTTTCTTATTTAGAATGTGGCGAATAAATTTGTTTTTAATATAAAACCCTCTCTCCACATTATCTGACATTCCCCAAAGACCATCAACTATCAATTTAAATGTTTTATATTCAAGATATCCGTTCCTTATTTTTTCAACAGACAAATATCCTGTGATTTTTTCTGAAAGATTTACTCTTCTGCCAGTGAGACATTTTCCCATATTAGAATAAATTAAATGCTCCTTAACAAACTCCTTATGTGGTATACAGTCGCCATCAATAAAAATTAAGTAATCCGTATTAGAAGAAGTTATTGCTCTATTCAGGATTTTATTTTTTCGAAATCCTTTATCTTCATGCCATACATGAATTAATGGATAAGATATTTTAATTGAAATCTTTTCGAGCTCTTCAACAATTTTTTCACTTGAACCATCATCCGCAATAATAATTTCGAAATCACGAAAGGATTGTCTTTCAAACCCAGCTAGAACATATTTCAGATAATCAATTCTGTTATAAAATGATATTATCACCGAAGCCTTCGACATTATTAATTACTCCTTGCTCCCTTCTTTTCTGGATTTTTCTTTTTCTTTTTTCCTGTTATAGGTTTTTTTTGAGCTTATTACTTTAGGAGGCTTTTGAGGAATAGGAATCCTTTTTTTCTTCTTTTTAATTTTTACTTTTATTTTTTTTTTGATAATACCCATTATAAAATTTTCTTATTTCAATAACTTGTCAAGCTCGCCTAAATCATTTATAGGCATTTTACAATTATAATTTTCACAAATATATACTGTAGATTTTTCCTTTACCATATTTTGAGTTTTAGTAAACTCTGCCACTTCAGTTATTTCTGGTTTATTGGGATCTTTTAACAAGAGAACTTTGTTGGGAATAAATTTCTTGCTGAGCAAATTTAGCATTTTTTGTGTATCTGCGTTATTGATATTTCCGACAACAACAATTTCTTTCGTAGGTCCTATTGCAAAATCAACTCCAATTAGAAATTGAGAAAATGCCATCGGAGAATTTGCAACTTGCACCGAAAAAGCTTTTATCAGCTTTTCAGCTTTATCCTCAAAATCAGAATTTCCTGTGATTCTGCCAAAACGCAATAAATTCGACAATGAAACCGAATTACCGGATGGGATTGCACCATCATAAATTTCTTTCTGTCGTATAAGCAATATTTCAGCATCATCACTTGTATAGAAGAATCCCCCGTTTTCATTATCCCAATAATGATTTAGTTGTATTTCCTGCAAACAGAGAGCCAGTTTAAGATATTCCACCTTAAAAACAGTTTCATACAAATCCAATAGACCCGAAATCATAAATGCATAATCATCAATTTGTGCTGGAAGTCCCGATTCTCCTGCTCTATATCTATGAAGCAATCTTTCTTTATCTGGAAATAAATGTTTTTCTATAAACTTTACAGCTATCTCAGCAGCATCAGAATATTTCTTTTTATCAAAAATCCTTGCGGCTTTTGACAAAGCTGAGATTACAAGACCGTTCCAGTCTGTTAATATTTTATCATCTTTGTGGGGATGAATTCTTTTTTCACGAGCCTTAAATAGTTTTTCGCGTGCGATCTCCATTTTATTTTCAATATTTTTTTCAGGAATTTCAAATTGTTTTGAGAGTTTTTGTAACGATTCTTTCAAATGTAGAATATTAGTACCAGGTGCGCTTCCCTTCGCCTGATCAATCCAGTTTCCATCTTTTGCACAATTAAAAACTTTAATAAATAATTCCGCATCGTCATTCAGTATTTCCCTTAAATCATCAGCATTCCATAGATAAAATCGCCCTTCTTCTCCTTCGCTGTCGGCATCTTCCGCAGAATAAAATCCCCCTTCCGGCGAAGTCATATCCCGAAGAATATATTCTAAAATTTGCTCCGATGTCTTTTTAAACAAAATGCTATTTGTAATCTGATAAACTTCAATGTACGCCAGTATTAAAAGTGCTTGGTCATAGAGCATTTTTTCAAAATGAGGAACCAGCCATTGTTCATCCGTCGAATATCTGTGAAATCCATATCCCAATTGGTCATAAATTCCTCCCATTCTCATTTCCGTTAATGTTTTCTGCACCATTTCCAATGCTTCAATATTTCCTGTCCTTTTCCAGTATCTTAATAAAAATAGTAAATTGTGCGGCGTGGGAAATTTAGGAGCTTGACTAAAACCGCCATGTTCAGAATCAAACCTCCGCTTGAGATCGTTAAATGCTTTGTGAAATACATCCACAGTTAACAGACTTCCCCTATTTCCCAAAGTAGTCTTCGCAAGAGCTGATGAAATTTTTTCAGCAGAATTTAGCATTTCTTCTCTCTTGTTCAGCCAGTAATTTTTTATTTGAGGAATAATATCAAGCATACCAGCTCTTCCAAATCTACTACTCGGGGGAAAATATGTCCCGGCAAAGAAGGGCTTTTTATCTGGAGTCATTATAATTGTCAAGGGCCAGCCACCGCTGCCTGTTATCATCTGGCAAACTGTCATGTAAATTCCGTCTATATCAGGTCTTTCTTCCCTGTCAACTTTAATTGATACAAAGACTTCATTCATAAGGGAAGCTATATTAATATCTTCAAACGATTCATGTGCCATTACGTGGCACCAATGACAGGTTGAATATCCTATTGAAAGAAAAATCGGTTTGTCTTCACGCTTTGCTTTTTCAAAAGCTTCATCACACCAGGGATACCAGTTAACAGGATTATCTGCGTGCTGCAGCAAATAAGGACTTTTTTCTTTTGCTAATCTGTTTTGGGGCATAAAACAATTACTTTTTCAAATAAATATAAGAATAAGCTATATTGTAATTATTATAATTTTTAATAATTTATCTTTTAATAATTATAATTACTTAAACTAATAATAAAATATTATGGAAAATAAAAGCAATAATACAATCCCGTTTGCAATTTTAAGCGCTAGTTTTCTCTTAGGAGTCATAATATTTGTATTTACTTGGAAATCAAATTACAACTCAAACCAGGTTATAAATGTAACAGGATCAGCAAAAAGAGAAATTGTATCAGACCTTGGCGTAATTAAGGGAACAGTTTCAGTTGAAGGAACCACGGCTGAAGCTGCTTACAAAGAGTTACAAAGACAAATTCCATTGCTGCTGGATTATCTTTCATCAAGGGGATTTCCAAAAGATAAAATTGACCTGCAAATGATAAACAGTTATCCGCTTTATCAGATGGGAGCAAATGGTTATACCACAAACATAATACGCGGATACACTTACAGCCAAAGATTTCAGTTCAATTCAACTGATGTTCAAAAAATTAAAGCTATTTCACTTGATCTTCCTTCAGTTGTTGAGCGCGGAGTAAATCTGCGACTTGATATGCCGGAATATCACTACACCAAGCTTGCTGATCTAAAAATTGAGATCCAGGCTGCAGCAGCAAAGGATGCAAAAACGCGGGCTGAAAAAATTGCACAAGCAACCGACCGTGAAATAGGTCCGTTAAGGGACGCAAAAATGGGTGTCATTCAAATTACGCCGCGTCTTTCCAACCAGGTTTCGGATTATGGAATAAATGACCTTAGTTCGATTGATAAGGAAATTACGGCCGTTGTAAATGCTTCATTTATAATTAAATAACAATGAACCTGCAGAGATATGCTAAAAATTATCTTTAGATTTTTTATTTCAAAATCGATTATTAGAACAATAAGATTTTTCCGAACTTAATTTGATACTCTTTCAATCAGCCTCTATATTTGCAGTTTACTTATAGAATTATTCGAGAACTATAATGACAAAATCTCAGATTTGGGTAGCTTCTTTTCTTGCACTTTTCCTTCTGCTGTTCTTCTTATCTAAGGTAACGGATCAGAGCGAGTTGCACAATAAAGGCTCTTTGAATCCTCAAGAAATGATGGGCCAGAGCCAGCAATCCGGTAAACCACTTACTGCTGAAGAAATGGTTTCATCTCTTGGTTGTGTTAATTGCCATGGCGGAGATTTAACAGGTACAAAAATGGCCCCAAGCCTTATGCACGTTAAAGATAACTGGTCGAGACAGGAACTAATTAATTATCTCAGAAACCCACAATCTTACATGTCTTCTGAAAGATTTAAAGAACTTAAAAACATATATCCCGGTGTGATGATGCCTTCATTTAATAACATTGATATTAAAGATCTCGGGAAAATTGCTGATTATCTTTTATCCAAATAAATTTGCAGTAATTTTAATTTAAAACAAAAACGTCCCGCAATTTAACGGGACGTATTCATTTTTAAATGATCTATTTAAGCTACTGTTATATCTTTTGAAAGATAAACATCCTGAATAACATTTAATAACTCAACACCCTCTTTCATTGGTCTCTGGAATGCTTTTCTTCCTGAAATTAATCCCATACCACCTGCACGTTTGTTAATAAGAGCAGTCTTAGCGGCTTCTGCAAAATCATTTTCTCCTGAGGCACCGCCGCTGTTAATTAATCCGGAACGTCCCATATAATTATTTATCACCTGGTAACGAGCAAGATCAATTGGATGATCAGAGGTTAAGTCGCCATAGACCTTTTTACTGGTCTTCCCAAATTTTAAAGCATTAAATCCACCGTTGCAGGTCGGCAATTTTTGTTTGATAATATCTGCTTCAATTGTAACGCCGAGATGATTCGCCTGACCTGTAAGGTCAGCAGCTGTGTGATAGTCGGTCTCACTGGTTTTAAATGCAGAATTCCTCAAATAACACCATAAGATAGTAGCCAGACCTAGTTCATGAGCATATTGAAATGCCTGGCTGACTTCGATTATCTGCCTGCTGCTTTCTTCGGATCCAAAATAAATTGTTGCGCCAACTGCTGCAGCTCCTAAATCTCTGGCTTGCTCTACACCGGCAAACATAATTTGGTCGTACTTATTCGGATAAGTCAATAGTTCGTTATGATTCAACTTAACAATGAATGGGATCTTATGAGCATATTTTCTGGAAACGCTGCCAAGCACGCCCAAAGTAGAAGCAACAGCATTGCACCCACCTTCTATAGCAAGCTTAACAATATTTTCAGGGTCAAAATAATCCGGATTGGGTGCAAATGATGCTCCTGCACTATGTTCAATTCCCTGATCAACCGGCAAAATTGAAACATAACCCGTACCTGACAAACGACCCGACATAAAAAGCCATTGGAGGTTTTTTATTACATTTATATTCCGATCAGATTGAGCAAATATCCGGTCAACAAAATCCGGACCTGGTAAGTGTAATTTTTCTTTGGGAAATTTAGCTTTATAACTTAGAAGATCAGAAGCTTCTTTTCCCAACAATTCTTGAATATTTTTAGACATTTTAGCTCCCTAAATTAATAATTTCATCTTTTTATATGGTTTAAAATAAAATTAAAGCCAGAGTAATTCAAACAAATGGTATTCAATTTGGAGCGAAATTAACTTAAAATTCTATCCAAAAGAAAAAACTCATCTATTATTACAAATGCGATTAAAAATATTTATAGCGTGATCACGGCTGTTTTCAATAAACCACTTACCTGTTTCCACACCTCCGCATACAACTCCGGCAAGATATATCCCTTTTTTGCTGGTTTCAAATGTTTCTTCATTGAACTGTGGGGTTTTAGAATCATCATTTGATATATTAATGCCCATCATTTTTAAAAAGCTAAAATCAGGATGATAGCCGGTCATAGCAAAGACAAAATCATTTTTAACCGTTACAGTTTTATCTGGAGTTTTTATATCGACTTCTCTTTCTCTTATTTCAGAAATTACAGAATTAAAATAGGCTTTTATCGAGCCCTCTTTAATCCTGTTTTCAATATCAGGCTTAACCCAATATTTCACACTATCCCTTATTTTGTCCTCACGAATAACCATCGTTACCCTAGAACCACGTCTAAATGTTTCAAGTGCAACATCAACTCCTGAATTACCTGCCCCCACAATTATAATATCCAAATATGCAACGGGATGGGCTTCTCTAAAATAATGCTTAACTTTAGAAAGATTTTCTCCAGGCACATTCATAAGATTTGGAGTATCATAAAATCCAGTAGCGACTATTACATCATTGCAAAAATATTTTTCTCTATCTGTTGTAACCGTAAAGTCGCCTCTGCTGCCTTCAACTTTAATCACTTTTTCATACGTGTTTACATTAAGATTCCACGAATCTTTAACTCTTCGATAATACTCAAGAGCTTCTCTTCTCGTTGGTTTATCTCCATGAGACACAAATGGAACGCCACCTATTTCTAATCGTTCAGAGGTTGAAAAAAATGTCATATTTGTCGGATAATTATAAATTGAATTTACTAAACAACCTTTATCAATTATTAAATGACCTAGCTCTCTCCTGCTTGCCTCTATGCCGCATCTCAGCCCGATAGGACCTGCACCAATTATAATTACATCAAATTTATTTTTCATTTAAAACCACCAAATTCATTTGAATTCATTCTCTAACATAAAAATAATAAGGAAGTTTTAAAAATAAAAAAGCGGTGCACAATCAAGTACACCGCCATTTTTAATAAGTTATATTACTTTGGAATTATTTCAATCATTGCACTTGCAATTGTTTTATTGGCAGAATTCAGAAGAAAAACTCTGTAAATACCTGGTTCATCAAACTTCATATCCGCATTTTCATTTCGTGAGAAAAAAATATATTTCATATCAGGCTTAACATCAAAACTATATTTCTTGTAATATTCAAAATCGTTGTAAGTACAATTATACTTATCAAATTGTATATAACAATTACTTAATCCTAGAGCATAATCACACTTAACCATAACAGTAAGATATCCAGTTGTAAATCTATCACTGATTCCCACTTCCCCATAATTATCGTCATAGTGTTCACAAAAAAACATTACCGGCGAGCTTTGAGCATAAATAGTGGAATACAATCCAGCAGGCAGGAAAAGGAATAATAACAGAAATAACACCAGATACTTTTTCATATCAAAACTCCTTAATTGTTTTTAATAATTTATTAAACCAAAAACGTACCGATATTCACTGCTAACATTTATACAATAGCAGCGTAGGAAGCTTTACAAAGAAAAATAATATATAAATGAACATCGCTGATTAATATAATACTTTACTTTACATTTGAAAAATTAATTGAATATAATTAATAGTATAGTTTTTCAGTTATTAAGTTTTACCTAAGTATATTTGATACACCAAAGCAATTATGCAAAATAAATCTAGGAACATAAAAAGGGACTTCTGTAAGTGGTACAACCAATTAAACACAATAATGGAGGCTCATGTCAAAGTCATTCTCATTTTGTAGAACAAACATTAACGAATGCTGCGATGGTGAATCCTGTGAAAATCATGAAATTAGTTCCACAATAAAAGATTATAATGATGATGAAAAATAATTTCGGAATAAAGCATATATGTTTTGATCTTGATGGCACGCTTGTCAGCTCTCACAAAACTATTTATAAAACTACCCTAAAAGCCCTTGCCGATTTGCAAATACCGGCGGATAATCTAAAAGAAGATCTTTTTTACGAAAAGATAGGTCATCACTTTGAAGATATTTTCGCAGAATTTAATATCCACGTAAATAATTTTGAATCATTCATAAATATTTACAAAAGCCAGTATTTTAAATTTATCAATGAATCAACATTATACGATGGAATTGAAGAAACACTGGAGAACTTAAAATCTCGCAATATTATCACATCTCTATTAACAACTAAGGGACAAGATCAAGCTGAAAAAATTATTAACTATTTTACTCTTGGAAAATATTTCGATCTCATTACTGGAAGGAGAACTGGAATCGCACACAAACCTTCACCTGAACCACTCTTACTAATTTGCAATAAGTTAAATATTAAACCTGAAGAGACGTTGATGGTTGGAGATACAGAACTCGACATTGCCTGCGGGAAAAACGCAGGGACTAAAACCTGTGGCGTTACATACGGCTACAGAACAAAAATATTTATTAAAGAACATAGACCTGATTTAATAATTGATTCTGCTAAAGAATTAATAAATCTGAACTTTTAATTCCTCCCCTTCTGTTTTTGCAATTATCGCAGAACCACAACTATCGCTCCAAACGTTTACAGTTGTCCTACACATATCAAGTATTCTGTCAACCGCTAAAATTAAACCTACGCCTTCAAGAGGTAATCCAACAGCAGAAAGAATAACAGTAATCATAACAAGCCCTGCCATAGGAATTCCCGCTGCACCGATTGATGCCAACAATGCTGTAAATACGACTACAATTTGGCTCAAAAAACTTAAATGAATTCCATACGCCTGTGCGATAAACATTGCTGCTACACATTCATACAATGCAGTTCCGTCCATATTTACGGTTGCACCTAATGGAAGCACAAAACTTGTTATTTTATTTGAGACACCAACATTATTTTCTACAGCATCCATTGTAAGAGGTAGGGTAGCCGAAGATGAAGAAGTAGAAAAAGCCGTTAATAAAGGAGTTGTCAATGCTTGAAAGTGTTTATAAGGATTTACTTTTCCAATCAATCTCAATAGTACTGGAAGTGTAATAAAAGCATGAAAGAATAAGCCTCCAAGAACAGCCGCCATATATAAACCCAGCCGTTGTGTTATATCAAGTAATGCCTGCCGGTCACCCGCCTGCTCAGCCACTACTGCAGCAACGATTCCGAATATCCCAAGAGGAGTAAATTTTATGACAAATGAGGTTATTTTCATCATTAATTCAAATCCACCATTAAAGAGATTTAATAAAGGGTCTTTATACTCAGTGGCTATTTTCATCAGAAAAAATCCCACTAGTATGGAAAAGAAAATTATTGCAAGCATATCCGCGGAAGCAAGCACCTGAAAAATATTGGTCGGTACCATTTTCATTAAGACATTTCCGAGTCCCTGCGATGAAATATTAATCCCTTCAACAGATTTTGAAAAACCTAGATCAGCACCAACACCCGGCTGAATAAAATTTACCAGGAACAAACCGGTCAGGATAGCAAATAGGCTTGTTGTTATATAATACACAATTGTTTTTAAACCAAGTTTACCCAAATCTTGAGCCTCTCCAATATTGGCCACTCCGGTTACAATGGATGTAAGTATAAGCGGTACTATTATCATCTTAAGCCCTCGCAGGAACAAATCACCCATCCACTTTACATATCGGACATCCTGCGGAAAAAAGAATCCAAATAAAATTGCCAGTACAAGTGCAATTAATATTTGCCAGTGAAGTTTTATTTTGAACATGATACCAGTAGATATTAAAGGATTTCTTTAAGAATTTCGTCACAAACTGCATAACCGTTTTTAGTCAAGCGGAGGTATTCTTCGTCAAGAGTTACAAGGTTACGCTTCATTAACTTTTTAATATAGGTATATTTTTCATTTATCCAATTTGTCCCAAACATATTTTTAAACTCTTTTAAATCCAAACCTGAACTCCTTAACGCAAGCATAATATATTCATTGAACTGCTGTTCTTTGTTAATATTTTCTGAGGCAGCAACCGCACAACTATTCTTATCTATTTCAGAGATATATCTCTTTAAACTGGAATAATTCCACCATCTCTTACCATCAACAAACGAGTGTGCGCTAGTTCCGAAACTCAAATAATCCCGGTATCGCCAGTATGCATTGTTATGCCGGCATTCGTATCCAGGTAATGTGAAATTTGATACTTCATATTGGATGAAACCATTTTTTTCCATGAAATCAATTGTCATTTCGTAAAGATCAGCATCGTGATCATCATCCTGCATGTTTACTTTTCTATCAAGTACCATTTTATTCAGTATTGTTCCCCTTTCAAGAATCAGGCTGTACGCTGATAAATGTTTAACAGGTAGTTTAACGGCTGTTTCTAAATTTTCTTTCCATTTTTCTTTCGTTTGTCCGGGAAGATTAAAGATCAAATCAACACTTATATTATCGAATCCTACTTCTTTAGCATTATTTACTGTCTCAATTGCAGTTTTTTTATCGTGAATTCTTGTTAAAAATTTCAAATCATCATCGTAAAAAGATTGAATACCAATGCTGATCCTGTTAATGTCTGTTTCCTTAAATGATTTTAACTTTTCTTTATCAACAGTTCCAGGGTTTGTTTCCATTGTTATTTCTGCGTCATCAGAAACATTATAATTATTTCTTAATGAATTTATTATCTCTCCAAGATATCCTCTCTCCATCAAAGATGGTGTCCCACCGCCAAAATATATTGATGTGAAAATTCTGCCATTAGAATAAAAACCTGAATAATATTCAATCTCCTTTATGATAGAGCTAAGGAATGGCTTTATATTATCAGATGTTATTATCGAATAAAAATCACAGTAAATGCATTTGTGGTCACAAAACGGGACATGAACATATAGCGCAGATTCTTTCAATTGCTTTCACTTTAATTAATCTTTTTTTTCAATTTCCCATCAACTCTTTTGCACCCTTCAGACTCGCTTCAGTTATCTTTTCTCCACTCATAAGTTTTGCCACCTCCCTTATTCTTTCATCCTTGCTGAGCTTTTTAATTGAACTAACAACCCGGTCATCATTTAAAGTTTTCTCCACTGCAAAATGCTGATCAGCAAGCCCTGCTATTTGTGGAAGATGTGTTATTGAAATTATTTGATGAAATGATGCAAGATTCTTCAACGATTGTCCGACTTTCTGCGCGATTCTTCCGCTGACTCCTGTATCAATTTCATCAAATATCAAAAGTGGAAGTTTATCGTTTTTAGCCAGTATAGACTTTAATGCAAGCATTATCCTTGAAATTTCACCACCAGAAGCAGTTTTCGCAAGAGGTTTAGGGTCCTCCCCTGAATTTGTGGAAATAAAAAATTCCACTTCATCATAACCGGCAGAATTATACTTATAGGTTTTTCCGTTTACAATTAAAAAATCCTTATCATTTTTATCTGCGATTCTTTGATGTATTTCAACCTTAAAAACTGAATTTTCAATGCCAAGAAAGGTTAATGCTTCCTGAATTTCTTCTTGTACTTTTTCCGATATTCCTTTTCTCTTTTTAGAAAGAGCCTCCGCGGATGTTCCACAACTTTCTCTTAGTTTTTTAATTTCAGATTCCAGTCTCTTAATACTCCCTGAATAATTTTCAGCCAGCTCAAATTCTACACCAATTTTTTTTCTATGTTCAATAATAGCTTTTACAGACCCACCGTATTTTTTCTTAAGCATCGTGACTGCTCCAAGCCTGTTTCGAAGTTCCTCAAGGTGTTCAGGGTCAATATCTATTTTTGCTTTGTAATTTCTTACAAATTGTGATATATCATTTATTAATGAAATTGCGCTTTCACATTCCGATTTGATTTCGGAAAACGATTTATCAATATTTTCAAGCTCTTGGATATCATTTTCAATCTTTCCCAGCATGTCGTGAATAGAATTTTCAGATTCATAAAGAGCTTCGTAAACCAAATTGGTTAATTCCGAAAGCTTTTCAGAGTTCTCAAGAATATTCAGTTCTTCATTGATTTTTTCTTCTTCGTCCTCATTCGGAGAAACCGCATCAATTTCTTTTATTTGGAATTGATAAATATCTTTTTTCTCCCTAAGACTGTTTTCCTTTTGTTTCAACTCATTCAGTTTTTTTGACGCTTGCGAAAGCCGTACAAATTTTCCCTTATAATCCTGTAAAAGATTATCCGTCGCACCGAATTCATCTAAAAATTCAATATGGGTCTCTGTTCGCAAAAGTGATTGATGCTCGTGCTGACCGTGAAGATCAACAAGGAGATCACCAATATCTTTTATAACATTAAGAGTAACAGGAGTGTCATTCAGAAAGCAGCGATTATTTCCTTTTAAGGAAATTTCTCTTCGCATTATAAGCTCAGGAAGAACATCAATTTCATTTTCTTCGAGAATTTGTTTTACTTTCTTATTTCCCTCTACTTCAAAAATGCCCTCTACAATAGATTTCTGTGCTCCCTTTCTAACAACCTCAGTTGAGGCTCGTTCACCAAGCAACAGGCTCATTGCATCTATCAGGATTGACTTTCCCGCTCCCGTTTCGCCGGTTATAATATTCAAACCTCGCCCAAATTCCACATTTATATGGCCAATAAGGGCGTAATCTTTAACTAAGAGGGATTTTAGCATAAACTCTTCATTTTAAGGTGGGAATAATTTAGTCTATTTTAGCTGCAATTTCAAAATTTTAGTAGTGGCTTCATAGAGATTTTAAACATATCCTGCTTGTGCAAAATAAGCTACATGTAAAATTATTTTTGTAAACACTTAAGTAGTCCATGGATTTGTTTACTTAGAAATTTCAAAGATATGGTTTGGCATCCTTGTTGTTATTTTTTCTAATGTTATAATACATATGGGGGCTATCAATGAAAAAAAGAATATTTCTAATAATCTTATTATTTCCCGCACTTTTATTTATTATAAACGGATGCTCTGTTACATATTATAAGTTACAATCTACCGATAGCAAAATTGATTTTTATAAAGGCAGAGAAGTTGCACACAGGGATGACGATAATTACAGCACCTCAGTTTCTTTCGAGGATCAAGACAATGAAAATTTTATTTTTTATATAACTGCACAAAATTTTTCGGAATCGCCGATTACATTTTACCCTGAAAATATTTACACAGATCAGCTTGATGAAAATAAGGAACTGATTAACAATCTTGACAAAAATTGTTTCTTCGCTATTGATCCTGAAAAGAAACTTGATTATTTGGAATTAGAATTAAAAAGAAGGAAAAAGCAACATGATGTAACCTCAGGACTTAACTTTTTCCTGGCTGCGGTCAATGTCGCCGCCGATCTTTCCGATGATCATTCAAGACACAAAGCAAAAAAAGTGGGTGATGATATCGCAAACTGGGCTGGTAATCAAACACACGAAAACGTTAATTATGAAATAGATAAAAATGATATAAATTCGCAAAAAGACTTCTGGAAAGACCAGGTATTAAGAAAAGCTACACTTTATCAAAATGATAATACTGGCGGATTAGTTTTTATACCCTTTAATAAAGACGCAAAGTTTATCAGATTAATTATCCCGATTGGAGAGAGAAAACATATTTACATATATAGAATCATTGAAATGCATAAATAAAAAGACAAAGCTATTTTTCGCTTAATAAGCTTTTATACATATAAATCCCGCAAATTGTTTTGGAATCTTTAATTTCATCTGTTCCTATTTTTCCTTCAATTTCATCAAGAGTGAATTCAAGAATTTGCATTCCGAATTCGCCTTCTTCCCTGTTGTGATTTCCTGCTTTAAGATCTTTCGCAAGATAAATATGCAGCTCTTCCGTGCAGAATCCTGGTGTAGTATAAATTGAACCAAGCTTTTCAATTTTGCCTGAGCTATATCCGGTTTCTTCTTCCAGTTCCCTGATCGCACAATGAATCGGATCTTCATCCTTCTCGAGCTTGCCCGCTGGCAGTTCAATTAAAGCTTTGTTCAAAGGATAACGATATTGTTTAACAAAAATAATCTTTCCATTTTCTTTTGCAGCAATCACAACGGCTCCTCCCGGATGAACAGCAACTTCCCTTATAGCTTCATTACCGCTGTCGTAAATTATTTCATCTACTTTCAAATCGAAAACCTTTCCATGAAATTTTATTTCACTGTTTTTGATTTTAAAATTCATAATAAATCGCTTTTAATTTTATAATAAAATGAATGAAAATTTTTATTGGGTGGTTTATGATTTATTTTTCCTCAGGCTCAGTCTTCACTGGTTCTTTTCTCGCAGGTTTTATGCTTTTGGCTTTTTTATAGCCTGTATAACTTTTAATGAACCATCCCAAAAGAAATCCAATCAAAAGATTAATAACTATTAAAAGAGCACGGGAAATTGTTACCTGCCAGAAAAATAAATTTACCTCAACTACTGTTACATTTTGAGTTATAAAAATAGCTGCAAGTATAATTAAGGTGAGTATTGAGAATATTTTAAAATTCATGTGCGATACCAAATATTTTAATTGGGCCAGTTTTGGATACAGGCGCAAAATAATTTTTCAGGACCTGTAACCAGGATTATAATAGGGAGTAAGTTCATGGCCGAGATATTTCATCAGTGCTGTTAATACTCCAAGATCATCAAGATAACCAACTAATGGAGTAATATCGGGTATAGCGTCAATTGGTGAAATAAAATAGATCAACCCAGCCACTACAATCGCTTTTCTGTGCCAAGATACTAATGGATCCCGCATATAATTAACCAGTGCAAGAATATCTCTGGCAAAAGATATCTTCTTTCCTACCCTCTCAAGTTTTTCCCAGAGATTTTCTTCAACGTATCTTAGTTTTTTTTCCACACTTTCTTCAGTTTCTTTCCCGTTTCCGATCTTTCCACCATAGTCAAGTTCATCAACACCCAATTCTCCCAAGTCTGCAAAATCAACTTCTTCGTTACTCATAACTATTCATCCTTTTTATATTTATTAAACCAGTCAAAAATTGAATTCCACCACAATTTGGCATCCTGCGGTTTCACAACAAAATGATATTCATCCGGGAAGTAAATAAACTTACTCGGAACGCCAAGTCTCTGTAATGAGGTAAATAATTGAAAAGCTTGCTCTTCAGGCACCCTGTAATCGTGAGCTCCTTCAAAAATGAGCATCGGCGTTTTTGCATTCTGAATATACCTCTCAGGATTCCATTTTTCATAAAGTGCCCTGTTTGTCCAGGGTGTACCTTTAAATTCCCATTCAGGAAACCAAAGTTCTTCGGTAGTTCCATACATACTGATTGTGTTGAAAACGCCGTCGTGCGAAACAAGGGCATTAAATCTATCGGTATGTCCCTCAATCCAGTCAATCATATAACCGCCATAAGATGCACCAGCAGCAAAAGTATTTTTCTTATCAATAAATTGGAAATTCTTAATTGCATAATCATATGCATTCATTAAATCCGTATAAACTTTTCCACCCCAGTCACCTGATATTTCATCCGTGAATTTTTGACCGTAACCCGTGCTTCCTCTTGGATTTGGAGCAACTACTACATAACCTTGAGATGCAAACATTTCAGTATTCCAGCGGTAATGGAAATCATCTTCCCAATGTCCCTGTGGTCCGCCATGAATTAAAAATATCATCGGATATTCCTTATTCGCATCAAAGAACGGTGGTTTAACCAGTATAGATTGAACCTTTGCACCAGCTGCGCCGGGTGACCAAAAAGTTTCGATAGGAATCATTTCCAGTTTTGAAAGTAACTCTTTGTTCATAAATGTAAGCTGACGCACATCGCTTCCGTCATTGTTCATAGCAAATATTTCATAAGGAAGCGTTGATCTCTGTTGCCTGAAGTATAAAGTTTTTGCATCAGGAGAAATTTTTAATCCATCATTTACGTGCTCTTTAAGAAGCAACGTAATTTTGCCCGTCTCAATATTAATTTTATATATGGAATTGTAAATTTCATTCGCACAATCGAAATAAATATATTTTGAATCAGGCGACCAGACTAAATCTCCGACTGAATAATCAAACTTAGGTGTAAGGTTTTTAATTTTGCCGGTCGCCCTGTTGTAAAGCATCAGGTTAACCTGATCGGCTTCGAAACCGGGCGTTTTCATAGAACCAAAAGCAATATATTTCCCATCAGGTGAATAGACTGGTTCATGATCGTTTCCTTTACTAACAGAGATTTTCTTAATAGGAATTTCAGCATTCTCCTTCACATTCTTTAATTCAATAACATAAATTTCATTGTTCGTACTGTTCTGAACTCTCTCAGATGCATTCATAGTGAAAGCAACTTCTTTTCCATCTGGTGAAAAATTGTAATCGTTATTACTTCCAAGATCCAGTGGAGGGACATCGTGATTGCTCATATAATTGAGATCATAGTATCTTTTTGTAGCAAGATCATACATAAAAAGATGACTTCTCTTTTCACCAAGCCACCTGTTCCAGTGACGGTACATTAAGTGAGTAAGAATTATTGCATTATATTTTTTCTCTTTTGCTTTTTCATCTTTTTCTTTGTTACAATTCATATCGGGACAGTTGGCATAAACATCTGATATAAATAACATTTTTGTCCCATCAGCTGACCACTTAAAACCAGAAGCACCTGAATAGATATCCGTAATTTGCTTTGCATCTGTACCATCGAGATTAGCCCACCAAACCTGTCCATCATGTTCGTAAGCTAATTTATTACCATTAGGTGTAAACTGCGGATTGCTGATACTTTTATCTGATTCTTTGAATAAATGAAGATTAGAACCATCTGTATTTACAAGATAAATTTCAGTTTTTCCTTTATTTTCTTTCATGCTGTAAGTTGTTACAGTGAAAGCAATTGTGTGGCCATCGGGTGACAATTCCATTCCCCCAACTCTTTTCATTGCCCAAAGATCGTCAACATTGATAGGTCTTTTTTCCTGAGCTATTAAAATTACCGGGATAAATAATAGAAGTGTTATTAGCTTTTTCATCTCATTCCTCAGTATATATTTCTCTAATAATTAAAAATAGGGCAACAGTCTCTGAAAGGCAATGATGTATAATCATAAAACACATCTATTTAATGTAAAAAACCAATTAATTGCAAACTATTAACAGTTTACATTTTGTGAGGGATATACTCAGTAAAATTCCTGAGACCAATTCAACATTGCTGCATCCAACATTGATAAAACCCAAAAAATCTTGAAAATATTCATTTAGACAAAAACTGAATTGCCATCTTAAGAAAAAGAACAGTCTTTCAGATCAGATATAAAAACTTTTTGAGTCAGAATAATAAAACATGTCGAGGTATAAATGCTCTTAAACAAACCAATTACAAAATTATTAATCCTGATAGTGTTTTTTCTTTTTATCAGTATAAGTGCCCAGCAAAAAGAAAAAATGTTACTTTCATTAAAGGATGCCTTGGAATTGTCAAGGGAAGGGAATTATGAATTAAAGCTCGCACAAGCCGAAGTTGACAAAATGCAGGCGGATAAGAACAAATCGCTTGCGGTTTTTCTTCCACAAATAACGCTTTCTGAAACTTATGTCAAAACAGACGACCCGCTAAATGTATTCGGATTAAAGCTTAAACAGAAAATTGTTTCGATGGCTGATTTCAATCCTCTTTTGTTGAACAATCCAAACGAGTTTAATAATTACAATACAAAACTGGAGATGCTTCAACCGTTAATAAACCTTGACGGTTTTTTCGGCAGGAACGCTGCAGCTGAAGGGCTTGCTGCATTAAACTTTAAAAGGCATAGAACTGAAAATTATGTCGACTTTATGGTAAAAGCTACCTATTTCCAACTTGTTTTAACTATGAACAGTCTCGATGTAATTAATCAGGCATTAAACACGGCAAAAGCAAACAGAAAGCTCATCAAAGACTACTATGACGAAGGAATGATCACTAAAGCAGATTACCTTCGAGGAGAAGTTTACGTAGCAGACGTGGAAAGCAAGAAAGTTGAAGTTGAAAATGCTTTACAAAAAGTGAACGACAATTTGAGAGTAATGCTTGGTTTTGAAAAGGATGTAATCTTTCAACCGACCGACGCACTTGGCTTGCCACATATCAGCAGCACTAATTTTGATACAAAATCAATCATTGAGAGCAGATCAGATATACAGGCCTATTCACACAAGGTAAGCTCATTCAAGAGCATGAAATTGATGAACCAAATGAAGTTTTTACCCCGATTAAATGCTTTCGGAATTTATGAATACAATGACGCTAAGGCATTTGGTAACAGCGCTAAAAACTGGATGATAGGCCTTAATCTTCAATGGAATATTTTTAATGGCTTTCAGAATATAGCTGGTATTCAAAAATCTGCAGCAGAGCTTGACCAGGCAGAAATTGAATACAGAAAAGCACTAACAAAAGGACAAACTGAAATTGAGGAAGCATTCAGAGATCTTGAGACTGCAAAGGCAAAGGTTGATTTGGCTAAAACAGCGGCCGAACAATCTGATGAATCATTAAAGATTACTCATGACAGATATGAAAAAGGGATGGAAAAAACCACTGACCTTGTTAACGCACAGACTGCCGCTTCAGGCGCTCACTTGAATTATTTACAAGCTGTTTATTTCTACAACGTAAGCGTTTTTAAAATAGAACTTATGATCGAAAAGAAATTTGAAATAAATCAATAAGAGGTTAAAAAATGAAAAAAGCTTATAAAGTTACTACTGTGATTTCGTCACTGCTTCTTACAATCTTTTTCATCTCCTGTGGCGGCAACAAAAGCATTAAGGATTTAAATAAACCAGTGAAAGTATCTGTTGAAAACATTAAAATGGATGCAGTTCCTTTCCAGTACGAATTTCCTGGAAATGTTGAAGGATCAAAACAAGCTAAGCTCAGCACAAAACTGATGGGCGAGATCAGCTATTTCCCTTACGAAGCCGGCACAAAAGTTCAAAAAGGTCAATTGCTTGCAAAAATTAAAAGCGCCGATATAGATGCGAAGAAGCAGCAGGTCGCTTCTGGCATAGCACAGGCACAAGCAGCATATAACAACATGGAAATCAATTATAACAGGATAAAAGATTTGTATGATAAAGGTAGTGCCAGCAAAAAAGAACTTGAAGATATGACCCTCGCATATGAAATGGCAAAGCAACGATTGAAGTCTTCAAAAGAAATGGAAAAAGAAATTGATGACGTTTTAAGTTATGCTGAAATAAGAGCTCCGTTTGACGGTTACATTGTTAATAAATTCTTTGAACAGGGTGATATTGCAGCGCCGGGTCATCCATTAATGATAGTAGAAAATTTTGGAAGCTTTAAAGTTGTAGCACAGGTTCCTTCTGATGCAATTAATCTTTTCCAGAAAGGAAACTCGGTTCAGGTTTATATAGATGCAATTTCCAATAAGCCATTTATTGGAAAGGTTTCTGAATTAAATCCAGGGGGAAATCCTTACAGTAAGCAGTTTGAGGTGCAGGTGATACTTGATAAAAATAATACAGACTATTCCAAAATAAAATCTGGAATGTTTGGGAAGGTTATACTTAAAGATCAAACAAAACCCATTATTGCAATAGATGAAAATCTTTTAGTAAAACGAGGACAACTAGTAGGTGTATTTGCGGTTTCCAAATCAAATGAAGCAACTTTAAGGTGGGTTAGAACAGGTAAGGAAATGGATGGGAAAATTGAAATTCTATCGGGCCTGGAAGCTGGCGATGTTGTTATAAAAGACAAAGACAAAATTAAAGATGGTCAAAAAGTCGAGGTACTATAATGAATTTAGGACTTTCCGGAAAATTAGCAAAAGCATTTCTGCAATCTAAACTTACAGTTCTGCTCATTATCGGTACCCTGGCGCTTGGTGTTTTCAGTATTTATATGACACCAAGTGAAGAAGAGCCACAGATAAATGTACCGATGGCAGACATTTTTGTGCAGTACAATGGCGCAAGCCCGAAAGAAGTTGAATCACGAATTTCCATCCCGATGGAAAAGATGATGTCGAATATACATGGTGTGGAATATGTTTATACCACATCAATGCCTGGAATGTCAATGATAATCGTCAGATTCTACGTTAACGAGGATTTTGAGAGAAGCGTTGTAAAGTTGTACAACGAAATAATGAAGAATATGGATAAAATGCCTGCGGGCATCTCCATGCCGCTGGTAAAAACGAGATCAATAGACGACGTTCCGATTTTGAGTTTTTCATTATGGAGCAAAACTTACAATGATTACCAATTAAGAAGAATTTCTGCCGAACTATCGAACGAGATTAAGAAAGTAAAGGATGTTTCAGATGTAAAAGTTATAGGTGGAAGAAAAAGAAAAATTAACATACATCTCGATAAAGATAAACTGGCAGGTCACCATGTTGATCCCTTAATTGTAATGATGCGAATTCAACAGGCTAACAGGCAGTCGGGATCAGGAAGTTTTGATCAGAATGATAAAGAATACATTGTTGAAACAGGAAATTTCTTTAAAAGCAAAGAAGACCTGGAAAACCTCATAATCGGAGTTTACAACGATAGCCCTGTATATTTGAAAGATGTTGCAAATATAACAGACGGACCTGAAGAGCCACAAACTTATACTGAGTTTGGTTATGGTTCAAAAGAATTAGAAACAGTCGGCTATAAAGATGGGGTTGAATTTCCATCAGTTACAATCTCCGTTTCAAAAATTAAAAACTCCGATGCAAAAAAAATTGCGAAAGCAGTAATTCAGAAAATTGACAATCTAAAAGGCGAATTGATTCCGCAGGGTGTTAACGTGGCAATTACCCGAGATTACGGCAAAACCGCATCGGATAAAGTAAGTGAATTGCTTTTTCACTTACTCGTGTCGATTCTTGCGGCTTCATTTATTGTTGCCCTATTCTTGGGATGGCGCGGCGGCTGGGTAGTTTTCACATCCGTGCCGATCACTTTTGCATTGACGCTTTTTGTTTACTATATGCTCGGTTACACATTAAACAGGATAACTCTTTTTGCTCTTGTTTTTGTAACCGGTATTGTGGTAGATGCTTCGATAATTATAGTAGAAAATATGCACCGCCATTTCAAAATGAAAAAACAAACGAAATACCAGGCCGCACTTACATCAATAGATGAAGTTGGAAACCCAACAATACTTTCAACTTTTACGATTATTGCTTCTGTGCTGCCGATGGCTTTTGTATCTGGACTGATGGGCCCTTATATGGCCCCTATGCCGATAGGTGCTTCGCTTGCAACATTTTTCTCATTACTGGTTGCTCTTGTTATAACTCCATATATCGCTTTCAAAGCGTTGAAATACGGCGAAGAAGAAAATAAACCGGAAAAGAAATATGACCTGAAGGAAACCTACATCTACAAGCTATATTCAAAAATCATGGTTCCGCTTCTTGACTTTCCAAAGAGAAGAAAAAGACTAATCATTTCGGTGATTGTATTATTATTTGCTTCACTGCTGTTGTTATACTTTAAGCTTGTTACCGTTAAAATGCTACCATTTGATAATAAAAACGAGATCCAAGTAATTATTGATATGCCCGAAGGAACTACACTTGAAAGAACTGCCACAGTTACAAAGGAAATTGCGGGCTACCTGCGCACGGTTCCCGAAATAGTTAATTACCAGACTTATGTCGGTACGGCTGCACCAATAAATTTTAACGGTCTTGTCCGTCATTATGATTTACGAAGAGGTTCAAATGTAGCAGACATTCAATTAAACTTAACAGATAAAGGCGACCGTTCCGACCAAAGTCACGAAATTGCAAAAAGCATAAGGCCGGGAGTTCAAAGAATAGCAAAAATGTTTAATGCAAATGTAAAAATTGCCGAAGTACCGCCTGGACCTCCGGTTCTTTCAACATTAGTCGCAGAAGTCTACGGACCCGATTATACATCACAGATTGAATATGCTAAAAAACTCAAACACATTTTTGAAACCACAGAGAATGTTGTTGATGTAGACTGGATGGTAGAAGGCGATCAGAAAGAATACAAATTTGTTATTGATAAGAAAAAAGCCGCACTCGCCGGAATTACTCCGGAACAGATTGTGGGCGTAATGGGATTATCGTTATACGGGCAGGATGTTTCTCTTCTTTATCAACCAAATGAAGATGATCCTTTATTTATTAATGTAAAGATGAAAGAGAACCAGAGATCAAGTGTGAACGATCTTAAAGGCATAAAGGTTATGTCTAACAAAGGCAGCCTTGTCCCCGTTTCTGAACTTGTTAATGTAAAGGAAAAAATACAGGACAAAAGCATTTACAGAAAAAACCAGAAACGTGTTGTTTATGTAACCGGAGATGTAGCAGGTGATCTTGAAAGCCCGATTTATGCAATTATGGACATCGATAAAAAAATCAATGAACTGAACAAGAAAGAAGGAATAAACGTCGAGCAGTATTTTACTCAGCAACCAGATAACGAAGAAAATATTTCTGTTAAATGGGATGGTGAATGGCAGATAACCTACGAAGTATTCAGAGACCTTGGGATAGCATTCGCAGTAGTACTTATAATTATCTATATGTTAATAATCGGATGGTTTCAGTCATTCAAAGTTCCGTTTATTATGATGGTAGCAATACCGCTTTCATTAATTGGCATTCTAGTTTTCCATTTAATATTCGGTGCATTTTTCACAGCCACTTCAATGATTGGTGCGATTGCGCTCGCGGGAATAATGGTGCGTAATTCGGTTCTCCTAATCGACTTTATTGAATTACGGCTGAAGGAAGGAATCCCGTTAAAGCAGGCAATACTGGAATCAGGCGCTGTAAGAACCACACCAATTTTATTGACTGCCGGTGCGGTTGTAATTGGCGCATTTATAATCATATTCGATCCGATATTCCAGGGTCTTGCTCTTGCGCTAATCGGCGGTTCCATTGCCTCGACTGTGTTATCTCTTGTTATGGTTCCATTGATCTATTATATGTCAGAACATAAAAAATATGAAAATGCAGTAACTGAATAATTCATGTAAGCCCGGTTTTTTTGTGCGCCGGGCTTTCAATAAAGAAAATTAAAAACCGGGAATATTAAAAATGAAATTAATAGCAATTATGTGCGTTGAGGAACTTTCAGATATGGCAAGGAAACTTCTTCAGGATGTAAAGGTGTCTGCATTCAGTGAATCGGAAATGAAAGGTTACCGCTTAATTGAAGAAAACGAAAGTGATAACTGGTTTGCCAGCAAACATTCACTGGATAGTTCACATTTATTTTTTACAATGTGTGATGAAAACAAAGCTGAAGAAATACTGGCCGCTGTGAATAAGTGTAAATTAGAAAATAAAAATAATCACGTTCATGCTTTCCAGCTAAATATTGAAAAGTTTATTGGTTAATAATATAAATGTGCCTGAAATTAATTTCGGGCATTTATTTTAAACTTCTAAAAATTAGATTTCATGCAATTATTAATAAGAAGATTTGCAGGACTTTTTATTTTGTTGAGCCTTGCTCTGGGTTATTTTGTAACACCTTATTTCTTTTTATTTACAGCCTTTGTCGGACTTAACCTGCTGCAATCTTCCTTTACAAACTGGTGCCCTCTCCAAAAGTTATTAGAAAAAAGACGAAAATAAATTCCGGTATATTGTTAAAATTACTAACATCTTGGATGTGCCCAACAGCTAATATTATCTTGGCCGGGATTTATTTAACTTTACACTCTGATATGATTCAATTTAGTACTTCAATAAATCCTTAAAATGTCTCAAAACTACAGTGAAATATATCTTCCCGGCTCGGTTTACCAATTTTCAACTTTTGCCAATAAATACGGGATAGAAGGGAAATCTGTATTGGTTATGGGGGGGGGTTCCGAAGAAATATCAAAATTATTTCTTCAAAACAAAGCGGACGATGTAATACAAATAGTAGAGGCAGAAGAAACGCTTTTAACAGCAAGATTTTATCTTAAGGATTTTAAAGAGATATCCGTTAGATTAATGACATTTGATAACACAGATTTTTTTAGCAATAAGTTCGATATCATTTATGCCCAAGCTTCTATTTCTAACTCACGAAGAAATAAAATTATAAAAGAAATAATAAGAATTTTAAAGCCCGGCGGATTCTTAGCTGTCGGTGAAATTGTCCAACTGGAAAAAGATTGCCCGATATTCGTCCAGAAACTCTGGCAGGCTTCCGATATCTCACCGTTATTAAATAATAAAGCAAGTGATTACTATACAGAAAGAAATTTTGAAATTTTATATGAAGATGATTTTTCATCAAGCTTGCGGGATTTTTATCAAACCAGCCAGCAGCTGCTCAATAAAAATGTGGATAAACTTTCAGAGCAGGAAAAAGCATATCACAAAAAATTCCTGAAAAAGGTGAGCCACGAATCAAATCTATATTTGAATTTAGGCGCAGATAAATATATGGGTTTTAAAATCCTGATAATGAAAAAGGTCTAGCGGTGAACGTAAAAAAGGGCGAAATAGTAGAGCTTGAAATTGAAAAATATGCTTTTGAAGGAAGAGGAGTTGCAAAAGTCGATAAAGGGAGCATCGTACCGGAATCAATTGATGAATCAAAAAATAAGTATGTTGTTTTTGTGGATGGTTCGTATCCGGGCGATGTTGTCAAAGCTAGCCTGACTAAAATTAAAAAATCTTATGCTAAAGCGAGCATTGAAGAAATAATCAAACCTTCTGAACTCAGAATTAATGCCCGGTGTAAATTCTTTGGAACCTGTGGGGGATGCAAGCAGCAAGACCTCGATTACACGACCCAGACAAAATTTAAGCAGCAACAGATAGAAGAAATCTTCGAAAAGATGAGCGGATTTAAGGACTTTATAATTGAAGAGATAATTCCCTCTGAAAAGGTATTTTTCTACCGCAATAAAATGGAATTCTCATTCGCTGAAAAAAGATGGCTTACAAACGAAGAGATAATTTCAGAAAAAGAAATTGAAAAGGATTTTGCGCTTGGACTCCATATTCCTCGTGTATTCGATAAAGTTCTGGATATAGATGAATGCTTCCTGCAATCTGAAGAAAGCAATAAGATTTTAAATTTTTCACGAAATTTCTTCAAAGAAAGGAATGTTTCTATCTATTCCACAAAGACACACGAAGGATTTTTAAGAAATCTGGTAGTAAAACAATCTCGTCATTCCGATGATTTAATGGTAGACCTTGTAACTTCTTCAGAAAATGGCGAATTGCTTCAAAATTATAAGGAAATGCTATTATCAGAAATACCGCAAATAACAACAATAGTTAATAATATTAATCTAAAAAAAGCTTCCGTAGCAACCGGTGATTATGAAAAATTGCTTTATGGATCTGGCTTTATTTACGATGTTATTGGCAAGTATAAATTTAGAATAAGCGCAAATTCTTTTTTTCAGACAAATACACTTCAGGCAGAAAAACTTTACCAGACTGCACTTAATTTCGCAGAGATGAACGGAGATGAAATTGTTTATGATCTTTATTCCGGAGCAGGTACTATCTCAATTTTTATTTCTAACTACTGTAAAGAAGTTTACGCCTTCGAATCTGTTGAATCAGCTATAAGCGATGCAGAAGAAAATGCAAAATTAAACAATATAAATAACGTTCATTTTATAACATCTGATCTCTACAAATCATTTTTACCATTTGTTGAAGAAAAAAAACTTTCTAAACCCCATTTAATAATTCTTGATCCTCCACGCAACGGTATGCACAAAAATGCCGTTAATGATGTTATAAATCTGAAACCGAAAAAAATTGTATATATAAGCTGCAAACCTACTACGCAAGTAAGAGATATAAAATTATTTACAGAGGCCGGTTATAAGTTAATTAAGATAAAACCAGTTGATATGTTTCCGCATACATATCATATTGAGAACGTTGCCTTATTGATTAGAGAGTAATTATCTATTTTCTATTATTAACACAAATTCCCCTCTAAGCTTTTGGGTGTGAGCAATTTGCAATAAATCGGCAGTGGTTCCTCGATAAAATCTTTCCCCTTCCATTGTTAGTTGGAAAGCAATCACAGCATGTAGGTTTTTCCCCAATATTTTTACTACATCTGTCAGCAATTGTCGCAACCGATAGGGGGTATCCAAAATTACAATTACCTCTTTAATTCTTTTAATTTTTAAAAGCTGCTGTCTTCTTTTATCTTTATTTGCAGATAGCCATCCATAATAATAGAATTTTTCAATATTCAAACCTGATCCTGTTAATGCAGGCAATAAAGAATTTGCTCCTGGAACAGGGACAATCTGAATTTTTTGTGAGATTAAGACATCAACCAGCAAATGACCGGGATCGGAAAATAGTGGCGTTCCACAATCAGAAATAATGGCTGCTGTTTTTCCATCTACTATTTTTAATAAAATATCGTTTACTACTTCCCTTTCATTGTGTTCATTCAGAGAAAATAATTCTTTTTCAATCTGGTAAAAGGATAACATCCGCCTAGCTTCTTTAAACTCTTCACAAATTATAAAATCCACAGATTTTAAAATATTCAATGCGCGGATTGTAATATCCTCATAATTGCCTATTGGTGTTGAAACCAGGAAAAGCTTCCCTTTCATATTAACAACTTAATTAAAAGATTTCGAAATTTCTTAGTCAACTTTTAACATTTAATTGGGTGGTTTGAGCTAATCTTCTTAATTTTGGATATTACAAAATCAAGATTACGGGGATTCAATGAGCCGATCTGTACTATTCTGGGTTATCGCAATAGTAATCACAGTGCTTTCCGCTTACTATCAAAGAGTCACCGGGCCTACATATCCGCTGTCCGGAAAAATATTAATTGATAACGAGCAAATTGATTACCATCTTCTTACCAGTCATAACAGCACAGATGATTGTATCATTAAAATTGATGTAAAAGATGCTTCTTTTTCAGGATCACTTGAATGGAAAAGATTCAAAACCAATGACGAGTTTACTAAGGTTGCGATGACCAATAATGATGGCATCCTCTACGCTTCTCTTCCCAAACAGCCGCCAGCAGGTAAGCTCCAGTATAGAATAATATTACAAAAGGATAATAAAAGTTTTGAAATTCCAACCGAGCAAAAATTTGTTGTTATAAGGTTTAAAGGTGAAGTTCCTCTTTACATTCTTATTCCTCACATCATTTTAATGTTTGGGGCGATGCTTCTTTCAACAAGAACCGGACTGGAAGTATTCAACAGAGAACCCAGATTGAAAATTTTTACTATGTGGACAATTGCTTTTCTGATTATTGGCGGAATGATACTTGGTCCAATCACTCAATATTATGCCTTTGGTGAATTCTGGACAGGAATTCCCTTTGGAATAGATTTGACTGACAATAAAACTCTAATTGCATTGATTGGATGGCTCATAGCAGCATTCGCATTAAAGAAATTTTCAAAGCCAAAATGGTGGATTGTTAGTGCATCAGTGCTGGTATTAATAGTCTTCCTTATTCCTCACAGTGTACTCGGTTCAGAACTTGATTACAACAAAATTGATCAGAACAAACCCATAACAAAAATGATAAATCAAAATTAACCATTAAATAAAGGGAAAATTTATGAGTGAAGATCAGGGACAAATTCAGGTAAAAGGACTTCCCTCAAACGCATATACTGAATTAAAACCAGGTGAAGAGTATAAACCGGTTATGCCTCCAGATAAAATTGTTCCGGAGGTTAGTTATTATTCGGTACTCTGGGGAATTTTAATGGCAATTCTTTTTTCAGCAGCTGCAGCCTACCTTGGATTAAAAATCGGACAGGTATTTGAAGCCGCAATACCAATAGCAATAATTGCGGTCGGATTATCCGCTGCTACAAAAAGAAAAGGTGCTCTTGGTGAAAATGTGATTATACAATCAATCGGTTCTACTTCGGGTTCAATAGTGGCCGGTGCAATATTTACACTACCGGCACTATACATTTTAAACCTCAACGCAGAGTTTTACAAAATATTTCTTGTTTCGCTTTTCGGTGGAATTCTTGGGATTCTTTTTCTAATTCCATTCAGAAAATACTTTGTTTCGGAACAACATGGCAAATATCCTTTTCCTGAAGGTACTGCTACTACTGAGGTTCTTGTAGCAGGAGAAAAAGGCGGAAAACAAGCAATGGTGTTAGTAGTAAGCGGAATTATTGGTGGATTTTATGATTTTATCGTTGCTACTTTCGGCTGGTGGAGCGAGGTCTTTTCTACAAGAGTATTACCTTTCGGACAAACACTTGCTGATAAAACAAAGCTGGTATTTAAGATCAATATTGGTGCCGCTGTAACAGGACTCGGCTATATAATTGGATTAAGATACTCCGCCATTATTTGTGCAGGTTCCTTTGTATCCTGGTACGTTTTAATTCCGGTTGTTGCATATATAGGTGATAGTCTGGGAGCCCCCATTGGCACAAATGTTACGAAGGTCATTCATGACATGTCAGCTGAAGAAATCTTCAGTAACTATGTTCGTCACATCGGTATCGGCGGAATTGCAATGGCAGGTATTATAGGAATTATCCGTTCTTCAAAACTAATAGGGACCGCATTTTCTCTTGCAGTAAAAGAAATTGCTGGTATCAAAAATACTATTGAAGATAAACTCAGATGGCATCGAGATATCACTATGAAAGTAATCGCACTTTCTATTATTGCAGTTAGCATTGCGATACTGGTTTTCTTTTATATAGGAGTAGTTAATACTTTCTTTTATGCCTTGGTTGGTCTGTTAATTGTATTGATCATATCTTTCCTGTTCACTACCGTAGCGGCGACGGCAATTGCTATCGTTGGTGTTAATCCGGTTTCAGGTATGACGCTTATGACATTAATAGTTACATCTGTTATTCTAGTTTCAATCGGACTTTCAGGCACATCTGGAATGATTGCAGCATTGCTGATCGGCGGTGTTGTCTGCACAGCACTTTCAATGTCAGGTTCATTTATTACAGATTTGAAAATCGGTTACTGGCTTGGTTCTTCACCTTACAAACAGGAAAGATGGAAATTTTTAGGTACTCTTGTTTCTGCTGCTACTGTTGGTTATGTGATATTGATCTTAAATCAAACATATGGCTTCAAAGGAGAAGGTTCTCTAGTAGCACCTCAGGCAAATGCAATGGCTGCAATAATTCAACCTTTGATGGCAAGCCAACCTACTCCGTGGATGCTTTATCTTGCAGGTGCACTAATGGCTCTTGTTTTAACTATGTTAAAAGTTCCTGCATTGGCTTTTGCACTTGGGATGTACATCCCACTTGAACTGAATACCCCTCTGCTCGTAGGTGGATTAATCGCTCACTTTGTTTCTACGAGAAGCAAAAATGAAAAGGTTAATACTGCCAGAAAAGAACGCGGCACACTGATTGCTTCCGGCTTTATTGCCGGTGGTGCCTTAATGGGTGTGGTAAGCGCATTCCTTAGATATTCCGGAATAAACTGGTACAACGCTGTATGGGCGGAATCTCATTCTGCTGAATTACTCTCGCTTGTAATGTTTATTGGAATTTGCGTTTATATGTATAAGGACGCAATGAGAGCAAAAGTAGAAGAATAAATAATTCAAACCAAGTTGAGCTCCCCGGTAGTATTTTCTATACCGGGGACACTTGGTTTAATTAGAAACATATAAAAATCCGATAATAGATTTTTTTAATTGTTGAACACTTTCAAATCGAATAACATTTAATCCTATCTTTTCAGCCACATGAATGTTCGTTAAACTATCATCTATAAAAAGACAATCTGAAGCCGAAAGATTGTTCTCAGATAGTAGCAAGTCGAATACTCGTTTTTCTCTTTTTATTTCGCCGGTTTGAAAAGAAAAGTATTTTTTATCAAATAAGCTTAAAAAGGGATGAATTTTGTCTATATATTCTATCCATTCTTTAGCATGATCTGAAAGCAGTATAAGCTTATAATTTTTATTTAGCTTTGCTATCAAACCAATCATCCCTTCAACTTCATTATGGAAATTTTTTCTTATTATCTCCTTAAATAATTCCTTATCTGCTTCCCAGTTATTTCTTTCGAATATATCGTCCAGATATTCATCCTCTGATATCTTTCCTTTCATTAATTCCTTGAAAGAATCTGTCCATAATCCTTTTAGTAATTTATCATCAGACAAATTAACCAGAGGAGCAAGTTCTTTTTCAACTCCGATCAGTCCGGATATTAACACTTCTGATAAATCAAATATAATTGTTGTAATCATTTTAAAACTATTATAGGACAGAATAATATCCTGTCCTACAAATGAAGAAATCTGATTTGTTAATTTAACTTTTATTTAAGCAAATTCTGGACCTTACCAATTAATTCATCTACTTTAACATCAAATCTCTCACCCGATTTCCTGATCTTAACTTCAACCTTGTTTTCTTTCAGCTTTTTGTCTCCAACTATTATCTGAAGCGGCATTCCAAGAAGATCAGCATCCTTAAATTTGAATCCGGCCTGCGCATCAACACGATCATCATATAAAACTTCTATTCCTTTTTCGTTCAACTCATTATACACACTATCACATATCTGAACAATTTCATTTTTTTTCATATTCAATCCCATAAGATGAACGTGGAAAGGGGTAAGGGTTTTATCCCAAACCAAACCATTCTCATCATTGTGCTGTTCAATATAACATGCCATTACTCTTTCCACTCCGATTCCGTAACTTCCCATAATTATTGGTTTTTCTTCGCCATTCTCGTCGAGGAATTTTGCACCCATTGAATTAGAATATTTTGTGCCTAATTTAAATATGTGGCCAAGTTCAATTGCACTGAATACATCGAGCTTATTCCCGCACTTAATACACTCTTCACCAGACTGAACGCTTCGCAAGTCAAAGTACTCAATAGTTTTTACATCACGCTTCAGATCAATTCCACTAAAGTGATAGTCATTTTTATTAGCTCCGCTGTAAAGATTATTAGCATCTCTCAATCGGTTATCCGCTATTATTTTACCGTTAAAACCTATTGGCCCAATTGAACCTGCATCCGCTCCCGATATATCCTTCAACTCCTCAGCATGAGCCGGACGAATATTTCCGCCAAGAGCTTTTGCCAGTTTTGTTTCATTAACTTCTTCATTACCGAGCATCAAAACTAGAACCGGTTTCCCATCATTTATATAAACTCTAGATTTCGCGCATTGTATTTCTTTTATCTTTAAAAATTCACATAGTTCATCGATAGAGTGAACGTCAGGAGTCGCAATCTCTTTTACTTCTTCACTTTCCTTTTCTCTTCCTCTTTCCGGAACCCTGGATTCTGCCACCTCCAGGTTGCCTGCGTAACCACAATTTCTACAATGCGCTACAGTGTCTTCTCCGGCGTCTGATTTAACCATGAATTCCTCTGAGCCTGTTCCTCCCATGGCACCGCTTGATGCACCTACAACAAAATAATCGAGGTTGCATCTGTCAAATATCGCCCTATAGGCCTTATCATGTAATCCGTATCCAACATCTAATCCTTCCCATGATGAATCCAGTGTGTATGCATCCTTCATAAGAAACTGCCTTCCACGAATCACGCCACTTCTGGGTCTAGCTTCATTTCTGAATTTAGTTTGAATCTGGTACCATATCTGTGGCAAATCTTTATACGACTTTACAACATTCCTAGCCAAATAAGTTATAATCTCCTCGTGTGTAGGGGCCAGTACATAGTCGCGGTTTTTTACGTGAAATAATATATCACCAAACGCTTCCACACGATTGGTTTCTTCCCATATCTCGCGTGGATTTAATCCGGGTAAATGGAATTCCTGCCCCCCAATAGCATTCATCTCTTCACGGATTATTTCCGAGATTTTTCTTATTACCCTGTAACCAAGTGGCAAAAAGGCATATATGCCTGCCCCAACCATCCGGATCATACCTGCCCTAAGCATAAGAATATGGCTGGTTACCACAGCGTCATTAGGTACTTCTTTTAATGTCGGTACAAATGATTTGCTTAATCTCATATAAAGTATCTCATTAAATAATTTCTAAAAATACAGAAATGGGTAGGTTTATCAAAATTAAGAGACTAACTCAAAACAGTTTTAATGTTATAAAAAACAAAAATCTTTCGATAAGTTTCGTACTTTATTCGTTTAATAATTGTTATTTGTTTTTTTCGGAGTTATCTTGGTTTACTAAGTTAACCTATCATTCATGCATATTGGAAAGTAAATGACTAATAAGGAAAGGTCTATCCATTCCAAGTTTGAAGTAATAAAAGGGATGGAAAAATTTGTCGGGAAAAATATTGATTCACTTTTAAAACCAGTAAACGAAAGCTGGCAACCAAATGATTTCTTGCCAGATATGACTGCTGATAACTGGAAGGATTTATTAAACGATTTTAGAGAAAGGTCCATTAATCTATCCGACGAATTACTTGTTGTATTAGTTGGAGATATGATCACAGAAGAAGCTCTGCCGACATATCAAACCTGGCTAAATAGACTAGATGGTATTACAGACACGACCGGAGCAAGCGATTCGCCCTGGGCACAATGGAGCCGTGGATGGACTGCGGAAGAGAACAGACATGGTGATTTACTGAACAAGTATCTCTATCTGACTGGAAGAGTCGATATGCGGGCTATTGAAGTAACAATTCACAATTTAATCAAGAACGGTTTTGATCCAAAAACTGAAAATGATCCTTACCTTGGTTTTATTTATACTTCATTCCAGGAAAGAGCAACAAAAATATCTCATTCAAATGTAGGAAGACTCGCTCTTAAAGCCGGAGAAGAAAGATTGCAAAAGATTTGCGGTTTGATTGCAGGCGATGAAGCCAGGCACGAGAAAGCCTACAGGCTTTTTATGCAAAAAATATTTGAACTCGATCCGGTCCAGGCAATATTATCTTTTGCAAAGATGATGAAAATAAAAATTACGATGCCCGCCATTCTAATGCATGATGAAAAAGATAATAATCTTTATGTAAAGTTTTCAAACGTCGCTCAAAAGTTAGGTGTTTATACTGCAAATGATTATGCCGATATAATTTCAAACCTTGTAAAAGGATGGAACATCGCAAACATAAAAGGTCTCTCTGATATTGCTGCAAAAGCACAGGATTATTTATGCAATCTTTCCGAAAGGTATTTAGCGGTTGCTAATAGATTATCTTTTGCAGGAAGTGCCGAAAAATTCAGCTGGATTTATGACCGAGAAGTTTAAATAATAGCATCCTTTAAATTTTTCACAACATAAACCGAATCACGCGGACGCACTAACTCTTCACAGGGAATAGTAAAAACAGATCCTTTCTCAACCAGCTCTACTGGTTTATCTTCAAAAAATATACTCCTTATTTGCAATTCCAAAACACCTGTCGTTTCTCCGATTATATATATTTTATCTCCAAGAATGAGTGTACCTGTTTCCATTCTAATTTCGGCAATTTTTGCTTTTTTAAAGTAATTAGTAATCCTGCCCACAAATTCCTTTCTAGTAGTGGCTTTACTTCCATAAATTCCTGCGTAATCATCCTTTCCGGGTGAACCGAAATAAAATCCGGTTGAAAAACCACGGTTATAAACATCTCCGAGTTCATCAAGTAATTCTTTTTTTATTTCAGAAGTTAATCTTTTTTCAAAATAAAGATCAATCGCTTTTCTATAAATTGAGACAACCTTCGATGCATATTCCGGACTTCTCTTTCTTCCTTCTATTTTAAATGAATCAATTCCTGCTTCTATAAGTTGATCTATAAATTCAATCGAACAAAGATCCTCCGGAGATAAGACATAATCTTCACCAAGTACCATTGATTTATCAGTACTTTTATCAATAATTTCATATTCTCTTCTGCAAGGCTGGATGCACTCTCCGCGATTTGCACTCTTGTCAAACAAATAATGACTCATAAAACATCTTCCACTAACAGCAATGCACATTGCTCCGTGAATAAACGCTTCAACTTCAATATTTACTTTTGATTTAATTTTTATTACATCATCAAGAAAACACTCACGTGCAAGCACTATTCTTTTTGCACCAAGTCTCTTGTACATTGCCGCAGATGTAGAATTAGAGATCGAAGCCTGAGTGGAAACTGCAAATGGTATATTTAATTTGTTGCATAATTCAATTATAGAAAGATCCCAACAAATGATCATATCAATTCCCGCTGATTTAGCCTTAGCTATCAGCTCATATGCCTGATCTATTTCATTTTCATAAATAATCGTATTAATAGTAAGGTAAGTCTTTACATTTTTGGATTTGCAAAAAGTTACAATTTCCGGCAGGTTTTCAATTTGAAAATTTTTTGCCTTGGCCCGCATATTAAGTTGATCAGTACCAAAGTAAATGGCATTAGCCCCTGCATTTACGACCGATCGAAGCATCGTCCAATCGCCAGCCGGAGCCATAATTTCGGGCCTCTTCATAAACAATTTCCCTTAGTTTATTTACAAATTTAAATAAAAGTGCTGCCATTTTGTTATATAATATTAAATTGAGAAAGAATTCATTAAAGGCAAAGTGCGGGCCACTTATAGGCTGTTTA
>CAYPNM010000019.1:0-12085 GCA_964412105.1 uncultured Ignavibacteriaceae bacterium | reverse complement strand
AGGCTGTTTATACCCTATTTATTAGCAAGGTAGAAACCCGCAAAAATATGAGACAAGGTAACAAACTATGCTAAAAATATTTATGAAGAGTTTCTTGGAATTTTTATGGATGAGAACAATTGACTATATAGCAGCACACAAAGAATCAGATTCAGTAATATTTTATCCTATTGAATTTTACGGTTTTGGCCAAATAATTTGCTAATTACGGTAATGCTGACAAACCATTTATTAAAGTTACAGAGGAGGTAATTGCAACTCCAGACTTATAAAATTGCAGGCCTTCTTAAAAGAAGCACAATGAGTATTACAAAAAGATACAAATTTTACTCCATTATCTATTGAGATTTAGGAATTACATAAATTCAGAAACCGGATAAGGAAATATTCCTAAAATTAGTTTCATACCAAATTTAGTTCATTTATTAATTTCCAGTCTTTCGTTATATTATAAATTCCTAAAATTTCAAATTAGTTTTCATGAAGTATGTTTTAAGAATTGCTGAGCCCATATTTTTTATAATAGTTTTTATCCTTCTATTTTCTGTAAACTCAATAACTTACCCAGATTATAAAGAAGCTAAAGTCGTTAAACACTTGGGAAATAAATTACCATTAAACCTGGTATTTTTAAATTCAAAGGGAGAGAAAGTAAAACTAAGCGACTTAATCAACAAACCAACCATAATAGATTTCTGTTATTATCGTTGCTCTGGTATTTGTACTCCTCTTATGACCGAAATAGCCGATGTAATTGGTAAAGTAAAATATGAGCCAGGAAAGGATTATAATATCATCAGCATCAGCATTGATCAAAATGAAACCCCTGAAATGGCTGCCCAGAAAAAGCGGGCAATGCTTGGATTAATCAGCAAAAAAATTCCTGAATCCGGATGGCTGTTTTTGACGGGTGATAGCACAAGTATTTATCAATTAACAGATGCAGCAGGATTCCATTTTAAAAGGACATATGGCGGGTTTCTTCACAAAGGCGTACTGATTTTCGTGGATAAAACCGGAGAGATTGTTCAGTATTTAAGTCCGGGTTATACACAAAAAGGCGACTTTCAGATTTTGCCATCGCGCTTTGAGGTAGCAATAGAAGGTGCACAAACAGGAGAAATATCATCAACAATAGAAAGTGTTTTAAAAACCTGCTACACTTTTATTCCAAAGGGAAAAGATGTATTGGTATTCGGTCTTATACTTTTTATGGCGCTAGTCGTTGTTATTACGGTCTTAATAATTATAAAAAGAGTTAAACCGAGAAGAAGTATTTGAATAGTTAACCTTCAGGGCATTTAGGGAACCCTGAAGGTCTGAAACATTTTAGGCTAGTTCTTCCCACACTTTTGCAATTTCAATTATAAACTTTACTGCATCGTGCATATCCTGAACAGCAACCCACTCAAGTTGAGAATGGAAACTATGTTCTCCAGCAAAAATATTTGGAGTTGGCAATCCCATAAATGAAAGTCGAGAACCATCCGTCCCACCACGAATAGGATGCATTATAGGCTTAATATTCAATCTCTTTAAAGCTTCGATTGCATTAGCTTCAACCTGTGGATGCCTATCAAGGACCTCTTTCATATTGCGGTATTGTTCAATTACCTCAACTTCAACTTTTGAACCGGGAAATTTTGCAACAGCTTTATTGGCAAGATCTTTCAAAATGTCTTCAAATTTTTTTAAATCTGCTGTTTCAAAGCTTCTAATTATAAACTTTAGCGTTGATAGTTCTTCGTTTCCATTTATTGAAGTGCAATGAACATATCCTTCCCGTTTTTCAGTTGTTTCAGGAGATAGTTTATCTTTTGGCAAGCTATCAATAAATGAGCTGGCTATTTTGATTGAATTTATCATCTGTCCCTTTGCATAACCAGGATGAATATTTTTTCCAATAAATTTAATAACCATCATATCAGCGCTGAATGTTTCTGTTTCAATTTCGCCTTTAGCAGAACCGTCAACAGTATAGGCATATTTTGCACTTAATTTTTTCAGATCGATTTTTTCCGTCCCTCGTCCTACCTCTTCATCCGGTGTAAAACAAATTTTAATTGTTCCATGCTTTACTTCCGGATGTTTAAGCCAGTAATTTACTGCATCCATAATTTCTGCAACCCCAGCTTTATTATCAGCCCCCAACAAGGTTGTACCATCAGTCGTTATAATATCATAACCAATCATATCTTTAAGCTCGGGGTTATCGCTTACTTTAATTATCCATCCACCATTTTTTAATTTGATATCGCCACCCTGATAATTTTTATTAATTACAGGATTTACATCTTTACCTGTAACTGCGGGAGAAGTATCTACATGCGCAATAAAAGCGATCGTATCAACATTCTTGTTTGTGTTAGATGGAAGAGTAGCCATCACGTATCCCCATTCATCCATATGAGCATCATTAAGTCCCATTTGCTTTAACTCCTCCGCAAGTGCTTTGGAAAGATTCTTTTGCTTCTCCGTGCTAGGAAATGAAGTGGATTCCTCATCAGACTGTGTATCAACCTTTACATATTTTAAAAACTTGTCAACACAGGTATATTGATATTTTTCATCAAACATGACTTTACTCCCTCTTTAATTTCAATAATTATAACATATAATTAAAAATTTACAATTTTCATTAATACAAATGATTAACAACTATCCAAATTTAACCTAATTTAATCCCATTCTCAAAAAAAGACGAGATATCTTAAAATAAAAAAGGGATGTCCGATTACATCCCTTACTTAAGCATAACGTAGAATTTGATTATTCCTGCAATTTCCTATACGCAATAGCAATATTAATTAAAATGGCGATCTGATCACTTGTTTTCCTCTTTTATTTTAATTTCGACTCTCCTGTTCATTGCTCTTCCTTCGGAAGTTCTATTAGTTGCAATAGGTTTAGACTCACCATATGGAATAACATCCAGATTATTTTTATCAACACCTTTGCTTACCAGATAATCTACTACAGCTTGAGCTCTTCTTCTTGATAAATCCATGTTATAGCTTGCTGAACCTATCGCATCAGTATATCCTTCCACAGCCCATTTAAAATCAGGGTTTTCTTTCATTGTTACTGCCAAGCTATCAAGCACGGGATAAGCATTGGGCAAAAGTGTTGCTTTATCAAACTCAAAGTTTGCATCGCCGCTTAGCACAACTTTCTTAATCTTAGTTTTGACAACTTCTATTTTTACTGGGCAACCAATTGAATCGACTTCCGTTCCCTTAGGTGTTTTAGGACATTTATCAAGATAATCGGGGATACCATCTTCATCTTTATCTAACGGGCAACCGTTCGCATCAACTGAAACTCCTGCCGGAGTATTTGAACATTTATCAAGATAATCAGGAATACCGTCGTCATCTGCATCAAGTGGACAGCCTTCTTTATCAACTTTTACTCCTACCGGCGTGTTTGCACATTTATCAATATAATCCGGAACACTGTCATTATCACTATCTATTGGGCATCCAAATTCATCAACCTTAACACCAGGCGGTGTTTCCGGACACATATCTTTTGAATCATCAACTCCATCTTCGTCTGTATCTTCGCTTCTTCCTATATAAAAAGTTAAACCGGTTGTTGCAGTATAGAATAGATCATTATTTGGCCCCTGTTTAATATCATCCAGATTGTCACCATCACTAACAACAACTCCACCATTTATATTCCAACTCATATTATCAGAGAGCATAACTCTCAGGCCAAGTTCCCCATTATAAACGAGCATATTGGTTTTATACGCTCCAGCTGCATATCCAGGCAATTTATTCCCATTATTATCTCTTGGATAGAACCAAAGATTTGCCACACCAATGCTTAAGAACGGATAAACTTTTTCGTTAAAGGATAAAGCATAAACAAAACTGCCGCCAAGGTAATCGATTTTTGTGGAAAATTCATTTGGACTTCTTCTTGAGTCTTTGCCAGCTACTATACCTTTCTTCCCGATTATTCTAAAGCCGAATATTCCTTTTGAAGAGGAAGGGAAAAAATAATCGAAGGAAACATTCCCCAAATAATCAATTTTAGAATTTGCATAATCTGTAAATCCAAGAGTAATACCTCCTTCAGCTGTCAATCCAACAGCTCCTGAAAGAGAATTGGAATAATTAGCTCTGACCTTTTCCGTTTGAGATAAAATAAATGGAGATATAAAAATTAATATTAAACCTATTATCAATTTTTTCATCGCCCAAACCCTTATTTCATTCGACAAATATTTTTGAAGATTATTTATTAATAATAGCTTCTATTAAACGTTAAATTGTTGTCACTTAAAAAGGTGCAACTATAATGCCAATAAAAGAAATTTAATTGTAATGTGTTTTGGGGCTAGATTGGGATTAGTGAACCTAAGATCTCCTAAGTAGTCAAAAATACTATAAAAGTTTTTTGTAGTATTTTATAGCTTGGTCAGCCAGTAGTAAACTTGGCGGTTTCTTTCTAATATCCGCGCGTTAAAACTTTTTCGAGATCAGCCTTAATCATTAATTTAATCAAGTCATTAAATTTTGTTTCGGCTTTCCAGTTTAATAATTTTTCCGCTTTTACGGGATTTCCGATTAGCAAGTCAACTTCAGTTGGACGATAATAATTTGGGTCTATGACAATAACAGTATCACCTTTTTTTAATGCACTTGAAAAGTTTAATCGATAACCAAATGAAGTATCATAATTGATTAGCCTTTTAGCCACTTCAAAATCAATGCTTTTTATTATTCCTTTTTCCTTTTCATGTTTGCCAGCCCACTCCAGTTCGATACCAATCTCTTTAAAAGTAAGCTCGGCAAACTCTCTGATTGTATGTGTTTCACCTGTAGCAAGTACAAAGTCTTCGGCACTTTCGTACTGAAGAATTCTCCACATTCCTTCACAATATTCCGGCGCAAAGCCCCAGTCCCTTTTCGCATCAAGATTTCCAAGAGCCAAAGTGGTCTGAATTCCTGCAGCAATTCTCGAAGCTGCCCGAGTTATTTTCCTTGTGACAAAAGTCTCGCCTCTACGCGGAGATTCATGATTAAAAAGTATTCCGTTGCACGCAAATAAATCATAAGCTTCACGATAATTAACGATTATCCAGAAGCCATATAGTTTTGCTACTCCATAAGGAGATCGCGGATAGAATGGTGTTTTTTCTGTTTGCGGAACTTCCTGAACTTTTCCGTAAAGCTCGCTTGTTGATGCCTGGTAAAACTTGACTTTTCTCAATCCAACTTCGCGAATAGCATCAAGAAATCTAAGCGTACCAAGCGCATCAACCTGCCCCGTATAATCAGGCAACTCAAAGGAAACTTTTACGTGACTTTGAGCAGCAAGATTGTAAATTTCATCCGGCTCAATTTTTTCAAGAAGCCGATTTAAATTGCTAGTATCAACAAGGTCACCATAATGAAGAAACATTTTAGCATTTAGTATTTCTCTGTTGCCATAAAGATGGTCTATCCTGCCTGTATTGAATGAACTGCTTCTTCTGATTATCCCATGAACCTCATATCCTTTCTCAAGCAAAATTTCTGTTAGATAACTTCCATCTTGACCTGTAATTCCTGTAATTAGAGCCTTTTTCATTTTCTCCCTTAAGTTTTAGTTACTATAATTTTGCAGGTACCAATTATATGCTTTTTTTATTCCATCCTTTAAAGAAGTTTTATAATTCCATCCAAGCTTATTAATTCTAGATACATCCATTAATTTTCTTGGTGTTCCATCTGGCCTGGAATTGTCATATATGATTTTTCCCTTAAAACCAGTTATGCCTGCGATCAAATCAGCTAATTCGGTTATTGTTAGATCTTCACCTGTTCCAATATTTATATGAGAAATACCATTTTCGTAAATATCTTTTGCTTCAATATTTTCCAGTAAAAATCTCATTGCCCCAGCAAGGTCCTCTACATATAAAAACTCCCGTTTAGGTTTTCCAGTTCCCCAAAGAATTACTTCAGGCTTATCAGATTTTTTTGCTTCGTGAAATTTTCTAATTAAAGCAGGAAGAACGTGGGATGTTTCAAGATTGTAATTATCATTTGGACCGTAAAGATTTGTAGGCATCGCCGAATAAAAATTGCAGCCAAACTGTCTATAATAATTTTCACATAATTTAATACCTGCAATTTTTGCGACTGCATAAGGTTCATTAGTGAATTCCAGATAATCCGATAACAGGTATTCCTCTTTCAATGGTTGTGGTGCCAATTTGGGATAAATACAGGAACTGCCCAAAAATATTAATTTTTGAACACCTGATTTATACGAAGCGTTAATTAAATTTGATTCGATCATCAAATTGTCATAAATGAACTCGGCCCGGTAAGTATTGTTTGCAAGAATACCGCCGACTTTAGCAGCTGCAATAAATACTACAAGAGGTTTCTCTTTATCAAAGAATTTTTCCACTTCATATTGACGGGTAAGGTCTAATTCTGAAAAATCTTTGTATACTAAATTTTTATATCCAGCCGATTCAAGCTCTCTTTTAATAGCTGATCCTACCATTCCCTTATGGCCAGCGATATAAATCTTATGGTTCTTATAATCAGCCATTGAATTAGAATTATTTTTTAATAAACTCCTTAATCTTACTCACAACGAATGAAATCTGATCTTTGCCTAGCTCCGGATATATTGGCAATGCAATAGATGTATCAGCAGCAAACTCAGCGGCCGGGAAATCGCCCTTGCTGTATCCCAAGTCTGCAAAACATTCCTGCAAATGAAACGGTACAGGATAATATATTTCATTTCCAATTTCATTTTCACTTAAAAATTTCCTTAATTCGTCACGCTTTTCAACGCGAATAATGTACTGATTAAAAATATGATAATTTTTAACACCTGAATCCTTGTAAATTGCTTTTGGAAGAAGAACCTTATTTTTTTCATCAAATTTTGTTTTTCCGGTTACTTCAGCTAATCCTGCTTCAATAAATAATTTATTATACGCCTCCGCATTTTTTCTTCTCTGCTCCGACCATCCATCAAGATGCGGCAATTTAACATTTATTACCGCAGATTGAATAGCGTCTATTCTAAAATTTCCACCAATAAATTTATGATAATATTTGGGATAGCCACCATGTACTCTCAAGATATGCAAGTGTTTTCCTAATTTTTCATCATTTGTAACATTTAGGCCTCCATCACCAAAACAACCAAGATTTTTGCTCGGGAAAAATGAATAGCATCCAATATCTCCAAAGGTACCGACAAAACGTCCATCTTTATATTGCACTCCAATTGCCTGCGCAGCATCTTCGATTATTTTCAAGTTCCGAGATCTGGCTATTTCCATAATTCTATCCATGTCGCAGCTTTGTCCATAAAGATGAACTGGAATAATAGCTTTAGTATTTTTCGTAATCTTCTTTTCAACCTGCAAAGGATCAATATTAAAAGTAACGGGATCACTATCAACAAAAACAGGAGTAGCATTTAATCTCGAAACAACACCAGCAGTAGCAAAGAATGAATAAGTCGGAACTATAACCTCATCGCCAACACCTATACCGATTCCCATTAAGGCAAGAAGCAAGGCATCTGTGCCAGAAGAAACGCCTAGTGCTTGTTTACAATCAAGATAATTACAAAAAGATTTTTCCATCCTTTCAACTTCGGGACCAAGAATAAAATGCTGTGATTCAGCAACTTTTAAGATAGCTTCATCCAACTCTTTCTTTAATGATAAATATTGAGGCTTTAAGTCTAATAGAGGTACTTTCATTTATATATTTCTCTTTTTTATTAACTTCTAACACAAAATTAGTTATAAAACGTTCAAAATGGAAAAGATAAACCAGCTCAGAAAGGATTTTATAAATTTTGAGATACGAATTGCGAAAAAGTCAATGCTTTGAGGTCTTTTTCCGAAACTATGGGTTTGTCAACCTTCCAATCTATTGCCAACTTAGGATCATTATACATTATTGAACATTCACTAGCTTTATCATAATATTCAGTGCATTTATAGGAAAATATTGCTTCATCAGATAGAACTGAAAAACCATGTGCAAAACCTTTTGGAATCCACAACTGTAAATGGTTCCCTTCAGAAAGTTCTATCGAAAAATATTTGCCAAAAGTTGCTGAGCCTAAACGAACATCAACTGCAACATCAAGAACTTTACCATATAGTGCCTGGCAAAGTTTTCCCTGAGCTTTAGCACCAATCTGTAAATGTAACCCTCGTACAGTGTTTTGGGTAGATTTAGAAATATTATCCTGAACAAATTTTTCCTGTATGCCAATTTCCTCATATTTTATACAGCTAAAAGATTCGAAAAAATATCCACGGTTATCTTCAAAAACATCCGGTCTTAAAATCATTAAATCTTTAATTTCTGTTGTTTCTACTTTCATTAGCTCTCTGTTTTCAGGAAACTCTGAAGATAATCCCGGTAGGTTGAATTTGGCATTTGTGTAATTAGCTTTTCCAGATTTTTGCGATTAATAAATTTTTTATTGTACGCTATTTCTTCAAGACATCCAACTTTCAAACCCTGTCTCTCTTCAATTAAACCAAAAAAATTGGATGCTTTTAATAAAGCATCCGGTGTTCCCGTATCAAGCCAAGCAATTCCCCGACTTATTTTTTCAACCTGGAGTTCACCACTTTGCAAATAAGCTTTATTTACATCAGTTATTTCAAGTTCTCCTCGTGCAGATGGCGTAAGACTCTTTGCAATTCTTATTACACTGTTGTTATATATATAAATTCCGGGAACCGCATAGTTTGATTTAGGAACCTTTGGTTTTTCTTCAATGGAAATTGCTTTCCCGTTCACATCAAATTCAATTACTCCATATCTCTGTGGATCACGCACCTGGTAGCCGAATATTGTTGCTCCTTTATTATTATTAATTCCTTTGTAAATACAATCGAGATGTCCATAAAAAATATTATCACCTAAAATAAGTGTAACGCTATCACGGCCAATAAAATTACTGCCAATTATAAAAGCTTCTGCAATTCCATTAGGAGCTTTCTGGACAGCATAATTAATTTTCATTCCAAGTTGCGATCCATCATTAAATAATTTTTTGTATAGAGGAATTGTATCCTTATCAGAAATAATCATTATTTCCTTAATTCCGGCAAGCATCAGAACAGAAACCGGGTAATAAATTAAGGGTTTATCATAGATAAGCGACAATTGTTTACTGTAAACTTTAGTTATGGGATAAAGACGTGTGCCAGATCCCCCTGCAAGAACAATTCCCTTCATTTATCTTACCTTAATTTGTGGTGTCTTCATTTCAAAAATAATTATAATAATACGAAGAAAGAATCTTTATTTAGTAAAAAGTATATCTTACAAAAGAACTCCGTGCATAATAAATATTGCGACACTAAAATAAATGACGAGACCTGTAACATCGACCAAAGTAGCAACTAGTGGAGCGGAAGATGCTGCTGGATCAGCACCGAATTTTTTCAAAATTAAAGGTAGCATAGAACCAGCAAGAGTTCCCCATAAAACAACACCCACCAATGCGCCGCTTACTGTAAATGCAACTAATATCCAGTGAGGCCCGTACATTCCACTAGTTGTTTGCCAGACTGAAATTCTCAAAAATCCAATTACGGCTAGTATAGCGCCCAGCACAAGTCCTGAGACAAATTCACGGCGCAAAACAAATAACCAGTCTTTCAAGGTAACATCACCCAAAGAGAGAGCACGAATTACCAAGGTCGAGGCCTGTGATCCAGAATTACCCCCACTTGAAATTATCAGCGGAATAAATAATCCCAATACAATTGCCTTACTTAGTTCACCTTCAAAGAATCCCATGGCTGTTGCAGTGAACATTTCACCAATAAAAAGTAAAGCAAGCCAGCCTGCACGTTTCTTTATCATATTTTTAAATGATATAGTAGAATAAGATTCATCTAACGCTTCCATACCTCCAATTTTATGGATATCTTCCGTTGCTTCTTCTTCAGCTACATCCAGAACGTCATCGACCGTCACGAGACCAAGTAACACACCTTTGGAATCTACTACCGGAAGAGCAATTCTGTCATATTTCTTGAATAACTGCACAGCCGTTTCCTGATCATCCGTAACGTGTAGCGCAACGAAATTTTCATCCATCAAATCAATTACACGAGTATCTAGTGGTTTTAATAAAAATTCTCTTATCCTTATATCATCAATTAATTTTCCCTTATCATCAACCACAAATATTATGTTAATAGTTTCACTGTCCTTCCCATTTTCTCTTATGTAGTTCAATGATTCACTTATTGTCCACTCTGGTTTTACCGCCAGATAATCGGGGGTCATTAAACGACCAACACTATTCTCAGGATAACCAAGCAGTGTTTGAGCAATTTTTCTCTCTTCTGAAGAAAGTAATGTAATTAACTGTTTAGCAGCGGAGCTTGGCAGGTCCTCGAGCAGTGCTGTTCTGTCATCCGGAGACATTTCGTTAAGAATATTTGCTACTTCTTCTTTTCCCATTGCTTTGAGAAGATTCAGTTGTTGTTCAAATTCAAGGTATTCAAATGTATCTGCGGCTAATGGATTGGGAAGCAACCTGAATACAATAGCCTGTTCCTTGTCACTAATTTGAGAAATCAACTCTGCAATATCGGCGGGAGTCCATTCACTTAGAATCTCTTTAAGAGTGCTAAGTTTTCTCTCTTCAATTAATGATAAAATCTCGGGTTGAAGTAGCTGGCTTAGCATTGGTAGGCTCCTTAATTTTAAGTGAACGAATTATTTAATTAAGTTTCTACATATCTTATAGTGATATTAATTTGTCTGATCTGAGGTAGACAAAGATAGTTTTTAATACAGGAAAAAACAATAAACCCTTAGGCAAAATAATTGGATTGCCTGCTATGATTAAAATTATTGCTGATGAAAATATTGAGTTTTTAGAAGAAGCTTTTTCAACGCTTGGTGAATTAACAAAACTGCCGGGTAGAAAAATTTCAAATAAAGAGTTAAATGATGCTGATGTGCTACTTGTCCGATCCGTTACACAAATAAATAAAGCTCTTCTGGAGGGGACAAAAATAAAGTTTGTTGGAACGGCAACAATTGGGAACGATCACGTTGACAAGGATTATTTAATCTCAAACAATATATTTTTTACGGATGCGGCAGGATGTAATTCAGATGCTGTTACAGAATATGTTTTCACTGCTCTTTTCCAAATTGCCGCAGAAGAGAATATTAATCTCAGAAATAAAACTATAGGCATTGTTGGGGTTGGAAATATCGGCGGACGAATAGCACGACTGGCAAATGCAATAGGACTTAAGGTGCTAAAAAATGATCCCCCCCTTAAAAGAAAAACAGGCTCCCCAGAATATCTTGGGCTTGACGAATTAATAGACGCGGATATTATAACTCTCCATGTCCCTTTAATAAAAGAAGGAATTGATAAGACTCTACATCTTTTTGACAACGAAAGGTTAAGTAAATTAAAAGACGGATCAATTTTAATTAACACTTCGCGTGGTTCAGTAATTGATAATACCGCCTTAAACGAAATCATTTTTCACAAAAAATTACGTGTTATCCTTGACGTTTGGGAAAATGAGCCGAACATTAATACCGGGCTACTTAATAGAGTGAAAATAGCCTCTCCTCACATAGCCGGGTACTCACTTGAAGGGAAAGTAAATGGAACTGTCATTTTATATAAAGCATTATGCGATTTTCTTAAGGAACCATCATCCTGGAAACCACAACTAACTGCAGTTAATGAGGAAATAATTATTTCTGATATAGAAGTTCAGCAATCACTTCAAGAAATATTTTCATCAGTATATAAAATAAGGGAAGACGACTTAATTACACGAAAAATCAGGGGATTGGAGCCAAAGGAAAGAAAAATATATTTTGACTTGCTAAGAAAAAATTATCCCCTAAGAAGAGAATTCCCTAATTATAGAGTCAAACTAAACAAGCAGAACACCGAGCTGGAAAAGTTAATCAAAGCCTTTCGGTTTAGAATTGATTGATAAAGATTAACTTCAATTTTTATTATCTCTAAATTGGATTGAAATTTTAAGCTGTGATTTAACCGGTGCTCCTTTTATAAATCCGGGATGAAA
>CAYPNM010000018.1:58000-59312 GCA_964412105.1 uncultured Ignavibacteriaceae bacterium | reverse complement strand
ATTTAATCTCTTTGAAACAGGAGCAATCTACACACACATTTATTATTAGTTTAATTGCATCTATACAATAAAATTTGCAAATTGGAAACTACTGCCCTGCTCTTCTCAAAATCAAAAAAATTAACTAATAAAGGATTAGAAAAATGAAAAAGATTTTCTGCCTGGTAATTTTTGTTTATTTGCTAGCCCCTGCATTTTTAATTGCGCAGGAAAAACCGCTTTTATCAGTGGCGATCAAAAATGCGATTAATACAAATGGAATAGAAGCTGCAAAAAAGCATTTCGCAAAGGAATATAAATCCAACAAAAATGGATACAATGTTGATATGAAAGGTATTTCTTCATTGGCCACGGAATATTCCCAAGCAAAGAATTATACAGCTGCCAGTGCAGTGATGGAAATTGCATCCCCTTATATGCAGGATATGGTGGCTTCTTATATGGGCAAAAACACGCAAGAAATGATGAAAACAGAAAAGGAACAGAAAGAAAAAGAGAGACAGGATAAAAAACTCGAGCGGCAGAAATCTGAGAAAAATAGAATAATTGAATTTGAAGGCGAGCCGCGCAAAGACCTTGAAAGGTTTACAGGACTCTACGGAGATCCCGCAGTAAAAGACAAAACTCGCAGGTTCTGGGTTGCAGTTTCATGCGACGGTTATCTTGTTATTGGAGCTATGTGGGGAGATGTTGCACCCTGGTGGATGAGATCAGTAAACGACAAAGTTTTTACGTATTCAGATTCATTCAATAATTTGCGAATGGAATTTGTTACGGATAATAATGGCAAAGCAATTAAAATGATTCATGATATAAAATCTATGAAAACTCCCCTGGAAAGAGTCGGCCCTCTCCCTGATAATATGAAGCATTGTATCGAAAGGCCAAAAAGATAAATTACTTTTTATTCCTAAAGAAACTGCCAATGGCGTTGCAATAAAAAGATATTGCTAAAATCATTTTAACTCGTTACATTCTTCCATTATTACTTCCCTTTCCAGCGAGCTGTAATTCTCATTTAATTTCTGTTTGGGAAAACCGTCTAATTTGTACTTTTGATTATCTTATTTATGTAGGTCCGCTTAAAAATTAAGTGTAATATGATATTCCAGGATTATATAATGCGCCTGATAGAGCAGCTTGTAAAAGTTCTTGCAAAAATTCTATTTAATAAACGAACCGGCAATTATAATGCTGCTCTTGAATCAATAGATAACGCATTAAATACACTTGTTGGTCTTGATCATAAACTGATTGATGAATTAGGTGCGAATGACATAAAATCATTATTGGATTATGCCAATGAGAAGCC
>CAYPNM010000018.1:50093-57900 GCA_964412105.1 uncultured Ignavibacteriaceae bacterium | reverse complement strand
GAAGGAATAAGTTTTTTCAATAAACTGGAAAAATTAAGCGAGGATGAATTGTTAAAAGGTAATTTCGTAAAAGCCGAAATAGTCAGAAGTTCGGCCGATTTTCTTAAGGATACCATTTAAAAAAAAGCATTTGATCAGCTTTTAGTCACTTCTTTCCCAAATACAACTGCAATCCACTCGCCCATTTGCTGCCTATCAATCATCTTTAGTCCAAATTTTTCATACACTTCTTTTATATCATTCTCATCAGATCCCAGTAAGCCTGACAATACTAACTTTCCCTTTTCTGCTAAATGATTTGCAACTTCAGAGGAAATTTCAATCAATACATTCTTCTGAATATTAGCAAGAATGAGATCAAAATCCTTATCTGGGATATCTTGGACCAAACCAAGCCTTACATCAATTTTATCAGAGACTTTGTTCAGTTCACAGTTCTCTTTGCCATTACCAAGGCACCACTCATCGTTATCAACTGCAATTGCAGATTTAGCCCCGAGCTTGATCGAAGCAATTGCAAGTATGCCGGTCCCTGAACCGACATCGAGAACTTTCATTCCATCCTTTACATATTTTTCAACAAAGTGAAGCATTAATTTAGTGGTTGAATGCTCCCCCGTACCAAATGACATTTTAGGATCAATAGAAATTATAACCTGGCCTGACTTTTCTTCATAATTTCTGAAAGTTGGCTTAATAATTATTTTATCGGAGATTTCTATAACATTTATGCTTCTCTCCCATTCTTCATTCCAGTTTTTTTCTTCGAGTATTTTCTCCTCAACGGTAAAATTAAAAAGCAGCTTTTCGTTTTGCAGCTTTCTCAGGAAAGAACTAATAATATCAGGATTCAGATTTGTGCTTTCGTCTGCAAAAACTTTCAGACAATTTACTTCTTCATTAATGCCGGTGATTTCCAGTTCCCACAAAATGCTTGAGAGAATTTCTGCATTGAAAGGTTCAGCGGTAATTGTGAACTCTTTATATTTTTTCATATTTAATGTAGGAACACGTCATGGCGCGTCCCTACTAATATTAATAATTAAACTTTAGAGAATAAATCAAATGCGTCATAACATCACCCACCTGCTGTAGAGCATTCTTGCCGATATTTTCCATATTATCCCCCTGAGTATGCCAATAGTTTCTTCGCTTTATAGGAGTATTTGCCCCTACAAGTTTAGCATCGATTATATCAATAGTTTTTAATCCTGCTTGGTTTAGCGGAATGTGGTCATCATAAATTGTTTCACCCTCCGTTGGCTTGAACATATTCGCATTTATCTGGGAGGCAATACTCCAAACCATATTCACAAGGTCGCGGGCATATCTTAATGAATTTCCTTCTTCTGCGAAACTTGCCTCCTTATCACCAACAAGATCGAGGAGAATTCCAAACGCAGGTAAATTAGGACCTTTATAATTTGCAGCATAATACTTTGAGCCAAGACAGAAATTATCCAGATCACTTTCTTTGCCATAATCTTCACCATCAAAGAAGATTAAATCTATTCCGAAATTAACCTTTTGGTTTTTCAGAATTTTTGCTAATTCAAGCAGAATACCAACACCGCTGGCACCGTCATTTGCACCAGGAATAGGGAGATTTCTTTTAGCTTTATCAGGATCGTGGTCTGATCTCGGGCGGGTATCCCAGTGAGCACATAAAAAAATCCTGTTCTTTGCTGTAGGATTGTATTTTGCAATAACATTTGAAAGTTTCAGCTGAGCATTATCATAACCGGAATAATTAAATTCCTGTACCTCAACTTTGTCGGCATATTTATTTAATTCGCTCTGCAAATATAATAGTTCCTCTTCGTGTCCCCTTGATCCCGGATTGCGTGGACCAAAATCCACCTGAGCTTTAACCTGCTCGTAAGCATTGTCCGCATCAAACTTTGGAATGTTGGAATTTGCCGTAAGTTCATACAGCGGTTTTAAGACAGATTGATTTTGCTTTTCACCGCAGGAAACAATTAAAAATATTAATGCAATTATTAAAAAGTATTTCAAAACAGATTTATATTTTTGCATTTTCTCACTTCAAAAAATGATAGCTGACTGGTAGTCTAACTCCCACAAAAACTTTTGAATTGTTAATTTGTCATTTCAATCCAGCCAACTTGGGATAATACGACAGTTTAGAGTTATCCAATAATTTTCCTAATAGTTATTTATAACGTGCAAGCAAATCACATATCTCATCAATAAAAACTCTGGCTACTTTTGCCTTGGTAACGTAATTCTGGACCATAACAGAAAAAGCTATATCTTGTCCGTTCCTTGCTTTTATATACCCGGATAAACAACTGACACCGCTTATAGTTCCCGTTTTTGCCCTCAAATTATTTTGAGCCGGTGTATCTGTCATTCTGTTTTCGAGTGTTCCGTCACTACCTGCAATCGGGAGAGAATCGTAAAACAGTTTAAATAACTGCGGCTTTTCATAATATAAATATTTTAGGACCCCAAGAATTAGCTCAGCACTTATAAGGTTATAGTGTGACACACCGGAACCATCAACAATTCTGTAATCCGAAGGGTCAAATCCCGCCAGCGTTATAAGACTATCGATCATCTTTATTCCATTTACTGCAGTAGCCGGTTTGCCATAGTATTTTTCAGCAAGTGCATAAAGCGTCATTTCTGCATCTAGGTTATCACTCTCTTTATTAAGAGGATTTAGTATATCAGCATACGAATGTTTGTACAGACCGATTAAATTTGCACCGGCCGGAAGAGTTAAAGTATCTTCAAGCCCCGTAAATGTAATATGGTTTTCAGATAACTTTTGTTTGAAAAGATTCAGAAAATATTTAGTCGGATCGTAAATATTTATTTCATCTGTGTCTGGCTCCGCTGAATAACTAAGATTACCTGAAAGCGTGATATTGTTTTTTCTAACTAGCCAGTTGCGGTCCAGTTTAACTTTTGGAGAATCACTGATTGAAGTAACAGCATCATTATTAAAAGTATAATAATTGCTTTTAGGAATCAATGTTACTTTTATGGGAAAACCCACCTGAGTAGGCGAATAGATAACTTTAACAACATTCTCGTTTATGTTTAATGCAGAAAGATAAGGAGCATCACTCGAAGGATCATCGTCCCACATCCATCCGCTTCCCCAGAAAAGTGAATCTTTTGCCGAAACATCAGCATAAATATTACCGGTAATCTTCTTAATTCCTGTTTGCTCCAGACCTATTAAAAGAGTATCCAGATCATCCACAGAAAAAATCGGATCAAATCCGCCAACAATGTAGAGATCACCAAAGAGAGTACTGTTTTTTATTTGTCCGGTGTGATAAAGTTTGGTGGTAAATTCATAATCGGGACCTAAAAATAGAAGCCCGGCAGCCGAAGTTAGGATTTTAAGATTGGAGGCAGGACGAAAAAGGACCTTTTCATTTTTGTGATAAAGTGTCCTCTTGGTTTTAAGATCAATCACATCTATAGCTATTTGAGAGGAAGTGAAAAATGGATCTGATAAAATTTTATTTATTCTTTTGTGGAGTGAGGTAAGATAAACATTGCTTTCCCTGTGAGATTGAGGTAATATGACAGCAGCAGAAAATATTATTAATAGGAATGTAAAAAAATTCTTCATTTATAATTTTAATTAAAAATATTCTCGCACTCTGAAGCTGACGCCCACTTCATCTTCAGCAATCTTCCTGGCCTTTTCTACATCTATTTCTTGTTCATCAACGATCGTTAAAACTACTTCTGGAACATATTGCTTTGATCTCTTGGCAAAATCAAGCATTTCTCCATACAATTTTTTGTCAACACCGACCAGCCTGGCATAATTATCTTCATCAGTTGCATTTAAACTGATTGAAACCGAATCCAATAATCCTTTCATCTCTGGTGTGATGTCTCTTTTATTTATATCGTTGCCATGACCATTTGTATTCAGTCTCGTTCTTCCACCCTTATCTTTAACACGTTTTGCTATTTCTTTTACCTCTTTCCATCGGATCGTCGGCTCTCCATAACCGCAAAAAACTATTTCGGAATACATTTTAGGATCTCCGATTTCCTTCAATACATCCTCTACTGATGGCTCTTCCCCCTTCCGTAATTTCAAATTATAGCCATTTAACACTGCTTCCCCATCCCTGTCGCAAAAAATGCAGGCGGCATTACACCTGTTGGTTAAATTAATATAAAGTGAATTGTGCATTAAATAGGAATAACTGGGTTTAGGGTAACTGCCCACTCCAAAAAGTCTGTACATATTATATTCAGATATCCTGTTCACATCCTCTACGCGAATATTATGTACTTCGGACATTTTTTCTGCAACCAATTTTACATAACTGGGTTCGTTTCTTTTGCCACGGTGTGGAACAGGTGTCATAAAAGGCGAGTCAGTTTCTGTTAACAGATATCTGGCCGGAATGCTTTTTAAAGTACTTCTTAGTGTATCCGCTTTTTTAAATGTAATATTGCCTGTAAATGAAATAAAATGCCCCAGTTTAACCAGTTCTTTTGCATCTTCAATGCTTCCGTTAAAACAATGAAACTGTCCCTTCAATCCGCTGCCTTTATAAGAACGGATAATGGTCATCATATCTTCATCTGAATCACGGTTATGAACTATTATTGGCAAATTTAGTTTTAATGCAAGCTCAATCTGAGCTTTAAATGCTTCTATTTGTTTTTCTCTGGGTGAGAAATCATAGTAATAATCCAGTCCGATTTCGCCTATTGCTACTATCTTCTTATTTTTTGCGATCTCTTCTATCTGAGAAACAAATGTATCGTTCCATTCTTTAGTATCATGCGGATGAATTCCTGCCGCTCCATAGATCAAATCATATTTTTTTGTAAGCTCGAGAGTTTGTTTCGCAGATTCGATATCGGTTGCAGGAACAACTATGTATTTAATCCCTGCATCCTTGGCACGGGCAATAACTTCATCAAGATCATCTTTGAAGTTTGGAAGAAAAAGGTGTGCGTGTGAATCAATGAACATATTAATCCTTAAATAACTTCCCCTATTACAATTGCTTTTTCTTTAAATGAATTTGAAACTTTAAGGATTTTATCAATTTGTCTTTTTGAAACTATGGCTATCATTCCTATTCCAAGGTTAAAAACAGACCTCATTTCTTCATCAGAAACATTTCCGGTTTCCTGTATTAACTTAAATATCTTCGGAAGTTGCCATGAATTCCAGTCAATATTTAATCTCAAACCTTTGGGAAGAATTCTTTTGGTATTTCCGATAATTCCTCCTCCCGTTACATGCGCTAATCCTTTTACTATTGCTATCCTTTTTATCTTTTTTATCAGGGGCAGATAGGATTTGTGGATACTTAGCAATTCTATACCAATTGATTTTTTAAACCCTGCAGGAATATCACCTAAAGAATATTTTTCCAACAAAACTTTTCTCGCGAGTGAATAACCATTTGTATGAAGACCATTTGAGGTAAATCCAATCAATACATCGCCCTTTTTAATTTTCTTTCCATTAATTATATCCTTTTTCTCCACTATTCCAACAATTGTCCCGGACATATCATATTCGTTCTCAGAATAAAGACCGGGCATTTCAGCAGTTTCTCCTCCAATCAACGCACAGCCATTTTTTTTGCAGGCAATTGAAAAACCCCTGATAATTTGTACAGCCACATCGGGCTTTAATTTGCCGAATGCAAGATAATCAAGAAAATAAAGAGGCTCAGCCCCGCATACTGCAATATCATTAACGCAGTGATTCACAAGATCCTGCCCTACAGTATCGTGCACATTCATTCCGAATGCCACTTTTAACTTTGTACCCACGCCATCAACGCTGGAAACAAGTACAGGATCTTTAAATCTTCTCAGATTTGGTTTGAAAAAGCCACCGAAAAGGCCAATATCCGACATTACATTTCTATTAAATGTCGACCTGGCGTAACCTTTTATTCTTTTTACTGTTTCATCACCGGCTTCAAGATCGACCCCCGCTGATTTATATGTAGAATCCAACCTAAGGCCCAAATTATTGAGGTTAAATATTTATAAATATCAGGTAAAATTACCATTTCTTGAGTCATTAAACAAAATTTTGCCAAAATGCGGTATCAATATTGAAAGTCTTGATACTGAATCTAAAAAATTTTCAAAAAATGCTTATATTTGTTGGTTTGAAACGAATATTGAAAGATTTCATCGAATAGCTTAGTTATGATTAAAGAAGAGCTTAACGAACGGGAAAAGAATATTCTGAGGTATATTATTCAGCAATTTGTTCTAACAGCCTCCCCGGTCGGATCACGGAATATTACAAAAAAATATGACCTGGGCATATCGCCTGCCACAGTGAGGAATATTATGTCTGATCTGGAAGAGTCCGGTTATATAAATCATCCACATACTTCAGCAGGACGCATTCCAACAGATAAAGGATATAGAACTTATGTTGATTCGCTAATGAACCTTAAAAGTATTAGTCAAACAGATAAAGGCATTATCAATAAAAGCTTTGAACAAACTATAATCGATACGGATGAACTTTTAAGGTTAACATCAAAATTGCTAAGCAGCATTACGCGTCAACTTGCGGCTGTAACATATCCTAAGGTTGATTCTGGTACCCTTGAAAAAATTCAGCTGGTCAGTTTATCATCCACACGAATTCTGGTTGTGGTTAGTATAAAATCAGGGTTGGTAAAAACTATAACTCTTGAACAAAATTCCGAGCTTAAGCCCAATCAACTGGATTCGGTTCAAGGATTGCTTAATGAAAGGTTATCGGGTCTTTCATTAAAAGAAGTCAGGGATACCTTTAAAGATAGGTTCAGAGATGTTCCGGAAGATCACAATTCCATTATCAGGTTATTTATTGATTCAGCCGATAAAATCTTTAAGGATGTAAAGTACAATGATAAGTTGGTAATTACGGGTGCAAAGAATGTAATCAAGCAACCTGAGTTCGAAGTTCCGGAAAAATTCCAGAGCATTGTTGAACTAATGGAAGATCAGGATGTTATTATTCACATTCTGGAAAAAAGCGGAGAAACCGGATCAGACCATGTCTATATTTCCATAGGGAGCGAAAACCAGGAAGAAAGAATGCAGGACTATAGTCTTATAAGCAAAGAATATAAAATTGGAAATATTTCAGGAACTCTGGGAATAATCGGACCTAAAAGAATGGAATATTCAAAAGTAGTCGCAATTGTAGATTATGTTTCAAAATTACTTAGTGAAATTTTAACAAATGCAAATTCCCAATAAAGGAGTAAAATATAAATGACTCATAAGAAAGACGAAAAAGATAAAAAACAAGAAGAAATAAAGAATGAAGAAAATCAAGAAACGATAAAAGCACAAAGCGAACAAACAGAGCTTGAAGAAAAAATTGAATCACTTGAAAAACAGATTGAAGAATACAAAGACAAACTCCTTAGAAAAGCTGCTGAGTTTGAAAATTATAAAAGAAGAAGTGAGAACGATCAGCTTAACATGATTAACTATTCAGGAGAAAATCTGATAATAAAGTTGCTCCCCGTAATTGATGATTTTGAAAGATCGCTGCAACACATGGAAAATGCTAAGGACATTGATTCAATTAGAGATGGAATAAAATTAGTCTATGATAAATTTATGAAAATTCTTGGAGACCAGGGCGTAAAAAAAATTGAGGCCGTTGGAGAACCTTTTGATGTTAACTACCATGAAGCCGTAATGCAAAGAAAAGATGATAGCGTTCCTGCACATACGGTACTGGATGAGCTTGAGAAAGGCTATTTATATAAAGATAGAGTGATTCGTCACACTAAAGTGATTGTTAGCGAAGATA
>CAYPNM010000018.1:12996-49993 GCA_964412105.1 uncultured Ignavibacteriaceae bacterium | reverse complement strand
TATTTATATAAAGATAGAGTGATTCGTCACACTAAAGTGATTGTTAGCGAAGATAATATAGAAGAAAATAATTCTAATAAAGAAAGCAATTAATTTTTATGACAAAACGAGACTATTACGAAATTCTTGGTGTGGAAAGAAACGCATCTAAGGAAGAGTTAAGAAAAGCATACAGAAAACTTGCTATGCAATATCATCCGGATAGAAACCCGGATAATAAAGAAGCCGAAGAAAAATTCAAAGAAGCTGCTGAGGCATACGAAATTTTAAATGATGATGATAAGCGGGCTAGGTATGACAGGTTCGGACATGAGGGAGTAAGAGGAAGTGGATTTGGTTCTCAGGGATTTTCAGACATCAACGATATTTTCTCACATTTCTCAGATATTTTTGGCGGAAGTTCAATCTTTGATGACTTTTTTGGGGGAGGCACGCAAAGAAGCAGGGGTAGAAAAAGAGGCTCGGGTATTCCCGGTTCTGACCTCAGAATTAATATGAAGTTAACTCTTGAAGAAATTTCCACTGGCATTTCAAAAAAAATTAAAATTAAAAAACAGGTTAAATGTGATGCCTGTAATGGGAATGGATCCGAAGGCGGAAAATCAACAAAGACATGCCCTGTATGTAATGGCACGGGTGAAATTAAGACAGTTTCGAGATCTGTATTTGGACAATTTGTCAATATTCAGCCCTGCAACAATTGCGATGGAGATGGTGTAGTGGTCGATTCCCCCTGCAGAAAATGTTCTGGTGAAGGAAGAATTGCAGATGAAACGACCGTTAAAATCGAAGCTCCTGCAGGAGTAAGTGAAGGGAATTATCTCACGATGCGTGCAGAAGGAAATGCTGGAAAACGCGGCGGCCAGAACGGAGATCTGATAGTTGTCTTTCAGGAAATACCTCACGAATATTTTGTGCGTGATGGGGACGACATACTTTATGATCTCTTTATAAATTACCCCGATGCTGTTTTGGGAGCTGAAGTGGAAGTTCCTACATTGAATGGAAAAGCAAAATTAAAAATTGATGGTGGAACACCTTCAGGGAAACTATTAAAAATGAGAGATAAAGGAATTAAGCATCTTAACCACTCTGGTCACGGTAATCAGATTGTAAGAGTAAATATTGATATTCCTAAAAAAGTAAATTCAAAAGAAAAAGAATTGTTGAAAGAATTATCAGAACAGCCTAACATTAAAAAGTCTGCACATTCAGATGATAAGAATTTCTTCAAACGCTTTAATTTTTAATCCAATATTTGATTTAAAAATACCCTTATTCATTAAGAATGATGGTATTTTTTTTTGATCTTACTTGTTAGAGCCGCCTATGCTTATTATATTGTAAAAAAAATCTACACAGATAAGCAAAGGGACATTGGGGATAAAAGATATTTCAGAAAAAATAGGCTTTACAAAGCTTGAGTTAAAAGTCATAATATTCCTGCTGTTTGTTTTAATTGGGGGATTTATCATTAAAACATACTGGTTTTCTGAAAAGAATAAACCCGTGATTTATGATTATTCAAAGCAGGACAGTCTTTTTCTGAATATTGATAATAATAGTGATGGTACTGAGGGTAAAACTTCCGTTAACAAAAAGGTTGATTATAAGCAGGAAGTTTTGGATTTTAGGAAACCCGAATTCAAAGACAGGAATTCCGATGATCTAATAGCTGAAAAAAGCATCGATATAAACAAAGCAGGAAAAAGTGTTTTTGAAAAACTGCCGGGAATTGGTCCAAAGACTGCTGATAATATAATTACTTACAGAAATAAATTAAAAAGATTTGGAAAACTTGAAGAACTGTTAGAGGTTAAAGGTATCGGCAAAATCAAATTTAATAAAATCAAAAAGTATTTATATATTAACAAGTAAATAATAATTTTTTAGCTCCGGAGGAACAATGATTTCTAAATCCGAACCGTGGTATTTCCACGCTGCTTTATATGCTGTAATTGTAATTCTTATTGCCATTTTGATAAAAGTCGCAATAATTGACCCAAAGAATATAGTAGAATCAGAAAATTTTTACAGAAATGAAGCAAGACTCAGGATGAAAAATCTTAAAGAAGGTGAGATCCTTTATCAGAAAAAATATAACCATTTTACAGGTAACCTTGATACGCTGATAAACTTTATAAAAACAGACCAAATGGTAGACAGTGTAATGAACCACGTCGATACTATGACCCACAAATCAACTAATCCTTTTGTAAAATTATCTGATGGAAAATTTACTCCTGACAGCTTATTCAGAACTCCTAAATCTCAGAAGGAATTCACTTTGGAAATTGATAGTACGGTTACACCGGATACCGTTATGGACCGGCGGGGCAGAATTCTGAGAATTGAAAAGCATACAGTAATGGGGACAAGATATTATATAAATGATCCTGATGGATATGGTTCAATAGGAAGTATCGACAATGATGCTTTAAAAAATACAGCTTCGTGGGAGTAACTTAATATAATATGACAGGTTTTGAAAACCACGCTGGTTTTTCGATTTCTTCTTCCAAACTACAGATAGTAGAAATTAACAACGTGAAGAACCAGTTTTTTCTGGAAAACGTTGACGAAGCCTATTTTAATGAACCCTTAATTTTAGAAAAAGACAAAGAGACTAAAATAAGCGCCCTGCTTCAGAGCGCTTTTAATGAACTCGCCATCCGCAAGCAAATTAAAAGTAAATCCGTTTCTTTTACGCTCCCTTACGAATTATTCTACTTCGCTCAGCTTCCTTACGATAATACTCTGCTGCATCAGGACCTCGTCGAAGAATTCAGATGGGAACTTTCCGTACTATATCCTTATGTTCCCTCAAAGGATCTTGTTATTCAATATATTGAAATAGAAAAAAATAGATTTATCCCATATAACTCTGCGATGGTGATATCTTTGCAACGAAAATATCTGCAAATTTTATATAATTTTTGCAAACAAAATAATCTAAAATTAAGATTTGTGGATACCCCTCATTTTGCAGCGGAACGGGCGTTGGCAGTAAGTGGAGAATCTAATACAACCGGGCTTGCGATGAGTGTTCATCTTAGTAATAAGCATTTATCCATTTTGTTTTCCTTAAACAACAAACCTCTTCATTATAGAGTCATAATGCTTAATGATCCAGGTGAAATACCGGGACATATTATAAAAGCTTTAACGCAAAAAGAAAATTACCGCATCAATAAAAATTTATTATCAACAGCCTACATTAACGGTGACAATATTAATAGTTCGATTGTCAAGTCTTTGAGCGACACGCTGGATATTAATTTTATACAATTCAATCCTTTTGAAAAAATAAAACCGGGACAGAATTTAATTGATAATAGATTTTATTCGGAAAATTTCAACTCTTTTGCGCCTGCTGCAGGAATTGCTTTCAGAGTAGCATAAATAAGCTCATTCCCTTAATTACTAAACTAATATTATTAAAATTGTCCGTTTATTCTTATTATTCCTAATATGAAAATGCGAATTATAGCCGGTGACTTTAAGGGACGCAGAATAAACGTTCCGGATTCAAAAGAAATCCGCCCAACTACCGACAGAGTGAGAGAAACACTATTTAATATCTTAAACAATAACATTGATTTCCATAACAGGAAAGTTCTGGACCTTTATGCTGGCTCAGGCTCACTGGGATTGGAATGTCTAAGTCGGGGAGCCTCGGAGGTTCATTTCGTTGAAAGAAATTTTCAGATTTACAAAAACTTGCAGGAAAATATAGATTCGCTGGAAATCACAGGAGATTGTAAAACTTATAAAATGGAAGCATTACAATTTTCTCAACTATTTCGGGTCCAGAATTATGACTTAATTTTTGCCGATCCGCCCTTTTTCAAAGATGATATTTACAGGGTAGTTGAGAATCTTATAAATAATAAATACTTTGCTGATAATGGTTTTATGATTATTGAGCGTTCAATACAAACAAAAGGGAAAGACATCGAAAACCTAAAAACCGAACCGTTTAAAATAATTGGCGACTCCTGTTTATACAGGATAACACCAAAATAAGGAATTGAATAATAATTTTTAACTTTTGAATTTTTATGGCAAAAGCAATTTATCCCGGCACTTTCGATCCTGTAACATATGGGCATATTGATATTATAAAAAGAGCTCGCGAGATTTTTGATTCAATCGTTGTCACCGTGGCCATTAATACAGGCAAAACACCCCTATTTACAACTGAGGAACGGGTTAAAATGTTAAAAGATTCTTTGAGTGAATTCCAGAATGTAACTGTGGATTCCTTTGATGGGTTGGTGGTTGATCATGCAAAAAGCGTAGGCGCTACGAGTATAATTCGGGGTTTGCGTGCTGTCAGCGATTTTGAATATGAGTTTCAAATGGCATTAATGAATAGGAAACTATCTGGAAAAATTTCAACCGTCTTTCTTATGCCTCATGAAAAATATACTTATCTTAATTCCTCAATAGTAAGGAATCTTGCCGGCTTCCACAGTGACGTAAGTGATTTTGTTCCACCAAATGTGAAATCGGCGTTGGATAAAAAATTCGGTAGGTAAATTTGTAAATTTTAATATGGATAAAAACATTACCGTAGTTGAGGCTTTAAAAACAATAGCCCGCTTCTGGAGTATCCTTAGTATATCATTAATCTTACTTTTTATTTTCGGTGAGGGACTTGATCCATCAAAGCTTACCGCTATCGAATGGCTCGGGTTCTTCTTTTTCCCTTTTGGTCTTACAATAGGATTAATAATTGCCTGGTCAAAAGAATTAATTGGCGGGATAGTTACAATTGTATCGATTATAGCATTTGCAATTTTAATGAATATTAACTGGTATGTTGCGGCTTTAGGATTTCCAGGTGTTTTATTTATTACGCATAGTATCCTTGAAAAGAAAAAGTTATAAGAAAAATTAGAATAGTTATTAAATGAAAAAATTATCTCACTCATTGATTTTAATTTTTGGATCCGCGGTTATTTTTATATCATGTGGCAAAAAACCCGCAACAATTGTAAAGGAATATGAGGGAGCCTACAATTCTCATAATTTAAATAAGCTGCTTTCTCTTTTCAGTGATGATGCAGTTATTGAGTTAACTCCTTTAAACAAATTAAAAGGTTTATCCCAAATAAAAGGCTATGCCGAATTTGACAGCGTATTGAACAGCCATATTTCAATAAGCGACATAACAGAAAGTAATGGAAGGGCTTTTTTTGTTGCAAATAAAGAAAGTGATTTCCTAAAAACTATTGGAATCGATAGTGCAAAATATTCAATGATATTCAAGACCGATGGGGGGAAAATCGTGGAAATCTCGGGGTCGACAACTATTGAAACCGATAATAAATTCAAAGAATTTCAAAATCCATTTATGCTTTGGGCTGCTAGGGAACAGCTTGACGTATTGAACGAAATAATGCCACATGGCAGTATTGTTTATAATGCAAAAAATGCGAAGAAATATCTTGACTTGGTATTTGAATGGAAACGAAGTAATATTCCTGCCTTTATTAAACCTTCCACAGTTAAATAGTTTAGTGCCTGCCGGTAAAAAGCCTTGCTTATAAAACACGGGAAGGATAAATTTCATTATTAAATTTAACTATTTCTCCACCGAAGGGGGTAAATATGAGTCTTAGCCAAATCGCTCGATCCATTAGCGCTTCGCCCACTTTAAAATTAAATGAAAAAGCTGCTATTCTAAAAGAAAAAGGTGATCCTGTAATTCATCTGGGAGGAGGCGAACCTAAAAGCCAGGTTCCCTTGGATGCTATTCTTGCTGCAAGCGGACAAATGAACACTGGAGAAGTTCGCTATGCGCCGGCCGATGGAATACCGGCTTTAAAAAAAGCGATAATCAGATACACTGAAGAATTTTATGGAAGAAAAGTCGCACCGGAAAATGTCATAGCATCTGGTGGCGCAAAACAGTCCATAATGGTTGCGCTGCAGGCAATCTTAAATCCACAGGAAGAGGTCCTTTACCCTGCCCCCTACTGGGTAAGCTATCCTGAAATGGCAAAACTTTGCGGTGCCATCGGTGTTCCAGCTCTTCCAGAAGATGGAACGTTTTACCCACGGATTCAGGATTTCGAACAGCGCGTTTCATCATATACAAAAGCTGTAATAATTAACAGCCCGAACAATCCAACAGGTGCTATGTATTCGGAAGAATTTATTGCAGATATCGTTGAGTTCTGCGAGAAAAGGGATATCTATCTTATTATGGATGATATCTACCATAGATTGATATTTGATGGTAATAAGCCTATCAACTGCTACAAATATGCAAAGAAACTGGATGAAAGTTCAAAACTCATCTTAATAAATGGAGTTTCTAAACAATATGCAATGACTGGTTTCAGAATCGGCTGGGCTGTTGGGAATAAAAAGCTAATAGAGGCTATGGCAAATATTCAGGGACATCAAACTTCCGGCCCTTCTATTCTTCTTCAGAAAGCTGCTGTCGGTGCTTTAAATGGAATTCAATCAGGCGTTGAAAGCCTGCGCGTTACTCTTGAAAACAATAGGAATATTATGATCGACTTGCTGAATTCTTTCGACGGAGTGAAGGTAACTAAGCCTGACGGAACATTCTATTGTTTCGCAGATTTTAGTTACTATGAGAAAAATTCAAATAAGCTTTCAGAATTTCTCATTGATAAAGTGCAGGTTCTGACTGTTCCAGGAAAGGAATTTGGGCTGGATGGCTATTTAAGATTAAGCTACTGCGGAGCCGTAAAAGATATTACAGAAGGAATTGAAAGAATAAAGTGGGCCTTGGACCCAAACTCACCAAATGAACTTTATATTGGCGACAGAAAACTAGTGAGGGATTGGTCATGAAATATCTTGAATTTAACACACCCGCTACAAAACAAGCTAAAGAATTAGCTGCAGATTTTAAACTGGATAATCACGGGCTTGTTCAACTCGATCAGGTTTACTGGAACCTTCCCGATGCAGCATTATACGAAGAAATAGTTTTCAGGAATGAGGGCAGAGTTGCAAATGGTGGTCCAATTATAGTCAATACTGGGAAACATACAGCTAGAGCTGCCGCAGATAAATTTATTGTCAGAGAAGAAGGAACTGAAAATAAAATCTGGTGGGGTGTTTATAATCGCCCTTTCAGTTCTGAAAAATTTAATGCCTTGATGACAAGGGTTCAGGCTTATGCTCAGGGAGAAGAGTTTTTTGTCCAGGATTGTTATGTCGGTGCCGATCCTGAATACAGAATGGCAATCCGAGTTATAACCGAAAAAGCATGGCATAGTCTGTTTGCAAGAAACATGTTTATCACTACGGAAGATAAAGATGAACTTAAGAAGTTTGTCCCTGAATTTACGTTAATTACTATTCCTGGTTTTAAAGTTGATCCTAAAATTGATGGAACGCGAACAGATACAGGAATTGTTTTGAATTTTGAAACAAACACAGCTGTCATAGCAAACTCACTTTACGGCGGCGAGATTAAGAAATCTGTCTTCACACTTCTAAATTTCTTGCTAACTTTTAAGGATGTTTTGCCGATGCATTGTTCGGCTAACGTAGGTAAAGACGGAGATGTGGCTTTGTTTTTCGGATTAAGCGGTACAGGAAAAACAACTCTCTCTGCTGATCCAAAACGCAGATTGATCGGCGATGACGAACATGGATGGAGTGGTAAGGGTGTATTTAATTTTGAAGGCGGCTGCTATGCAAAAGTGATAAGGTTATCGGCCGAACACGAACCGGAAATTTATGCTACTACTAGAAGCTACGGCACGATTCTCGAAAATGTTGTTTATGATCCTGTATCTAGATACATAGACCTTGAAGATGATTCTATTACCGAAAACACACGAGCTTCCTATCCTCTGGAGTTAATTCCTAATATTGTCCCTGAAGGGTATGTTCATACTCACCCAAAAAATGTAATTTTCCTAACCTGCGATGCTTCTGGAGTCATGCCTCCGATTGCGAAACTAAACCCTGCACAGGCACAGTATCATTTTATCAGTGGTTATACTTCTAAAATCGCTGGTACCGAAATCGGACTTGGAATAGAACCTCAAATTACATTTAGTGCTTGCTTTGGTGCACCTTTTATGGTCAGGCACCCCTTTGAGTATGCAGCAATGCTAAAGGAAAGGATGTTAAAGCATAAAGCAAATGTCTGGCTGGTAAACACCGGCTGGGTTGGTGGAAGATTTGGGGTAGGCAAGCGAATTAGTATAAGACATACAAGGAACTTACTCAATGCAGCGCTCGAAGGTAAACTTGATAAGGTAAAGTACAGGAAAGATAAATTATTCGGCTTCGAGGTACCTCTCTCCTGCCCCGAAGTTCCTGAAGATGTTCTTGAACCATCAAATTCCTGGGGTGACAAAGAGGACTATTGGAAAAAATATGATGCGCTGGCAGCACGCTTTATTGAGAACTTTAAGCTTTTCGAAAAGGGATGTACAACTGAAGTGATCCAAGCTGGCCCGGTTAGATTAAAAAGATAATCTTTTATAGAGGTATCCCGCGAAATCCTTTCACGGGATACTTATCATTGCTTACCTCTCACATATCTTTACACTTATTTTTACTAATTGTATATTTACCGCAAGTTATTTTTAAGATTATTTTCATCTTCAGTAGCCGTAATCTATAATAGATATTTATTTGTGCTCAATATTTATTAGTACTTTATAAGGAGTATAACTTGTTAGCAGAACGGGTGAATAAAATAAATGAATCGCCTACAATGCGGGTAGCAACTGAAGCAAGAAGAATGCAGGCACAGGGAATAAATGTTATAGATTTTAGTATAGGTGAACCGGACTTCCCGACGCCATATAATATAAAGGAAGCTGCAAAGTTCGGCATTGACGACAATCACACGAGATACACTGCTATTGCTGGCACCGTTGAACTTAGAAAAGCGATCGCACAAAAACTTAAAACAGATAATGGTCTCGAATACGATATAAACGAAATAATAGTTACAAGCGGAGCAAAGCAAAGTGTTTTTAATGCGCTCTTTGCAACAGTAAATGAAGGTGAAGAAGTTATTATTCCTGCACCCTATTGGGTTTCATATCCGGATATGGTAAGCATGGCAGAAGGTAATTCCATTTTTGTAGAAACAAATGAAAAGAATGGTTTCAGAATTACACCTGAGCAACTTGAAAAAGCAATTTCACCAAAAACAAAGGCATTGATACTTTGTAATCCTTCAAATCCGACTGGTTCAGCTTATTCAAAAAAGGAACTTGAAAATCTGGCGGCGGTTTGTTTAAAACATAACTTTTATATCATCTCAGATGAAATATATGAAAAGCTTGTTTACGATAATTTTGAGTTTGTAAGTTTTGCAGCTTTAAGTCCTGAAATTAAAAAGAGAACAATTCTGGTTAATGGAGTTTCTAAATCTTATTCAATGACAGGATGGAGGATCGGTTACACGGCGGCTCCTAAGGATGTTATTTCGGCTATGAATAAAATTCAAAGTCATTCTACGTCACATCCGTCTTCGGTATCGCAATATGCTGCCATTGAAGCTTTGACAGGCTCACAGTCGGCAGTATCTGATATGAGAACAGAATATAAAAAGAGAAGGGATTATCTGTACGATCAGCTCATTTCTATAGATGGAATTACCTGCTACAAACCTGAAGGGGCATTCTTTTTATTCCCAAACGTTTCCGCTTTTTTTGGCAGAAAAAATGAAAAGATGAAAGTAAATAATTCTTTTGACCTGGCAATGTACCTTTTAACTGATGGCAAAATTGCTGTTGTACCCGGTACTGGCTTTGGAGCAGAAGGTTATTTGCGAATTTCTTATGCTACTTCGATGGAGAATATTAAAGAGGCTTCCAAAAGATTTAAAGGAACTATTCAGCACCTGAAACCCTGAATTTAATTTTCAATAAAATATTTGATCGAATTTTTAACCTGCTCCTGAGGCATTTCCTCGCCAGTCCAGAGTTCGAAAGATTTTGCTGCTTGGTAAATTAACATACTCAATCCATCTACTGTTTCGGCACCATTCTTTTTCGCCAGTTTTAAAAGCTTTGTGTTTACCGGATTATATACTAGATCAAAAACTATCTGGCCTTTTCTGAATGAGTCGCTTAATTCCGTTATTGAATCATTCATATCCGGGAACATACCTAAAGGAGTTGCATTTATAATCAGCTTTGAGCCCTGAAAAATTTCCACCAAATCGGGCGGAAAGAGCTCCTTGGTGTGAATGGCATCGAACTTAACTTTTTCACTAAAATATTTTTTTAGAGATTCCGCTTTTTGCTCGTTTCGATTGATCAGGAAAATCTCCTTAGGCTTATAATTTCTGACTAAAGAATATAACACTGCGCGGGTTGCTCCACCTGCCCCTACTACAGAAATAATTGAGCCCGCTAAATCCTTTTTGTAAGGCGCAAGAGCTTCAGTAACCCCATAAACATCTGTATTATATCCGTTTAATTCACCGTGATCATTAACTACTGTATTTACGGCACCAATAATTGACGCTTCTTCAGAAATAGTGTCTAGCAAATCCAGAATATTTTCCTTATGCGGAATCGTTACATTAAAACCCTTAATGCCTAAAATTGACATTCCTTTAATTGCGCTTTTCAAATTTGATTTTGTTATATCGAACGGGAGATAGATATAATCCATCTTCTTCATTTCGAATGCAGCATTATGTATAAAGGGTGAATAGGACTGCTTTATTGGATGTCCTATTAAGCCCAGCAACCCTGTGTTCACGTGTGTTAGGTTTTTCATAGTAAATATTAATTACTGCTTATGAATAATCTTAAAATAGTAAGATAGCGTAAAATGAGGGGAATAAAAACGTATACCACAAAATTATAAAAAGAATCAGAAAATATTTCCCTTAAGCATATTTCACACCCCTTTAAATTACAGAAAAGAGTTTCTGATTCAAATTGAAAGGAATTTTAAATATTTAAAATTCCCCTAGTAATTTTTTAAATAGTTTAGAGGATTTTATATCCGGATATTCTTTTTCAAACTCATTCTTAAATCCGGGATCTATTCCAAATGCTGATTTGAGACAATCAACAGCTTCCCTGGTTCGTTTGAGTATAAAATTAATCTTAGCCTTTTCATAATAAGATGAAGCATCCTGCTGATTAATCCTGATACAATTATCGTATCCTTCCAGTGCATCCAGCCAGTCAGCCATCTCAAAATAAGTTTGTGCAAGATTATGCCAGATTTCGTAACTGTCAGGAATAATTTTTAACGCGGCTTTGTAACTTGCAGCAGCTTCCTGGAGTTTTCCAAGTGAATATTCCAGATCAGCTTTGGCATACCATGCATCGGCATTATCTTTTGAAAGTGATATAGCATTGTTGAAATCCTTTAGAGCTAACTGATATTTCCCTGTAGTATCATAGCAATATCCCCTTGCAAGGTAAGCTTCATAATAATGTTCATTTATTTTTAACGCCTCAGTATAATATTTAATTGCCGAATTAATTTCTCCAAGTTCTTCATAAATATTCGCAATATTGTAACAAGATGCCTCATCATTACTTTCGATTGATAATGATTCTTTAAAGCTTTCAAGAGCCTGCTGAAGCCTGCCAAGATCAGCAAATGCATTCCCCTTATTAAACCAGGCACTCGCAAAGGTCGGCCTTATAGCTATTGCAAGATCATAGCTTTCGATAGCCTTTTCAAGCTTGTTCATCTTGGCTAAAACAACGCCTCTATTATACCAACCGTTTGCATTATATGGCTGAAAATCAAGAAATTTATCATATTTCTTGAGTGCTTCAGTCAATTGATTATTATTTTCATATGAATATCCCAGTTCATAATATGCTTCGTCAAATTCGGGATCTAATTTTATAGCGGTTAATAAATACTTAATAGATTCTTTGAATTTATTTTGTCTCTGAAATAATATACCCAAACTGAAATAAGCATCTGAATTCTGGCTATCCATATCTATTGCAGCCTGTAATGATTCCTTTGCGCGGCTAATTTCCCCAATGTTTTCCTCGGCTATGGATTTTTCAATATAAACATCTGCATCGCCTGGATTAAGTGATAGTGATTTTTCAAAGGCCAATAATGCTTCCTCAAACTCACAAAGCCCATTTAAAAGTGTCCCTTTTTTCAGCCAGTACTCAGAATTGTAAGGAGAAATTTCAAGAAGCCTGTTAACTATATCAAGACCTGACGAGTAACGTTCATTTTCAATACAAAGCTGAATAATTTCTTCAACCCTTTCAATTGCTTGATATATATCCCCTTCGTCAAGAATCTTCCTGCAGTTTTCTATTTCCTGATCAATGTCCTTTTCCTTTTCATCAAAATCATCATCATTAGTATAACCGGAGTCAAGGTAAGACATTAATTTTCTACTCCTAAATTATTTCTGAAAAGCACTGAAAAAATGTATTATTATTAACTTCGAAAATCAACTTGCTTATTTACTCACTTTTTTTGAAGTTGCTTGTCCTGAACTAAAATTATCCCATAATGAAAAAGCCGTACCCTGTATCAGGCACAGCTTTAATTTTATATTATTTAGACTATCTATTATCTATTCAATACGGCAGTAACTTTTTCGGCTGCATCTTTCAAACTTCCTGCAACTTCAAAATTAAGACCTGAAGCTGCTAGTAACTCACCTGCCTCCTTGGCATTCGTCCCTTCCAGCCGAACAACAATTGGAACGTGAATATCCATTTCTTTAGCAGCATCTATAACACCTTGGGCAACACGATCACATCTTACAATTCCGCCAAAGATATTTATCAAGATAGCTTTTACATTCGGATCAGAAAGAATTATCTTAAAACCATTTGCTACTGTTGTTTTATTTGCACCGCCACCCACATCAAGAAAATTTGCAGGTTCACCTCCCGCGAGTTTTATGATATCCATAGTTGCCATGGCTAGTCCTGCTCCATTAACCATGCAACCCACATTTCCATCAAGCTTTATATAATTTAAATTATATTTTGAAGCTTCAATCTCAAGTGGAGCTTCCTCGTCAAGATCTCTGTACTCAAGAATATCAGGATGCCTGTACAATGCATTATCATCAAAATTCATCTTGGCATCAAGAGCTATTACATCTCCTTCTTTGGTAACAACAAGTGGATTTATTTCGGCAAGAGAACAATCAGATTTTTCATAAGCTTTATAGAGCCCTATTAAAAATTTAACTGCATTTTTATGCTGAATACCTTCCAATCCAAGAGCGAAGGCAAGTTTGCGGGCCTGAAAAGCCTGCAAGCCAATTGCAGGATCAATACTTTCCTTAACAATTTTTTCCGGTGATTCGGCAGCAACTTTTTCAATTTCCATTCCGCCTTCTGTAGATACCATTAAAACATTTTGAGAAATTGATCTATCCAGGGTTATGCCGACATAAAGTTCTCTTTCAATATTCATTCCCTGTTCAATCAGCAAACGCTTAACAACCTTTCCTTCTGGTCCTGTTTGATGTGTTACAAGAGTCATCCCCATAATCTGTCTTGCATAGTCTGAAACTTCCTGCAGACTATTAGCTACTTTTACCCCTCCTCCTTTACCTCTCCCGCCTGCATGAATCTGAGCTTTTACAACCCATACACTGCCGCCAATTTCATTTTGAGCAATATTCGCAGCTTCATCAGCTGAAAAGGTTACTTTACCATTAGGCACAGCAACATTGTATTTTCTTAAGATTTCTTTAGCCTGATATTCATGAATTTTCATCGGAAAACCTGTTTTTTATTCTGTAATTACAATTATTTGCGTTAATTATAAAATTAAAATTAACGTTTTTGGCCTATATAAGCAATTTAAAGCCCCAAATTGATTTGAATATCCAAATTAATTTTTACCCAATATCATAATATTATTATTGAAATTATTCAGGAACATGTTATCTTATTCAGCCAATTTTAAATGATTTAATATTATAAAATAAACCTGTCATAATGCTTTTAGGTTCCTGCGGCAAAAAAAATATTGCTACCTTGACACGAAGGACAAATTGCAATCTAGGGGTACTTAGAAAATTTTAACAAATTGAGGATAAATTTATGCCTCTCTTAAAGGTTAACAAAACTGTTCCTGAGTTATTCGAATTTCTTACAGAAGAATATGCAAACCGCACCAAATCCTTTGTAATGATGCATAAAGTAGATGGTAAGTATATAGGAATAACTTATAATAAATTTAAGGAAGAAACAGAGAATCTCGCTTTCGGTTTGGCATCACTTGGAATAAACAAGTTTGACAGAATTGCCATAATATCGGAGAACCGACCGGAATGGGTTTACAGTGATATGGCGATCCTTGGGCTTGGTGCAGTGGATGTTCCTCTTTATCCTTCTCTCACTTCAGATTCAATTGAGTTTATTTTAAACAACTCCGAATCAAAAGGGATTATTGTTTCAAATAAATTCCAATTGAATAAAATTTTAAAAATAAGAAAGAACTGTTCAAAACTTGATTTTATAATTGTGATAAATGAAAAAGACGGCATATCGTCTGACCCGGATATATTAACCTTCAAGGAAGTACAAACTAATGGGGACAAGCTAAAACAGGAAGATCCAGAGTATTTTAAAGACAAAATGCACAAAGTTCAAAAAGACGATCTTTGCACAATCATTTATACTTCAGGTACAACAGGCGAACCTAAAGGAGTGATGCTGACCCATTGGAATATCTTATCAAACTCAAAAGCAGCTCTTGAAATTTTGCCTATTTATGAAACTGATGTGTGGCTTTCTTTTCTGCCATTGTGTCATATATTTGAAAGGATGGGAGGATATTATACAGGATTTGCTTCAGGCGGAACGATGTGTTACGCAGAAAGCATTGAAGCTGTTTCCACAAATCTGTTAGAAGTCAAGCCTACATTAATGACTTCGGTCCCGAGACTGTTTGAACGCATTTATTCTAAAGTTATTAAGAACGTCGAAAGTCAACCTCCCAAAAAACAAAAAATATTTTATTGGGCTTTGAACATCGGTAAGGAGTATGCCCATGCAAAAAAAATTAAGAAAATTCCCCTTGCTCTAACACTTAAATATAGGTTAGCCAATAAATTAGTTTTACAAAAGATAAAGGATAAAACTGGTGGAAATTTGAGATTTTTTATTTCAGGTGGGGCAGCTTTATCACGAGAGCTGGGTGAATTTTTTGAAGCACTTGGGATTCTAATTATTGAGGGCTACGGTCTCACTGAATCATCACCGGTCATTACAGCAAATAGAGTTGATGATTATAAATTCGGTACCGTAGGAAAAGTTCTCCCGGGAATTGAAGTTAAAATTGCAAAGGATGGAGAAATATTGGCTCGTGGTCCAAATATTATGCAGGGGTATTATAAGAACAGGAAAGAAACTGATGCTGTTCTTAAGGATGGCTGGCTCCATACCGGAGATATAGGGGTTTTTGACGCCGATGGATTTCTCGTTATAACCGACCGCAAAAAACATCTTTTTAAAACCACTGCGGGCAAATATATTGCTCCAACACCTATTGAAAGTCTCTTTGTCTCAAGCAAATTTATTGATCAGTTTGTTTTAATTGGTGACAGTAGAATGTTCTTAAGTGCACTTATCGTCCCTGATTTTGAAGCTGTAAAAGAATATGCTGATTCTCATAAGATATCTTACTCAAATGAGAAAGATCTGGTAAAAAACTCTGAGATTTACAAAGTGATTGAAGATGATATGTCAAAGTTCCAGAAACAACTTGCAAATTATGAAAGGGTTAGAAAATTTGTGCTCCTTGACAAACCTTTTTCTATTGAAAGCGGTGAAATTACGCCAAGCATGAAAATCAAGAGAAAGTTTGTGGAGGAACGTTATGGCCATTTGATCGAAGAAATGTATACAAACTAAAATAATTTGGAAGAGACGTTATAACTTCACATTTCTTTTTGATGTTATCAAAAATTTTTCAATAACACTTCCATCATCTGTCCATGAATAAGTTTGTTGGTAGCCAGAATTCTTTTTGTGTACATATCAATCGGATTAGAATCAAAATCAGTAACAAGCCCACCTGCTTCTTCAACTAGTAACATTCCGGCACAAATATCCCATGGATTCAATTCCATTTCCCAGTAACCGTCAAAAACCCCTTTTGCAACATAAGCAAGATCCAGAGCAGCAGAACCAAGCCTCCTGACTCCGCGGGCACGTTTTGTCATTTCAGCAAATCGCTCCAGCAAATGGTCAGGATTTTCAAATACATTGTAAGGGAACCCGGAAGCCAATACACTTCTTCTCAAAATTGCATTTGTGCTTACTTTGATTTTTTGATCGTTGGCAAAAGCACCGCTTCCCTTTTCCGCTGCATATGCAATATCATTAATAACATCATAAACTACCCCGCTTATTGTTACCTCGTTTTTTTGAAGTGCAATAGAAACGGAAAAAACCGGAAGTCCGTGTGCAAAATTCGTAGTTCCATCTAGAGGATCAATTACCCAAAGATATTCTGCACCCGATTTAACCTGTCCGCTTTCCTCAGCCAGAATTCCATGGTAAGGAAATTCCTTTTTAATAAAATCAGTTATAAGTTTCTCCGCAGCTTTGTCGATATTAGTAACCAGATTTGTTTCATTGGTCTTAAATTCCACCTTATTGCTTTTTCCAAACCCTCCTCTGATTATTGCACCAGCTTCTTTCGAAATTTTTATTAAATCATCTACCATATTATTCCAAAAAATTTTCTACAAATATAGTAAATCTTGAATTTACGATACCTCTATAATTTGCAATTAGTTTTAATAATTTGCGTTTATTTAGAATCATGATGCATTTAACTTCCTTGATAGCAGAAATGGATTTTGGTATATTTAAAAACGTTAAGAAATTGAATACTTAGGAGCTGGAATTTGAACCCATCTGATAAAATAGAAATAAAAAATTCAACCGATAACACAACGATCGTTGATAGCATCCCCGAAGTACTGCCGATATTGCCTTTAAGAGACATTGTTATTTTTCCATATATGATCTTCCCCGTACTTGTTGGCAGAGAACAATCTATTCGAGCAGCAAATTATGCTCTGGATAATACAAAATATATTTTTCTTGCCGCCCAGAAAAAATCTAACATTGAAGATCCTAAGAGAGAGGATATTTACGCTGAAGGTACAGTCGCAAAAATTGTTCAGATTTTAAAATTGCCGAATGGACTTATGAAAATTCTTATAGACGGGTTGCTTCAAGGAAAAATAAAAAGCTTTACCGGTAAAAAAGAGTTCTTTGAGGCAAAGGTAGAAATAATCGTTCCGGTTGTTGAAAATGACCACGAAATGAACGCGATGTCAAGACAAATGACTCAACTTTTTAAGGAATACGTAAAAATTAGCAGAAATATTCCAAATGAAGCAGTTAGTGCTTTTGATAATATTGAGGAGCTTGACAGAAAACTCTTTTATGTAGCCGCTAATATAAACCAATCAATTGATGTTAAGCAGGGCATTCTGCAAAAGTTTGACCTTAAAGAACAATATTACGAAGTAATTAAAATACTTAACTCAGAAATAGATATACTGAAAATAGAAAAAGAGATTGACGGTAAAGTTCAGGAGAATATTGCCAAAACCCAGAGGAAATTCATAATACAGGAACAAATTAAAATTCTTCAGGACGAACTAGGCGAAGATGATGATGCTTCTCCGGAATTTGCCAAGATCAGGGAAAAAATAAAAAAAGCTAAAATGCCCAAAGAAGTTGAGACTAAGGCACTCGAGGAATTAACAAAACTGAAAAAAACCCCTCCAATGTCACCGGAATCAACAGTAATAAGAAATTACTTGGACTGGCTGGTTGATGTACCTTGGCAGGAAAGGACAAAAGATAATCTGAATATTGACCACGTTCAAAAAATACTTGATGAAGATCACTTCGGACTGGAAAAGCCAAAAGAAAGGATAATTGAACATATTGCTGTCCTTAATTTGGTTAAAACTATGCGTGGACAAATTCTTTGTTTTGTCGGTCCTCCCGGAGTAGGTAAAACATCTTTAGGGAGATCAATTGCACGGGCTCTTGGAAGAAAATTCGTCAGAATAAGCCTTGGCGGTGTAAGAGATGAAGCAGAAATTCGCGGACATAGAAGAACTTACATAGGATCAATGCCGGGAAAAATTATACAATCGATGAAAAGAGCCGGAACAATAAACCCGGTAATGCTGCTGGACGAGGTCGACAAAATGAGTATGGATTTCCGTGGTGACCCATCGTCTGCTATGCTTGAAGTTTTAGATCCGGAACAAAATCATACTTTTAATGACCACTATCTCGAAGTCGATTATGATCTTTCTCAGATTATGTTTATAACGACTGCAAATGTACGCTATAATATTCCCCTCCCATTACAGGACAGGATGGAAATTATAGAGCTTCCGGGATACCTTGAACACGATAAAATTGAAATAGCAAAGAGACATATTTTACCGAAACAACTTGAGGCACACGGATTAAAGGATAAAGAAGTCACTATAACTGAAAGTGCAATTAGGACTGTAATCTCTGAATATACAAGAGAAGCCGGCGTTAGAAATCTTGAAAGAGAAATTGCTTCAGTCTGCAGAAAGCTTGCCCGGGATATTGTTCTAAAAGAATCCTCCAACGGGAAACATAAAGGCAAACATAAGTATGTTGTTGATTCAGATAAAGCTGAAGAATATTTAAAGACTCCAAGATATCGGCATTCAAAACATAGCAAAGAAATGAAGGTTGGCAGCGTCACAGGTTTAGCATGGACCGCTGTTGGCGGTGAATTGCTTACGGTTGACGTGACTATAATGCAAGGCTCGGAAAAACTTACTCTAACTGGGCAGATCGGGAATGTGATGAAAGAATCTGCACAGGCAGCATTAAGCTACATTCGTTCCAAATCAAAATCATTTGGAATTAATCCTGATTTCTTCAAAGCAAAAGAAATTCACATTCATTTGCCCGAAGGAGCTATTCCTAAAGATGGACCGTCTGCCGGTATTACAATGTCAATGGCACTGCTGTCAGCTATAACCGGAACACCTGCTTCTAATAATGTGGCAATGACTGGCGAAATTACTTTGCGGGGTAATGTACTTCCAATCGGAGGTTTAACTGAAAAACTGCTCGCAGCAAAAAGAAACGCAATCAAGACAGTTTTGATTCCTAAAGATAACGAAATAGATTTGAAAGAAATTCAGGAAAGAGTAAAAGAAGGGATGAAGATAATTTCAATTTCAAAAATTGAAGAAGCTATACCTTACATATTTACACAAAAAAGACAAAGGAACTCAAAACTCAAAAAGAAATCCGCAGGTAGAAAGAAAAAAGGGAAATAGTTGGCTGAAACCATTTTTATTAATAAGGATCAATCACTGGATGAACAGTACCAATCTTTGGTCAAACAGGTAAAATCTTTACTTAATAAGGACGATAAGCCGATTTCCAATATTTCTAATCTTGTTGCTGCTCTAAAACAATCTTTTGAAAAGATTAGCTGGGCTGGATTTTATTTTATTGATGGTGAAAATCTATATCTGGGACCATTTCAGGGAAAAGTAGCCTGCACCAATATTAAAATTGGGCAGGGCGTTTGCGGAACGGCAGCAAAGGAGAAAAAAGCGGTTATTGTGGAAGATGTATATAAATTCCCTGGCCACATTTTTTGTGATGCAGATTCAAAAAGTGAAATTGTTGTACCGGTTATTAAAAATAATGATTTGATCGGTGTATTAGACTTGGATAGTACAATAATTTCAGCTTTTAATAATATTGATAAGAAATACCTTGAAGAAATGTGTATTTTCCTTTCGGAAAATATTTTATAACTTCAACCCAATGTTTTAACCAAAAACAGGCAGTGCATGAGCTACATCGTAACAGCGAGGAAATGGCGCCCTAAAAAATTTTCGGAGGTAGTTGGCCAGGAGCATATTACTGCAACATTAAAAAATGCTTTGAGAAACAACCGCATTGCTCATGCTTACCTTTTTACAGGCCCGCGCGGAGTAGGAAAAACAACAACCGCAAGAATTCTTGCTAAAATCCTCAACTGTCTTAATCCAAAGGATTATGAACCCTGTAATGAATGTGAGATGTGTTTATCAATTCAAAATTCACAATCGCTTGATATTATTGAGATAGACGGTGCTTCAAATCGGGGAATTGATGAGATCCGGACTTTAAGGGAATCCGTTAAATATGCGCCGACAAAAGGTAAATACAAAGTATACATCATTGATGAAGTTCATATGCTTACAAAGGAATCCTTCAACGCATTCCTTAAAACTCTTGAGGAACCGCCCTCACATACAATTTTTATTTTTGCAACAACCGATGCACATAAAGTTCCGTTAACAATTATATCTCGATGTCAGAGGTTTGACTTCAGAAGAATACAACTCGATACTATAAAATCATTGTTAAAACAGATTGCCGAAGCTGAAAATATTCAGATAGATGATAAATCTCTTACAACTATTGCAAAAAAATCTGATGGAGCCCTCCGCGATGCTGAAAGTTATTTTGACCAGGTTGTTTCCTTCTGCGGAAACAAAATAGATTCTAAAACCGTAGCTCAAATGCTTAATCTCGTTGATGACGAAGTTTATTTTGATATATCTGATGCGATAATCAGCAAAGATTTTAAGTCTGTTTTTAACGTCACCAAAAAGATTTATGAAAACGGCTGGGATTTTGTCGATTTCATTAATGGCTTGATAGAACATTTCAGAAATGTAATGACTGTTGTCATTACAGAAAAAACGGACCTTGTTGAAATTGCTGAAATTTACCGGGCAAGATACATTGATTATCTTGACAAATTTTCAGAAGGTGATCTTCTCCGGTTACTTAATTATCTCAATAAAGTTCAACAGGAACTTAGATATACTCAAAATCAAAAACTGAAAGTCGAAATAGCTCTGAGCCATCTGATTGGTTTTGAACGATCTTCAACAATAAGCGATGTAATTTCAAAAATAGCCGATGGCAAAGGTGTAAGTTCAATATCGTCTTCTAAATCGGATGCTAATATTTCCCTCCAAACAAAAAAAAAAGCAGGCCCTGAATTAATCAGCGAAAATAAAGCGATTTATAATAATATTAGCGGTTCTTCGGATAATAGAACTAAACTGGAAATCGCATCAGATGTCGACAATATAAAGGGAGACTTTAATCTTAATTTTGTTCTTTCTAAATGGCCTGGATTTGTGAAATCTGTAGCAAATGAAAAAGCGTTAATACTTGGACAATTTATTCATACAGTCAGGCCTGTTAGCCTTGAAGGAAATCAATTATTTATTTCTTCTACTGATTCTCATGTTAAAGATCTTCTGAAAACATATGGGGATTATTTTTCAAAAAAATCAAATGATTATTTTGGTAAAAGGATAAAATTTAATTACAAGGAATCTGAGACAAAAAGTAATGCCAACAAAGAAAAAATTATCACTGAAAAATCTGATTCATTTGAAAAAAATAATTCCAAGCTGGGCGAGAATGATCCATATGTTTCTGCAATCATTAATGAACTGGGAGGAGAAGAAATCCGCTAAATAATTAAGTTTATTGTAGATTTAGCCGGAAATATACAGGTTCACATAAAAAGGTCTGCCAATTTGGCAGACCTTTTTGCATGTTGCATACCTCCTTTATAACTCCTAAATAAGCCACCTCAGAAAGGTACCAGAATTCATTAGAATTTGACAAAATTGACACATTAAACAAAGGCTCGTTCATGTCTCAAAACTACTTAAAAAAAGCCAAAATCGATGCGTTATTTTGTAGGCAGGATAGTAAACACTGTTGGGTAAGGGGAAATTGCTCGAATTCCTAAATTTTTGAAAATTTAATGCTAATTGACTATATTAATAAACTATGTCCAAAAAATTAATAGTTGCCATCGATGGCCCCGCAGGTTCAGGCAAAAGCACATCTGCCAAACTTGTGGCTCAAAGGCTTGGTTACGTTTATATCGATAGCGGCGCAATGTACAGGGCTGTTACTTATCTGGCTCTTAAAAAAAAAATATTGGGCAATGAGAAAGCGATAGGCGATCTTGCTAACAGTGCGGATATTCACCTTGATTATGTGAATGGTGAAACAAGAGTAAATGCTAATGGCAATGATATCACTGAAGAGTTGAGATCAATTGAAGTAAATCAGAATGTTAGCGAAGTCAGCAGAATAGAAGAAGTGAGAAAGGCTCTGGTAAGACAACAACAAACTATGGGCCATAGGGATAGAGGACTGGTTATGGAAGGAAGAGATATTACAACAATTGTATTTCCAGATGCAGATGTAAAAATTTTTCTCACTGCATCAATTGAACAGAGAGCTAAGCGAAGAGCTGAAGAATACAAAAAGAAAGGTATCTCCGTTTCAATTGATGAAATAAAAGAAAATATAATTGAGCGCGACAAAATAGACTCGACAAGGAAGATGAGTCCATTAATTAAAGCTCCTGACGCAATTGAAATCGATACTTCGAAAGTCTCGATTGAGGAGCAGGTAAATTTGATATTAGAACAAGTAAAAAGAATTGCGGAAAAGAAAAGTATTCCGGTGAACATTTAATTTTTTATAAAGCCATCTTAAACAAATATGTAAAACTAATTTTTCTGTAATGCTGCTTTTACAATGGCTTGAGCAGACGTAACAGAATTAACAAAAATTTTTAGGAGGACAGATGTCCGAAGAGACCAAGACCAATGATAAACGCGTTGTGACTGCCGATGATTATGAAAAAGCTAAAAGAAATTTTAATAACGAAGAATATTCTAAAGAAGAATTCTTAACTTTAGCTAATTTATATGCCGATTCCTTTAAGGATGTAAAAGAAGGCGAAATGGTTAAAGCCAAGATAGTCCGTATTCAGGGTGATCAGATTATTCTGGATGTTGGTTTTAAATCAGAAGGCTCAGTTTCCAAACAGGAGTTTTACGAAGGCGAGGAAATTAAAATTGGAAAGGAAATTGAAGTTGTACTTGAGAGCGTTGAAGATCAGGAAGGAAACCTTGTTCTTAGTAAGGCCCGCGCTGATTTCCTAAAAATATGGGAAAAGGTCGTTAGAGCTTACGAAACAGGTGAAATACTTCAGGGTAAAATTATTAAGAGAATTAAGGGTGGTATGGTCGTTGATCTTATGGGAATGGAAGCATTCCTCCCGGGATCACAGATTGATATTAGACCTATAAGAGACTTTGATGCGTTTGTCGGCCAGACAATGGATTTCAAAGTTGTTAAAGTCAATATACCAACTGAAAACGTTGTTGTCTCACATAAAGTTCTTGTCGAGGAAGAAATATCTGGACAACGAGAATCGATTCTTAATAGTCTTGAAAAGGGTCAGATACTTGAAGGAACGGTTAAAGCAATTACTGATTTTGGTGTATTTGTTGATCTTGGTGGAGTAGATGGTCTCGTGCATATTACGGACTTAAGCTGGGGTAGAATTAACCATCCCAACGAAGTAGTAAAATTGGATCAGATAATAAAAGTTGTTGTCACTGACTTCGATGAAGAGAAAAAGAGAATTTCTCTTAGCTTAAAGAAACTTCTACCACATCCGTGGGAAGATATTGATCAGAAATATAAAATTGGCGACAAAGTTTCAGGTCGCGTTGTTTCACTTACTGATTATGGCGCTTTTATAGAAATAGAAAAAGGAATTGAGGGTCTTATCCATAACTCAGAAATGAGCTGGACCCAACATATAAAACATCCATCACAGGTAGTTGCAATGGGACAGGTCGTTGAAGCTGTTATATTAAGCCTGGATAAAGATGAGAAGAAAATTTCCCTTGGTATCAAACAATTGGAGCCGGATCCATGGGAAAGTCTTATGCAAAAATACCCTGTCGGTTCCAAGCACACAGGTATTGCTCGCAATCTTACTAACTTTGGTGTCTTTGTTGAACTCGAACCAGGTGTAGATGGTCTTGTTCACATTTCAGATTTATCTTGGACAAAAAAAATTAGACATCCCGGCGAGGTTGTTAAAAAAGGTGAAAAACTAGATGTTATTGTTCTTAGTGTGGAAGTTGATCAAAGAAAAATTTCTCTGGGACATAAGCAGGTTCAGGATAATCCATGGGATAACTTTGAAAGAATTTATGCTGTTGGATCGCCTACTGAAGGTAAGGTTGTTAGAATAATCGAAAAAGGTCTGATAGCTGAATTACCTGAGAAAGTTGACGGCTTTGTCCCTGTAACTCAGTTAGCTACAAACAAAATTAAGAATCTTGCGAATCATTTCCCTGTAGATGATATTCTTAATTTGAAAGTAATCGAATTCGATAAGGAAAATAAAAAGATAGTACTTAGTGCAATAGCTGCGATGAAAGAAAAATCCGAAGATGAAATAAAAAATTACCTTGAAAAGCATAAGCTTGATAGAATCTCTGTGCAGGAAATTCAAAATGCTGACACAGGAACTATCGATTCTTCAGAATTTCCGATCTTTGAGGTTCCAGAAGAAGGATCCCAAGGCAATACTGAAAACACAAAAAATTAATCTCCGAATAATTATCTTGAGAGCGGGAAATTTTTCCCGCTCTTTAAATTTTAAACTGTCCATTTTATGCCACAAAAAGTTGCATTACATACCGTTGGATGTAAATTGAATTTTTCAGAGACATCTACTATTGGTAATGAATTCCTTAATAATGGATTTGACATAGTAGATTTTAAAGAGAATGCCGACGTCTATGTGCTTAATACCTGTACAGTGACTGAAAACGCTGAAAGAGAATGCCGTCAGCTGGTAAGGCGTGCCCTTCGACAAAATCCCGATGCTTATGTTATCGTTACAGGCTGTTATGCCCAGCTCCGTCCCGAAGAAATTGCCCGGATCAAAGGTGTAGATGCTGTTATGGGCAGTAAAGAAAAATTTAATCTTTTTTCGACAATTGAAAATTTTGATAAGAAAGAATTATCCTGTATATATGTTTCCCCTGCAAATGAACTTAATCACTTCGGTCAGGCACACTCTACTGATGCCGATGGCAGAACTCGGGCTTATTTTAAAATACAGGATGGATGCGATTATAAATGTACATTTTGCACAATTCCTCTCGCAAGAGGAAAAAGTCGCAGCCTTGCTCCTGATACCGTGCTCTCAGAATTTAAACATCTGATAAATGAGGGATATAAAGAAATTATTTTGACTGGTGTAAATGTCGGAGATTATGGGAAATCTATTGAAACAGATTTGTTTAAACTTCTAAAAAGAATGGTCCAGGTGCCAGGTAAATTTAGAATCAGAATAAGTTCTATTGAGCCAAATCTTTTAAGCGATGATATTATTACTTTAACTGCGGATAATGAAAAAATTTGTAACCATTTTCATATACCTTTGCAGAGTGGAAGTCCGAAAATATTGAAGGCAATGAAGCGAAGATATAACGTTGATGATTATTCAAGATTGATACATAAAGCAAAAAGCAAAATAAGAGATCTAGGAATTGGAATGGATGTAATAACAGGATTCCCGGGTGAAACGGAAGATGATTTTATGAAAACGTTTAGCTTTATAAAAGAACTACCTGTTTCATACCTTCACGTATTTACTTACTCGGAAAGACCCGATACAAAGGCAATATTACTGGATGGAAAAGTTGAACTTCACGAAAGGAAAAGAAGGAGCAATATGCTCAGGATTTTAAGTGAAAAGAAAAGGAATCATTTCTATCATTCAATGAAAGGTAAGAACCTGGAAATACTCTTTGAAGGGGAAAATATGAGTGGATTTATAAAAGGATTTTCAGCAAATTATGTAAGAGTTTCAAATATATTTAACAAATCGCTGATTAATAAATTTGCGGATGTTAAAATCACCAATACAACCAATGATATTTGCACAGGCACAATTGTAAACAAGGATGTTGAACTGGTAGCCTGACTCCCATATTACTTAAATTTATTTCTGATTTATGAAAAAGTTTTTTCTGTTTTCTATATTTATAAGTAGTTTAATATATGCTCAATCACCTAAGCAAAACATTCTAAAACTTAAATCTGATTCCCAACACCTAACTGTCTCTGTTAAAAATAATTACTCATCAAATTTTCAGCTGGGATCTGATAAGAAGAAGGTTGGCTTGGCAATTTTATACTCATTATTGTTGCCGGGAATGGGAGAGCTCTATGCAGGAGATTATTCAAGCGGCAAATATTTTACAATTACTGATGCTTTATTATGGGGAACCTACATTGGTTTTTATTCCTACGGAAACATGAGAAAAAGCGATTACAAATCCTATGCAGCTTCTTACGGCGGTGTAAATAATACAGGTAAAGATGATGCTTATTATACAATCATTGGTAATTACCAGAACATCCTGCAATACAATAATGAAAAGGCTCTAGAACGGAATTTCAATAAGATGTACAACGTTGATCAATATTATTGGAACTGGCAAAATGATAATCAAAGAAGCGCATATAAAGATATGTGGACTTCAAGTGAATCAGCTTATAACGATTTAAAATTTGTAGCCGGAGCACTTATACTTAACAGGGTAATAAGTATGATTAACGCTGTAAGATTGGTTAGTGCATATAACCGTGGACAAAATGATGAACTTAGCTGGCAGGTTTCCGTTGGAGTAAACAATTCACCTACACTTCCTAAAAGGTTTTCTTTTAATTTCCAAACAAAATTTTAATTAAGTTAATATATTTTATGGATATCAGTCTCATTCAAAGAGGATCCTACTGAATCCTTCAGTTAAGAGCTAAATTCTTAATATTGTAACATATTCAAAATATTTTTCTTAATAATTTTCCACTTATTTAATTTTTCAACAAATTTAATTACTTCCGATAGTAGCGCTTCATTAAATTTTATTAATCCTGCTTTAAGATTGTATTAATGTAACCTAACTATGTTACACTTAGTTATTCTAGCAATATTTAATAATAAAACATTCCGAGGTATCTAAATGAAAAAAACTCCCTTCTCAACAGCATTAGTAACTGCTTTACTATTAGCTTTCGGTTTAACGTCAATATTTTCACAACAGACTGAGACGAAAAAACCCGTAAAAACAACTAAGATAAATATCACAAAAACAGTAAAAGCCCCTAAACCAATGGTTAAGCCGGAATCAAAGGCCAGTACTAGGAAAACAATCAGCATTAAAACCACAAAAACAGAAAAAGCTCCTATGACTTCTGCTGATAAAAAAATCATAAAGAAAGTACGCTCTAAATCTACTACCCATAAAGCTCTTAAAGTGAAAAAGTCCAAAAGGACTGAGAAAACAGAACCAACAAAAAATTAATTGATTCCATAGTGTCAGCCACATAAAAGGGAGAGTTTTTAGCTCCCCTTTTTGCTATTTTTCTTTTATGAGAATACTAATAATTGAAGATGAAAAGAAAGTTGCGTCTTTCATAAAGAAAGGTTTGGAAGAAGAGTATTATGCTGCTGACATTGCCTCTGATGGTAAAGAAGGCCTAAAGCTGGCGGAAAATGAAGACTATGACTTGATCATTATGGATATAATGCTTCCTTTCATAGACGGTATGACCCTAACGAGAGAACTCAGAAAAAGAAAAATTCCTACTCCAATTCTTATGCTTACTATTAGAGACAGCACAGATTCTAAAATAGAGGGGCTGGATGCGGGAGCAGATGACTATCTGACTAAACCGTTTGCTTTTGAAGAATTGCTCGCCCGCATTCGAGCTTTACTTAGAAGAAACGAAAAAGCAAAAGTATCAACCCTAAAAGTTAAAGGAATAACTCTGGATCTTATTTCGCACAGAGTAATTAAAGATGGAATCGAAATTATACTTACGCAAAAAGAATTTTCAATCCTTGAATACTTACTCAGAAATAAGAATAAAGTGGTTTCCCGTACAAAACTTGTTGAACACGTTTACGATTACCATTTTGATACAGAAACAAATATAATTGATGTATTTATAAATAAGCTAAGAACAAAAATTGAACCAGGCTCAGCTACTCCGTTGATACACACTATCAGAGGTGTAGGCTACATAATAAAAGACGATTAAATTAAAATTATTTCTATGCACCTGCTGAATAACCTATGTATGAAAAGCTAAGAATATTTGTTTCTTCCACAAGGTTTAAAACTTCACTTTGGTATTCCGGTATTTTCCTGCTTTTGGAAATCCTGTTTGGAATAATAATTTATGTTTCATTATATAACAGTCTTTTATACAGACTTGATACAAGTTTAAAGAGTCAGGCAAATACTATTCTGAGAACCGTAATGGAAAAACACTTCGATATCGAAAACTTTCAGCCGGATTCCGTTTACCAGTCACAAAGTGATCTTGTATGGGATATTATTTATGATGATGTTATTCTAAATCAGAGAAATAATTATATAGAAATTTTTTACAAGAATAAGATAATATTTAGATCATTCAACCTTACAGATGATACTCTCGCATTTCCTCTGAAGACTGGGACATATAACATCTTCGATTTTAGCGATCCGGGATTATCGAGCAAAATGATAAGGGTTGCTCAGCTAAATCAGGATAATTACAATATTATTGTTGCCTATCCCCTTGAAAATATTTCACAAACACTAAGTAGTCTTGTACAAATATATATTTTGCTGGCTCCATTATTCTTTATAGTCGCACTTATTGGAGGTATCTTAATTTCCGCAAAAGCCTTGTCCAGAATTGACGCAATCATTAAAAAAACGGAAGAGATAACTGCACACAAACTGGAAGATAAGATAGAAGGAGAAGAGTATTCAGACGAATACGGCAGACTCGTCCGCAAAATGAACGAAATGATAAAGAGGATTAAAACTTCCGTTGATTATATGAATCAATTTTCAATCTCTGCCGCCCACGAATTAAAGACACCTTTAACCATTCTTCGAGGGGAAACTGAAGTGGCATTAAAATCGACTAAAAGTACCCATGAATACACTGCAGTTTTAAAAAGTAATTATGAAGAGATTTTAAGATTAACTAAGATTATCGACAATCTATTTTTTATTTCGCAAATTGATAATTCACTAATTAAAATAAATAAAGAAGTTGTTTCATTAGGTGATTATCTGGAACCTTTAATTCATTCATTAAGAATCCTGGGAAAGGAAAAGGATATAAAACTTATTCTGAAAATGGGAATTAACCCTAAAATTAATATTGATAAAGGACTAATGACTCAGGCTTTCTCAAATCTTATTGACAATGCTATTAAATATGGCAATGAGAATGAAGACGTAATTATATCATCAGAAAAGTGTTCTGACAATAAAGTGAAAATTTGCATCATAAATAATGGGGAAAGAATACCGGAGGAAATGGAAAATAAGATTTTTGATAGATTTTATAGAATCGAATCGTCAAGGAACAGGAAAACAGGGGGTGCAGGATTGGGTTTATCCGTAGTAAAATCAATAATAAATTGGCATGAAGCGGATATTTTCATCCATTCTAATAGAAATGGAGAAACAACTGTAAGTATTATTTTAAATATATACGGATAAAATTTACTTTATAAAACTCTAAAATTGCACCCTGTGAATATTTTTCGGGGTAACCACTTGCATAACTGAAAAAAATGCATTATATAGATAACCAAGAAATAAACATTTCTCTATCCTGAAATTCCGTCCGAGGGAATTTCACAGCAGGGCATTTCAAATATTATTATTGCCAATTCAACAGGTTTGCTTTCAACTATTTCTTAAAATTATTTTCGGAAATAAATTATTTTAGTCAAATAAAATAAGGTGAATTATGGAACTAACTAATTTGGCATTTTTGGAATCCTACACCCTTAGCGACAAAGAAGGAATAATGGGTGCTATTCTTGTAACTGATATGGATACAAAACCAGTTGAATTCAGAGTTACTGCTCCGATTACTCCTACTAATTTTCAAAGAACACTCTATGGAAAAGTATTGATGGAGCACATACTGGTTGAATTAATTTCTGCTCCATTACTAAATGCTGTAAGTCTTGATCTGGATCTCATTATTGTGCGAAATCCTCTTTTCCTTGCCGCAAACGACAGACAAGGAGTGAGAGTTGTCAGGCTTTTCGATAAAAATGAAACTGTTTCACGGGAAGGTTCTGCTAAAGAGGAATTGATAACAAACAACCGGGATAATATTAAAATCTATGCAGAAATCTCTAAAAAATATGAATCGGAATTGCCACAAATAAAAGATAATCTAAAATCTATTGCTGAAGACAGAAATCTCTTGGAACCATTTGAACGACTTAAAATAGCATGCGAACAGGTGCACCTGCAAAAAATGGGTGATTAATGTCCATTTCAAAAAGAATAAGAGAAAAGGTTGCGACATCAATTTCAAGAATTGATGAAACAGAAACTTTCTTATGGCTAAAATTATTGCGCCCTGTTAGCACTGAATTCGTGGAAATTGAATCTTTACATTCAGAGCTTTGGAGAACCGAATATGGTAGTTTAGAAATAGAAGCTTCAGAACAAATTTCGCCTTTTACATTTAATTTTAATAAGATTAAAACATTTAAGTTAACTCAAAGAAAGCTTCTATTGAAATCAAGAACAAATCCGGTATTTTTTGATTTCGGGAATATCTCTGTTTCCAACATCAAAATATCTTTCGATCAGGATCTCAGGCAAACCTTTGCGGCCAAAATTACTGTTGAAGGGACAGCCATACATTTCAATATAAAAGAACAAAAGAAGAAAGATATTTCAGGAGAGTTAACCTCAGAGATTATTAATCTCGAAAAGCATTTACTTAACTCCGATAATTACCCAAATAAATCCAAATCAAAAACTGAAAGTACTAAAACAATTAATTATTACATCAAAGAACCGGAGATAATAGATTGTCTTTCACGTTTGAAACCTGAAATATATAACCTTGAATTGTTAACGCAGCTTGAACATTCCAAATCAGATAATCCAATAGAAAGTACCAAAATTGAATTACTTGATAAAACTATAGAGCTGAAAAGAATCAACGAACAGGAACTTAAGTTAAAAGAACACCTGTATTCTCCCTTTGAATTCAATCCACAAATTACTTCCAGCAATTTTACATTACACGGTGAATTGTTTCCGTGGAATGCACAACAGGTTAAAATTAAGGTACCGGAATTTAATGAGCCGGTAAAGACAGAACTATCCGTTTTTTATGAAAAAGATTCTTCGGAACCTTCCCAAAAGGAAAGAGCTACTAAGGCTTTTCTTGTTAATGAAATAGATAAAATTATTCAACCTAAAACGCATATTTCTCCGGAAGAAGAGGAACTCTTGTTTAAAGGTCTTTATTCCTTTCAGTTGAAAGGTGTTAAATTTCTGACCTCAAACTCAAAAGTTTTACTTTCTAATGCTCCTCAGACTGGAAAAACAGTTCAGGCAATTTTTGGAATTAGATATCTTATTAAAAAAAGAGAAATTAAACACTGCTTGGTTGTTACTGATGAAAATTCAAATGACAATATTTCAATATCATCAAAAACCGTTAGCCAGTTTGATTGGTTGGAGAAATTACAAAAGTTCACTCCGGAATTAAATCCCGGTTTGCTAGATTCAAAAACTACTGATTTTAATGCAGCCCTTTCTGATAATTCTCAGATTAAAATAATTTCATACGAAGTACTTTTACAAGCTTTAGGCTCTAAAAAGCTAAAAAAGGATCTTCTTAAAAAATTTGAATGCTTAATACTGGATAATGCAGAACGAGCTAAAAATTATCAAAATGAACTTGTAAAGGTTATTGATCTAATAAAACCTAAATTTAACTGGATCATCACTAATCTGAATAAAAAAGATTATGCTGAAAATATATCAAATGAATTGAACCCTGATATTTTATTAAGTTACAAGTTTGATGAAACTAGGCCACAACTTTCTGATGTTATAGAATCTGATTACTGGGTAGATTTGGAAGAGGAACATAGAGATGAATTTCATCAAGCTTTGTTCCACGCTAAAAACAGCTTGCAGGACATTCAGGCTACAGGAAATCCATTTCGCTTCCAATCACAGCTCTTCTTCTACATACATCAGCTTAACCAGTCATCCAACTTTCCTGCTGACAATATTGATAGTAAAAAGACAAAACTACTATTAAACCACATTAATTCGATAAAAAGTTTTAACAAAAAGGTTATCATATTTTCTCAATATGATAAAGCGGGAATTCAAAAATTGACCATGCTTTTCGAAAGAGAGGGTATCAGTTATAGGAAATATTCTCAGGGTATGACGCCTACGGCATTAACTAGGGCTATTATAGATTTCGAAAAAGACGCTTCCATTACCGCATTGCTTGCTGATACTCAGATTATAAAAACTCAACCTCATATAGGTTATGCTCCATATATAATTCACTTTGATCAATGGTGGACGCCGGTATTGAAATGGGATCTGGAAAATAGAATCAAGAATTTTGCAAACAAACCCATTACAATATTAAACTATTTTACAATAAACACTCTCGATGAAAAAATTCGAAGTGTTTTATTTGCAAAAGGTATGCTTGACAGGCAAAAATTTGGTACAATTGGAGCCGATGCGTTTTCCAAAATTTTGAGTGAGGAGGAATGGACTAAAATCTTCGAACTCGAAAAGGTTAAAAAACCTTCTGCAAAAGATGAAGGAGATGACAATACTCAAGATAAAGCCGATTAAGAAAATGCTTATTCAGGTTCATATGAAAAATATGAGATAGGATCAAAAACTGTTAATTATTTTTGCCAGTTCCTCAAGTCCATCTGTCAATGACGCAGGGCCGGGCTGAAGGATTATAGTTGAATTAATCTCGAAAAGCTTATTATTCTTTACAGCATTTATTCCTTTCCACCCTTCCCTTTCTCTTACTTTGTTTTTCTTAAATTTTTTCCCGCACCAGGATCCAATTATAACATCTGGGTTTCTATTTATAACGTCTTCTGGCTTTACAATTCTTTCTTTTGCGCTTTGCTTGGTTCTAAATTCAGAAAATATATCTTTTCCACCGGCTATTTCGATCAATTCACTCACCCAGCATATTGCGGAAATAAGAGGTTCAGGCCATTCCTCAAAATAAATTTTCGGATGATATTTTAGTTTTACGGATGCTGTTTTGACTCGTTCAATTCTTCTTTCAAATGAAGAAACTAATTTTTCAGATTCCTTCTGCTTGCCGATAATGCTGCCAATGATAAGAATATTCTGTAAAATTTGCGAAACTGATCTCTGATTAAAAACCACTACCTGATGGCCTTGCTTTGTTAGTTCTTTTGCTATTTCTGCCTGAATATCTGAAAAAGCGAATATGTAGTCAGGCTTTAATTCTTTTATCGCGTCATAATTCGCATCAATATATGTGGAAATTTTAGGTTTCTCTTTTCTTGCTTGCAGAGGACGCATAGTGAATCCCGATATACCAACAACTTGTTTGCTGGCTCCAAGCATATACATAACTTCAGTGGTTTCTTCAGTTAAGCAGACTATTCTTTCAGGATATTTTGTTCTCATCTATTGTAATATTTTGCATTTAGAACTTAGAATCTAAATCACTTTCCACTATAGAACTGATCGCTCTTAGTGAGCTTGAGATCCGATAACTGCGGTGCCTTTACTTTTATCTCAAAGAAATAACCCCTGAAAAGTCCTACAGGATTCCAGGTAAAATTCATTATCCAGGCATGCAGATCTCGTGATATTCGGATTTGAGGTGCAACAAACTGGCTCATCATAAAATCATAGCTTCCGGTGACTGTGATCTTCCAATTTCTGGTTAAATTGAAATTCAGGTTTGCGCTTACATTCGAAGATTTAAAAGGATTCAATGGGTCAAATTTTGTTAAAGAGTAATTATAATTTAACGAAAGATCCCAGGGAATTGAGAAATTCGGTTCCTCGTTATTGTAAATCCCCCTTGAATAAGCGTTGCTTTCCTGAACAAGCTCAAACTCCCCTTTTTGAATTGTGCTGTCAACTTTCGAAGCTTCATTTTTATTTGTTGATTTTTCACCGGCAAGATGGGTAGAAAGAGAAAGACTAAAGCTTGTCAATCTTGCAAATCCCTTACCTTTATCTATTAAAAAACTATTTATTGGATGCTTGCCAATTTCATCATAGTCATATAGAGAGAAGCTGGTAGAACCAGAAATATTTAGCATATCTCCAACCTGTGTTCTATATGACAGATTTAAATTCGAAAACTTTAGACTATCAGCGGCAAAATTGTAACTTATTCCAGCGCTTAAATTCAGGAGTTGAATCTTCTTTTCTTTCGATGTTGTATCAGTAGGATCAACCTCTGTTTTCATTTCAAAAACGTTTCCTAAAGAAAAAGAAATGTTTTGCTGTTCTCCTGAAGAAACTCCTCCGTAAACTTCTCTCGAGAACTTATCGTATGTTACCACATTCCCTTTGGAATCAACATAATTTCCATAATATCCCCAACCCGGTTTTGAAAAGTCAGGTTGAAAATTATAGGATATACTGGGAATTATAGTGTGCCTGATCGCTGCTACTCCCAAAATATGCGGAGAAAAAATCCCATATAATTTTGTAGAAGCACTGACACCAAGGTTAAAAGTCCTTACAAAATTAATTTGATTAATATTCTTAGTAACTATTAAGTCAGAGCCAGTACTGTCGGGACCTAAATCGTCCATCTCGATTCTTTTGTTGTACCATTTTTCCTGGTAATGAAAATTCGGCGAAATACTGAAATGACCAATTTTAGGGGAAAAACTTGCATTAATTGTATGCAAAGCGCCTCCTCTGGTACTTACTGAATCACCAATTGTATTTCTTTGAATCATAAACTGTCCCGAATAATTATATCCGAATAATTCATACCATTTGGCGCTGCCGCTGTTCATATCATTTTTGAAAGGATAGTCCTGAGCTTTACTGAAACTAATGCTCGGAATAGTCTGGTTAACATTGCCGTTTGTCAGATTTTGGTATCTGGTGTAACTTACTGACATGCTGTTTCCTGATTCATCCCAGGATTTAGAAAGTGTGGCAGTTGAATAAACAGTGTTTTGCAATGCCTGCGGGAGATAAATGCTTGTTTTTTGCCAGTAGTTATTGGACTGGAAGCTGAGATTTGCGTTTAATTGCAGAGTTGGTGTAAAATTCTGATGATGTGACCAGGCAATTTGCCAATCCGTACTTTCAGAATAATTTGGATCTGTAGGAGCACCTAATTTAAAAATCTTATAGCCGCCTTGAATACTTCCACTGAAGTTATATCTTTTAACATATCTGAATCTGCTGTTAAGCCCGAAGCTGCCCCTTGTATAATAGTCTGCAGTCATATTCCAGTCCATATAATCATTTATTGCCCAGAAGTATCCGAAGTGAGATAGGTAATTGCCATAGCTTGCACTATAGCCAAACACCGGAGCAATTATTCCCGACCTTCTGCCTGATTGAAGTGGAAAAACGGCAAACGGAAGAGGGATAGGAAATGGAACTCCGCCGAAATAAAGCCAGATCCACCGTGCTGCAATTTCTTTCCCCCTTATTACTTTCATCTTGGGCGAATAGAAATAATAATGAGGTGGATCGTGATCACAGGTTGTGTATATTCCATCCTTAATAAAATAAGTGGTCGGATCTACTTTTTTTATTACTTCACCGGTGTAATATGCACCCTCCTCCGAAGTTTTTGCTGAATTTATAATCCCTTGAGTAGTTTTAAAATCGTACGTTATTTTACTGCCCTTATAAACATCAGTGCCTTGTTTAAGAATCGGCAAGCCTTTCTTGATCTGGGACGTATCCTTTGGATTTCCCGTTGCATCTACGGTACTGGTATTAAAATTAACATAAATATTTTCACTCTTAAGGTCAGTCGCCTGATACTTAATTTCTCCCGAGCCGTATAGGTCCATTTTTTTTTGATTTACGAAAAAAATAAGCGAATCCTTCGAGCTGGCATAAATAACGGTGTCAATACCCGTGGAATTTTCTTTTAGCGAGTCGGATTCAGCCGAAAGAGAATCAGCAACTGTTTTGGTGGTGTCTAATTTAGACGCAGCGGTCTTTATTAACTCCTGCGCTGGAGCATAGCTGTTTATCAAAACAATAAGTAGTGCAGAGAGAAAAGATTTCATAATGGAAAGATAATGATATCCGTCAGATTTCGGTAATGCATTTTTTAAGACATTCTGCAATTAAAAGGATTTTCTATGGGCCAATTAATTATTCTAACGGATCAAAACTAATTCCAAATTATTAGCTAATTGCGGGCGTAAATCTATCTTTCAGATTGAATATATTTATTTACAATAAGGAATAAAATCTTATTTGAATACTAATTGGTTTTATAAAACACCAGAGCGGATGATCCTTGTATTCCCGCGTCATTTTTTAGCTTGGCAGGTCGTACCTTTATCCTTTTCCCGATTGATTTAAGGGCCCTTTCTGCAGCCTTTTTCTGGGCTGCATCAAAGAGAGGCTTTCCAAAACCCGCAACTCCACCGCCAACAATGAACTCACTTATATCAAGTATATTAGCAAGGGATGCAAAAGCATATCCAAGATACTCCCCAAGTTGAACGATAATAGACTTCGCATATTCATCACCGGCCTGTGCAGCTTCATCTATTACTCTTGGGCTTAGCTTTTCAATGTCATGATTTATCAAATCCCAGATTTTTGTATCCTGAACATTCTGAATATCTTTTTGTATTCTCTTTACAAGGTAGTGATTGCCAACATAAGCCTCTATACATCCGAAAGATCCACAATTACACTTTGGGCCGTTATAATCAATAACGGTGTGCCCTATTTCCCCTGCTGCCCCAAAATCGCCGTGATAAATCTTCTTATTAACAATAATTCCGCCACCTATCCCGGTACCTAGCGTGACCATGATAAAAGATTTAAGACTTTTACCTGTCCCGAAGTGCATCTCACCAATTGCTGCAGCATTGGCATCATTATCCAGAAAGACATCATATCCGAATGCTCGTTTGATTAAACGTCCAAGCGGAACTTTGTCCCATTTAGGAAGGTTTGGAGGATTTTCAACTATACCTTTCTCTTGATTAACTGTCCCGGCACAACCAATTCCTA
>CAYPNM010000018.1:0-12896 GCA_964412105.1 uncultured Ignavibacteriaceae bacterium | reverse complement strand
GGATTTTCAACTATACCTTTCTCTTGATTAACTGTCCCGGCACAACCAATTCCTACCCCTGCAATTTTCTTATCATTTTTTAAGAGTAATTCAGTAATTCCCTTTTTTATTTGTGAAACTACAACTTCAGGTCCTCCTTCAGCTCTTGTCTCAACCATACCTTTTTTGACGATTTTACCAGCATCGGAAATTATACCCAGCTTTATATTTGTACCGCCAATATCTACACCAATGGCATATTTATTTTTAACCTTTGTCATTTTGAATACTCAAGATTTATAATTTTTATTTCTTTTGGATATTTAATATTCCCCAATTGACTGCCGACAGTCGGCTGTGCATATAAAGTAATCTTTGAAGGCGCACTGCTTTCCTTTACTAGATTTAATGCTAGATTGAGAATTCCTTGATATCCTTTGTCCTTAAAAAATTGAACAAGATCGATAGTAACTTTTAAAGGAATTTTGGTGGTTTCACCACTGCCCGGCACAGCTACCTCAGAGCCTATGTTCCCGGTCACAGTTTGCTTATCATCAAGAAAAAGTCTCCAGGGAAAAGAAACAATAGTAGCATTTGTGCGTGGATAACCCCCTGTCCCATCATTTGGATTTTTAGCATCTACATTAATTGTAAAAGTAAGCGGAAGAGTGTTTCTTACAAATGCTGTCGAAAGCTTCATAGTTTCCAAGGTGGAAAAATCATTAATGCTTAACTTGTTTTTAAGTGGTATCCCTGCCAATTCAAGGTCATCTATCGAATCAATTCTAAATTTCAATCTTGAAAGATTAACTATTGTCTCGTACGCACTGCATCCAACTTCGCCTATAACCAGCAAAAAAAATATAAGGATTGAAATTGTGCTTTTTAAAGGATTCATAGTTTTAGCCAACTTTTGATTCATCAATTTTTTTAAGAATTATATCGGCAACCTTCAAAGCTTTTAATCCATCTAATCCCGAAACTTCCGGTTTTCTATCATTTAATACCGTATCAACAAAAAGCTCGAGCTCATATCTTAATGCATTAACTTCCTTAATTTCTGGCTGTTCATAAACTACCCTCTTTTTCCTCTCTCCTATTCCGATTTCTCCAAAAGATATTGCTGCAGAGCTTGCTTTTTCATCAAGTGGAACCAGCCGATAGACTTCCGAAACTCCGGTTATAAAATCAAGAGCTATGTAATTGTCGCGCTGGAAAATTCTCATCTTTCTCATTTTTTTCTGAGATATTCTACTGGCAGTTACATTTGCTACTGCTCCCTTTTTAAATTGAATCCTTGCATTGGCAATATCAATTGTATCAGAAACTACCGCAACCCCGCTAGCTTCAATATTTTTAACCTCATCTTTTACCAGACTTAGGATAATATCAATGTCATGAATCATAAGATCGAGCACGACAGCAACATCGGTTCCCCTTGGATTAAACTGGGCAAGCCTGTCTGTTTGAATGAACATCGGCTCCATTATATATTTTTCAAGCGATAGAAGAGCCGGATTGAATCTTTCGATATGCCCGACCTGAAGCTTAAGATTTTTATCTTCAGAAATCTTCACTAATTCTTCAGCCTGCTCAATCGTTGCTGTAATTGGTTTCTCAACAAATACGTGAATATTCTTCTCAAAACATTTTTTCGCCAGCTCGTAATGAGCACTTGTTGTTGCTGCAATTGATACTGCATCGACTGAATTCAGCAGCTCATCAATCTTTGGAAAGGCCTTTACTCTGTATTCATTTGCGGCAATCTTTGCCTGTTCTCCATTGGAATCATAAATTCCAACAAAATTACACGAAGGTATTTGGCTCAGCATTTTTGTATGCAGTTTTCCAAGATGACCTGTGCCTAAAATCCCAATTCTTACTTTTTTCATACCTTATCTGCTGTATATTCTTGAGTGAGCAATGATTCTGTCATACCCGCCATTTGTTGGCTCGTTGTAATAGACAAAAATATTATATTCGTTAACAGTTTCCCAGCTATTGCCTTCCAGAATATACCAATCCGGATTATCAATATTTCCCTTCCGGTAATTGGCAGTGACATATTGATAATCATATACACCACGTTTAAGAGAAACCGTTTTTGAGAAAATTCCGTCATTATAATCCATCTTGTAATTAGGCAAAATATCCCAGTTGTCGAATGAGCCTACCAGGAAAACATCCCCGTAAACATTATCAGGGGGTTTGATTGAAAAATTTACATTTAAATATGTAGAATTAGAATTTTTAAAATTATCTATTAGTGATGCGCCGTCAAGATCCTTCGGTCCCTCTTTAAAAAATCTTGAGTATTCGAGCCCATCTATTTGCGCATTAACATTGGCAGAATTAAATAAATTAATATCTCTGAGATCAGCCTGCCTGTATTCATTACCTGGTCTGATATCCCTTGCTATAAATGTAAATTTTCTGTTTGCATCCCAGTAATAGAAACGCGTGTCCGTATTGAAACTTCTTTTAATTACAATTGGATAATCAATTTTTCTATTTTCAATAATTGTTACATTATTAACCTGTCCTGGAAACAGCTTGTTGCTCAGAATAAAGTTGGTTGTAATATTGAATACTTTCCCAAGATCGGTTGGAAAATAATTCCCGCTTTCAAGTGTTTCATTTGTTAACGTGTCCTGAATATCAATTATATTCTGGACGACATAGAATTTCCCATAACCGTACACAATTGATGTATCCTGAGCGTCAGTGATGTAAAACATCCAGTTGCCGGAAAAAGGAAATTCTACATAATCTTTTGCATCTGGGTATGTCCCCCTGAAATGATAATCTGCTTTCTGAACATTGGTCGGAAGCTTTTCAAAGCTCAACCCTCGGGCAATATTTTTTCCAAAATTTGAAAGGAACAAATTATCATATGCCTTCCAGCTCATATCACAAAAGCGAAAAACAATCGATAAATCTGGAATATGAGTTGCTTTTATGTCGAATTCTATCGTAAGATAGCCACCACTTCCGCTATCAATTATCGGGAAAGCCGTCTGGTTGTTTTTGGCGTAACATTTTAAGCTTTCAACTTCGACAGATTGTGTGTAATTAATATTTATTAGGGACAAAAAAACTATGGGGATAAGAAAATATTTTTTCAAGGATTGATCCTGCATTTCACAATTAAATACGTGTAGTTTTTCATTTTAATGATTTTAACAGAAAATTTTTAAAGTCGCTAATATCACCGCACAAATAATAATTTTTTAGAAATTGAGAGGCAAATGATTTTTCCCCTGCTTCATAATAATTAATAAAACCTGAAGCAATTGCCCCTTTTATTTTCTCCGTTGATTCGCACGATTTCCCGTTTTGCAAATAATATTCTTCGATCATATCAATTATATTAGCATTTTCATTGATATAAAGTTCATAAACAGAAGCATTTGCAAGGTATAAGCTCCCCTCCTCAAACTTCCAGAAATTTAGAGGAAGATGTGAAAGTGAATCAACAGTGTTCAATAAATCGAATACAGGGTTTCCGGTAACTAACAAAATTGTATTCAGTTCCTTTGAAAATATCTGATAAGGCTCAGTCGATCCTGAGTTTACAGAATCGGCTAAGTAAAGTGTATCTGCAGTATTATATACAAATAGGGAATAATTTTTTTTACCATCCAATGGTCTATAATCAATAATAATAAATTCATTTACACCATCGCTGTCAAGATCAGCAGCAAAATATTCGGGATTACTAAACTGTTTCTCATAAAAAAGAGAGCTATCCTCTCTGAAAGCCTTTAATGACGATCCTTCCATTCTTAAAAAATAATTTCCATAGTCATATATCTCATTTTGTGCAAAACTTAGACAGGGTAATAGGATAAAGAATATCAGTAAAAACTTTTTCATAAAGGATGAAAGCAAAAAAAATTATTCTGACTAATATATGGGATTTATATTTAAAAGGAGAGACATTATCAGGAACCTTCGGGCTAAACTATATTGCGATAATAGCCCGAAGGCCAAAATATTAAAGATTTTTAATCTCGTTTGTCAATTTGCTAATTGCTTCCTTTGCATCGCCAAAGTACATTAGCGCATTTGGGTAAAAGAATAGTTCATTATCAATTCCTGCATATCCTACGTTGAGAGAACGCTTATTGATTATTACCGTCTTTGCATAATCTACATTAAGAATTGGCATTCCGTAAATCGGACTTGATTGATCGTGACGTGCAGCGGGATTAACAACATCGTTTGCACCTATTACTATCACTAAGTCTGTGTTTGAAAAATCATCATTAATATCTTCCATTGCAAAAAGCTTATCGTATGGAACTTGGGCTTCTGCCAGCAGAACATTCATATGTCCCGGCATTCTTCCCGCAACTGGGTGAATTGCAAACCTTACGTTTGCTCCTTTTTTTTCAAGTACATTCATTAAATCGCGCACTGCATGCTGGGCCTGTGCTACTGCCATCCCGTAACCTGGAACAATAATTACACTGCTAACCGCATCAAGAAGCATAGCAAGTTCTTCAGAATCAATAGACTTTACATCCCCTTTGGGTGATGTTGTTCCCGTAGCCGGTCCGGCACTGCCTGCCGACGCCCATCCACCCAGCAGCACGTTCATCAATGATCTGTTCATTGCCCTGCACATAATTAACGTAAGAATTATTCCAGATGCACCTACCAGAGCTCCGGCAATTATTAATTCATTATTGCCAAGTACAAATCCAGTAGTAGCTCCTGCTATACCCGAATATGAATTTAATAATGAAATAGCCACGGGCATATCAGCTCCCCCGATTGGGAGAACGAGCAATACACCTAATACCAGTGATACTAAAGTGATTATTAAAACCAGCATTATTGAACCTGGATTAATTACAATATATGCACCGGTCCCAAGAACGGCTAAAAGCAGAATTAGATTTATTGGATGCTGTAACGGATACTTGACTACTTTGCCTGTAACCAGCCCCTGAAGCTTGCCAAATGCTATCATTGAACCCGTGAAAGTAACACCGCCTATTAATAAGCTTAATATGATTGCAATTCCCTGATTAATAGGAAGATTAAATATTAATCCTTTATCAATTGGATAGTTAGGATTTAGCTTATAATATTCCGCAAGTGCTACAAGTGTGGAAGCACCTCCCCCAAATCCGTTTAACATTCCCACCATTTGCGGCATTCCCGTCATTGGTACTTTTATTGCAAGTATAGTCCCGATTGTTGAGCCGATTATAACTCCTGCAATAATCCACTCAAAGGTAAGTACGTGCTGATCGAACAGAGTAATTACTATAGCAAGGAACATGCCTATTGCGGCATATAGATTCCCCTTCCGTGCTGTTTTGGGTGATCCGAGATATTTAATTCCAAAAATAAAAAAGACTGAGGATATTAGATACGTTACTTCAATTACTACTCTCATTATTTATCCTCACTTTTTCTTCTTAAACATTTTTAGCATTCTGTCGGTAACAAGAAATCCACCGACAACATTTATCATAGCAAATATGACAGCAATCATACCGAGAATTGTGCTGATGGTGAATTCCTTCATGCCCGCACTAAGCAAAGCACCAACAATAGTAATCCCTGAAATTGCATTTGAACCGGACATAAGCGGAGTATGCAAAGTGGGGGGCACCTTTGTAATTAATTCAAATCCGACAAAAATGGCCAGCACAAAAACATATATGTGCATTAAAAAAGTTAAATTCTCCATAAAAGTGTTTTCCTTCTTTTAAATAACCAGGACAAATTCTTTAAAATACTCAAAACCAGACAAGCTACTTTAGTAATTCTTTAACACGAGTATTAATAACCTCTTTATTAAAGGTGATAAGACTGCCTTTCACAATCTCGTCTTCCAGTTTCAATTCTACTTTACCTTCTTTACCAATATGTGTAATCAAACTCAGAAGATTCTTGGAATACATTTCACTTGAATGATTAGGAACGAGACTTGGCAGGTTCGGCTCACCAATAATGGTAACCCCGTATTTATTTATGGTCTTACCTTTTTCACTAATTTCACAATTCCCACCAAACTCAACCGCCATATCAAGCACAACACTCCCCGGACGCATATTTTTTACCATATCTTCAGTTACCAGAACTGGGGCTTTTTTACCGGGAACAAGTGCAGTTGTTATTACAATATCAGCCTCTGTTATGTGTTTAAATACCAGGTCTTTTTGCTTTTTAAGAAATTCCTCCGATGCTTCTTTTGCATAACCTCCTTCATCCTGCATACTTTCATCTGTTTCTACCTCGATATATTTTCCACCCAGCGATTGAACTTCTTCCTTTACTTCAGGACGTATATCTGAAACCTCCACAACTGCACCTAATCGTTTAGCTGTACCCAGAGCCTGAAGTCCGGCTACACCGGCACCCATAATTACAACCCTTGCCGGCGAAATTGTCCCGGCTGCTGTCATCATCAGCGGGAATATTTTTTTCAGCATATTAGCACACATAACCACACTTTTATATCCTGCTATATTTGCCTGTGAACTTAATGCATCCATTTTCTGCGCAAGAGTTGTTCTTGGAATCATATCCATTGAGATCACATTAATTCCTCTTTCAGCACATTCTACGGCAATATCAGGATAATTTAGCGGATAGAGAAAAGTTACTAGCAGTGTTCCCGCTTTCATTAGATCAAGTTCATGTTTCTTTTGATCAGGATGATTGATTGGCCTCTGAACCTTGAAAACAATGTCTGCTGATTGATATAGCTCCTTCAGGTCATCAACTATCTTTGCCCCTGCTGATTTGTATTTTTCATCAGTAAATCCGGCATTTAGCCCGGCATTTTTTTCGATATGAATTTCAAAGCCGGCTTTTATTAATTTTGGCACCACATCAGGTACCGTAGCTACTCTGTTTTCTCCCGGAATTACCTCTTTAGGAACTGCAATAATCAAAATAATTACTCCTCTGTAAATTCTGAGCTGTTTTTCACATTAAAATTTTGGAATTATCTTTAGACAAGATAAATGCAAATTACAATAATTAGACTAACTAAATTACAAGTATTATTTCTAAAATCCTCAATTGAAAACAAAAGACTAAAATATAAAATTCAAAATAGATATAATTTTCAAAAATTTCGAGCTAATTAGCCAAATAGGGAAGAAATTAAGCTTCATTTATCCTTGCAAAGGCTGTTCGTGAGTGAGGCAGTGAATTGTGCCAAGCCCCCATATGAGATCTCCCGAATGAATTCCCGCTACAATTCTATCCTTAAATAATTCCGAAAGAATTCCAAGAGCAATTCTGTCCTTGGGATCATTAAACGTCGGAACAAGAACGTACTTATTGGAAATATAAAAATTTGCATAGCTGGCAGGTAGCCTCTCTCCTCTAAAAATAACCGCATCGGGCATTGGCAGATAAATAATGTTTAGCTTTGATCCGTTTTCAAGTAGCATGCTTTCTGCTCTTTCATAATTCTCCTTCAATGCTTTGTAATTGCTATCGGATGTATTTTTTTCCTGCACAAGCACAACTGTATCTTCATTTACAAATCTGCAAAGATCATCAACATGTCCATGGGTATCATCTCCTGCAATTCCCGCTCCCAACCACAATACGTTCGTTATTCCGATATATTTCCTAAATACATCTTCATAGTCTTTCTTGGTAAAACCGGGATTTCTTACCTGTATCTCAGCATCCATAAGGCATTCTTCCGTTGTAATAAGTGTACCTTTCCCGTTTATGTCAATGCTGCCTCCTTCAAGGCAAACCTGCCTGCCGCTATGAAACGGAATAAATCTCTGTAAATTGAATTTCTTTGAAATAAAGGCAGGAAGCTTTTCATCTTTCTTATAATTACTATATTTAGCCCAGCCATTGAATTTGAAATTTACAAGCGATATTTCTCCTGAATCTCTTTTTAGAAAAGCAGGACCGGAATCTCTCATCCAACCGCGATCAGTCTTTAAAACAAAAAATTTAATATTATTTAAATCCGCACCAATTTCATTCAGAACTTTCATCGCTTTTTGCTGATGCTCTTTTGACTCAACAATAATATGAACATTCTCGCCTTCAGAAATCTTTTTTGCTATCTCTCCATAAACCCAATAAATCGGGGCAATCTTTCCCGGCCAGTCTTCTTTATTATGCGGCCAGGCCAACCACGTTGCTTCATGTTTTTCCCATTCAGCAGGAATTCTATAACCGAGTTCATTAGGAAATTTTTCAACCATCTTAAAAATTAAACGTTTTACTAGTTAGATTTTGTTTTAATAATAATGGTAGCTAATATTTTAGAGATTTCATCCGCTTCAGTATACAATTTTTTTGCTGCTTCTTCATTAATCATTAATCCTTTCTCGACCAGCATTAGCCAATACTTGGTTTCATTTGCTGATTTTAAAGCAATTTCATAAAACTTTATAAAATCTTTTTTCGAATGTGCAGATTTCCCCTCAATAACATTTGCGCCTATTGATGTAGAAGACCTTAATAATTGATCGAAAACAGAATAATATAATCTCTTAATCTCTATACTTTGGATATATTTAATTATGCTCAACGAAAATTCAAAGCATCGTTCTTTTATTTCCTTCATTTCCCCTTTCTAACTTTTTAACTTTTGCCTTTTAACTTTTAACTTTCTTTTGAATTTTGACTTTTGAATTTTGAATTTTTAATTATTACTCGTCAATAAATCTCTTCTGTATACCTCCATACGCATCAATTCTTCTGTCTCTCAGGAAAGGCCAGTTCCTTCTAATATCTTCAAGTTGATCGAGATCAATTTTTGCTAATACAACTTCTTCCTTGTCCACTGATCCTTCCGCCAAAACTACACCCTGAGGATCACAAATAAAAGATGAACCCCAGAATTCGAGACCGGGAGTTCCCGGAACGGTGATCTCATGACCTATTCTGTTAACAGCGGCCACATAAACTCCGTTTGCAATCGCATGTCCGCGCTGAACAGTTTGCCAGGATTCAAACTGGGCTTTGCCGTATTTTTCTTTTTCATGTGGATGCCAGCCGATTGCAGTAGGATAAAATAAAATACTTGCCCCTTGAAGAGCTGTTAGTCTTGCCCCTTCAGGATACCATTGATCCCAGCAGATAAGGGTGCCGATATTTCCATATTTTGTTTCAAATGATTTAAATCCTAGATCGCCGGGAGTGAAATAAAATTTTTCATAAAAAGCCGGATCATCAGGTATATGCATTTTTCTGTAAATTCCTGCAATCTTTCCGTCCGAATTAATAATCACTGCAGTATTATGAAAAAGGCCGGGCGCCCGTTTTTCAAAAATTGGAACTATTATCACTACCTTATTCTTTCTTGCAGCCTTCTTCATAGCTTCTGTCGAAGGACCGGGAATTGTTTCAGCCAGTTCAAAAACTGATACATCTTCTTCCTGACAGAAATACTGTGAGCGAAATAGTTCCGGCAGACATATAACTTGCGCACCTTTCTTTGCTGCTTTATCAACCCAGGAAACTGCTTTTTTAAGATTATCATCTACATCTGCACTAAACCCGAGCTGCAGTAAACCTGCAGTAAAACCATTTTTTGTTTTCATAGTACTTTTATTTTATTAACCAAAGATAAACAATTCCTTATTTTTTTCTTAAACTGATTAACAAATCAAATGGAATTATTTGCTGTAAACTTTAGTTCTGATATATGTTCCATATACATAAGTCTCTTCTTTTTGAAGTTTTCCGGTCTGGGAGTATACCTTAACAATTCCGTCAAGCTTTCCCTTATAATAAATTTCCTCTTTTTTAATTCCGCCATATTTATAATAGTAGGTTTTCTTACCATTCAATTTACCGTTTTCATAATTTGCTGTTGATTCCAGCAATCCATTGTCATAATACGACTTATATTCCCCATCTATAACATCATCCTTGTAATTGTAGGATGCTTTCAGTTCTCCGCTTTCATAATAATCAATGGCGATTCCATTTTTCTTATTATACAAATAATTAATTTCGGATTCGAGTTTGCCCGATGGATAATAATTTCTTGTAATGCCTTTTTGAACTCCATGCAGATAATCAACCGAGCTTTTCAGAATCCCGTTCTCATGGTAATAATAACTTCGACCTTCAAGCAAATCATTTTTATAATGCAATTCTGATTTCAGGTAACCGCTTGAATAATAAGTATAAGAAATGCCTTCCCTTTTTCCATCTTTATAATGAATCTCATCTTTTAGAGTCCCTTCTGGGTAGTAATCGTGGATAGTTTGTTCCTGTGATTCGGTCTTCCCTTTTAGATCATATTTAATTCTATCGAGCAATTCCCCGTTACTATAGGTATCCTTTACACGCTCATTGCCCATCATATCATATATTTTAACTTCACCCGATATTTTGTCGTCTTTAAAATTTGCAGTCAAAGCAACAACTTTATTATCGTGATAAACTGTTGTTGGTCCGTTTAGCTTTCCGTCCTTATAATTCTTTTCAACTTCCACATTTCCTGATTTAAAATAAGTGTATGAAGTTCCTTCAAGTTCACCATTAACATAATTCCATTTGCCTTCTAGTTCTCCGGTCTTGTAGTAAGTTTTAGTAGTGTCCTGCAACAGTCCATGCACATAATTCTGCTCAGCCCAGAGTTCCCCTGTTTCATAATACCATTTTGAAATACCTTCCTTCAAACCATTTTCATAATTCCATTCAATACTAAGTTTTCCATCAGGAAAATACCACAAGGACTTTCCGTTTTCTTTCCCATCCTGGTAATGCCATTTCTTCCAGATCTTACCTGTAGGATAATATTCAAAGTAATATCCATTAAGTTTCCCGTTTGAATATTGCCCAAGCGTCATTAGAACTCCGCTTGGATAATAAGTTCTTTTAAACGTGTCTTGTTGAGCTGGTAAAGTATTTTGAAGCAACAAAACCGTTGTCAATATTAATGCTAAACTGATATTTCTAAAATTCATTTAATATCTTTGGATAACAGAACAAGCTTTTTTACTGTAATTAAACTACAAAACTATTATTATTTAGCGATAAGAAAAACTTAAAATGGCAGTAATATTGAATATTTTATATCATAATACCTATCTTTTGATAAATTCATTTTATTTCTTTTAGGATTATTGAGACAACTTCAATCCATGAATCACAACCATAATTATAGAGGAACAACCGAAAGAAACCTGATTATTTCAATAATTCTTAATGCAATTATTGTAGCAGGAGAATTATTTGCCGGAATAATCAGTAACAGCCTCGCCCTTATATCCGACGCTCTTCATAATTTCGGTGATTTAATCTCTCTGCTGCTAAGTCTCGTTGCTGCTAAGATGAAATTCTGGAAAGCAAACTCAAAGAAATCTTATGGCTATATCAGGGCAGAAATTATTGTTGCTTTCATTAATTCATCAACTTTGTTGATAATTGGCTTTTACATTATCTACGAAGCTTTCGGAAGATTATTTACGCCCGAAAAAGTGCTTGGTAAATGGTTAATAATAGTTGCAAGCATTAGTTTTATTGCTAATGCATTATCGACTTATTTACTTCACAAGAATTCCAAGGAAGACTTAAACGCAAAAAGTGCGTATCTGCATTTGTTTTATGATGCAATGAATTCACTATTTGTAGTAATAGCCGGAATTTTAATTTACTTTTATAACTGGTACATCCTTGACCCGATTTTCTCAATCATTATTGGTTTATTTATAATTAAAAGCGCGTGGGATATAATTCTGGAAACAGTTAATATCCTTAGTGAAGGGACGCCAAAAGAAATTGATCCGGAAGAAGTTCAAAGATTTATTGCATCACAACCTGAAGTAAAAGGAGTGCATCATCTTCATATCTGGTCGTTATCTTCCAATTTTTATGCACTATCAGCTCACATTGTGCTGGAAGACCAATTGATAAGTAAGGGTTACCTGATTGTAGATAGACTCGAGAAAGGACTAATGAAGAAGTTCGGAATAGAACATCCAACTTTTCAGCTTGAAGCCGATTTGAAGGAAGAACAAAAAGAAGTTATTAAAATAAAAAAATGAATTTCGCTAGTTCTTTAACTTATAGCCGGCTTGGGTAAGTAAAGTTTTAATCTTTTTAGCGTCGTGTTTTGTTTCAAAGGATAACTTGAAAACTCCGCCGTACTTATCTATAAATTTTTGAAGTTCAATGTCTTTCAGATTAATTGAATTATCGTAAATCAGATTTACGACTTTTCTAAGAGTTCCCGGCTTATCTTCAAGCTCAAGGTAAATATCGTGCAAAGGATTCAGAAAACCCTTTGGATCTTTTGATATTTTATCTCTTTTTATTCTGGCTTCGCTGAATAATTTTCCTATATTTTCAATGTCGCCGGTTGCAAGATTACCTTCAATTTCGTGTAAATTGATATAAAGAGTTTCTATCGCATCAATTATTTCCTCCCGATTAAGCTTTAAGATTGATGCCCAGCTTGTGAAAGGACTAGATGCTATCCTGGTTAAATCCCTGAAGCCGCCTGCAGCATAATCAAGAAAGTCAATCTTCTCTTTGTTGTCTCCCACCGAATGAATTAGTGCAACAGCCAGTAGCTGCGGCAGATGACTTATATGTGCCACAACTTTGTCGTGAAGTTCGGGATGAATAAATCTAGGTTTTGCTCCAAGCAGTTCTATTATCTTTTTAAAATCATTTATTCTGCTGCAGTTTTCAGCAAATGATGAAATAAGATAAACAGTATTCTTAAAGAGCAGCGGATCGGAATTTTCATAGCCTCCCGTTTCCTTTCCTGCCATCGGGTGTCCGCCGATGTAATGCGCTTCGGTCTTAATTTCATTTCTTTTTTCCTCAAAAATCGACTTAACACCGCACACATCAGAAATTATATTTTTGCCTGATAATTCAGGGAGCAGCGTCTCAAAAACCTTCAATGATTCATCCGCCGGGAGACAAATAAAAATCAAATCGGAATC
>CAYPNM010000017.1:34999-59331 GCA_964412105.1 uncultured Ignavibacteriaceae bacterium | reverse complement strand
ATAAACACTTTCATATGCTCTTCAGGTACTATCTGAAAACGTTCTGAAAACGTTCTGAAAACGTTCTGAAAACGTTCAAACACGCCTGTAGCTTGGCTTTATAAGGTTCCAATGGCTCTGTTAATCATTTTAAGGATGAAAAGATGACTTACACGACGGATTTGCTTTGTAGAATTATCTAATAAAAGGACTAATCATTGAATTGGTAAGGAGCTGGATAAGAAAACATTTTAACATTCCGCATATTGAATGAATTGGAAAGTTAGATCTTTTAAGCATTTTCCTGCTTTTAATTCCGAAGTAGCTTGGTTTTATAGCGACAAAAGCCGGGATTATCCCCTTGCAAATAATTTGATTTTCAAACTGTCTATAAGTAATATATTTATTTAAATATTTAAATTTGATGCAAAGTTGGAAAAAGAGACGATTATAATCAGAGGTGCGAGGGAGCACAATCTGAAAAACATTGACATTGATATTCCCCGTGATTCGCTGACAGTTATAACTGGGCTTTCAGGTTCTGGCAAATCTTCACTTGCTTTTGATACGATATATGCAGAAGGTCAGCGGAGGTATATAGAATCCTTATCAGCATATGCGCGTCAATTTTTGGATATGCTTGAAAAACCTGATGTTGATCTTATTGAAGGTTTGAGCCCTGCAATATCCATTGAGCAAAAATCCACTTCTGGCAATCCAAGGTCTACAGTTGGAACAGTAACTGAAATTTATGATTATCTGCGCTTGCTTTATGCCAGATTAGGAACTCCGCACTGTTATAATTGCGGTAAACCGGTTACCAAGCAGTCATCTGCCCAAATAATTGATACTATTATTGGATCCTTAAAAGGTAAAAAAATAAATATTCTCGCTCCGGTAGTTCGTGGAAGAAAAGGGCATTACCGCGAACTTTTTGAAGAAATTGCTTCAGATGGATTCTTAAAAGTCCGGGTCGATGGTGAGGTCAACGAAATTACAAAAGGATTTCATGTCGACAGGTATAAAATTCACAATATTGAAATTATTATAGACAGATTAAATGTCGATGAATCTTCACGCAGTCGTCTTACTGAATCAATTGATGTTGGATTAAATTATGGAAATGGAATTGTGATTGTTAACGATGGGAAAGCAGATCACATTTACAGCCGGCACTTGGCCTGCCTCAATTGTGGCATAAGCTATAGGGAACTTGCCCCGAATTCATTTTCATTTAATTCTCCGTATGGATCATGTTCAGATTGTGAAGGATTGGGTGAAAAAAAAGAACTTAATGTTGATTTGATTATTCCCGACTGGGATAAAACAATAAATGAAGAAGGTATTGCTGCACTTGGAAAACCGAGAACGATCTGGATTTATAATCAGATATCGGCAGTAGCAGAGAGATTCGATTTTGATTATGATACTCCTTTGAAGGATTTAACTGCTGAACAGAAAGATATTTTACTTCACGGTACTAAAGAAAAGATATCTTTCTCTTATTCATATGGCGGCGGAAAACCAGTCACTTATTATCACAAATTCTCCGGTGTCCTGAATTACCTTCGTAACTATTACCAAACAACTACTTCAAATAATATAAGGGAGTGGGTTGAATCCTATATGACGACCGTCCCGTGTCCGACCTGTAATGGTGGAAGATTAAAACAGGAATCACTGGCTGTTAAATTTCAAAAGAAAAATATAAGTGAAGTTTCTTCTCTTTCAATTTTAAGATGCTTTGAGTTTTTTAGGAAGATTAAATTAAATGGTCGTGATGCAATTATTGCTAAACCAATTTTTAAGGAAATTATTTCAAGACTTGAATTCCTTTTAAATGTAGGACTTGATTATCTGACTCTTGACCGTTCAGCAAGAACATTAAGCGGCGGAGAATCACAGAGAATTCGTCTTGCCACACAGATAGGTTCACAACTCGCTGGCGTTTTATATGTTCTTGACGAGCCTAGTATTGGACTTCACCAGAGCGATAATTTGAAACTTATAAGCTCACTAAAAAATTTACGCGATCTTGGAAATACTGTCATAGTTGTAGAGCATGACAGAGAAACAATTGAAAGTTCGGATTATATGATTGACCTTGGACCGGCAGCCGGTGTTCACGGAGGGGAAGTTTGTTTATATGGTGATACTAAGAAACTGGTTAACTCAAGAAATGGATTAAATTCTCTGACTTTGCAGTATCTGAGATATAACAAACGAATAGAGATTCCACCAAAAAGAAGAAATGGAAACGGAAAGTTTATCACTATTTCCGGAGCAGCAGGAAATAATTTGCAGCATTTAACCTTCAAAGTGCCATTGGGAACTTTGACTCTTGTTACCGGAGTCAGTGGGTCTGGAAAATCTTCTCTGGTTAATGAAACACTTGTGAAAATATTGATGAATAAAATATACAAGTCTAAAGTTGTACCCCTTCCCTACAAATCAGTAGAAGGTTTGGAAAACATCGATAAAATTATTGAAATTGATCAGAATCCAATCGGCAGAACTCCGAGATCAAATCCTGCTACTTATACTGGATTATTTACACATATCCGGGATCTTTATTCACAGTTACCGGAATCAAAAATCAGAGGATATTCAACCGGAAGGTTTAGTTTTAATGTTGCAGGTGGAAGATGTGAGGAATGTGGTGGTGACGGGCTTAGAAAAATAGAGATGAATTTTCTTCCTGATGTTTATATCGAATGTGATGTTTGTCACGGAAAAAGATATAATATGGAAACGCTCGAAGTTCTTTATAAAACAAAATCAATTTCAGATGTACTCGATATGAGAATCGATGAGGCATTGAAATTTTTTGAAGATCTCCCCCGAATTAAAAGAAAAATAAAAGCAATTCATGATGTGGGACTTGGATATATAAGATTGGGACAACAGGCAACAACACTTTCCGGCGGAGAAGCACAAAGAGTTAAACTGGCAACGGAACTAAGCAAAGTTAGCACGGGAAAAACTTTATATATCCTTGATGAACCAACAACAGGGCTTCATTTTGAAGATGTAAGAATTTTGCTTGGGGTCTTAAATAAACTGGTCGATAAGGGGAATACTGTCATCGTAGTTGAACATAACCTCGATGTAATAAAAACTGCTGACTGGATAATTGATCTTGGACCCGGTGGTGGGGAACACGGTGGAAAAATTATTGCAGAGGGCACTCCTGAACAAATAGCCAAAAACGATAACAGCGTAACAGGTAAATACCTGAAAACTGAACTCTAACCTATTCTATTGTAACAACTTACAGCCGAACAACTTTTTGTTTCATATCATTCCATAAGTAATTGGAAACTAAAACTTGACAAATCAGTTTCCATATATTATATTGGAAACTGAAAACAACAATAATAGTTTCCTAAAAATGAGCAAAGATAGGCAAAGAATATTGGAATATTCGCGCGAGTTGTTCCTTCACGAAGGATTTAATAAAACAACAATGGATGATATTGCAAGTGGGATGAAAATCAGCAAAAAGACTATTTATAAAAATTTTGCTTCAAAGGACGAACTGGTACGGGAAGCCTTGGTGAATTTTGTTTTGGGTAATAATCAGAAAATTTATGATCTGGCCAGTTCCGAACTCAATGCTATAGAAAAATGTTTTAAAATGTTCAGCTTTGTTGGTACTATTTTGATTCAAATAAGTGAAAAGTTCTTAAATGATATTAGAATTTTTATGCCTGACCTATGGAATGAAATCGATAGGATAAGGACAAAAATATTGTATCCAAATTTAAAAGCCATTATTGAGCAGGGACAGCATGAAGGATATTTTATTGATACTGAGAGAAGCGATGCTCTGGTAGCCCTGTTCATTATTTCAATAAGGGGAGTTATAAATCCTGATGCATTATTAGAAAATAAATTAACTCCGGTAAAAGCGGCACGATCAATTATCGAATTATTAATTAACGGAATATTAACTGATAAGGGAAGAAAATTATTTACGAAATTAAAAAGTGGAGAGACTAAATGAAGAAGGCGGAAATTATTATAGCCTTGCTGTTATCTGTGCAATATTTTGGATGTGGAAATGGCGGCAGCAGAAATACAATCGAGGCATCAGGCGATATTGAAGCCACTGATGTTGTGGTTAGTGCTAAAGTTGGCGGCCAAATTGAAAAATTAAATTTTGTTGAAGGCGATAGGGTAAATTCAGGAGATACTCTGTTAGTATTAGATAGCGAAACTTCCAAAATTCAGCTTGAAGGAGCAATCGCCGCCAGAAAACTTGCAGAGGCACAATTACAATTACTAAAGAATGGTGCAAGGAAAGAGGATATTAAACAAGCTGAAGCAGCATTGAATACAGCTAAAGCGAATTTTGAACTCGCTAAAAATGACAAGGAAAGATATGACAAATTATTTGAAGCTAAAACGGTCTCGGAAACACAGCATGAAAATTATGTGAATAGATATCTTGTCTCCCTTCAGCAATTTAATGCCGCAAAGGAAAATTATGAAAAAATGAATCATTATGCCCGGCCTGAAGAAATTAAGCAGGCAGAGGCTAAACTCAACCAGGCAATTGCCAGTGAAGACTTAATAAAGAAAAATATTCGGGACAGCTATGTAATTGCTCCAATCTCAGGGTTTGTTGTAGAGAAATATTTTGAAGCGGGCGAGACAGTTTCACCATTGTCATCATTACTAAAACTTTCCGATTTGTCCGTTGTCAAATTGAAAATATATGTTTCAGAGGAAGAATTAGGAAAAGTGAAACTTGGTCAAAAGGCTGATGTAACTGTTGATTCATTTAAAGATAGGACTTTTGAAGGCAAAGTAATTTACATTTCCCCTGAAGCTGAGTTTACACCTAAAAATATTCAGACTCAGGATGAAAGAACTAAACTGGTATTTGCAGTAAAAATTGAATTAAAAAATCCTCATTTTAGCCTTAAACCGGGAATGCCTGCCGATGCTGTGGTTCATATTAATTAAGGAAAAAGCCTGATAAAATGAATATTGATTTAGCTATAAATATTGAAGATTTACATAAAAACTTTGGTAATGTTAAAGCAGTTCAGGGTATAGTTTACAATATAAGGAAAGGGGAATTATTTGGACTTGTAGGACCTGATGGGGCAGGAAAAACTACAACTATTCGTATGCTTTGCGGACTGGTAGAACCTGATTCGGGTTCTGCAACATTGCTTGATATGGATATTGTAAAGGACAAAAACAAAATTAAAGATCATATCGGCTATTTGTCGCAAAGATTTAGTTTGTATGGCGATTTAACTGTTGATGAAAATATAGAGTTTTTTGCTGAGATCCATAATGTAAATGATTTTGAAAATCGTCGAAATGAGTTGCTTGAATTTACCAGGCTTACTCCTTTCAGGACTCGTTTGGCTGATAATCTTTCCGGTGGAATGAAACAGAAACTCGCGCTTGCCTGCAGCTTAATTCATAAACCTCAAATTCTTTTTCTTGATGAACCCACAACTGGCGTCGATCCGGTATCGAGAAGAGACTTTTGGAAAATCCTTTCTAATCTCCTGAAGGAAGGTATTACAATTCTTATGTCAACACCATATCTGGATGAAGCTGAGAGATGCAGCAGAGTAGCTCTGATGCATAAGGGCAAAATTATAAGCCTGGACACTCCACCAAGAATAAAAGAATCAATCAGGGTAGAAATTGCAGAGATAGTCTGTTCAAGGGTAAGAGATGCAAACAAATTAGTTAAAGAGAATTTAAATAATGAAGTACAGCTGTTTGGTGATAGAATTAATGTAGTTCTTGATAAAGGGAATAATAATTTAAAGCAGGTACTGCAATTATTGAAAGATAATTCTATTGAAGTTATCAGCTACAGAATTGTTCCGCCGTCATTGGAAAATGTCTTTATCCATTACGTTGAAGCGGATGCTGGTAAGAATTAAGAATATGAATAACAAATTTTATTTGATACTTGCCAATGATTTGAATTACTTAAAAAACTATGATGAATTAATAAATAAAGCAGAAGAAATCAGTAAGCTCTTATTCTCATATTCAAAGGCTATACTAACTTATGTCTTCTGACTACTAACTACTTGGATAAAAATGAACTCCATTGATGTTAATGAGTTAACAAAAAAGTTTGGAAATTTTACTGCTGTTAACAAGGTATCATTTACTGTTAAGAAGGGTGAAGTGTTTGGTTTTTTAGGTGCCAATGGTGCTGGGAAATCCACAACAATCAGAATGTTGTGCGGAATTCTTGAACCTACTGATGGAGATGCAATTGTAGGTGGATTTAGCGTAATGAATGAGCCTGATAAAGTCAAACAAAATATCGGGTATATGTCACAAAAATTCTCTTTATATAATGATCTGACTGTTGAGGAAAACATAAACTTTTTCGGCGGAGTTTACGGCTTGTTCGGGAAAGAGCTTGATGAAAGAAAAAAATGGGTATTGAAAATTTCTAATCTTGAAGGACAGTATAATGCTTTAACTTCTTCACTTCCGGGTGGGATTAAACAAAGGTTGGCTCTGGGAACAGCAGTCATTCATCGCCCCGCTATTGTATTTTTGGACGAACCAACCAGCGGAGTCGACCCTATTTCAAGAAGAAGCTTTTGGGATCTTATAAATGACCTTTCATCGGAAGGAACCACAATACTGGTTACTACTCATTATCTTGAAGAGGCTGAGTTTTGTAATAACATAATTTTAATAAATACAGGAAGATTAATTGCAGAGGGTACATCGAAGGATCTCAAAACTAATTACCTGAAAGATACAATACTGGAAATTGAGTGTGAGAAACCAATTGATGCCATGGAAATTTTGCAGAAATCTAATTTCGTTGATGATACCTCCATATTTGGAAACTACCTGCATATAAGTGTAAACAAAAATTATGCGGGTGAAAAACAGGTTCGTGAATTGCTGACTGTTGGCAACTCTATTAAGGTAATCAGGATTGATAAAATAATTCCGACTCTTGAAGATGTTTTCATTCATTTGCTGGAAAAGGATAAAAATTAGTAATGATCAGAAGAATTTTAGCTATTGCCAGAAAAGAAATCAGACAGGTGAAACGCGATAAAAGAATGCTGTATGTCCTTTTTATTTTTCCCTTTATACTTCTGATTTTATTTGGCTACGCAATTAATTTTGATGTCCATCATATAAAAATGTTTGTTTACGATCAGGATAAAACTGTAGACAGCAGGGAATTTGTTAATCGGCTTACAAGTTCTAATTATTTTGATATTGAGGGTTACCTTAATTCTGAGAGAGAAATTCGTGGTGTATTGGATAGGGGTGATGCGCAGGTTGTTCTGGTATTCCCGCGAGAATTTTCCAAAGACATTCATGCTGGCAGAAATGCACAGGTGCAAATACTGATTGAGGGCGTAAATGCAAATACTGCTTCTATTGTCTCAAATTATATGACACTTGCTACTGCTACTTTCTCTCAGAATATAACTTCCAATATTTTAGCCCGGAAGGGTGGTGAATCGAGATTGCCGTTGGATGTTGAAGCGAGATTCTGGTTCAATGCAGATCTTAATTCCATCCTTTATTTGATACCTGGATTAATTTCTATGATACTGATTATTACTGCTGTTGTTTCGATTTCATTGTCCTTGGTCAGGGAGAAAGAAAGAGGTACAATCGAGCAAATTAATGTTTCTCCTCTATCATCGATGGAACTGCTAATAGGCAAAACAATTCCTTATATAGTAATTTCTTTGGTAATATCTGCTATAATTTTGGTGGCCGGTTATTTTTTATTCGGAATGCCGGTTAAAGGTAGTATAATATTATTATTCTTCTCGACTCTCATATTCCTGTTTGCCTCACTTAATATGGGGATTTTTGTTTCGGCAATCTCAGATTCCCAGCAGGTTGCATTTCAGATATCAACCCTGGTTTCATTGCTGCCAACTTTTATACTATCTGGCTTTGTATTCCCGATAGAAAGTATGCCCCCCGTTATTCAGATATTAACTAATATAACACCGGCAAAATTCTTCATAATTATTTTGCGTGATATATTATTAAAAGGAGTCGGACTGGGTGCCTTTTGGCTTCAGATAATTTACCTTTTGCTTTTTGCTGCCTTCTTTCTTGGACTGGCTATAATAATAAATAAAAAATCCGCAACCGCATGAGAATAATATTAAACATAATTATAAAAGAATTTTTGCAGCTAAAGCGCGATCCCCGTCTATTTGCAATTATCTTTATTGCACCGGTAATGCAGCTGATTTTGCTTGGTTATGCAGCAAACCTTGATGTAAATAACGTTCATACCGCTGTATTTGATCAGGATAAAACTGTTGATAGTCGGAACTTTATCGAAAAGTTTTCCGCTTCGGGCTATTTCTCAATTGATGATTATGTTGATAACTACCGCCAGGCTACTAACCTAATAAACAAGGGCGATGTGCTCTGGGTGTTGGTTATTCCTAAGGATTTTGGGAAAAAGTTAGCTAGGAATGAAACCGCAAAGGTCCAGGCAATATTTGATGGATCAGATGGGAATACTACGGGGATTGCAGTTGGATATTTGAATGGAGTGGTTACTAGTTATTCAAAAAATATTCTTGTTGAACAAATGAATAGAAGAGGAATGCGTGCCGCTGTTGTTGGTAATGTTTCTCCAGTTCTTAGAGTCTGGTATAACCCGGATCTGAAAACTAGAAATTTTATGGTGCCGGGAATTATAGGGCTATTGTTAACTGTGATAACAACTGTTCTAATGGCCATGGCTATTGTAAAAGAAAGAGAACTTGGAACTCTCGAGCAGATTATTGTAACGCCGATAAAACCCCTTCAATTAATTCTTGGCAAAATAATTCCTTTCATATTGCTCGGATTTATTGATATTTTAATTGTAATGGCAGTCATGGTTTTTTGGTTTGATATTGGAATAAAAGGCGACTTTTTCTACCTGATATTTGCATCGTTTATTTATATCCTTTCTTCGCTCGGTCTTGGACTTTTTATTTCCACTGTTTCTAAAACACAGCAGCAGGCAATGATGGTTGCTATGTTTGGGATCTTATTACCAATGAACTTTCTTTCAGGTTTTGCTTTTCCAATCGAGAATATGCCTTCCTGGATTCAACCAATTACATATTTAATTCCTCTGCGTTATTATATTACAATTATTAGGGGGGTAATATTAAAAGGAGACGGACTTTTTCAATTGCTTCCGGAAACATTTGCTTTACTCGGTATTGGAGTGATTATTCTAATTGCTAGCTCATTAAGATTTAGCAAGAGGCTTTCATAACGTTACATTTATTAAGCAAATTATGGCTATTTTTATAACCTATAACTTTATAAATAAATTGTAAAAGTTGATATGAAAAAGACTACAAGCGAAACTAGAAAATATCGCTCTGATATGAACGATAAAATCCTTAACTCGGGATTTCGTGACTACAATAAATTCTTTGCACTTGATAATAAAGCATACATCGACGGAGCCTTAAACGCCAAAACAAAAGAACTCATGGGACTGGTTGCTTCGATGGTTTTGCGATGCAATGACTGTATTTTTTATCATATTGACAGATCAATTCAGGAAGGCGCAAGCCGCCAGGAATTGATGGAATCATTTAACATTGCTCTAATTGTCGGCGGCTCTATCGTAATTCCTCATCTGCGGTATGCATTTCAAATGATGGAAGAAATCTTCAAAGAATCCGAATCAAACAGGACAGATGAATAAAAAACTAATTATACCCCGCCATATTGTAACCTGCGATCCCGTAGGAAATATTTTTGAGGAACACACAATTGAATTATGGGGAAATGAAATCCATACAATAAAGAAGTACGATGATTCTTTTGCTGATAATTTTGATGGCGAAGTACTAAATGTAGATCACTTAACTGTTATACCTGGATTTGTCCAAACACACATTCATCTTTGCCAGACATTATTCCGTGGATTAGCAGATGATCTTGAACTGCTTGATTGGCTTCAGCTTAAAATATTTCCTTTTGAAAATGCACATGACAAAAGCTCAGTAAGGATTTCTGCAAAATTAGGAATTAATGAACTTATTGCAGGCGGAACGACAACAATTCTTGATATGGGAACTCTTAATCATCAGGAAGTGATTTTTGAAGAACTGATCTCATCAGGAATTCGCGCAATTGCTGGTAAATGTATGATGGACGTAAATGACCTGTTCCCTGAATTTAAGGGTTCAACCCAATCTGAAGTGGAAGAAAGCTTTAAGATTGCCAAAGAATTTCATAACCATTCCGGCGGTAAAATAAAATATGGATTTGCACCACGGTTTGTTCTATCATGCTCGGAAAAGCTGCTTCGGGAAACTGGTGAAATGGTAAAGGAGTTTAAAGGCAGTATTTTTCATACGCATTCTTCAGAAAATAAGGATGAAATCTCTGAAGTAAGAAAGAGATTTAATAAAGAAAATATAGACTATTTTAATTCACTAAATGTTTTGAGCGATCATTCGGTCTTAGCACATTGCATACATGTTTCTGATAATGAAATTGATCTATTAAAAAATAAGAATGCTCGTGTTGCTCATTGTCCTTCTTCAAATTTGAAACTTGGTTCGGGAATTGCAAATATACCTCGCTTTTTAGATGAAGGTATTTCAGTTTCACTTGGTGCAGATGGTGCCCCCTGCAATAATAATCTTAGTGCTTTTGAGGAAATGCGACTGGCTTCCTTAATTCAGAAGCCTATGCATGGTGCCATTGCTATGAATGCAAAAACAATTTTCAGGATGGCAACAATCGAAGGTGCGAAAGCTTTACACCTTGAAAGCCAAATAGGAAGCATTGAACCAGGTAAAAAAGCCGACCTGGTTTTTATGGAATTAAATGATCCTGAATTGCCCGTCTTAAATTCTAAAGATCAGATATATTCAAGCATAGTATATTCTGCTTCAAAAAATAATATTCATTCTGTTATGGTAGATGGTGAATTTGTTTTTGATAATGGACAATCTTTAAAGTACGATCAGAATGAATTGTTGACTACAGGCAAATCTGAGCTTAATAAACTCTTGAAAAGAGTTGATAAATGATGCTAATTAAAAGTATAAAGAGGATTTTATTATTTATTAACTTTAGACTAAATTAAAATTAAGTAATCACTCATTATGGGGCATTTATGTCATCTTGGAACTGGCAAATTGAAAATAAGGATTTTTTACAAAACACAATAAAAAGATGTAAAGAGAAAAAAATAATCCTGCCTACTTTTAATCAGCTTAAACACCCTGATAAAATCCCTGTAAAAATCCAAACAGAACTGAAAAAGATTGAACTTCAGGCACTTCATCCTCTTAACTTGTTTAGAATAAATTGGAGAAATGACCCTGTCCAAGGTGGAATCGGAGATATTAACTTTCTTGAAATCCCGCGAGAAATTACAAATGTGAAAGCTCGGATAATTGGTCTTGTTGGAAAATTTTTCCCAACTGGTGCTCATAAAGTAGGTGCAACATATGGATGCTTGGTTCCTTATCTTGTAACAGGCAAGTTCAATCCTGAATATCATAAAGCTGTTTGGCCTTCAACTGGAAATTATTGCCGTGGAGGTACGTTCAATTCGGCATTACTCGCCGTTCATCCGGTAGCAATTCTGCCGGAAGAGATGAGTCAGGAAAGATTTGACTGGCTGAAAAATTTAGGAGCAGAAATTTATGCGACTCCCGGATGCGAAAGTAATGTAAAGGAAATTTATGACAAATGTCATGAGCTTGAAAAAGAAAGCGATGAATACCTTATCTTTAACCAGTTCGATCAGTTCGGTAATTCCATATGGCATTATGAAATTACAGGCTACACAATAGAATCTCTTTTTAATTTGGTTAAGAAAGATAATCAAAGAATGTCAGGTTATGTAAGTGCTACTGGTTCTGCAGGAACAATTGCTGCTGGCGATTATCTTAGAAAAGTGAATCCATTAATCAAGGTTCTTGCCTCAGAAGCCCTTCAATGTCCAACACTTTTATTAAATGGATATGGCGGACATCGAATTGAAGGGATAGGTGACAAACACATCCCATGGATTCATAATGTAAAAAATATGAATAATGTTGCTGCGATTGATGACGAAGATACATTGAGAGTGCTCAGGTTATTTAATGAAAGGTCAGGAAGGGGGTACTTATCAAAACTGGGAGTCAATAAAAAAATTATTGAGAGACTTCCATACCTCGGAATTTCATCAATTTGTAATCTGCTTTCATCGATCAAGATGGCCAAATATTATGATTTTAATGAAAATGATATAATATTCACAATTTTTACCGACTCTGTTGAATTATATTATTCGCGCTTAAAAGAAATGAATCAAAACTGGGGAGAATATTCTGAAAGCCAGGCTGAGATCGACTGGAATTCAGTCGTAAAAAAGCAAGGTACCGATAATTTCATCGAACTTACCTATAATGATCAAAAACGAATTCATAATCTAAAATACTTTACTTGGGTTGAACAGCAGGGAAAAGATGTGGAAGAATTAAACGCGCAGTGGTACGATGAAAATTACTGGGATGAAAGATTTTCAATCGTTCCTGAATGGGATAGAATGATAGATAAATTTAACAGTGAAGTCGGAATTTCATTGTAATCTTTCCTAAGTCTTATGAAAATAAAAAATGCCTGGATTTGCCAGATAGAAAATAATTCAATCAAACCAATTTTTGGTAATATTGGTTTTGTTGATGGGAAAATAACAAATATTTCCGAAACTGATTTTTCCACTTTTGATTACACGGCTAAATCTGAAAAGGAAACAATCGATGCAGGGGGAAGAGTATTGACAATTCCTTCCATAAATTTCCATGATCATTTTTATTCCCGGCTTGCAAAAGGGCTTATACTTAAAGGTCCGATGAACAATTTCCATAATATTCTGAAAAATCTTTGGTGGAAGGTCGATCTTGCTCTCGATGAAGAAATGATTCGTGCATCTGCACAAATGGCGTCGATGGAATCAGTCAGGAATGGTGTGACATATATATTTGATCATCATTCATCACCAAATTATGCAAAAAACAGCCTAAATGTAATCTCTGATGTATTAAAGGAATCTAACCTAAGAGGAGCGATTTGTTTTGAAATAAGTGACCGCAATGGAAAAGCAAATGCAGAAAATGGAATCAATGAAACAGAAGAATTTATAAATTCTCATTTATATGATGAAAACATAAAAAGTCTGATAGGTTTGCACGCGTCATTTACTTTATCAAATTCCTCTCTTAAAAAAGCGGCGGAAATTCAGCGAAAATATAATTGTGGTATTCATATCCATTTATGTGAAGATAAAGTAGATTCTGAAAAAAGTTTGAAAAATTTCAAAAAGCTTCCAACTCAAAGACTGGAAAATTATGCCTTGTTGAATGGAAAAAGTATCCTCGCTCATGGGATTTATTTAAACAAAAGCGATTATAAAATTATTCAAAAAAGCAAAAGTGCACTTGTCTTCAATCCTGATTCAAATATGAACAATGCCGTTGGTTTGCCGAAATTTGGCATTATACCTGATGATATACCAATACTTTGTGGAACGGATGGAATGAGTTCAAATCCTTCACGTACATTAAAACAATTATTTTTGCTTGGAAGACTTTCCGGAATGTCGTTTGAATCAGCATTCGAATGGATTCAAAAAATCTATTTTGGCCAAATAAATTTTATAAAAAATTATTTCCCTGATTTTACTTCATTGATAATAGGTGACCGTGCTGATTTCATAATATGGGACTATGTCCCGCCGACTCCATTTTTAAACGAAAATTTTTGGGGACATTTTATTTATGGGATCTTGGAAAGGCCGGTCCATAGTGTCGTTCAAAACGGGAAAGTATTAATGAATAATTTCCGCTTTATAAAAGATTATGAAAACTTCAAAAAGAGTATTAATGAACAGGGAAAAAGGCTTTTTAATAAATTGATAAATAAATAATTTTATAATAATTGGTGGGAAAATGGAATTAGCAAAACAAATTCTTGAAAAGGCTGAATTTTATAAAGATTATACCGCAGGAAATTTATCTAAAATAACTAAAATAAAATCTCTGAGCGGAGAAGAGAAAAGTGTTGTGACCCTGATTAAAGGAATGATGGAAGAAGCTGGATTTGATGAAGTAAAAATTGATGGACTGGGGAACGTTATAGGTAGAATCGGTAATGGTAAAAAAGTTATTGCGATAGATGGTCACATCGACACGGTCGACCTTGGTAATCTGGATGCTTGGGAGTTTGATCCACTTGGAGGCGAAATAAAAGATGGCTTTGTACACGGTAGAGGAACTGCAGATCAAAGCGGAGGTCCTGCAGCATTTATAACGTCAGGAAGAATACTCAAAGAACTTGGAATTCAAAATGATGTAACGGTTTATTTTACTGCTACTGTTTTGGAAGAAGATTGTGACGGACTTTGCTGGAAGTATATTGTTGAGGAAGATAAAATAAAACCAGACTGTGCAATTGTTACCGAACCAACCAATCTTAATATTTATCGTGGACATCGCGGGAGGATGGAAATTGAGGTTTCCTTTTATGGTTTATCTGCTCATGGTTCAGCCCCCGAGAGAGGTAAAAATGCAATTTATATGGCTTCAAAGGCTGCGCTCGAAATTGAAAAGTTAAATGAACAGCTTGCTGCGGACCCGTTTCTCGGCAAGGGTACTGTAACAATTTCTGAATTTGTTTCATCAAGTCCTTCTTTATGTGCCGTTTCAGACTATGCAAAGATTCATCTCGATAGAAGGTTGACTTGGGGTGAGGATAAGGATTTAGCTCTAAACCAGGTCAAGGAAATTGTGAAAGGTATGAATGCAAAAGTTGAATTGCTTAATTATGAAAAAACGTCTTTTACCGGACTCAATTATGGAATGGAAAAATATTATCCTACCTGGAAAATTGATGAAAACCACGCAGTAATACAAAACGGTATAAAAGCGTTTGAATCCTTATTTGCAAAGAAACCGAAAATAGATAAATGGACTTTCTCAACTAACGGGGTAATGATAAATGGGATGTATAAAATTCCAGTTATTGGTTTTGGTCCGGGGAATGAAGAATTAGCTCATGCACCGAATGAGAAGGTTCCTATTGATCACCTCGTAAAAGCTTCAGCTTTTTATGCATATTTCTGCCAGATTTATTAATTCACTAATGTAAGTTGTAAAAGCAGGAAAATTTTATGGAACAAAAATTTAAGGGTAAGCATTTCTTAACATGCGATAATTGGTCAAAAGAAGAGCTTGATATAATATTTGACACAGCTTTTGAACTTAAACAAAACTTTAAAGATGAAGTCCCGACCCGCTATCTTAGAGATAAGACCCTTTTTATGATTTTCTTTGAGCAGTCTACTCGTACCCGGAATTCAATGGAAGCGGGAATGACCCAGCTTGGGGGCCACGCGCACGATCTTACCGCCGATAAAATGCAGCTTTCTCACGGTGAATCCGCTAAAGATACTTCAATAATTTTATCACGCATGGGACACGGAATTGCGTCGAGAAATTGCTTTTACGGCATTGGTAATAAGTACCTGAGTGAGATGGCTGAACATTCCACCAAGCCTGTTATGTCGCTTCAGGATGATATTTATCATCCATTTCAGGGTATTGCAGATCTAATGACAATTTTTGAATACTTCGGTAAAGATCTTAAGGGCCTAAAAGTTACAGTATCTTGGGCATATGCTGATACACATTCAAAACCCCTTTCAGTCCCTCAAACACAAGCATTGCTTTTTCCCCGCTATGGTATTAATCTGACTATTGCAAATCCTGTAGATTTTCCATTGAATGAAAATATTATTCAGAGTGCACACAGGAACGCAAAAATTGGAGGAGGAAGTGTAAATATTGTCAATGATATGAATGAGGCCTTCGAAGAAGCACATATTGTTATTCCCAAAAATTGGGGAGGGTTTGGTAAGTATCCCGTTGATTATTTTCTTAATAATGAAAACGAGTGCAAAAAAGAAATGAAAGAAAAACTCGAGATGAACAAGCATTGGATATGTGATAATAAAAAAATAAAGCTGGCAGATGACAAGGTTAAGCTAATGCATGCTCTTCCTGCTGATAGGGGACACGAGGTAACAGATGAAGTCATCGATAATCCTGAAATATCAATTGTGTTTGATGAGGCTGAAAACAGGTTGCATACTGCAAAAGCGATTATGGCTCAAACCATGTAAAAGAAATGAACGAATATTTTTACAAATGTTTTAATTGTAGTAAGGAATTTTCTAGCGAAATAATTGAGAATGAATATCACTATTTATGTCCCGCTTGTGGAACCGCAGAAAAAAGTAAACCTCTCATAGGTGTACTGGAGGTTGTATACAACTATGATAAATTAAGGAGAATTATTTCCAGGGATAAATTTCTTAATTATGGACCTGGTGAATTCTGGCTTTATCGGGAACTATGGCCTCTTCAATTTTTAGCAAATAAAGAAATTGTGAAGGGGATTCCTGACGAAAAATTGGAAAGGCTCGCTCTTAACAGGTCTTCATTCCTGAAGTTTAATTTTGAAGATTTTCCAATATTTATTCAGGATGAAACTCGCAATCCTACTTTATCATATAAAGATCGTGCTTCAATTATTACAGCTATTAAAGGAATACAGCTTGGTGTAAAAGAAATTGCAGCTGCATCTACAGGAAATGCAGGCTCTTCATTAGCTGGAATTTGTGCAAGGCTTGGAATAAATTCGCATATTTTTGTCCCTAAGAATATCCCGGATGCAAAAAGAATTCAGATTCAGTCATTTGGCGCAAATATTTATAAGGTAAATGGAAGCTACGATGACGCTTTTGATTTATGTCTTGAAGTTTCTGCTGCCAAAAAATGGTATAACAGGAATACTGCATACAATCCTCTGACCATTGAAGGCAAAAAATCAGCGGCTTACGATATTTTTATTTCCTCTAAAGGAATAATTCCCCAAAAAATAATTGTACCGGTTGGTGATGGGGTAATATTATCAGGAATTTATAAGGGCTTTCAAGAGTTATTTTTACTTGGCTGGATTGAAAAGCTTCCTCAATTTATTGCCGTGCAGGCGGAGGGAAGCAATGCACTAATTAGATATATGAAATCCGGTAAATTTGAATTCATTCCCGCTGAAACAATTGCGGATAGCATTAGTACTGGGGCACCAAGAAATCTTTACATGGCAGCTGACGCAATAGAAAAGTCAGGTGGAAGAGCTATATCAGTTACAGATGATGAAATAATTTCTGCACAAAAAATTGTAGCTCAGGAATTTGGTATATTATCTGAACCATCGTCTGCCGCAACAATGGCCGGATACATCAAACTCAAAAATGAAAATCAAATCAATGAGAAAGATAAAATTTTATTGCTTATTACTGGTAATGGATTAAAAGATACAAATTCATTGCTGAATTGGAATATATCACCAAAAGTTTTATCATATAATGAGTGGCTAGTAACATTAGATGTGAAATGAAAGATCTCATAATTACTGGCTTAATTGTAAGTGCCGGCAAATCAGGCAGGATGGGAAGTTTCAAGCCTTTAATGGATTACAAAGGTATGACATTCCTTCAAAGAGTTATCCTAAATCTGAATTCGGTTAGTGAAAAAATTATTATTGTCACTGGCTTCAATTCTGAATCACTTCAAAAGGAAGCAATTAAATTATTCAGCAATAATTCTGATACCTTTTCAAGTGATAAAATTCGATTTGTAAAAAATGAGAATTATGAAAAAGGGATGTTCACATCCTTGCAGAAAGGATTATCTTTGATTGAGAGCTGTGATTGGATTTTGTACCATTTTGTTGATCAGCCTGGCCTGCCAATTGAATTTTATAAAGAATTTATAGCTCAAATAGATCAAATTCATAACTGGATTCAACCGTCATACGATAATAGAAATGGTCACCCGATATTATTTAATAATGAAATTGTTGATTTAATTTTGAGTTCAAATGAGAACTCAAATCTCCGTGAACTCGGTAAAAGCTCAATCGCTAAAAAGAAACGATGGGATTGTACTTACAAAAATGTTTTGCAGGATATAGATACACAGGAAGATTATTCGAAAAGCCTGAATTCAGGAGACTAAAATTACACATCAATTTCCTTCACAAATAAATTAGCTTTTGAACTATCCATTTTAAATCCCAGCTTTTCAAGATAATTCTGATGTTTTGCAATCGAAGTTTTTGCTATTATTTCTTTAAAGCCTTTTTCCTTTAAAAGAATTGACTCAGTATAATAGACGAATTTTCCATTTTTGGTATCCCTGTAATCCGGAATAGCATAATCAATTAAAACTTCAATTTTTTCTTGTGATAATTCTTTGTAAATAAAAAGCCCTACAGGGAGTAAATTTCTTAAAATAAAAAAACAATTTGCTCCTTTAATTGTTTCTACTGAAAAATCAGGGAAATATTTTGATATATCGTTTTTGTAATAATCGAGGAATTTATTAAGGTAAGGATGGTTCTCATCTTGAGCCGGCATCAAGTTAAAATAATCCTCTTTTTTATTCATTCCATAGAGATAATAAATGTCAACAATTGCGATAAAACCATTCAACAGAAAAACAGGATAAGCTTTTAGGAGTAAGCCATAAAGTGCAAAAGTCGAAGAGCCAATTAGGTTAACATTTCGTAAATGTCTTATGTTTTTCATCATTAATGAAACAGCCACCATTAAAGAACCAGCATAACCGATTAATTCATATAAATTCATAGCGCTATAAAGTATTGAAGTAATTAAAAATTAAGATGTGAATATAAATAAAATGAAAATCAGAATTATTTAATTTTATTTCTCCTTTTGATGGGCAATTTGTAGTATCTCGTTCCATCAAACTGGTAAAATGCATTTGCAATTGCAGCAGCAGTCGGCACTAGTCCAATTTCTCCTACACCTTTAACGCCATATGGGCCATGAGGATCAGGTACTTCAATTCCAATGACCTCCATTTTAGGTGTTTCTTTTGCACGAAGTACTCCACATTTTCTTAGGCGCGTACTTTTAGGTATACTGTTTTCCAGCTCAAGATCTTCAGAAATAGCGTAACCAATACCCATATGAATTGAACCCTCGATCTGGCCTTCGAATAATCCGGGATTAATTATCTTTCCTGCATCGTGTGCGGCGTAAACCGTATCTATCTCACCGTTTTCATTCAGAATCACAACCTGTGTAGCGTAGCTGTATGAGTAATGAGTTATAATTTCATCAACTTCCTTTCCAGGTTTTGTAGTCCAGTTACACACCCATTCACCGCGATAAGTTTTTCCAGCTAATTCTTTAAGTGATTTTGTCTCTAGATCTTTTTTTAATTCTATGGAAGCGTTGGCAATTGAGTTACCTATAATTGAAGTCGCTCTTGATGCAGTCGTCATTCCCGAATACGCATCTTCCATCGTGTCGACTTTTACTTCCACAATTTCAGGATCAATTCCTGTTTCATGACAAAGAAACTGCACAGCCATTGTATTTACCCCCTGGCCCATTTCTGTCCAGCCGTGGTGTAGAATTACCTTTTGTGGTGAAACAATTTCAATTTTTACCTTGCCGTCATCTGCCATTCCATTTCCAATCCCTGTATTTTTAATCCCACAGGCAATACCGGCATACTTTGCATTTTGAAAAATATCTTTAACAGCCAGTAGCGTCTGTCTTACCCCGCTTCCTTTATGAATAATTTGTCCGGTCGATGTCATATCTCCTTCTTTAAGTGAATTATTATAACGGAATTGCCATCTGTCAAAGCCTCCTTTTTCGCACAGGTCGTCAATACAACCTTCGATTGCAAACGTAACCTGATTAACACCAAAACCCCTCATAGCGCCGCAGGGAAGATTATTAGTATACACAGCACGGCTTATAATATCTACATTTGGAATGTGATAGGGACCGGCTGCGTGCCCGGCTGATCTTTCAAGGACTTTCATTCCGACAGATGCATAAGCGCCGCTATCGCCAAGAATATCTGCTTTGAGCGCAGTGAGTTTTCCGTTTTTATCACATCCTAACGTATATTTCATTCTTATGGGATGCCGCTTTGGATGCATATTTATTGACTCATCCCTGTTCAACAATACTTTAACTGGTTTTTTAAGGTGATAAGCAAAAAGCGCTGCGTGACCCTGAACAGAAAGATCCTCTTTACCGCCAAATCCGCCGCCATTTGGTACAAGTATTACCCTGACTTTTTCAAGCGGAAGTCCAAGCAAAGCCGCTATCTGTTTCTGATCTTCATACACTCCCTGTCCTTGCGAAAGAATCTCTACGCGTCCATCCTCCATCCTTGCAATTGAGCATTCCGGTTCCATATAAGCATGTTCGATCATTTGTGTTTGGTATGTGCCGGATGAGATATAAGCGGAATCATTTAAAGCCTGCTCAGTTCTTCCGCGGTTAATGATAGTTTCGGAAAGCAAATTTCCAGAAGGTTGAATTTGTGGTGCTTCCTTTAACAATGCTTTCTCTGGGTCTGATAATGGTAATAGAACTTCATACTCTACTTTTATCAGCGCCACTGCTTCACGGGCAATTTTTTCTGATTCCGCAACTACGCTTGCCAGCACATCTCCTACATATCTAGTTTCTTCACCTACATTTATCATTAACGGCCAATCTGGAATTATAAGTCCCTGGAATCTGCTTCCCGGAATATCTTTTGAGGTAAATACTCTTATTACTCCGGTATGCTTTTCTGCTTTTGATGTATCGATTGATAAGACTCTTGCTCTGGGATGATCGCTGAATTTTAGTGCACCGAAAAGCATCCTGGGAATTTTCATATCTGCCACAAATGGACTCTGACCAAGCGCTAGTTTATCGGCATCATATTTAGGATGCTTCCCTCCGATCCTTCCATCACTTTTTGGTTTTGGAATTTCTCTATGATTTCTAATTGCTTCCGCAGCGTATTCAATTGAATCAATTATTTTTTTATATCCGGTACATCTGCAAAGATTAGGAGTTAAAGCATTTGCAATTTCATTCCTGGAAGGTTCCGGCTTTTTATCAATCAGCACTTTTGCCTGCATTACAATTCCCGGTATGCAGAATCCGCATTGTACACCACATTTTTCCACGAAAGCATTTGCAATAGTTCTCTGTTTATATTCGCTTAGTCCTTCAACCGTTATTACATTCCCATTTTCAACCTTTTTCATTGGAATGACACATGAAAGCACTGCCTTTCCATTCAGTTCAACAGTGCAGGCTCCGCAAGTTGCCTGAGGAGCGCATCCATCTTTTGGTGATATGATTCCTTCAATTTCCCTCAAATAAGTCAACAGAGGAAGTTCAGGATCACCATTAAAACTTTTGTTTATACCATTTAGATTAAATTTCATTATTTATTCCTGGGAAAAACTAACCAAATATTGAATAATTTCTGAGGCTTTTTATTAGATATATCATTTCTGCGGCCATTCGCAAATTTACATTTTTGGCACTAGAATCTTTAAAATTTATTTCTAAAATAGTTAACTTTTCCTTATCAAATTTTGCAGTGATTTTATTATTCTCAAAAACAAATTTGTCATTAGTTTCGCTCAGCGAGGAAATTTCATTTTTGTTTTTAAACGTTATTGAGTTACCCGTTAAAAAATACCCCGAGTCTTCAATATCAAAACTCTCTTTGGTCAGGTGAAAGCGCGGCTTAATTTTGTACGGATCTCCACTCGTTGGACAAAAAGTAGTGCAATTTCCACATTCATTGCAGAAATCTCCGATATTCAAAATTTGATTCTTTTGCCTAATTGAGATTTTATCTACAACATCAATTTTTATAGAGCCGTTACTTTTCATCGCTTGATATATAGGCATTTCAAATACTTCAGATTGAAATGAAAGGTTGGCAAAATTCGGGCAAACTCCGACGCAAGTGTTGCAGATATCATTACAATAAAGACATCTTTCTGCTTCTTTCATTGCGGAGAAATCATCTAAGACCGGGTGGACGAGTTCAAATGACAACCTATTATCCAAACTAATCGTTGGATAATCGACTCCAAATTCTCTGTAAGCCTGTTTCTTTTGAAATTCAGAAGGGGATAATTTACTTTCAGCAAAATTAAAAGTTTTATTTTTTATAATTCCTGATTTTTTTGAAATTGTTTCTGCAATCTTTTTCCCATCGCCCATACCATTTATTAGCGAATCAGCACCTCTAACTGCATCGCCGCCGGCAAAAACATCTTGAAATTGAATTTCATTGGTTTCATTATTCAATATTATTTTTTCCCCGGGTATAAAATCTAGTTCAAGGTCCTGCCCAATTGCTGTTATAACATTATCAAATTCCAGAGAAAATCCGGAGTTTTTTATTACTACGGGTTTTGGCCTGCCGCTCTGATCCGGTTGTTTTAATTCCATTTTAACAAGATCTATTTGGATTCCCGAACCATTGTTTTTGAATCCTACAGGCGTTGAGAGTTCCAGTAGTTTAATATCTTCTTCGAATAAATCGTAAATTTCTTCATCATCGGCAGGCATTTCATTTTTGGTCCTGCGGTAAATCATTGTTACTTTTCCGCTTTTGCCGATGAGTCTTTTCGCAGTTCTTGCTGCGTCTATTGCTGAAAGACCTCCGCCAATAATAGCTGTGTTTTCCCCTAAATTTATTTTTTCTCCCTGCCTAATTCTGGAAAGAAAACTAAGCTGATCAAAGATTCCTTCAAGGTTTTCACCCGGCACACCGAGCTTTTTGCTTTTTTGTGCACCAACACCTATGTAAATAAAATTGAATTCCTCTCTAATTTGATTGAACATTTCGGAATCAATTTTTTTATTAAAATGAAATTTAATTCCAAGATTATTGAATAAGCTTAAATCGTTGGCAACACTTTTATCGCTTAGTCTAAAATAGGGAATTAAACCGGAAACCATTCCGCCAGCAAAGGGTTTACTTTCGAAAACTTCAACTTCCAATCCATCCAGTGCGAGAAAATAAGCACAGGATAAACCAGAAGGTCCGGCTCCAATTACTGCAACTTTCTTCTTGTTATTTTTATCTTTTGAAATAGGGATTCCGTTCTCAAATTTTTCCGAAATAAATCTCTTAATTTCTCTAATTAAGAGGGGGTTGTCATAATTTATTCTTGTACATTTTGTCTGGCACAAATGGTCGCAAACATTTCCTGTCATATTAGGAAGGGGGTTATCAACTAAAATTGTCCTGTAGGCTTCCTCGAAATCACCTTTTGCAGTATGATACATATATTTAGGTACATTTTGCTCAACTGCGCATGATTCAATACACGGAGCATAAATGCAATCGTATTCTGTTAATGTTCTTTTTGTTTTAATATTTTCATAGGGAAAATTTGATTTATGATATAATTTGTTTTCTAAAACCGAAATCGCATAAGCTTTAAGATTGCTTAATCCAGCTTCATTTAGTTCATTATTAATACCTGACTTTTTTATTATAAATTCTTCTATGCTGTGAGAATCTAAAGATGAAAACTCCTTTTCAATTTCTTCAATGTACTGCGTTAATCTTAAGTAGCCTCCTGGCTTTAAAAGGTCAGAACATACTGTAATAGGGCGGAGATTGCAGCTTAAAGTGCTTGTAACATTAAAAGCATCAACTCCCGCAGAAAATGAAATATCAAGATTACCTTTAAATTCATTTTGGAGCTTTTCAGCTAAATTAATTGTGATAGGATGTAGTGCTCTTCCGCTTGTATAAACCATTTTTTCTTTTAATGGCAGCCATTTTGTTAAGTTTAATGATTCCAGTGTGTTTGTTAATTTTAAGCCAAACTCAACGCCAACTTGTTCAGCTTTTTTTGATAAACTTTTTATAATTCTGACGGCATCCGGATATTTCAGATCATGTTCAAAAGCTTCATCCGGTATAGTAATTTTATAATCAAGTTTATCGTTTAATATCCATCTTAGTCTTTCAGATCCCAGCAAAGTTGGATTCAATTTTACAGAGGTGTGAAGTTTTCTCTCTTCAATCAGGTAACTGCATATTTTTTCAATTTCATCGGGCGGGCATCCGTGCATTGTCGATAAAGTTATATTGTCTGAAATACGATGCGGGATCTCTAAATTTTTGATATCAGGATAATATTGGCTTATCCTTTCAAGTTTGTCTTCGAGTTCATTTTGGCAATTTTCTATCTTGTCAAAAAACCATTGAACGTTTGGTTCTAAAATCCCATTATAATCATAACCGACACTTAAGTTAAAAATAAAACCTGCTTCCTTCGATTCCCATCCAAATTTATCTTTGAGAAGATAAATTATAATCCAGGCATTTAAGTATTCGTCAAAAGATTCCTTTACTTTAAGTTCCTGCGACCATTCACAGTTGTAACCTTCGTCTTCCATATCAATG
>CAYPNM010000017.1:32160-34899 GCA_964412105.1 uncultured Ignavibacteriaceae bacterium | reverse complement strand
TACTTTAAGTTCCTGCGACCATTCACAGTTGTAACCTTCGTCTTCCATATCAATGCACGGTTTTGTAACTTCAATCTCATCAAGAGTCTGGACAGTCTTAAGTTCAATATATCTGGCTCCGCAAAGCCAGGAAGCAATAATATTATGTGCCAGCTGAGAATGAGGACCGGCAGCAACTCCGATAGGTGTTTCCAGCAGTTTTCCATATCGCAGCATTTTGTAAGGATCATCTGATTTGGGATTAAAAAATAACTCCTTATAAATACCGAATATTCTTCCCTGTTTCTCCTCTTCGAGAATCCATCTTAGAAGTTTTTCAATTCCAATTTTATGAAATCTATCACTCATTAATATGCCTAGTGTGCTTTTCGTTTTTTACTTTTATTATCTCTGCAGCAATGCTTATTCCAATTTCATCCGGTGATTCTGCCTCAATTTCTATACCAATCGGAGTATGAACTTTTTTCAGAAGTTCGGGATCAATTCCTTGTTCCATTAACTTGCTATATATGCTTTTAATTTTTGCTTTACTTCCCATCAATCCTATGTATTTTAGTTTTTTGTTTATGATCGATCTCAAAGCAGCCAGATCTGTGTCGTGTTCCGAAGTTACTATAACGCCATAGGATCTATTTCCTTCAATAATATGATTGCCAACTTCTGCATAGGGGACAAATAATTTTTTATTAGCATAGGTATTATTTGCCATTGTAAAAACATCTTTTCGAGGATCAATTGTTACAACAAAGAAATCTTGAGTCGATAAAACTTTTGAAACTGCTAGCCCAACATGGCCTCCTCCTATAATATATACCGTGTTGGGCTGCCCTGCTTCTTCCTGGTAGTACCAGTCATTTTCAGACTTGTAATTAAAAATTCTTTTTTGTGATTGCATAACGGATTCATCAAATGAAATACCAGCCTGATTAATTATTAAACTACCGCATTTAAGATTATTATAATTGGCAATTATTTTCGATACAAAATTTTCATCATTTTTGTCTAATGATCTCAGAATAATCGTTTCCGATCCCCCGCAAATCAATCCTGATTTTTCTCCCGGAGAGGTTTTATTATGGAATAATTTCTTGACTGAATTTATTTTGTAACCCGTTTCAAAATGCTGTTTGCAATCTTCGAGTAATTTGTGTTCCATAATTCCGCCGCCGACCGTACCTGCTAATTTATTGTCACTTGAAATTGCCATTTTAAAGCCGGCTCTTCCGGGTGAAGACTTGCTTGATTCGGCTACAACCATCAAAATAACTTTGCAGCCTGAAATAAGTTCTTCATCAATAAATTTCCATAATTCAATTTCTTTCATAATAAGTTCCGCTGAATTGGACTTAAAAAAGTAGTTTAGTTTGAAACTGCAACAGGCTTTTTGGTTTTACTGTAAAGTGATAATAAAACTCTTTCGGGAGTTATTGGTGCAACAATTTTAAAGTTTTCATCAGGTCGAAATGCTCTCATAGCATTCAGAATAGCAAAATATGCTCCAATTCCATACATCAACGGGGGTTCACCAATAGCCTTGGAGTTGAACGGACCATAAGGATTTTCAGAATTCTCCAAAAACACAACTTCAATTTCTTTTGGTGCCGCATATATGTCCGGTACTTTGTAGGTCGATAAACTATTAGAGAGCAATTTACCTTCCTTGGAGTGTATAATTTCTTCCACGGTCAGCCATCCTATACCTTGTGCGATTGCTCCTTCAGCCTGTCCACGGTCAACCACAGGGTCCAAACTTTTTCCCAAATCGTGTACGGCTTTTACTGAATCAATAGTATAAGTGCCCCGCAAACAATCAAGGGTTATAGTTATTATCGCGGTTCCGTAAACGTGATATGCAAAAGGTCTACCTTGATTTTTTGTTTTATTGAAATAGATATCAGGTGTTGCATAATAAGCCTGCGATGATAAACTTATTCTTTTTTGATAAGCCTTTGTAATCAGTTCGTTCCATTGAAGTTTGGTTTTATTCCCTTGATGATAAATGAAATCGTCTCTGATAAAAAGTTCATTTTTATCTTTTATGTCTAAGATTTCTGCAGCTACATTTAATATCCTGTCTAGAATAATTTTGGCTGCCAGAATTGCCGCATGGCCGTTCAGATCTGCACCGCTGCTTGCAGCAGTTGCGGAACTATTTGCTATTCTTGTTGTATTAGTTGTCTCAATTCTGATTTTGTTAATATCCACAGACAAAGTTTTTGCAACCGCCTTTTTAATTTTTACATTAACACCCTGTCCCATCTCGACCGCAGCAGTGCTAACTCCGATACTTCCATCCGTATATATGTGGACAAGTGCACTTGCCTGATTAAGAAATGTATTTGTGAATGATATGCCGAAGCAGATAGGCATAAGAGCGACACCTTTTTTAAACTGGTGGTTTGTTTCATTGAATTTCTTGATTTCGTTTCGAGTCTTTTCAAAATTAAATTTCATTACGGCTTTATCCCAGCACCTGTCAGCCTGGCATCTTTCCGTCTTTTGCCCGTAATAGAATGATTGACCTTCCTTAAGCAGATTCTTTCTTTGAATTTCCCAGGCATCGATTCCCATCTTTTGAGCTGCTTTGTGAATGGCAGCTTCTATGACAAATTTTCCCTGTGGGCCGCCGAATCCTCTGAAAGCAGTATTTGGGGCAAGATTAGTCTTGCAACTAATCGCCATTGCTTTCACATTTGGAATAAAATAACTATTTGTAGCGTGGAATAAGGTCCTTTCCAG
>CAYPNM010000017.1:29059-32060 GCA_964412105.1 uncultured Ignavibacteriaceae bacterium | reverse complement strand
CTTTCACATTTGGAATAAAATAACTATTTGTAGCGTGGAATAAGGTCCTTTCCAGAACGGCCGGAGATAAATCTGCAACTGCTCCTGCGTTTTGATAAAACGTAACATCGTAAGCAAGAATTTTCCCTTCAGAAGTAAGACCTATTTTGTAATCTGATGAATATGGGTGACGTTTACCGGTCATTCTGATATCATCCATCCTTGAGAGCACAAGTTTAACAGGCCTGTTTAATTTTGAAGCAGCAAGTGCGGCCATAACCCCCCAATGAGTTGCCTGGTCTTCTTTACCTCCAAATGCTCCGCCAAGCCTTAAAACATCAACCTCAATGTTATGCATATCGGTATTGAGGATTCTAGCAGCGGCACGTTGAACTGCAGTCGGGCTTTGCGTGGAAGAAATAATTTTTATCTTGCCGCCTTCTTCGGGAATTGCAATTGCACCCTGTGTTTCCAGATATAAATGTTCTTGTCCGCCGGTTTCCACACTTCCTTCGACAATTACCACACAATCTTTCCAAGTTTTTTCTATATCACCAAAGGAAAAAATCTTTGGAGGCATTATTAACTTATTTTTTTCAAATGCTTCACGTGGGTCTGTAATAATAGGCAGGGGTTCGTATTTGGCTTTAACTTTTTTAGTAGCTTCCTTTGCTATTTTCATTGAATCCGCAACCACTAAAGCAACCGGCTCTCCGATAAACTGAACATCAGTCTCGGCGAAAAGAGTTTCATCCTTAATTATTCCGCCAACCTGGTTTATACCAGGAATATCCTTGAAAGTAAAGACTCCTCGTACACCCGGAAAGTTTTTAGCTCCTTCAAGATCAATTGAAAGAATTTTCCCGTGTGCAATTGTTGAATCAAATACTTTTGCATAAAGAGTTCCTTCGGGAACTATAAAATCATCAATGAATTGTGATTCACCCCTCACGTGTTTTTCTATGTCAATGTTACTCCTCAAACTAGCTCTTCCATTTTTATTAATTCAGGAAATAATTCTATGAAATGTGCTTTAAATAATTGCTCAATTAAAATTCTTTTATATTCAGCACTACCTCTAATATCGCTGATGGGTGAAATCTCACTTTGTATTATCTGTCCTGCTTCTTCAACAAGCCCGGGTTCAATTTTTTTATTAGTAAGAAATTCAGAGGTGCTCTTAAGATAAAGAGGAATAGGGGCAATGCCGCCGGCCGAAACGTGAGCTTCATAAATGACATTATTTTTTACTTCTAAATTAATAGCTGAATTAGCGCTGGCAATATCAAGGTAAGATCGCTTTGAAACTTTCTCAAAATTAAAATGTGAATTCTCACCCGGTAATTTAAATTCCAGACTTTCAACATATTCACCTGGTTTCAGATCAAGGTTTTTATACCCTTTGTAAAGATCTTTTAATAAAATTCTTCTTTTGCTCTTTCCATTTACCAGGTTCAAGGTTGAGTTTAATGCAAGAAAGAAAATAGTTGTGTCCCCGATTGGGGAAGCATTTACAAAATTTCCACCTATAGTTGCGCTATTTCTTATCGGCAATGAGGCGATTAGATCCATAAAATAGTCTAATCGAGGGAAATAATTTCTGAAGACATTGGATTCTTTAATCATCTCAAAAGTGGTCGTTGCGCCAACAGTACAAGTGTTATCCAGGATATTTATAGATGATAAATTCTTATCACATATTAAATAATTCTCTGTTTCAAGAAGCTCATCTGGCTGTTGTACAAATAGGTCGGTTCCACCAGAAATGATTTTATCTATTTTGGCGTCCGCTTCATTTGATTTGATAATTTTTATTTCTTTTAATCGTGATGGAATTTCAGAAAAATATGCAGGCAGGAAATTCAATTTTATTAGTTGGGAAATTTTATCAACGGAATTTTTGATATTGATATTTTTTCCAAGATATTTCAATACATTTTTTATGGAGGTATAGCCAGTGCATCTGCAAATATTCCCGGCAATTGCATTCACCGCATCAAGATAATTATAGTCTGTGAAATTAATTATATATCCAGTTAAGGAAACAATAAATCCCGGAGTGCAAAAGCCGCATTGCGAAGCACCCTCTTTTATAAAATTTTCCTGTAAAGGAGTAAATTGTTCAGAATTTATTCCTTCTATTGTAACTACATGTTTGTTATTAGCTTTTCCAATCGGAAACAGGCAGGAATTAACGGATTTGTATTCGACTTTATTACCAATCAGTGTGCCAATAAGAACTGTGCAAGCACCGCAATCCCCCTCTTTGCACCCCTCTTTTGTCCCTGTCAGATGTATTTGTTTCCTTATAAAATCCAGCAATACTTCGGCAGGATTTATTTCCAGAGAAACTAATTCATTATTTAATATGAAATTTATCTCACTCATTTCGGTGTCTTCACCGGAGAATGTTTGTAATTACCTCAAGAACTTACAGTTAACAAACAGAAAGTTATAAAAATGTTGATGAGTTTCAAGAATATTGAGATAATAGGTTAAATTTTGCTATTTTTCAGTGCAAATTAAATCTGATTTGAATAATCTTGAACAAAATTATAATTGCGACTACCAATTCAGGCAAGCTAAGAGAGATTAAAAAGATTTTTTCTGATTTATCTCTAGAAATTTTATCTCTCTCTGATTTTCCGAATTTTCCTGAAATAATAGAAGATGGAAACAGCTTTGAAGAAAATGCTGAAAAGAAAGCAAGGGTAGTTTTTGAAATTACTGGGATTCCGGCCCTCGGAGAAGATTCCGGCCTGGTAGTTGAACAACTAAATGGAGCACCTGGCATATATTCAGCACGGTATTCGGGAAAGGGCGCAACATTTGAATCAAATAATAAAAAGCTTTTAAGAGAACTAGAAATATATCCCTTACCACATCTGGCAAAGTTTGTCTGCGTAGCTGTTTACTATAATGGGAAAAATAAAATTGTCAAAAGAGGCGAAATAACGGGACAAATCGTTAATTCACCCAAAGGCGCTAATGGTTTTGGATATGATCCAATATTCATTCCAGA
>CAYPNM010000017.1:0-28959 GCA_964412105.1 uncultured Ignavibacteriaceae bacterium | reverse complement strand
TTAATTCACCCAAAGGCGCTAATGGTTTTGGATATGATCCAATATTCATTCCAGATGGTTTTAATATGACCTTTGCGGAATTGAACATAGAAGAGAAAAATAGAATTAGTCATCGCGCAAAAGCTTTTAGAGAAATGAAAAGAGTATTGGGATCTTTGTGACAAAGTGGCGATACAGCTTAAATGGATTTCCCATGGAATAATTATTTTACTGCAATCACAACCTGAACGATTCCAAATGTCAGGTTGTACCTTTCAACTTTTTTAAAGCCTGAGATTTTTAACAATGAGGGGATATTTATTTTTTCATCAAATTCCTCAACTGATTCAGGTAAATATTTATAGGCTTCTCTATCACCTGAAATAATGCCTCCAATTAAGGGTAATATTTTCGTAAAATAAAATTTATATAGCCAGCGGAAAAATGGATTGGAAGGAAGACTGAATTCTATTATTGTAGCTTTCCCATTCTTTTTCAAAACTTTATAAAAGGAATTAAATCCCTGCTGAACGTCATAAAAATTTCTTACTCCGAATGCAACTGCAATATTTGTTACTGATTCATTTTTAAGAGGCATATTTTCAGCAACCATTTGGATATTTTTCCCGATTATCCAGTTACTTTTAGTGTTGAAAAGTTTTAGCATGTTGTGAGAGAAATCGGCTCCGATAATATTTTTTACTCCAAGTTTTCTTGCAGCAATTGCAACATCGCCTGTTCCGCAGGCAACATCAAGCAAAATCGAACCAGAATTTACTTCTGTCAGTTTTAGAGCCTTTCTGCGCCAGTATTTATCTATACCAAAACTTAGAAGATGATTAAGAAAATCATAGTCGCTTGCAATTGAATCAAAAATTCTCTTGACCTGATTTTTTTTATCAGCCATTTTTATCTTTTAATTTTATGTTCTCATAATGGAATTCTTCCTGACCGATATATTTTTGCCACCAATTAAAAATATATTTACCTGACCAAACTGAAAAAATCATAAATACAAGTCCACCAAAGAGGTCTATTACATAATGATACCAGAGGTAAACTGTGGAGAAAATCAATAAAGTCCCTACGGGAATGAAAAAATATTTTGATCTACTCTTTAACTTTACTGATAGATACATCACTAACAGCGTAATCATTGTATGCCCGCTTGGAAATACATCGCGCTGAACTATTGCAGCCGGGTTTAGTGTCCCTGGCGGAATTGATTCCCCGATATTTACAAAATCACGCAGGTAATTTGTGAGCCACAATCCAGGCAATTGAACATTTATCAAATTAAAATCATGAAGTGTAAACCTTGGGCCAACTCCCGGAAGTGCGAAATAACCTATATAAGAAAGATAAAATCCATATATGATTGAAAATATTGCATATTCAAAAACAACTCTCTCTTTATTCCTGAGAAGAAAAAGGCATAGCATAATCGGAAGAAGATAAAAAATTCCATAGATCATTTGAAGAATTTCAGTTAAGAGTGGAAATGCTATCTTTTGTAAAACCTGAGTTGGATTTGCGCCGAAAAGCCAGTAGTCAATTTTTATGAAAAGCCAATCATAGTCGTGAGGTCTGATAGGATGAATCATAAAATACAATTCTTTAAATGTTAATAACACAAGGGGAGCGATATACCAGTAATGAAATATCGTCACTATTTTGCTATTATATTTTTCTTCAAGAAAGGTTATAATAAGTATTAAAGATATCACACCTATATTTATAATTATTAGCTGATCCCAGACAGCAATTTCTTCGAGGAATATCAGATTGACAATGCTAAGCATTATAAAAAAAATAATGATAACAAGATCAAATGCTTTCAGTTTAACTATAAAAGATCTGAAGCTTTCCATATACCCAGTATTGTAACCTTATTAATTGAATTAGGCTAATTACTCTTTGTAATTGCGGGCAAATTCTGCAAGGCGAATAAAATCTTCCACCTCAAGCTGCTCAGCGCGTAGCGAAAGATCAATTCCGGAATCTGCAAAATTTAATTTATTAAATATACTATTACTCAACGAATTTTTTAATGTTTTTCTTCTATTACCGAATGAAGCTTTTACAATATCTATAAAGCTTTGTTTATCATTCTTATTGATGGTATTATTCTTAAATCGGATATGCACTACAGCAGAATCAATTTTTGGCTTTGGGAAGAAGACATTTGGAGATACCTTGAAACAATATTCTGTATCAGAAAAAAATCTTAATATAACTGATAAAATTCCATAGTCCTTTGTCCCTTTTGGGGCAATCATTCTCTTCGCGACTTCATGCTGGACCATTAAAACTGTATCCTGAACGATATTGACATATTTAATAAGATGGAAAAGAATGGGCGAAGTTAGATTATATGGAATATTGCCGACGATTCTTAGCTTATTATCTTTATTTCCCATAATATTTTGAAGGTCTAGGTTTATAAAATCATCAACTATCAATTTAAGCCCTGGAAATTTTTTCTGCAGATCTTCAGTTACTCTACAATCTATTTCAACTGCAGTCAATGATTTAACCTTTTGAAATAATTTAGCTGTTAACGCACCCCTTCCAGGTCCTATTTCAACGATATGATCTTCTGGAAGCGGGTCAATTTCCTTAACGATTTTGTCAACTATATTTTGATCCAGAAGATAATTTTGGCCGAATCTCTTAAGAGGTTTAATTTTTTTCATATTGCCCAAACTAATGAAAAATTCTATTTATCATAACATAAAAGGCTTTAGAATAATTAGGAGAATTGAGATTCAATTGTTTGCAATTCTTCCGATAGCCTTGCCCATTCAGCTAATTTATAATTAATGTCTTCTTTCAATTTACTATACTCTGAAGTCACTTCTTTAGCTTTTGCTGGATTGGAATAAATTTTTTCATCAGCTAGTTTGTTTTCCAGTTCATTTTCCCTTAATTCTAAACCGGAAATATGTTTTTCAAGTTCCTTAATTTGCTTAATTATATCTCTGGTGGCTCTAAATCTTTTTTGTCTTTGCTCTGCCTCGAGGCGCTTTTGCTCTTTTCTTGAAATATTATCTTGAGCAGTAGTATCTTTATTCGATTTAACCTCACCTGCGTCCATTTCTTCGGCTCTTTTTGACAAATAGTAATCCAGTCCACCATCATATATTTTAATATTACCTTTCCTGATGTCTACTACTTTATTTACTATAGGTTTTAGAAAATCAACATCGTGAGAAACAAGTATCAAAGAGCCGGAAAAATCCACAAGAGCCTGTTGCAGAATTTCTTTTGAAGACAAATCAAGGTGGTTAGTAGGTTCGTCCAGAACTATAAAGTTGGACTTTGTTAAAAGAATTTTTACCAGAGCGACTCTGCTTTTCTCACCACCGGAAAGGACCCCAACTTTTTTAAATACATCGTCTCCGCTGAATAGGAAAGAACCAAGTAATGTTCGCAATTGACCTATAGTTTTATTATCAGCTATACGATCTATTGTCTCGATTATGTCCAGGTCCCCTGCCAGATTGTCTGCAACATGCTGAGCATAATAAGAAATAACAGTGTTATGTCCCAAAATTCTTTGTCCAGAATCAAAATTTAGAACGCCGGATATTATTTTAGCCAAAGTTGTTTTTCCGGCCCCGTTTGGCCCTACAAAAGCTATCTTATCTCCTTTAATAACTGTGAGATCGATCTTGTCAAATACCTTATTGTTGCCATAAGACTTTACTATGGATTTAAGTTCCATATTCACTTTTCCGCTCGGAGGCGGGGGAGGGAACTTAATGTAAATATCATCTTTGCTATCGGGCAATTCAATTAGTTGGAGTTTCTCCAATTGTTTTATTCTGCTTTGTACCTGTCTTGCTTTGGTCGCTTTGTATCTGAAGCGTTCGATAAATCTTTCCGTTTCTTTGATCTTTTTCTGTTGAAGTTGATATTGATATTCAAGCTGTTCGTCCCTTTCAGCTTTGAATTTTAAATAGGCATCATAATCACCCTTAAATGTGTAGAATTTGCCAAGAAAAATCTCGAGAGTTTTTTCTGTGACTTCATTGATGAAATGCTTATCGTGCGAAACAATTAATAAAGCGCCATTAAAAGATTTTAGAAAACTGATGAGCCATTCAAGCGAATCAAAATCAAGATGATTTGTGGGCTCATCAAGCAGCAGAATATCATTTTGCGATATTAGAATTTTGGCAAGAGCAATTCTCATTTGCCAGCCACCCGAAAATTCATTCGTCAATTTTTCAAAATCATTTTGTTCAAACCCCAGCCCTGTCAATATCTTTTCAACTCGTGCTTCAGAGCTATAAGAATCCAACTCTTCCAGTCGATGATGAATCTCTCCAAGCTGATGGATTAAATCGTTATTAGTCTTATTATTAATGTTGGGATCTGCTAGTTGATTAGTGATCTCCCTTTCTTTTTTCTGTAAATGTGCAATATCTGTAAGAGCAGACTTTGCCTCATCTAAAAGTGATTTGCCTGAATGAGTAACATGGTCTTGAGGAAGGTATCCGATTGTAATTTTATTTTGATTTAATACTTTCCCTGATTCAGGCTGTAATTCGCCAGTTATAATTTTCAATAGTGAGGATTTGCCGGCTCCATTGGCTCCGACTAATGATATTTTATCCCCATAATTAATTTTGAAGCTGACATCGCGGAAAAGATATTTGCCATTAAACTGAAGTGAGATTTGGGAGAGATCAATCATTAAAGGTCATAGAGCAGTTATTAAATGAAATTATTGTCGTAACACCGCGACTTTTCCGGCCGTAACATTGTTACCTTCAGTGTCATAGGCAACAATAAGATATATACCGCTAGCCACCAGCCTTCCGGAATCGTCCCTGCCATCCCAGTAAGCCACTCTGCCGCCAGGTGATTCAAATTGTCGAATTAATCTTCCTGATATTGTAAGAATTTTAATATTCGAATCCTTTACCAATCCTTCTATTGTTAATTGATTATTACCATTATTTATCTTAAAGGGATTGGGATAAAAAAATAATTCAGTAAACGATTCTAAAGGTTTTTCAGCATCAGTCTTAAATGATGTAATTCCGAAATTAGAGCCGGCATAAACCGTCCCGGTATTTTGATCAATTGCAATACTAGTGATTTGATTGGAAAGAAGAGGACTATTTGTTGTATTATAAGTTGCAAGCAAATTTGATCCATCTGAATTTACAAGGAGAAGACCTTCATTAGTACCAATCCATTTTTGATTGAGTGCATCTACTGCTATACAATTAACGGTTTGCTGGCTTAAAACATAAACAGGGGTAATGTTTGAAGAACTAATTCCTGAACTGGAAACTGCACTCAGATTTGTTATAATATTTGCTCCCGGGCTGGTGCCCACCCAGAGATTGCCGAGTTTATCAACTGCCAGACAATTTATATTATTATTGTTTAATCCATTTGCCGCCGTTACATAGCCATAAATATCGTCATTTTTATTTGCTAATGTTCCATTTTCATTATAATAGTATAACCCTGCTCTTCTGGAGTCTAATACGTCATACCACTTTGTTCCATTTTGATCGATAACAAGATTATAATGTTGTTCCAATGATAAACCGGCTTCGTAAGGATTACTGAAAGAATACCATTTATTATCTGAACCCAGAACGTCCAATGAAGTTCCATCTCCAGGCCAATAATTCAGTATCCATAAATTATTTTTTGAATCAATTCCAAAACCTGTTATAACAAGAAAAGCTGGGTTGGATGGAATTCCGATCATGCCAGTACCTGCTGTATCATATGAGGTAATTTGATCGCCTGATAGTTTTGAAAAACCTGCCCCCCAAGTTCCAATATAAATCGATTTATCAGGTGCAGCATAAATATAATAACAGTCGTTTGTTTTTAATGCTGGAGTGTTTGTCCTATTAAAAGTTATCCACTTGGAACCATCATATTTATAGAAGCCTACACCAATGTTATTTTTTCCACTGGCGGACCATAAATTGCCATTCCCATCCACAGTCATTGATGGGAATAAATTTTCTCCAGGTCCATTTGGGAAAATATATTGTGAGTTTGCAGGACGAGAGGGGACAAAAATGCCTTTATTACTTGCGGCGATTATTCCTAAATTATTAGACATCCCTAATTTTAAAAGTTGATAAGGTGAAGATGCTAACTGAGTAACATTATTATTTTTATACGAATAGATGGCATTATTCGTTAGGATTATTAGTGAATCACCTGACACCAGGAGATCGTTTACTCTAACACCATTAAATTGAGAAAGGTAAGGAGACCAGCTAGTGTCGCTAAAAACAGCAAGTCCGTTGTCTGTTGCGGCAATTAAGCTGTTGTTATATTTTACAATCTTTAATACATTATTAGAAGGAAGCCCGCTCAAATTATCATATACCTCCCAAGATTCTGGTGCAGACAGATTAGTCGCTCCTTGTTTTTGTATTGCAAGTCCATAAAGGGTACATACATAAAATAGATCAGATTTAAATGCACTATTAACCTTAATGTTGGATGAAAGATTTCCAAATTTGACGAAAGTATCATAAAACACCATATTATTGGCATCAACGATTGAAACGCCAAAATCGTGTGAAATAATTATTGTATCACCTGAAACCCTCATGTCATTTATCCCATTGCTGGCTCTTCCGGAATTAAAAATATCAAGAATGGTTTTAAAGCTTTTATTTGATGGATTATAAATGCTGATTGTTCCGTCTGAACTGCCGAACCATACTTTCCCTTCATTATCTACTGCAACAGCTGAAAGTGAGATACTGTTTATTCCATCTGCTTTATTCAAAGTGGTAAAAGTTCCATCAGAGTTATTATAGAAAAATCCTCCACCGGAAGTTGCAGCCCAAAAGCCGTTCGCATTAACTTTAACATCGGCAGTATTTTTCATATCAGTATAATTCTTCCAATTAGTTGCCTGCTGCGGGAATACATTGATAAAAAATGAAATGAAAATAAATGGGTAAAATAATTTAAACATTCAAAATTTCCTGATAATTATTGCCGGCAAGGAAATGATCATTCCCAAAGTTTAATATAAAAAAACACTTAATGCTATATAACCAATATATTCAGTAGAAATAAATAAAAAGAAAATTAAGCTTTGATTCTTTTCATCAAGTCAGCCATTTCAAGGGCGGTTATCGCAATGTCATAGCCTTTATTGCCGTGCTTTCCTCCAGCCCTTTCAACCGCTTGTTCGACGTTATTAGTAGTAAGTACCCCAAATGCAATAGGCAGGCCATATTTAAGTGAAACCTGCAGTATTCCGGTGCTGGCCGCTTCAGCGACATAGTCGAAATGCGGAGTTTCTCCTCTGATAACAGCGCCAAGGCAAAGTATTGTATCATATTTTTTTAATGATGCAAGTTTATCCGCCGTTAAAGGAATTTCAAAAGCTCCCGGTACTTTCACAATGTCAATATTATTTTCATTGACCTTGTTTTCTTTCAAACTTTTTAAAGCGCCATCGAGCAGCTTTTGTCCGATAAATTCATTAAACAGGCTCAACACAATTGCGACCTTAATGTCCTTGCCTGATATTTTGCCTCTAAGAGTTTCCATTTTATTGTTATTAATTAATTATGCGGTTGATCTGACCAAGCGCTTTTTCATTGCTTCGAGAGAGGCGAAGGTTGTAAAATATTTTCCAAAATTCTCATCATCATTCCTTTGTCCGCCGTGATAATCAGAACCTCCTGATTCAAGCAGGTAATATTCACTAACAATTCCCTTATAGAATTTTATTTTTTGTGGTGTGTGAGAAGGATGATATACTTCAATTCCGTCAACACCGGATTCAATTAATTCCTTAATAATATCTTCAGCCATGAACCCGGGGTGTGCAATAAATGATAAACCTCCGGCATCAGTAATTATTTTAAATGCACTTTCGGGTGAAAGATGAACTTTTTTTTCATAGGCAGGACCTCCGTTTCCTATATACTTATTGAACGCTTCGTAATACGATGACACCAGCCCTTTATTAAGCATCGCTTGTGCGATGTGTGGTCTGCCTATCGCTGAATTTTTGGAAACAGCAATTATATCTTCAAAAGTTAAATACAGGCCAATATTTTCTAATTTTTTAATTATCCTTTCTGCACGTTTTATCCTTTCTTCTCGGAAGAAACTCAGATATCTGGCAAATTCCCTATTAGTGTAGTCAAAGAAATATCCCAATATGTGAACTTCCTTTCCATTGTGCTCAGAGCTTATTTCTACTCCGGGGATAACTTCAATTCCTAATTCTTTTCCAATTGAGGTGGCTTCATCGATGCCGTTTGTTGAATCGTGATCTGTTATGCTTATGGCATCAAGACCAATTTCTTTAGCTTTGGTGATAATTTCGGAGGGCGAATAGAATCCATCTGAGTGTGTCGTGTGCATATGTAAATCTATTTTGCCGCTCATTTAATTCAGTTGTTTAATTCTTTGAATTTATCATAATTTTTTATTCGTAATTTTTGCTCTTCAAGTTCGATTAAACCTTTTTTTGCGAAAGAACGAATAGTTCTGGAAATAGTTTCACGTGATGTTCCTGCCATAGATGCGAGTTCTTGCTGCATTGGAATTTTTTCAACTTCAATAGCGCCATCTTTTACAATACCAAACTCATCTATCAGCTGCATTATGACAGATGCAACCTTGCTTTCGGCTGCTTTTAAGGAAAGGGATTTTATTCTAGAGTTGGAATTACGCAGCAACCTGGTCAATTCATTTAATACGGAGATCGAATATTCAGGTTTAGCATTAAATAAGTTCATCAGGTCATTTCTTGATATGATAAATACCTCTGAGTCGGCTTCAGCCGCAATGTTTACAGCAGGAGGCTTTCCGTCAAGTATTGCAGTATCTCCCCAAAACTCCGACTCTTTTAAAGTATCCAATGTCACTTCATTTCCTTCTTTACTCATTTTTGAGATTCTTAATTGACCCTTTAGTACAACTATGAGAGCTGAGTCTGATTGGTTCTGAAACAAAATAACTGAGTCCTTATTATAATCTTTCCTTTTACCCAAGTTTGCTATTTCGGAGATAATATTATCATTGAGGCCGGAGAATATTGGAATTTTCTTTAAAAATTCTTCATTTTCCCTCATAAAATATGCCTTTTACAAAAATAACATAAAAAGCAATATAGTTTTGACCTGTCTGAAAGTCAAATTAGACTGCAGGTGTGAAAATTCCTTGCAAATTTAGTGAATAAGAAACATCTGGAAAGCGCAAGAAGGTTAGAGCATTGATTACATTGCTTTTTTTTGTGTATGTGGCTATTTTTAATGTCTTAAAATTTTTATCAAATTTTGGAGTAAAATAAATTATGGCAATGATGGCTAAGATGCGCAGTTTAGCGCCTGCCTTCATTATTTCTGTAGGTGTGTTATTCGTTCTCTTTATGGTAATTTCAGATTCCAGCGTTATGGAAGCGTTGGGGGGCGGCAGAACAAATGATGTGGGGTCTGTTAATGGTCAGGATATTAGCTATCAGGATTTTTCAAAAATACTTGATCAGCAGAGAGAGAATCAGAAAAATCAAACCGGCAAAGATATTGACGAAGATAATATGACTCAGTTCCGCGATCAGGTATGGAATGCAGTTGTTACTCAAACATTAATAGAACAGCAGATAAAGAAATATGGAATCACCGTTTCGGATCAGGAGATTAGAGATATCATTTTGAGCAAGAATCCGCCGGAATTCTTGAAGAAAAGCTTTATCGATTCAACAGGGAAATTTAATTATCAAGCTTATCTACAGGCTCTTAAGAATCCTCAAAATAGCCAGGCATTGATCCAGGCTGAAGAATTTGTCAGACAGCAAAGACTTACACAGAAACTCCAAAGCATGCTTCAGGCTGCTGTTACTGTAAGTGAAGCTGAAATTAAGAGAAAGTTTATAGATACAGAAACTAAAATAAATGCTAAATATGCATTGATAAGTTATTCAAGCTTCCCCGATTCAACATTATCTGTTTCTGATAATGAATTGAAGAATTATTATGATAATAATCAGGATAAGTTCAAAGTTGAAGCACAGCGAAAATTAAAATACGTGTTATTTCAAACAACTCCTTCGAAAGATGATTCGCAGGGTGTAAAACTAAATCTTGAAAATGTTGTCAGCAGTTTTAAGAAGGATACTGCCAGCTTTAAATCGTATGTAGATATTTATTCTTCAAACCCCTATTCAAAAGATACACTTGAAATTACTCAACTTCCTCCCGATGCACAGGATGCATTATTAAAAGCTTCGCCGGGACAAATTGTAGGCCCCGTCTTGGGAAATGGTGGTTATACATTATATCATCTAGTTGCAAAATTGCCTTCCAAAAATACTTATGTCAGGGCTTCACATATATTGATTAATAAAGGTAACGATGAAGCAAATTATAAAGTGGCGATGAGTATTTATAATGCAATCGTCAACGGAGCTGATTTTGCTAAAATGGCAAGAGAAAATTCAGCCGATGTTGGAAGTGCAGTTAAAGGTGGTGATCTTGGCTGGTTCGGGAAAGGTCAAATGGTGCCTGAGTTTGAGAAGGCCTGTTTTTCCGGAAAGATTGGAGTCGTACAAAGACCGATTAAATCGAAATATGGCTATCACATAATAAAAGTGACTGGCAGGACTGATAAAAGGTTTGTAGTTGAACAAATTGTTTCACCAATAAAGACCAGTTCTGTTACAAAGGACGCAAGGAAGGGGAATGCAAGCGATTTTTCATACCTTGCGCAAAAAAATGACTTCACGAAGGAAGCTGAATTAATGCATTACACGATACGCGAAACCACTCCATTTACAAAGGACGCATATTATATTCCGGGCATTGGAATAAATAAAAGATTGCTTGATTTTGCTTTTGATAATGATCTCGGTACAGTTAGTGATGTTTTTTCAGTACAGAGTGGTTTTGTGGTTGCAAAGATTTCGGATGTCATTAAAGCAAGGGTAAAATCACTTGATGAAGTTAAAAACCAGATAAAAACTGTGCTTATAAAACAGAAAAAAGAAGAAAAAGCAAAGAGCCTGGCAGAAAGGATCAAAAATCAGGTAGGTAATGATCTGGATAAAGCTTCATCTATTGATCCGGTAATTAAAATTGAAACTACGGGAAGTTTTGCTCCTTCTGGCAATGTTCCGGGTATTGGCAATGATTATGCATTTATTGATAAATGCCTTGATGCAGATATTAATAAAATCACAGGACCTGTAAAAGGTCTAACCGGATATTATTTGATTGATGTACTATCACGCACACCTTTTGATGAATCCAAATATCAAATTCAGCGTAATAATCTAAGAGATGAAATTTATCAACAAAAGAAAGCGAGTTTCTTTAATGAATGGCTTGCAAATCTTAAAAAAGACGCTAAAATAGTGGATAACCGTTATATCTTTTATGGTGAATAATATTTAATCTTAATGATTTTTTGAGGCCCCATTTATTAAATGGGGTTTTTATTTTTAAATAAATCGAAAACAAACGACTGTCAGTCTAAAAAAACTAATTACAAAAATCTCAAACTTTGTTAGAATTAATCTTCAATTATTCCTTAGTTAAAAGAATTTTATTTTCTGTTAATTGCCATTCTATTTAATTTTGATTAACCAATTTGTTTTTGGTATCTAAAGAGTTAATTTGTCAGTGAATATAAAATGAAAACCAAAATAGTTTTTCTAGCAGGATTTATGGGTGCCGGGAAAAGTACTATTGGTCCAATTCTGGCGAATACACTCGGATGGAGTTTTTTTGATTTAGATAGGGTAATTGAAGCAAAGCTTAGAAAAAAGATAGCAGATATTTTTTCTGAAAATGGTGAGACTGCTTTCAGAATATTGGAAAGAGAAACATTACAAGATCTTGCTGGAAATGAAAATGTGATTATAGCACTAGGAGGAGGCACGATAGCTGATCAGAAAAACATAGATTTTATGAAGAAAAAGGGGAAAATAATATTTTTGGAAGCTTCACCGGAATCGTTTTATCACAGGCTAAAATACAAAACCGATAGGCCAATTCTTAAGGGGAAAGAAGAGGAATTGCTCTCGCAAGATGAATTAAAACAAAGAATTACAGAGATTCTTAATTATAGAAAAAGGTTTTATGATCAGGCGGATGTTTCAATGTACACGGATAAATACTCAATTGGCAAAACTGTAGATGAAATTTCGAAAATAATTTTGAAGGATTTTGAGTAGGATTTTTGTTTAAGATGAAAAAAATAATAGCAAAAACATCCGAAGGGTCTTATTCAGTAATTATAGGATCAAATTCATTTCTCCATTTACAAAATGAAATCATAAAACAGAAATTATTTCGAAATATTTTTGTAATCATCGATGAAAATGTCAGAAAATTCTATGCTAAGGATATTCTGAATATCTTTAATGATTTCCCACTCAAATTTGAAATTTATGTTCTAAAATCAGGTGAATCATCCAAATCCAATCATGAATTGCAAAAGATATATTCAGCATTAATTAAAAATAAATATAGCCGTGATAGTTTAATTATTGCTATTGGCGGTGGAGTAACGGGAGATATTTCCGCATATGCGGCCTCAACTTTTATGAGAGGAATTCAACTTGTTCATATTCCAACCACTCTTCTCTCCGATGTTGATAGCTCAATTGGCGGGAAGACAGGGATAAATTTTGATAAAATGAAAAATATGATAGGAACTTTTTACCAGCCAAGGCTGGTTTTGATTGATCCTAATTTCCTGATTACTTTGCCTGATGATGAAATGCTTTCCGGGTTGGGTGAAATTATCAAATATAATTTTATAACAAACAATCAATTTTATGACTATACTTATAAAAATCTTGATAAAATCCTACTAAAAAGAAAATCAGTGCTTGAGAAAATTATTTATGAGTCAGTTTTGTTTAAAACTTCTGTTGTGGCCGCTGATGAAAAAGAAAAGGATATAAGAAAGATATTGAACTTTGGTCATACCTTTGCCCATGCGTTTGAAAGTGAACTTAATTTCAAAATCAAGCATGGTGAAGCAGTAATTGCAGGCATTATTTCCGCTTTGTTTCTTTCACATTTAAAGGGATATCTTGAGGAAAAAATGGTAAAGAAATTTTTAGCTGATATCAGAAAGGTAAAATTATCTTTCCTTATTCAAAATATCAGTACTGAAAATGTATTGAATATAATGCAAAGCGATAAAAAAAAGAGAGATAACAAAATAAAATTTGTTCTTATCAAAAATATTGGCGAAATTGTAACTGAGGTTGAAGCAAATATGTCCGAAATCGCTGAAACTATTTTCTTAATGAAAAAAAATCTGAACAATTAAACATCCCCAGTAAATATTTCTGCTTAATGAAGAAAAATTTTCTGTTATTCATTTTTGTGCCTATAGCTCTATTTGCCCAGCCTAAAATGGAACTCCGTGCTGTCTGGTTAACAACCGCATTTGGACTTGATTGGCCTAAATCCTACGATAAAGTAATTCAACAACAAGAAATTATTAATATTCTTGATAAGCTTAAAGAAGCGAACTTTAATACAGTAATGCTGCAGGTGAGAGCAAGAGGCGATTTAATTTACCCCTCAAGTTATGAGCCTTGGGCAAAAGTATTAACAGGTCAATTAGGCGAAAATCCAGGGTATGATCCTTTGAAATTTATAATTACTGAGGCACATAAAAAAGGAATCGAAATCCAAGCCTGGATGAATGTCTATAAAGTATATGGCAAAGGGTATCCGAAAGAAACTAAGCCAGAACATGTAATATTAAAATTTCCAAATCTCTGCAGCATATATCAAAATGAATGGTGGATGGATCCAGGAAATCCGCAGACTCAAAGTTATTTATTGAAGGTTTTTATGGAATTAATCAGGAATTATGATATTGACGGTATACATCTGGATTATTTGAGGTATCCAAATAAAGATTTTAATGATAAAGTAACTTATGCGGAATTCGGAAAAGGTGAGAATAAATCAGACTGGAGAAGGAATAATATAACCAGGTTTGTAGAAGCATTATATGATTCTATTCAGTCTGTAAAGCCAATGATAAAATTAGGATGCGCACCTATCGGGATTTATAAAAACACTTTAAAATTCAGAGGATGGGAGGCATACAATGATATATACCAGGATCCAGTAAGGTGGATAAAGGATAAAAAGATGGATTATATTTCTCCACAGACCTATTGGAGTATAGGGTCCGCGCCCCATTTTAATCTTGTTGTTAAAGATTGGGAAAAGATTATTGATGGTAGATCTATTTATCCAGGAATTGCTCTTTATAAACTAGGGAAATATTATGAAGGATGGCCTGCAAGCGAAATATTAACACAAGTTGACGTTTTAAGAGCTCTTGATATCAAAGGGGAAGTATTCTTCAGAGCAGAGGATCTAGTTAATAATAATAAAAATATTTTATCTCTTATCAAGCAGGAAAAATACGCTTATCCAGCGGATATTCCGCCAATGCCGTGGAAAGACGACATTAAACCTCTTGCACCCAAAGACCTAACATCATTTCAATTAACAAATGATTATCTAGAATTATTTTGGACAAATCCCGGAAAAGCTGTCGATGGAGATACAGCAAAATATTATAATATCTACGCAAGCAGGAAATTTCCAGTTAATACATCTGATCCCAAGAATTTTTTGGTATATAGATTATCAGCAACCGGAGATATGGTTACTTTGGATATCAGTTCAATGCCAGAAGGAAAGTACTATGCTGTAATGACAACTCTTGATAAAGGCAACAACGAAAGCGTTCCTTCCAATACAATTATGTTTAAAATTGAAGCAGAAAATAAGGCTGTGACAATAGCTAAAGGTCAGACCGAGTGATATCATATTAATCTAGTGGGGGTAAAACTGTCGGGTTTTGAGGGCTAAAAACCCGACAGTTCGTGTGTGCCAAATGTGAGGAATGTTATGCTTAAACTATTTTCTGATATTACTTAATCAACTAACGTGCCGATCTCAATAATGCCTTTTTAATTAAATTATTTAAGAAAAATAATCTTATGAAAGGGATAATAGGTAAAAATTACCTTAATTTTTTCTTAATTACCTGTAATGTGAATTGAATTTCTATGAGGGGTAAAACTGTCGGATTTTGAGGGCTAAAACCCGACAGTTTTGATGTGTGCCAATTTGTGTGAGGATGTTATGCTTAAAACTATTTTCAGATAAGAAGTTACAATTCATATGCCACATTTTATATTTGAAAACCGGGCTATTTATTCAAATTCAGAAGATTTTAGGAAAGCTTGCAGGAAATAATTACTGAAATCTAATACCCCTTTTGTAGATTTTACGGATTAGTATGGAAAAAGTAATTAGGAAGTATAATATCAAACCTTTTTTAGCAGAATCTTAAAGGTAGTACCTTCATTAAGAACCGAAGTTTTGACGGAAATTTTGCCCCCATGATAATCTTCAATGATTCTTTTGGAGAGACTCAATCCCAAGCCCCACCCTCTTCTTTTTGTACTATAACCCGGCCTGAAAATATCCTTTCTTCTTTTCAAATCTATTCCTTTACCATTATCAGACACCTCAATATCAACAAACTTGCGGGCTTCTTTTATTGATATATCAATAAATCCTTTCTTGTTTTCTATTGCATCAAGGGCATTTTTAATTAAATTTTCAATTACCCACTCAAATAATTCAGTATTGATTTCGGCTTTAATGTTTTCATCACCGGATATCTTTAATTCCACATTTTTGCCAGTTTGTGGTAATCTTCTTTCGAAATAGTTTACCACATTGCGAATTTCAGATAAAACAACTTTCGGTTTAATTTCAGGTGTTGCACCAATTTTAGAGAACCTGTAAGTGATCTTTTGGAGTTTCTCTACATCATTATCAATTTCATCGGCGATGTCGAGGACTTTATCCTTATCTCCATAGTTAATCTTGAGCATTTCAAGCCAGCCCATCAAGCTTGAGATGGGTGTTCCAAACTGGTGTGCAGTTTCCTTTGCCATACCAACCCAAATATTGCTTTGTTCATTACTTTTAATATTACTGAACCCTATGTATCCAAGTAAAATGAAAAGCGCGGCTATTACAATTTGGAGGATAGGATAAAACTTTAGCTGATTAATTAAATAAGAATCGCCGTAATGAATTTTTGTAAGAACAATTGTATCAGCGTAAGCAACAATTATCGGGTGATGTATTTTGTCCATTTCCTTAATTTTTTCGGCAAAAAACTTATTTAGTTCTTTAGGAGTAAGTGTAGTATCATATTTTACATTTTTTATATCTTCTTTGCTCTTAACAACATTGTTTGCATCAGTCATAATAAGAGGAAAATCAATTGGTTTTATAATATTGTCAAACAGGAATGTAATGTCAGAATCCTGTGAGAAACTATTAGCAACATGTTCAATGCTTTTAGCGTACAGTTGAGCAATTTGTCTCTCTTTTTCCTGAAGCTTCAATACAAGGTTTTGAGTATAATAAAGCGTTCCCCCGGCTATCAGGAGAGCAATAATTATAAGAGTAATTTTAAACTTTAATGAAGTTGTTCCCGATGGCATCTTCATTTTTCTGAATCCCTATTAGCATGAAAATTTTTGATGCATTAGTGCAAAGCAATTTATGAGGAAGATGAATAAAATGTTTGTTTCCTTTTAGGTCCGACGGAGATAATATCAATTTTAATTCCGGCCTTACTCGAGATGAAATTCAGATAATTTTTTGTTTTATCCGGAAGTTCTTCAAAGCAGAGGCAATTGCTTATATCGGTTTTCCATCCCGGAATCGATTCGTAAACCGGAACAGCCTGTGAGAGTCTGTCAACATCGGTTGGATATGATTTAACTGCCTTTCCATCAATTTTATAGCTTGTGCAAACTTTTATTTCTTCAAAGCTGCTTAAAACATCAAGTTTTGTAATAGCAACGGAATCAATGCCATTAATCATTGCAGAATACTTAACAAGTGGGGCATCAAACCAACCACATCTTCTTGGTCTGCCAGTTGTAGCGCCGTATTCTGAGCCTATCTTTCTTAATTTTTCGCCATCAGCATCGAGTAACTCAGTCGGAAACGGACCATTTCCTACTCTTGTTGTATATGCTTTAACAATACCGATAACATTATCAATTTTGGTGGGTGGAATACCTGTGCCTGTGCAGGCTCCACCAGACGTCGGGCTTGATGAAGTCACAAAAGGATATGTACCGTGATCGACATCAAGCAAAGCACCCTGAGCACCTTCAAGCAGAATTGATTTACCGTCATTAATTGCTTCATTTAAAAATGCGGGCACATCCTTTATGTACTTATCAATTGCTTTATCAAATGCTAAATATTTTTCGATTATTTCTTCTACATCAAGACCCTTGTTATCATAAATTTTTTCCAGGATTTTGTTCTTTTCTTCCAGATTTGCTCTGATCTTTTCCTCAAGGACTTTTTTATTTAGTAAGTCCACAATCTTTATTCCTTTTCTTGCAAACTTATCTATATAACAGGGTCCAATACCTCTACCGGTAGTACCAATTTTATTGTTTCCCTGTTCGCTGATCGAGTCAAGCAGTTTGTGATAAGGCATAATAAGATGAGCATTATGGCTGATGAAAAGCCGCCCATCGACTTTAATGTTATTTTTTTCAAGCAGGGCAATTTCATCAAGGAGTGCCGTAGGATCAATAACGACACCGTTGCCAATTACGCAGATAACATTTTTTCTTAAAATTCCGGAAGGGATCAGATGAAGGATAAATTGCTTATCGTCTATTTCAACAGTGTGGCCGGCATTAGCACCTCCCTGGTATCTTGTGACAATGTCATATTTTTCACTGAGTATATCGACAATTTTGCCTTTGCCTTCGTCTCCCCACTGGCTTCCCACAAGAACGGTTACGCTCATTTTTTAACCTTGATTTAATTCATAAGTGCAAAATAAAAACTCCGAATCATAAAAATCCGGAGTTTTATATAGCACAAAATTTAGGGTAAGGATTTAGTTTAAAAACTTTTTACTGCCTCGTCAACTGAGTCATAGGATTCGAAAATAGTGATAAGCTTGGTAATTATGAGCAAGCTCTCAATTTTCTCAGTTGCTCCAGCGAGCTTTAGCACCCCATCATTTTTTTTCATTGAAGTTAATCCGCTGATTAACATGCCAAGCCCGGAGCTATTCATGAATTTAACTTCTGACAAATCCAGCACGACTTTCTTCTTCCCTTCATCAATAAGCTTGTGTAATAAATCGTTAAAATCCTTGGTGTCGTCACCACCCATCACATTTCCTTTTAACTCTACTACCACAGCTTCGTACTTTTCGCTAGTTTTAATTTTCATGAAAACTCCTAAATTTTTCTGTTAATTTAATCAGAAGGGGTTATTTATGCAACTAACAAATAATTTTTATTAAATCATAATTAATATGAATTTTAAGCTAGTTTTTAATACTTTTTTTCGGAACTATTAAATAAGTTTGGCGTCTAAATAAATGAAATTAAGAAACCAGAAAATTGTATTGCAATACGCTAAATCTTCCCAGATACGTGACGATGATTTTTCGCTGATTAAGGGATTTATTGATGGAGATGAATCCACTTTTAGCGTGCTAATGCAAAGGCATAAAGAGAAGGTAAGAAATATCATATATTTATGCCTAGGCAATACAAATCTGGTAGATGATCTTTCTCAGGATGTTTTTATTACAGTTTATAAGAATCTGGGCAATTTCAGGTTTGAGTGCCGGTTTACAACCTGGCTTTATAGAATTGCTGTCAATAAGTGCAAAGATCATTTGAGAAAAATGAAAATCAGGAACATTATTATACCAATCAAAGAAGCAGGAAGTGAACCAGCATACCCAGCCAGCGAAATTAAGGAGGAAAAAGAAATAGTTAGAAATGCAATCTCCAAATTGCCGGACAAATTAAGGATGCCTTTATTGTTAAAAGATATTGAAGGCTTCAGCTATCAGGAAATTGCAGATTTTATTCAATGTGAAATTGGAACTGTAAAGTCGAGAATATTCAGAGCCCGGGAAAATTTAAGGGAAATACTAAGGCCATATGAAAAGGAATTGTTAAAATGAAAAGATTAACAGACAAAGATATTCAGATGATTTCTGCCTATCTCGACGGCGAATTATCGGATGCTGAGAAGGAATTGTTGGAGAAAAAAATCTCTGAATTATCTGAGTTCCGTGAAAAGTATGAAGAGATGAAGAAGATAAAAAATCTCACTTCAAATTCTTTTAGTACTTTGACCAAGGCAGAATATTTTGAGACAAGGGTAATGCAAAAGATTCACTCAGGAAATTCTTCAAAGCTTAAAGTGAGGAAATGGGCGCCTGTTATTGGATTTAGTATCCTTACGGTTGGATTGATGTTGATTCTGAAATTTAATCCGGGCGTACTTGATAGACTGGTAGAAACACAAAAAACCAAAATTGCCGGTTTTTACCAGGAGAATCTGAGGCCGTTACTTTTTGCTGCTAATCTTACCAATGAAGATATATTTAATTTTGCTTTTTATAAACAATTGCCACTTGATAAATCTAATAACCAGTATATTCAACTCAGTTCAGACAGCAGCGGGAATGAATATTTTGAGATTAAGAAATCAAACAATGTTCCGGCATCAGACAACCTGAATAGATTTGTTACTGCTTTAAACCTGAATGCACAACAAAAGGAGCAGGTGGATTCAATTATAAATACTTATGCTCAGGAGCTTCAATCTCAAATTTTGGTTAATGACAAAAACACAATAGCCATAAATCCCAATTTATGGAATTATAATAAAGCTCTTGTTGCCGATCTTTATGCTTTTGCGGCAAGAACAAAAAGCAAAGAATTTGCCAGGATAATTCCAGCTTCTTATCGTTCTGTTGATCCGTTAGAAGTTGCCAGGGCAGTCAGGGAAATAAAAGCTGACAAAAATGATCAATATATCTTCATAGCTCCCGACACAATTTTTTCAGAGAAATATGCATTCGATAAAGCAAAATTTGATAAGGAAATGCTTGAGCTAAAGAAAAATCTAAAAAACCTGGATAAAGAGACAAAGAATTATTCTTATAATTTTAATTTTTCTGCAGACAGCAACCTTGCAAAAAGCTCAATTAGAATAGATTCAACATGGATCAAAAACTTTGTAGTTAAGATTGACTCGAATTTATGCAAAGTGCAGATTCCCAGAATTATAATTTCGCCTCCACACCTGCCGAACTTTGATAGTATATTTTCAAATTTAAAGCTTGAGGAACTTACTGAGGGATTAAAAAAATTAACGTTTGAAATGCCAAAGGGATTTCCTGAAAAGGGGGGAGAATTTAAGATGCACTTTATGGAAGGGGACAGCTTGAAATCATTTAAATTCAATATGAACGGAATCAATATTGACTCAATAGTTCAATCAAGCCTGAAGGCTCTTGATTCCCTGAATATTTATATGCCGAAAAATATCCATATAAATTTTGATTCCTTATTGAATAACAGAATCTATCACAATGCGGGTGATTCACTTGGTGGAATAAACAGCAGAGAATATAAAAAGATCATTAAGGATCATAAAAAGGAAATTCAAAAGCTTCGCAGGGAAATAGAAAAAATGGAGAAAAATTACAGAAAAGATAGTGTATATCAACTTCCTGATAGTATAAAAAGCTGAATTTGGAGGCAATATATACCGTTTTCCTAAACGCCAAATTTAGCTGTCATCCCTATTATTTTCCGTTCATATAACAATTCTTTACTAAATAGCCTACCAGCGTTAATTTTAACATAAAATACCTGGAAAATGTTATTTTATGAGGTAAAACTAGTAATTTGTAAATAGAAGAAGGGGAATATCGAACAACTTGTGGAGCTGGCTTTGCTTTCATTTTTCAAAAATATGAAGCTGAAAACATTTTTAGGTATAACAGGAGTTCTGTTTTTATATAAAGTGTTCTTGGAACCTGCCAAATCACTGCCATTTCAGTTCCTGGGTGATTTGCTTGTACTTTTAACAATTGCTGCGCTTGTTATTTATTTTATCGAATACTTAAGCAGCAAGATGTTAAATCCGCTTTCTCTTGTGATGAATTTGGGGATAATTAATGTTCTCCTGTTTTGCCTGATTACTTTTTCAGGATCATTGTTTAATATGTTCTTTGATAACGTGGCTGAGAATATTCAGAATCCGGGATTCATGCTATCTGTTTTTATCTTTGTATATTCCTTTCTCGTTCTTGCTTCAACGGCTTATATTTTTCTTGTATTCAAGGAACTTTATTTCCTGAAACAGAAAAAAAATGTCAGTGTATATTTTAATACTTTAATAGTTTTTATTGGATTAGCATCACTGACTTTTTTCTTAAAGAACTTTCCCGATTACTCATTTATAAAAAATACCTTTCTAATAATCTCGATCATTTTGATCGGAATAAATTCTTTTAAGATTTCCTGGATTGCGTTTTTAACAAAAAGAGAAAAAATTTCATTGCTGATACTTTCCGTAGTAATTTCGATACTTTTTGTTGTAAACCTAATAAATAATACCTCGACCGGTTTGCACGATAAAATCCTTATGCAATTTTCACCTGCTCTTGACCAATTTTCAAATATTATTATGATTTACGGAGCGATATATTTCACAATACTATTCTTTACTACTTTATTTCATCTGCCTACAGCCGAAGCGTTCGACCGTAAAGCTCAGGAAGTATCTTCACTCCAATATTTCAGCAAACTGATAACTCAAGTACTTGATTTTAATGATCTTGCAGAAACGATCGCGGATATTGCGACAAAGGTATGTAACGCGCAGGCTGCCTGGATAGTGCTCAAAGAAGAAAATGATTTAACAACTCTTGCCAACAAGAATATAGGTTATCTTGATGCAAACCTGATTAACAATTTTATCTTTAGAATGAAAAAGGATTCGGATAAGATCAGTACATTTTTGATCAATATGAATAAATTTGAAGAAAATGAAAAGCTAAGTGAAAAATATTCAACGCTGGCGGTTACCCCTTTAATTGACCGAAAAGAATTAAAAGGTTATTTAGTCTCTGCCAAGAAGGGAGATTTCATTTTTGATGATGAAGATAAAAACGCTCTTGATACTTTTTCTGATTATGCCTCTGTAGCAATTGAAAACGCAAGACTGCTGGAAGAATCGATTGAAAAAGAAAGACTAGAAAAAGAACTGGATGTTGCAAGGGATATTCAAAAGAAAATTCTGCCAGCAAAAAATCCTTCATTTAATGAATTAAGTATCTCATCGGTTTTTATTCCCGCATTTGAAGTCGGAGGAGATTATTATGATTTTTTTGAAATTGCAGAGAATAAATTGGGCTTTATAATTGCAGATGTTTCAGGGAAGGGGATTTCGGCGGCTTTTGTTATGGCAGAAATTAAGGGAATTTTTGAATCTCTTACAAAGACATATGATAGTCCTAAGGAAATATTAGTCAGGGCTAATCAGATACTTAAAGGAACGCTTGACCGTAAGACTTTTATTAGTGCTGCATTTGGTTTAATCGACTTAAAAAAGAGTACTTTAAGAATATCCAGGGCCGGGCATTGCCCCGTCCTGATTTTAACGGATGGGATCGTTGAAAATATAAGACCTACCGGCATAGGTCTTGGATTAAGTTTTGATAGAAAATTCTCAGATTCACTTGAAGAAATTGAGTATAAATTAAAAGAAAATGATTGTATAGTCCTGTATACTGATGGCATTACAGAAGCTAAAAATATTGAGCTTGAAGATTTTGGAGATAAAGTCTTTGAAGAAATACTTCTTCAATCAATAAATGATGATCCTGATATTATAGCGAATAGAGTTATTCAGAAGATCAGCGATTTTACAAAAAATAATTCTCAGCATGACGATATAACACTTGTTATTTTAAAGTGGAAACAAAAAATTAATTTTAATGGAGAAAAGGAATGGCAGAATTCAGCACCTCAATTAAAAACCAGGGTGAAATAAGCGTAGTTTATCTGAAAGGCTTTTTGGATGCGCACACTGCGTCGAACCTGGAGAATACATTTTCAGGCCTAATTGATAATAACCAGTATAAAATAGTAGTGAATTTTAAAGACCTGGCTTACATAAGTAGTGCAGGACTGGGAGTCTTTATGGCATTTATTGAAAAGGTCAGGGAAAATAATGGCGACATTAAGCTTACAACTATGTCTGATAAGGTTTTTAACATATTTGATCTTCTTGGTTTTCCCTTATTATACGAGATTTTCAAAACTGAAGACGAAGCAGTAAAGAAATTTGAAGAGAAATAGTAAGTTGGGTAATAACAGTAAAAATATTACAAAAAGGCTTGTAATTAAGAGCAGAACGGAAAATCTTTCTTCTCTAAGGGACTTTATTTCAGATAATGCAAATAATGCAGGCTTGAGCACGGATGATATTGATGATATTATCCTGGCTGTGGATGAAGCCTGCACAAACATAATTAAGCATGCTTATAAATCCGTACCCGATGGTGAGATTATAATCGAGATAAATTACAATGCCCGAAAATTTACTATTAAATTAATTGACCACGGCAATTCATTTGATCCAGAATCTGTGCCGGTTCCTGATTTACAAAAATATTTAAGGCAAAGAAAAGTCGGCGGACTTGGATTATACCTGATGAGAACATTAATGGATGATGTTAAATATGTCTCAATCCCGGGAGAATATAACCAGATTTTGCTTTCCAAAAATTTAAATAATGCGCACCAATGATTAACGATACTGATAGTGTAAAATTAAAAAGGAATCTTACAGCACTTGTTGAATTCAGCAGAATAATTAATTCCAGTCTGGATCTTGAATTTATACTAAATAATATTTTGCTGACATGTATGGGCAAGTTTCTTGCAACGAAGGGACTTGTAGCCATTAAAACAAATGGTTTGCTGGAGGTAAAAGTCTCAAAAGGATTATCGAAGAAAATAGTCGAAAATTCTCCCAAAATTGATACTGAAATTGATCTAAGCATGAACAATACTTTTAATGATTTTATGAGGGAAGCCAATCTCTATACTTTTGAAAAAATAAATTCTTCCGAGGAATGTCTAGGGATTATTTGTCTTGGCGAAAAGTTGAATAAAACACCTTATACTGAAGATGACCAAGAATTTTTAAAAACAATACTTAATATATCTGCTACGGCTGTTCAGAATTCACTAGTTGTAGACGAATTGAAGAAAGTAAACAGAGAACTTGATTCAAGAATTAACCGCTTAAGCTCTCTTTTTGAATTAAGTAAAGAATTCGGATTGTTTTCCGAATCTACGAAGGTGGCAAAGCTATTGGTTTATTCCGTGATAGGGCAATTTATGGTTTCAAAGTTTGCAGTAGTTTTATTTGATGGCGAAGCTAATAAAATAATTGAATCAAAGTATGAAACGGATCAATTATTATTTCTGATAAATAAATATAAAGCTGCAATATTTGAAACATCGATTGCAAAAACACAAATTGAAAAGGATTATCCTGAGATTGAACAATTCGGCGTAGAACTTATAGTTCCGATGCAACTTCAGGGAAAAACAAAAGGCCTTATACTTTTAGGGAAGAGGATTAATAATTTGGAGTACTCTGCCAGTGATATTGAATTTATTTATTCGGTTGGAAGTCTTGCTATAATTTCCCTTGAGAACAAAAGACTCTTTAAGGAAGAGCTAGAAAAACAAAAATTGGATGAAGAACTTGAACTAGCAAAGGAAATACAAAAAAATCTTCTTCCGCAAACTTTACCACAATTTAAGAATTTTGAAATTGCGGCAACGAATATTTCTTCCAAACAGGTTGGCGGCGATTATTATGACATTATAAAATATGACGACAAAAGTTTTGTTATCGCAATTGCAGATGTTTCCGGTAAGGGTATCCCTGCGTCATTGTTGATGGCTAATATTCAGGCTTTCCTTAAGACAGTCTGCCGGCAGGAAATGCAGATAGAAAATGCTACTGCAATAATCAATGACCTACTTACGGAGAATGTGACAGATGGAAGGTTTATAACGCTTTTCTGGGCTATGCTTAATGATGAGGAGCGTAGCCTTCAATATGTAAATGCCGGCCATAATCCTCCGTTATTAGTTAGAGACGGCAAAATTACAAAACTCCAGAAGGGCGGAATGATTCTCGGAGTTATGAAGTCGATGGGTCCATACCTTACTGAAAAAATTAATCTGCAGGCAGGAGACACTTTAATAATGTTTACGGATGGCGTAACGGAAGCTATGGATAAGAACCGGAATGAATATTCTGATGAACGGCTGGAACAATTGGCTACTGAACTGTATAAAAAACCAGCAAAGGAGATTTTGTCTTTAATCCAATCAAGCGTCCAGGAGTTTACAAAGGGGGCAGTTCAATCAGATGATATAACAGTAATGATTATAAAGGTTTTATAAATTATTAATCCTGTGAATTAGATTAGATAATTTATGACTTAATTAAGCCTATTCTTCTTTTGTATTTTTGAAATTCGGAATTGAATCGATGAAAAGAATTAAAGCAATTTATATTAAGGCCAAGCCAAAACTCCTTATAGGACTATCTCTTTTTCTGATATTCATTGCGGGACTAAATATATATTTTTCTGTTGCTGTAAGGGTAACTTCGAATGATGAGTGCTTATGGGTTCCGAAAAATCCAAATGCGGACAGCACCGCTATATATTTCGAATCTGTAAAAAAGAACGGAGTAGCCTGGAATGCCGGTATAAGAGATGGCGACCAACTGATAGCGATAAATGACAGCTTATTGAAAAATACTGCTCAGGCACAACTAACTTTAAATAAGGTTAAAGCCGGTGATTTTGCTAATTATACAGTAAGGAAGGCGGATGGTTCATTACTCAAAACGAAAGTTTACGTTAAAAAACTCATACAGTTTCAAAACCTTGCCCTAGCATTATTAGGTTTTATATGGATGACCATAGGTTTTATAGTTCTTATGGCAAAGCAGGGGAGTGTGCAGAAGGTGTTTTATCTTATAGGTGCTACATCGGTTCTAGCACTAGTTTATTTACTAATGCCGCAGTACCCTGCATCAGGGCACGTTTTCATACTAATTTATAAAATTATAATTTTAGGGGGATGGTCTTTCGGAATCAGCTTCCTTGCATTTTACTTAACATACTTTTTCTGGATATTTCCGCGTCCGTTTAAATTTGTACTGAAAAAATCATTCAAGAAAATTTTCTTTGGCATTGCCACTTTAGTGGCTGTGATATTCTTTGCCTTTATAATTTTTGTATCGGGCAGAATAAAGGGCGGTGATTTATTAATTGGCAGGTTTTTGATGTGGCTTAACATTCTACTTGGAGTGGGATTCCTGACAGGATGTGTTTCTCTTTTTGTTAATTATAGAAGAATAAAAGAGAAAGAAGAAAGAAGGCCTCTGCTGGTTATTTTGATCGCATATGTACTTGCCATAATAGCAATAATTTATACAGCCCAGATTGCACCGGCAATTGCAGATACTATTTTTAATTCACCGGAATTCTATACACCTATTATATTAATTATCATTTTACCGATTTCCTTTGCCTATTCCATTTTCAAGTACCAATTGATGGATGTCAGCATTGTAATTAAAAATACTATCATTTACGGTGCTGCAACCATAACCCTAGCGGCGATTTACTTTTTCATTATATACGTTATAGGTCAAAGTATCAGTCAGGCTATAGGGACCGAATATCAACAATTAATTGCCGGAGTTTTCTTTATTGGTTTTGCCCTTGTATTTCAATCTACAAAAGACAGATTCCAGGATTTCCTAACGGCTAAATTCTATCCGGAACAGTTCGCATATCAGAAGGTTTTAATAAGATTCAGCAATGAAGTTGCCAGCATGGTCGGGCTTGAAAAGATTCTTGATTCAATGCGTGATACCCTTGTTGACGCATTAATGATCTCCAATTTTGGAATAATGGTAAATGAACAGGATAAAAAGAGCTTTTTGCTTGTTAGAAGCGTTGGGATTGAAAATAAAAAGCTTGCTTTGCATTCGACTAATCTGCAAAAATATATTCAGAGTAAAATACTTGCAGCGAAGCAACCGGTTATTGAGAGAGAAGAGTTTGCAGAAGTATTCGCCGGCCAGGAAGAACTACTAAATTCTGAAAATATTTACACGGTTATTCCAATGGTAATCAAATCGGAAGTAGTCGGCCTGCTGCTTTTCGGCCTTAAGCATTCCGGTGCTTTATTTGCCGGAAAGGATGTTGATCTTCTCTTAGCCGCTGCAAATCAAAGTGCAATATCGATTGAAAATGCAAGGTTATATCTGCTGGAAGCCCAGAAGCTAAAAATTGAAAGGGATCTAGAACTTGCCCAGAAGATACAACTAGGGCTGCTGCCCAGATGTATTCCTGATATCTACGGCCTAGATATTTGCGGGGAGATGATTTCCGCTATGCAGGTTGGAGGAGATTATTTTGATTTAATTCCGTTATCGGATAAAAAGCTTTTTGTAATAATAGGCGATGTATCAGGGAAGGGGCTTTCCGCATCGTTATATATGGCGAAACTTCAAACCATGATGCAGCTTTATTGTGTCGATAATAAGTCACCAAAGGAAATACTGACGCAGGTAAATAAAAAACTATACCAGGAAATGGAGAAGAGCTGGTTCGTTACGCTTACGCTTGCGCTTTTTGATATGGATAAAAAGAAAGTTACATTCTGCCGTGCAGGTCACGTGCCCGTAATTGTATCCTTAGATGATAGGATTGAATATTACAAAACTACCGGTCTGGGCGTCGGACTGGAAAAGGGCGTAATATTCGAAAAAACTTTAATTGAAAAAGAAATTGATCTATATGCGGGACAGATGTTTGCTTTTGTTTCGGATGGAATAACAGAAGCTATGAATGAAAAGGATGAATTATTCGGAGAAGAAAGATTATCGGATGTCTTAAAAAATAAATCAAAAGTTTCTGCAAATGATACTATGAATCAGCTCTGGGATTCAATAAAAATATTTCGGGGAAGTGCCGAACAAAATGACGATGAAACGGTTGTTCTGGTAAGGGTGAAGTAGTCAGGGTTCAAAGTTCAGGGTTGAATGGATGAATGATTGAATGAAGGTAGATTAGGATAGTGTTTAGTTAATTAGCTATGCTCATTGCCTGCAGCAGTCAGGCCTATGGAAAAGGGAACCGCATACATACCTGGAAGTGTTGTCATAACATTTAAATTCCACAACAAATTATAGAAGCTTTATTTAATGTTTGCCGGATTAAATTAAAGTATCCTTACCCGTTAATGAATGCCTTTAAAGCGTTTTCAGAGTACATTTATGAATCCTTTGAAAAGCAAAAAGATAATGAACTAATATGATTCGGGTTAATGAAGGATGTTGCGGGAATGGGTTTTGTTGCCGGTTCACCATGTTGAACCCCTCTGGACTCCTCTGATTTGGGGTCTGTTATTTAACCGGATTTCATCCGGTTATATTTACCCAGTGGAATAAGAATATTGTAATGTATATCGTTTTAATATACATTATTCCACGGGGTGAACTGTTCATCCCCTTCGGGGATGTTACATTCACGATATACTAAGGATTTATTATTGCTCTGTAGTTTATGGTTATGTGGCTGAGAAAACCAACGACACTTTTGAGAATATCAAGAGGCTCTATTATCACAAGCGAAAGAAATAGTAATCAGCAATAAAGGCTTAAAAAAGAGCCTTTTTAGGCATAAATTTGCAAAAAGTTTAATTATGGGCCAAAAACGTGGTTTAAGGCCAGGTGAAGGCTAGTTGAAGGCTCTTTAAAGGCTGTTTACATACCAGGTGGAGATGTGTTTAAAGGTGGTAATGAGCTATTATCTGAACCGATATAAATATTTGTTGGGGTACTTATTGAACTGCGGGTCATTTTTTAACAGCAAATTGTACCTGGCAGTAGCTACAAAAGATTCCACTGGAAAAGTAATCCAGCACTCTTCTACATTGGCGATTGAAGATTAAGATCGATTCTTCTTGATGGGCCTGCC
>CAYPNM010000016.1:41663-65945 GCA_964412105.1 uncultured Ignavibacteriaceae bacterium | reverse complement strand
CTCTATTTTCACAGACAGGGTTTTCAACATAATATGCATATTTATTTTGCTTTACTTCTTCAACTTGTTTTAATAATGACTCTGGCATATTAATTCTCTTAAATAATAAGTTCCGATTTGAAAATACAAGTTGAATGCCAACAGCATAATTATATGCACGAACTATATAAGTACAAATAAAATTGCAATGACAAATAAGGGAGTGAGAAGTATGGTGAGCTTCCTAAATAAAATGATAATAGTTGCTTACAGTAATAACAAACGGGGACAATGTAAATTAAATCCGCTATAACAAATAAATAACAAAATAAATGGAGAGCTGCCTGAAAGTGTCGTATGTGTTGCAACACAACGTTGCAATAAGACATCAATGCAACGCTTCTCAATAACAAAAAATCAGGATCATAGAAATGAAATTATTTAAAGTATATTAAACAAAGCATTTCAAAATCCGGAAGGATTTACCTCATTAATTGGCATATATGTTGTTTAAATGATATTAAAATAGAGAGAGAAGAATAAATGATTTACGGCATACCTCTGTTTGGAAATAGAGTGGCACCTCGCTGTACAATTGCCGATTCTATTTTGTTAATAAAATTGACAATGAATCGAATTGTATATAGGAAAATATTGAAAATTGATGAGAAGTCCTGGAACGGATTACTCAAATTTCTCGATGATAATAATGTGGATACACTTGTATGCGGAGGAATAAATTATGACGACAGGCAATTGACAGAGGAGATGGGAATTTCGATAATTGACAATGTTGCTTGTTCTGAGACAGAAGTAGTGGAAGCAATAAAGACAAAAACATTGAAGGCTGGGCTTGGCTTATCATTAAAGATAGAGAACGGTTTTAAATTGTCCGAAAATAAATATATGAATAATAGTACCGGATTACTGGAAAGAATAGATTGTCTTGCTTGCGAAGATTATAAATGCCTTGAAGGTAAATCCTGCAATTTATCTTTGAAATTAAATCCCAAACCAGAAAGTAAAGAGACTGCAAATATGTTGAATTCGGCAATGGATATTTCCCTGGAAGAAGAGAGAGTTCTATGCCGTATTTCCGAATTGATATACTTTGCTATTGATATGAATTATAAAAAGATTGGAATTGCATATTGTTCGGATCTCGCCGAACCTGCCGGAATTGTTGCTCAGGTGATGCGTCGATTCTTTAATGTACTTCCTATATGTTGCAAAATTGGGGGAAAACGGTTACCCGATGTTTCTCTGGCTGGGAATGATAAAATTGCATGCAATCCACATGGGCAGGCAGAGATTTTTAATAGAGCGGGAACTGACTTTAATATCATTATAGGCCTTTGTATTGGCACAGATTGTATTTTTACAGAACTAAGCAACGCTCCGGTTTCAACATTATTCGTTAAAGACAGGTCTCTGGCTAACAATCCGATTGGCGCGGTCTATTCGGATTACTATTTAAAAGAAGTTACTAATACAGAGGTTATATAAATAAAAATAATGGGATAAAAATAATTTTTAGGAGGTAATATGTCTATCCCAACATTCAATGCGGTAGGATTCTGCGCGCATTATTCAAAACAGGGCGACTGGGCATTTGATGTTGCTCTGGAACTTTCCAGGGCACACAATAAAAAATTAAATGTTTTTTATTTCCTAAATGATCCTTTTAACCCGGATGATATGCATACGCAGGGATTATCACACTCAGAAATCGAAAGACTTGCAATCATGGAAGAAAAGAAATTAAGATTGTACTATGACTACCGTGCAGGAGAATTTCTTAACGTCGGTTTCCGTGTTTGTCATAATGAAAGCTGGACAGAGCTTCATCGATGTTTATTGGTTAGGGAATTTCAACTCCTAGTTTTGGGCTATATTAAAAAAGGAGTTAATTTTGGTAAGAAACCGATTGAAGAATTTGCGGACAGCTTTATTTCGCCCATAATTCTTGTTGGTCCAGATAGTCCGAGACAGATATTTTTCAACAGCAGGGCAACATTACTAGCACCGGTTTTAGGTTTAGATAAAGAGAAATGGCAGAAATCTGAAATTGCCCTGATTTAATGTCCAGATATATCAAATTTAATGGATTTTTATCCAGATTAAAGCATAGATAATTATTGAAGAATTTGATAATTTTAGAAGCGCACTATGCTGGTTTATTTAGAAGCATAAAATGGGGTAAATAGTGATGGACGAAGAGCTAAGTAAAATTATATTTAACAGCATAAGTGACGGAATATTCACAATTGATAAAAACTGCAAAATCACTTCCTTTAATAAAGCTGCAGAAAAAATTACAGGGTTCAGTGCTTCAGAGGCCATAGACAAACATTGTTTCGATATATTCCGAACGGATATTTGTAATAAAAGATGTGCGCTGAAGGATACGCTTAAAACAGAAGAACCTATTGAAAATATTCGTGTAACTATAATTTCCCGAAACGGCAAAGAAATTCCTATCAGAGTTACAACCACGTTACTTAGAGATAAAGATAATTCGGTAGTTGGAGCAGTCGAGCTTTTTAGGGATATTTCTGAACTGGAAAACCTAAGAGAACGAATAAGCAACAAAAGAACCCTTGATGATATAGTAAGTATGAATTCCCAGATGCAGCAAATCATAAATCTGCTTCCAAGTATTGCAGAATCTGACTGTAACGTGCTAATTCAGGGTCCGAGTGGATCAGGTAAAGAATTATTTGCTCAGGTAATTCATAACCTCAGTTCTCGAAAATATGGGCCTTATATAAAAATAAATTGTGCTGCTCTTCCTGCCCAACTTCTTGAATCTGAGCTTTTCGGATATGAAAAAGGAGCATTTACGGACGCAAAGCACAATAAACCGGGACAGTTTTGTCTTGCAAACGGTGGGACTCTTCTTCTTGACGAGATAAGTGAGATGGATATTTCTTTGCAGGTAAAACTTTTAAGAGTTTTGAATAACGGAGAATACCGTCCGCTTGGTTCTTCAAAAACTTTTTATTCTGATGCGAGAATTATTGCCGCGACTAATTCGGATCTGAAACAAGAAATTGAAGCGAACAGATTTCGTGAGGATCTCTTTTATAGAATTAATGTTATGAACATAAAGATTCCGCCTTTGAAAGAAAGACCAGAAGATATCCCGCTTTTAGTTGATCATTTCTTGAAATTGTACAGGAAAAAAAATAGAAATATAGTGGAAAAAATATCTCCGGAAGCCTTAAGGGCACTGAGGAAATACAGTTTCCCTGGAAATGTCCGTGAACTTGAAAATTGTATACAGCATACCTTTGTAATGTGCCGTGACGGTGTAATATTGCCGGAACATCTGCCGGAAACAATTCTTGACGAAAATGTTATTAAGGAGGATGTATCTCATAATCTGAAAAGTGAAAAAGAATTAATTATAGAATCTTTGAAAAGAAACCACGGCAATAAATCAAAAGCTGCGGTTGAGCTAGGTATGCATCGCTCAACGTTATGGAGGAAAATTAAAGAGTTACAAGTTGACTTTTAGTTGTATTTATAAAATCAAATTGTCTATTCCAACTTTTCAATTCACAGTAATAATGTTTCCCGCATATTAATCAAAGTCTACATTGTAAATTTTTATATTAGCTTTAATGCTGAGGATACCTCAGTAATCCTTCTATAATATTAAAAATTTATTGTAATCCATGATTAATTTTTTCCTTAATAGTCTGCCTTTTGTTTCCTGAAAATCCGGATTTGCAATCACCGATTCAGGTACAGGACATACTGATCTGCAACGAGGTTCATTGTAGAAGCCGACACACTCGGTACATAATTCGGGATTTATTTCATAAGTAAATTTACCAGTAGCGATTGCATCGCTTGGGCATTCAGGTTCACAGGCACCGCAAATAATGCATTCATTTGTTATCATTAGTGCCATTTTAGTACCTCTTTAATAATTGTTTAACAGAAAATATTATTACCCCTCATATTTATCTGTAACTTTTACTGCATGAATTACGACAAAACCTCCTTCACCACAGCCTGCTTTAAATGTTTGCACTTTGTCAATTTTTTGAAGATCGCCGAAGACTGTTTGGATAGTTTCAATATTAATAAAATTACATTCTTTCAGATGAGAGACTATTTCACTGGTTGAATAAAAAGTGGCAAAACGATAAAATTTATTTTGGTTCTTCATCTGCTGGTAAATTTTTCCCAAAGAACTTTCCCTATCAACCAAACCTATTATTATTTTTCCTCCCGGATTCAGGATTCTATTTATTTCCTGGAATGATTTCAAAATGCTATCCACAAAACAAATAGTAGTTACCATCAATGCGAAATCATAAGATTCATCTTCTAAGGGCAAATTTTCTGCTGTGCCATTATAAATTTTAAGTCCTTTTAAAGACGCAAAATTACGCATAACAGAGGAGGGCTCAATCCCTTCCATAATGCCAAATGGAACGGCAAATCTTCCTGTACCAATACCGATCTCAATTCCTTTTTTATCGTTGGGAATAAAATGTCCAACGGCTTTGAGCTCAGATTCATATACGTATTTGTTCTCTATAAACCACTTCTCATATTCATCCAAGTATTTATCAAATGGTTCGATCCGTGCCATATAAATCCTTAGCTAATTAATTTTAATCACCTTACCTGTACCAATTTCAACATAATTATCATTATAAATATCTTTGAACATTTTGCGTGCTATATCTCCCGAACAATGAGAAGGTGCAACTTGAAGAACCCCCATCTTAAATATTTTATTCATTATTACTTTTATTTCTTCTCCTGTTTGTTCGTACAAATGAAATCCACCTAGCACAAGATTAATTACCTCATCTGGGAAGAAATTTTTAGCTTTTTCAAGGATATTTATAATTCCCGGATGAGCACAGCCTGTAATAACAACAATTCCTTTGGTTGTTCTTACAGCCAGCGATTGTTCAGGAATTGCTCCATTTAATTCCCCAAGTGAAAAAATGTTCTCCTTTAGTTTTTGAAAGGATGAAACAGGCAACAATGTCACATTGGATCTTATCATTGTGTCAATTAGTTTGTCAGGAAACGACCAAGGATAACAAACTGTAATTGATGGATTTGCTCTCAAAAAATCAATCAAACCGCCTGTATGGTCATGATGGAAATGAGATAAGAAAACTAGATTTATGCTTTTAGGATCGATCCCAAGTTTTGACATATTGACTAATAATAGTCCTCCATTATCGCCTGTATCGAATAGTAATCTAGTCTTTCCGATTTCAACCAGACATGAAAATCCCCAATCAGTCTGTAAATCTTTTAGAAAAGGATTATTGTCATATATAACAGTGATGCTAACATATTCAACATTATCACTATTTTTAATTCCTATCTGTGGCATAAAGAATTCCCTATAAAAATTAATATTATTATAAGAAATAAAGTTAATTTGCAAAATTAAAAGTTATATTCATTTTAATATTTCAAAATATTTTTTAAATTTAAATTTGCTTTATTGCTCATAGTAACGTAATCAACGATTAGCATGCCAGTTAAATGGTCTATTTCGTGTTGAATAACATGGGCTATAAGTCCGGTCAATTCACATTCCTTTTCGCTCTCATTATTGTTTATATACCGAACAAAGATAGACATTCTTCTTTTTATATTGACCTTAGTGTCCGGGACACTAAGGCATCCTTCTTCCAAAAAATCCTCACCCAATCCTGCGATAATTTTAGGATTTATCATTGAGATTAGTCCTTCGCCTATATCCGCGATTATAATTCTTTCTAATATTCCAACCTGAGAGGCAGCTAAACCTATTCCTTTATAACTGTACATAATCTTAGACATTCCTTTAATCAAATGATTTGTAGTATTATTAATTTCGGTTACAGGCTGTGCCACTTTTCTTAAAATCGAATCTGGATAAATTTTTTATACATACTTTCTCATACCAATATCTTCTGACCAATTTTAATATTAGACTTTTCTTCAATTATAATATTTAAATGATTAGTAATGCACACAAGCAAAATTGTCTCCTTTATCCTTTAATTATTATTTTAGTAAACAACTATTCAGATCCCCAGCTTTTATATTCAACTATTTCCTGTTCATCAGCTATTTTTTCATTCGATTTAAGTAATAATACTGCATCAACTTTACACGGTTCTGTGAGTCTTATGATTTCATCAAATTCAGCAGATCCATCCAATTCAGCTATTCTTTTAGCATCATCTAAGTTTGGAGCTTTGACTATTCTTTTTCCAATTGCGCTAAAATGACAAAATACTGTGAAGTCTTTATCCATTTTCATTTTACCCTTCTTCCTTACTTTTATATTTTTTCTTAATTAGCATGACCCAGCATCTACCTTTTTATTTCTTTACTAATATTTCTTATAAAATATATATCCCTTAAATATTGAACTTTTCTTAGAAGACTGTATCAAATAAATTTGAATTATTTAATCTATTTTACCAGGTCCCAGATTAACAGAATGATAGCTCCTGTTTTCGAAGTAAACGGACCGTGATTTTTATGAGCAGGGATTAATCTATATGTGCCGGAAGGATATACTTTCCCTTCGCTTTCGTACTCTCCATCTAATACTAAATGTTGTTCAGTATAAATATGAGTGTGAGATCCCATTTGGAATCCTCTGGGCAGTTTTAGCAACATTGTTTTTGCGCCATTTTCATCCCGCAGAATTTTACTTTTTGTGTTTTCCGGATATCCTTCTGCTATTTCCCATGCCGATTCATCATATATATTTTCAATGTATATCATAACTTAATCTCATAATAACATTATTTATAATTTTGAGAGAGCAGGAATAACCACCTTTCTGCTATGATCAGCAAATGAAGTAAATCCATAAAATTTAAAGATCATAAAGGATATAGTTATTCCTTTTAACGTTTAATATTAAATATGTTAAAATTTTTTGAGTTTAAATATTCATCGCCCATTAATCATTTCTGGTAAAAGCCATATATTCGCAACGCCAACAACCCTGTGCCTGGAATTCTTTATTAAGGCTGACGCTTTTATCACAAAGCCACCAGTTGCCTTCTTTATCAATGACAACCTTCATTGGACGAGCACCGGGATGATATATACCATTACCTAACAAGGGCTTTTTTGAATCATTAATTGCGTCCATTATTTAATGCTCCTTCATTTTAGTTAAACATTGATTTAACTGAAATAGCAAATAGAACCACTTAAACATTTTGCCATTACATTATATTGATTGCTACCCGAAACATTACAATTAAATCAATACTCTTTAGTATTACTCAAGTTAGATACTTTAAAATCTGTAAAACAAATAATCTGCCAAAATCAGGAGATTTAGATAAATGTTTGTATTACAATTAGATGCATATATGCTGAGGCTTTGGTAGGATTTTAGATGTTAAAAGAGTTGCAATAACGCAACAATTCAAATTTGTTAAAACAAAAATAAATTCCTTCAAACAAGAAATAACTTCTTCCTGAAGAAATAAAAATTCATAAGAATATAATTAACTGCCACTTATTAGTTGTTTCTTTTTCAATAGTTCATCTTTTTTTCCGATGTAATCCGGATTTACAATTAAGACTTCCGGTATAGGGCATACAGTTCTACACTGAGGTTCATCGAAATAACCTACACACTCTGTGCATAGTTCAGGATTTAGTTCATAAATCTCTTCACCTGTAGATATTGCATTATTTGGACATTCTGGCTCACAAGCACCGCAATTAATACATTCTTCCGTTATCATTAATGCCATTTAAAGTGCTCCTTTTCATATGTATTATAATCATTTTATTTTATTCTTTGTTTATTTTACTTTAATGTATTTTTTTTACCTGCCCTAGGTTAATTCAGCTATATTTATATTATTTAAAATTTCTTAATTGTTTGCCTTAGCATTTTTAATAAAAAACGTATTGCCTGAATATTGAACTTCTTTTAATATACTTTTATCGATTAATTCATCAATAATATTCCTGCCAATATTTAAATTGGACAAAAACATTTCTATTGCCTCTAAACGCATCGGATGAACAGAAAGAATGCTTAATAATTCTTTTTCAGCCTCGGATGTAAAAGTAAAATCAGTTCCTTCATCCCTAATTAGTAATTCAGTATTAATATTTAACTCATTGAATATTTGATATGCTTCATTCAGTTGCTTATTGTCAGGTATTTTAACCCAGTTTTCAGCCGGAGGCCTTGTGGGAACGAGTATGTATGCTTTTTCGGGATTTATATATTTAATGAATTCAGAAGTTTTAAACACGGAATCTAAATTATCATTTACATTATTAACGAGCATTGTTTCAGTTACCAATATACCTTTGAAGTTAAGTGCAAATTCTTCAATCCCCTGGATAATTCTTTTAAGCATCAGAAAGCCGTGCGGTCCATTAATTTTTTTCCAGATATTTTCAATAGTAGAATCTATTTTAATCGAAACCCAATCCGCTTTCATCAAGTCTTCTTGAACTGCTTTAACCCAAATCAAAGAAGAATTTGTAATAACTGCTATTTTAATACCAAATTCTTTTAATATATCAATTGTATTGCCAAGATTAATATCAATGGTCGGTTCACCGTCTGGAACAAAGGTAATGTAATTTATTATCTTATTAGCATTTTGTAATTGTTGAATTCTTTTCGTTGTTTCTTTATAAATCTTATCCGGAGAAAAAAATGATCTCCTTTTTAAGGATATATAATCAGTTTTACCTAAGTGGCAGTAGACACAGGAGTAACTGCAGACCTTGGAAGGAATATTATTTATTCCAAGGCTCCTACCTAATCTGCGTGATGGTATTGGTCCAAATAGTAAGGGCATCATTTTTATACAAATAATTATTCTTTTTTAGAATTGATTTTCTAAACCATTATATTCAAAAAGAGGGCCAATAAAAAAGTTTGATTTTTAATTATAAAAGCAATTATTTTTAAAAATTATGTTGCAAAGATGCTACTTAATTTTTTTACAATTAAATTTGTAATTATAAAAGGCTTTCAGTTCAAGGTTAAGAACAATGAAAAACCAAAAAATTGAAGCTCAGCTAATTTATTCTAATACAATTCTTGACAGTGTTGCCGACGGTGTGTTTACGGTTGATGAAAATTTGAGAATAACTTCCTTTAATAGAGCCGCACAGGAAATAACAGGCATAAAAAAAGAAAAGGCAATCGGACAATTTTGCTTTGAAGTTTTAAGGGCTAACATTTGTGAAAAATCATGTGCCCTAAAACGTTCATTGGCAACCGGCAACCAGACGATTGATAAGCATGTTACTATTCTCAGGTCAGATGGAAAAGAAATACCGGTAAGTATAAGTACATCGGTTTTAAGGAATGAAAAAAGAAAATTTATGGGTGGTGTTGAATCATTCAGAGACCTATCAACAATTGAAGAGCTGAAAAAAGAAATAAATAAGAGTTATACATGTGAAGATATAGTATCTAAAAATCATAAAATGCTTCAGATATTTGATACCCTTCCCATAATTTCTCAGAGCGAGAGTACTGTTCTTATCCAGGGTGCAAGTGGAACGGGAAAAGAATTATTGGCACGCGCAGTCCATAAATTAAGTGCGAGAAAAAACGGACCATTTATTGCGATTAATTGCGGAGCCTTGCCCGAAACATTACTCGAATCGGAACTCTTCGGTTATGCTAAAGGCGCTTTCACGGATGCAAAAAAAGATAAACCCGGCCGTTTTGCTCTTGCAAAAGGAGGTTCTCTTTTCCTTGATGAGGTTGAAAGTCTGCCTCCCGCTGTTCAGGTTAAACTTTTAAGGGTATTGCAGGAAAGAGAATTTGAACCACTGGGTGCAACAGAATCTATAAAAGCTGATGTACGTCTAATAGCTGCTACAAAGGAAGACCTTTCAAAACTTGTAAAGAAAAATGTATTTCGAGACGATCTTTTTTACCGCCTTAATGTTATTAAAATATATCTTCCGCCCTTGATTAAAAGAAGAGAGGACATTCCATTATTGATAAAGTGTTTTATTGAAAGGTTTAATGGACGAATGGGCAAATCTATTGTAAATGTTGCTTCAAATGTTATTGAAGTATTAATGCAATATGATTATCCGGGAAACGTTCGCGAACTGGAAAATGTAATAGAACATAGCTGCGTTATGTGCCAGGGCAGCGAGATTGAATTGAAGCATTTGCCACCCGAATTGCCTATAAAGGACAAAGAAATTCTTATAGAAAATAAGGAAAACCTACTTCCGCCTTTTCAGGAGGTTGAACGAAGGTTGATACTTGAAACTCTAGAAAAAAATAACATGAACAGGTTAAAAACAGCACAAGAACTTAATTTACATAGAACAACTCTTTACAGAAAAATGAAAAAATATAACCTGAATTAATTTCAGAGTTGCAAACTTGTAACTTTATATTGAATTAACGTTTCATATATGCAACATTATTAAACCTATTCTTTAAAATACCGCTTCTTATAATTCAATAATCAGCCAACCTGATACATTTACGCATTCTTAGATATTATGGCAGGTAAATTGAATTATTAAATCTACAGTTAACTCAAAAACAGGATTTATTTTCTTGAAATATTGTTTTATGGAAACTATTGCATTGTCGGTCTTTGGTGACAGAATATCATCAAGATTGGATGTGGCTCAGAAGGTAATGATTGTAAAAGTGGATAATAGCTCTATTAAGAGAAAAGAGCTGCGTTTACTTAATAACGTGGATATTTTGAAAAAACTGGATTCAATTGTTCAACTTAATCCTGATATATTAATATGTGGAGGCATTACAGAACTTTGTAAGAAAAAACTTAGTAATAGTAAAATCAATATTATTCCCTGGGTTCAGGGGTATGTTGAGGATGTTCTAAAACTTTATTTGGATGGATCGCTCACAAAAAGAGCATAATATCAAGTTTAGAAATAGATACTAAACGAACAACTATTTATACAATATTAATATAGCTAAATAAAAATAATTGCGAGGTTTATCATGAAAAGATTTGATATCGAAAAGAAAGAAATATTTTCTCTTTTAACTTCGAACCAAATTGATGAGCTAAGCGAAATTGCTATTATTAAGGATTTCGGAGAAAACCAGATCATCTATGATCGAAAGCAAGAAGCAAAAAATTTGTTCATTTTATTAGAAGGTGAAGTCTCACTTAGAATTCCAAGTAATAGCGATATGAGTATTGAATACTTTTCATTGGAAATAGATAAGATTCTTAACCAGGGTGAATTATTCGGATCAAATTTACTTTTTGGTGTTAAAAGATATATAACCAGAGCGCTAACCGTAAAACCATCTAAAATAATGGTACTTGATGCAAAAATATTCCTAGACATAATTAAAGAGAATAAAAGTGAATTTATTGTTTTATCATACTTGGCTAAAGTTTATTTTCAAAGGTATATCAATGCGATGAAAGAATTCGAAGAATGCATTATACAAACTCAGGCTGTATAAAAATTTTCATATTATTAAAAAAATAAACTTCGTAAACAGTGCTAAACTAATTGCTAAAATCAAAGTGATAGCGACAACTAAGTCTGCTTAGTTTCTACCAAATTCTTTTCAGTTCTGTTATTATTGTAATTCCTGTTCCTATAACAAAATTTTGATATGGTAGCTCCGATCAAAAAGCATTGTCAAGTAATTTAATTCTATGTCTTTTTATATTCCCATAATTTTAATTCTTGCAGGGATATTATTAAAACAAAATTAAAATTGTAACAACTTTTTAAGTTTTTCACAATCGGAATATTTAATAAATAATGCTGTAAAAGCCTCAATCGAATTGCAAATCTTTCAGAAAGGAATTATTATCACAAATAATTTTGATTTTAACTTATTCGACTTTACAGTTATTCTGATTTCTTATTTGAGGCATAGTAAAACCTCCGGTAAAAAATAATATTGCATTATGAATCAATTTTAAGTCGTGAAATCTGAAAACCATTTTAATTACAAAAATATGAATTACTTTTTTGTGGTTTTCTTTTCCCGGCAATTAAACAGCGAACCTTTAAATAGAGCTATATCAATAATCCCCCCAACAATTAAGTATAGAATCGTTGGGAGCAACATAAAACCGAGATCATCAAAAACTCCACCGAACCGTCCTACTCCGATTTTTTCATTACCAAATAGAATCCACGCAAACACAAGAAATAAAAACGAAGGTAAGCCGAAAATTATAAGGAATGCTCTTTTACATGTTGCATCCATTTGCTCCTCCTGAATTATATATTTTAAGAATTTATAACAGCAAACTTGACTATATTGTTACAGCCAGTTTGTACGCATTATGAATAGCATCCTGTGCTTTCCCAATTTCTTTAGCATCACCAATAAAATAGAAGGACGATTTTCCGGCAGATTCAAAAGGTACATAACTTTTCATTCCGGTTGTTATAACAATTTTATCTATACCGTCAATAACTTTGTTCTCATCTTTTCCTTCTAAAAGAACTTTTGAGCCTTTCACTTCAACAACTTTATGGTTTAAAAATATATCAATATTTTTTGACCTTAATTTTTTAAGAGTCATTGCTTTTTCAATCATTTCCATACCTCGGCCAATTTCATCCATTACTTCTACGATAGTTACAGAATTATCTCCATCAACAAGCTTTGAAGCAACTTCAAGCCCGATTAAACCGCCGCCGATCACCAGTACTTTTTGTCCGTGAGGCAAGTCTTCATCATTTAAAAATTCTGTCCAGTAAAAATCCTTTAATCCTTTTATTGGAGGAATATCGGGCACCGCACCAGTAGCCATAATTACTGCATCATAGTTCCCATTCTCAAAATCGGTTTTCATTGCTTCCTTATGCACCAATTTTATTTTCTGCAAATCAATTTCGGTAGCAAAGTAATCAACTAATTCTTTTAAGACTTCCTTATTCGGTGGTAAACTTGCAAGATTGAACTGCCCGCCTAATTTATTTTTTTCAAAAAGTTCTACTTGATGGCCGCGCTCTTTCAAAGTAATCGCCGCTTCCATCCCGGCAAGACCTCCGCCTACCACTGCAATTCTTTTAAGAGCATTGGATTTTCTTATTCCAGGATAATCAGTATTAACCAAAGGGTTTACGACACAACTTAATCCTTTCCCATTCTTTACACCTCCGAGACATCCATCGGCACAAGCTAGACAAGGACGGATAAGGCCATCTACTTTATTTAAATATTTACCTATAAAATCTGGATCCGCAACCATTGCTCTTCCAATTGCTATAAAATCGGCTGCATATTTTTCTTTTATGTGGTTAATATCTTTTATCGAATTAATTCTTCCGACAAAAATTACGGGAATGTTTACTTTGTTTTTAATTATATCGGCAAGCTCCCACGTTTTACCTTTTGGGATGAACATATGCTGAAAGAACCAGGGAGGTGTTGAACATACCGAACCTGCGGAAACATGAACTGCGTCGATTCCATTTTGTTCAAGCAATAGTGAAAAATTAATCATATCATCTATATGAAATCCGGAAGGAATCATTTCATCACCGCTAATGCGCGCAATTATAGGGACATTAACAGAATTACGGACAGCTTGAAATACTTCCAAAGGGAACTTTAACCTGTTGCTGAGACTTCCACCATAATCGTCTGTACGATCATTAACGGCAGGAGAAATAAACTGTGAAAGAAGATAACCATGTCCAAATTGGATTTCAATAATATCAAAACCACATTCAACAGATCTTTTAGCTGAAGCAGTAAATAAATCAATTACATTGTCCATTATTTTCCTGTCCATTATCGCTGGAGTTGCGCCGCCATTTTCACAAGCTTTATCGGTAGATGAAATAAAATAATTTCCCGGCAAATTTGGATTGGACATCCTTCCAGGATGATTAAGATGAGCAATAGCTTTTGAACCATTAGTATGGATCAAACTGATAAGCTTTGCCAGACCTTCAATCTTATCATCGTTATCAATTCCAAGCTGGTTTGGTATTTCTCTAAGGCCCGAATCCATATAAAGTGGTTCTAATGTTACAGCTCCAATATGTTTACTGCGAAGATTATAAAAATCCAAATGTCTTTGATTGACAAGACCGTCACCAGCACTATAACCAAGTTTAAGGGGTGGCATAATAAATTGATTTCTAAATTCCAATTCTTTACCTCTCTTTACTATTAAAAAAAAATATTTATAATTAATAAAAGCATATTGCATTAATTACGTTTTCTTAACCTATCATCAATTTATATCTTTTATTCATATTTTATTTTTTGTACCGAATAATTTTTCAAGTTTATTTATAATTATGTCAACCTGGTTCTCAGCTTTGCATTTTGGGATTATCTTACCCTCAAATCCTGCTTTATTAATTTTTTTGTCATAACTAATGCTGCCGAGATAACCGACCTTTCTTTTCTTTAAAGACTTTTGCATAATCAAATTGGTGTCTTTCGAATCAACCTTGTTTAAGATTGCCAACACTTTTTTCTCTCCAAAATACGAAGACATATTTGCAATAATTTCCGCTATTACAAATGATTCAAATGTTGGATCGACTATTATGAGGATTACATCAACATTTTTCTCAACACCTCTGCCGAAATGCTCAATTCCTGCTTCAATATCGATTAATGTTACAAAGTTGCCCTTAACAATAAAATCACGGGCAACTTTTGACATTGGCCCATCACACCCTTCACAAGCTTCTTTAATTTTTCCTATTTGATACAGAGTGAGATTTTTTTTCTTCAGGGTATATTCTTCTGAGATTTCCGATAAATCCATAGCATTTTCAATTATAGCTAAGTTGTTATTAATCCTTGTAAGCGGAGAAGGATCATCGGTAGGACATGTAACTTTTTCTCTTCCTCCAAAAAAATCAATTAAAGGTTTGGGAGGGGCATTTTTGTCAGATAACAATCGAAATAACCCGCCAGGATTGGAAGCATCAGCATCCAGCAATATTAGCCGGTAGCCTTTTTTTAACAATGATTTTCCTAATAGCGAAACAACCGAGCTTTTACCACTGCCGCCTTTTCCGCAAACCAAAATCCTTTTATTTTCAAGAATCTTCATCTTATTATTAACCTATTTCTATTTCTAGTAAATTAAATAGATTATCGCTTTTACTATCTTTCAATTACTGAAGCATTATCACTCTCAGAAACAGTTTTTAATTTTTCTTCTTTTTTAGGAACCATTCTTAAGAAATTATCATACTGCATTAACTCTTCAAGCCTGCATGACCATACAAGTTTTTCGGTACCATCCTTATCCTTCCAGTATGTAATATCGGGGCAACCGTCGCACATACTTTGATCTCCGTTTGCCATTAGGTCAACAGGCTGAATAATCATTATTGACTGCATGTAAACTTTCTTAAAAATTCTAAACGGATTGACAGACAAATGCATCAAATAATTTTTTAGTGCTTTTTTGATTCCTTTGTCTAAAAGCCAAGTATTAAACAATGTTAATCTTCCCAAACTCAGAGTTTTTGGAGAAGCATATGACAGGTATTTGTTTTTCCTATAGTGATATAATGTCATTACTAACTCCAAAAATTTGTCTCCAGCATAGCCGAAAATCTTATTTTTGTTTCCGATCCTTTCTGATAGTAACCATTTAAAATGATCAGATTTGGCTGTTCCATTTAAAAATGCAGCCGGAGAAAAATCCGGAAATTTTTCCCTGATTATTTTCACAACATCATTTGCCATCAAATCTGTTATCTCTGTTTTGTTGCTGTGATAATGAATATCATTCCAAATTATTTTCTTGTCCGCCGCATAAAAATCATATGGTGTATCCGGCGTTATATATCTGAATAGAATAAATACCATTGTATGGACTATATCGATATGCTTTTGGGCCCACTCTACCAAATCAGGAATGTACTGAATGGTATCTTCGTAAACTGTGGAATTAAATGAACAAGCTATATTGCCCTTAGCAGCGAGCATTTCGGCATAATAAAGACGCAGCTCATTTAGTTCCACTTCATTTTTATTCAGCCATTTTTGCTCTCTGCCTCTGCCTTGTTTGCTGTCTATGTGAAATGTAAATCCAAATACGCCTGCTTTTTTTAGATCGTCGAGGAGTTCATTCGTCAATGCGATTCCATTGGTATTTATAATGGGCTTAAGTCCTCTCGATTTTATATCTGCTACAAGATCAACTATATCGGGATATAAAAGCGGATCGCCTCCGGCTATGGAGATACAATCAGATTTTCTAACCGATTGAAAGAAATCCAATTCGTGTTTGACTTCATCCAGAGGCTTGTGGGAATTTTTAGTATTTTTTCTGTAGCAACCATAGCAATTTAAATTGCATTGTGCGGTTGGTTCAAGCCAGGTAATGCCATTATCGGGCTTTGTCCAGGGTAATCTATAGAGGGAATTGGGATCTATGTAATATCTTTCCATTTCTACCTCCAGAGAAAGATTTACAATTTTTTATATTATGGTAAAAGAACAGCTGCTGCAATTACTGTAGTCCATAAACCTGTTTTGTCACCTTCGGCCGTTTGAGTTATATTAAAAGTTTTAACAATTTTATCGGACATTTTGAATACTTCTTCTCTTTCATTCCAATCGGCTTCCGCGTCAAATTCAACCCCGAGAGTCGTTGCCAGCATTTGTGCGGCAAGGTCTTCAGCGTAATCTCCAGCAAGTTTTTCTTTTACTCCAAATGGATGATATTCCGATAAATACCCATAATTAGATTTTTCCGCAGGTATTGCAGCTCCTATGGAGGCCGCAATTAACCTGTTGGGTTCATTTGTGGAATTTCTGGCCATTACAGCAAAAGTAATTTCTCCGGCCTGAATTTCTTTTAAGCCTTCCTCTTTAGTAATTCTTTTACAATTGGGAGGGAAGATGCTACTAACCGAAACCAGGTTGCATTTTTCAATTCCGGCACTTCTCAGAGCGACCTCAAAAGAGCTGAGATAATCTTTATGTTTACCTACTCCTTTGGTAAAAAATATTTTTGTGGGCACATACATTCTTTATCCCTAATTGTTTTTTATAAATTTTTCTATTATGGATTTTACAGTACCTTTAGATTTCAGAAGGTGGATATTAATACGCGCCTTAGCTAAAACGGAATAAGCCTTCATTCCCACTTCCATCGATAAAAGTGTGTCAGCACCTGAATTAATGATAACTTCTGCAACCATAGGTCCTGAACCATCCGGCAAATGTGATCCCGGATTTGGCGTTGCAGAATATTTCTTGCTTTTAGTATCATAGGTTACAATATAACTGCAGCGACCCAGCTTGTTGCTTACATCTGATTTAGTTGAATTACCCATTGATGGTACTGCTATTTTCATTTTATTACTTCCTTTCGTTCATATTTTACAAAAAAAGAGGATCCGGAATAATCTATCTTTTTAATTTTCTTATTTTCTATAAGCTGTTCTATTAGATCCCAATTTGAATTAGCTTTCGATAAAAATTCTTTAATAGCATCTTCTTTCATAGGATGTACTGCAATGATGCTGAGAAGCTCGTTTTCAACATTAGATGAATAAGTAAAATTGACTTCTTCACTTGATGCTAATAATTCCGCTTTTATGCCATAACTATTAAATATCCTTCCCGCCGTGTTAAGATCGTCTTTATCAGGAGCTTTTACCCAATTTTCAGCTGGCGGACGAACAGGAGTCAATATAAAGGCCCTGGCAGGATTTACTCTACTGATTAGCTGTGCCGTTTCATTTATTGACTGCCTGTTATCATTAACTTCTCTTATTAACATGGTCTCGGTACATAATATCCCTTTATACGAGGATGCAAATTCTTCAATGCCCTTAATTATATTTGAAAAATCAAGCTGATTATGAGGACGATTAATCCTATGCCAAATCTTACTGTTCACAGTGTCAATTTTTACGCAAATCCAATCTGCGTGCATTAAATCTCTTTTTACAGTATCATCCCATAGAAGGGAGGAGTTAGTAATTACTGCTATCTTGATGTTAAAAGTTTTCAGTTTTTCAATTGTACTTCCAAGATTAATATCAAGGGTAGGTTCACCATCTGGAACAAAAGAAAAATAGTCAATCTTTTCACCTGCTTTATGCAGTTGTGAAACGCGATCCTTTACTTCATTGAAAATTTCTTCAGGAGGGAAGAAATTCCGTCTATGAACAGACATTGAATCTGTTATTCCCACCTGACAATAAACGCACGAGTACGAACATACCTTTGGCGGTATGTTATTTATTCCAAGACTTCTTCCTAATCTTCTTGAAGGAATAGGACCAAAAACAATCATCTTAATTGCCTCCTAATCAGAACATAACTAGTTAATCATAAGCAAGCCGCATACTTTTATCTTTCAGGGATGGTTTTAATAAATCATCCCACTCATTTGCATTCCAGGTATTTAGTTTTTTATGAGTTAAGAAATATTTTTCCGGTATTGGATGAGTACCTACGACTACTTTTATATCATGCTTTGTTTCAATAAAATCCCTAAAATAATTGATATAAGGGCAGGGTGGATAACCGACAAGCATTCCGGTTGCCAGGTGAATTGTATCCACACCGTTCTTTTTCATTTCTTCTGGTGCATATTCGATATTCCCGCCCGGACAACCGCCACATGTTGTATAGCCGACAAGTTCAATATCCTGATTCCTGTAAATATCAAATGCGCCTTCGCGGTTTTTAATTGCTCTAAAGCATTTACCGCCTGCACAGGTTTTATATCTATCGCAGATAATAATGCCAATTTTAAGTTTTGCGTTCATTGTACTTTTTCTCTCTCCGTTTTTGTTTATAATGACTAATAAAAATAAACCCGAGTCCCAATACGATTATTAAAACCGGCCAAATCATAGAAATTGCGAACCATTGTTGAATAAGAAGGAATACGCCGAAAATTATTAAAAGATATTCCCCATAAATTCCTTTTGGAGCTTTATGTTTCTTTTGGAACTCTTTCTTCATTGTATTGCCTTTTAATAAACAATTATTTAATTGAAATAATTTTAGATCACTTTTCCTAAACCATTGTTAGTTTCAACTACTCGGTTCTTTTTCAGTTACCTTAAAAGAGTTATTTATTAAACCGGAAATTAATTTAAATGATAAGGACACTTCGCAGTCCGGCTTTTCCAGCACGATGGGTGTTCCCTTATCGCCAAGGATTCGTGCATCAATATCGATGGGTATTGAGCCGAGAAATTGAACGTCGAATTCATTAGCCAGTCTTTCTCCGCCTCCTTCACCGAATATATTCAGCACAGCGCTGCAGTGAGGACAAACAAATCCCGACATATTTTCAATTACACCGATATTAATTATTTCCAGTTTTTTAGCCATATTTATAGCACGCTCGGCATCAATTATAGAAACCTCCTGCGGTGTTGTCACAATAGCCGCATAATCGGGTTTCATTTTCTGAACTATTGTTAAAATTTCATCACCTGTTCCGGGAGGCAAATCTGCAATCAAATAATCAAGTTCACCCCATTCAACATCTGCCAAGAACTGATTGATTATTTTTGAGCGCATAGGGCCACGCCAAATTACAGGCTGTCCGTGTCCGATTGAACCGGCAATAGAAATCATTTTGGCACCGTACTTTTCATATGGAATTATGGTTTTATCACTAACAAATAACTCATCATTTACATCAAGCATCTTTGCTACATTGGGTCCCGTAATATCGGCATCAAGTATTCCCACAGAAAATCCCTGTAAGCGAAGAGAATAAGCAATATTAACGCTCACTGTTGTTTTTCCTACTCCGCCCTTTCCGCTAAATACAGCAATTCGATGTTTGATTTTTGAAATCGTATCCTCAATTCTGTTTTGTTCTTCTAATAATATGTTCTTTTCCTCATCGTTCATTATAATTATTTTCTCCAGGTTTAGTGTATATATTTATTTTGAACTACATTTATTCAACCACTTTATCTTAGTAAAATGCTGCAATATTTTTACCCGAAATTATGCTAGTCTTTACCTATTAATTGTTTCTTCTTTTGTAACTCTTCTTTTGTTTCCTGATAATCCGGATTTACTTCTATTACCTCAGGAACCGGACAGACAGTTCTACATTGTGGCTCCTCATAATATCCTACGCACTCAGTACATAGGTCCGGATTAATTTGGTAAACGGTTTTACCTACAGATATCGCATTGTTCGGGCATTCAGGTTCGCAGGCACCACAAATAATACAGTCTTCGTTTATCATCAGCGCCATCTTGCACCTCCTTACTAATACTTTTTTTACTTCTTATAATTTTACCTATAAGACAATTATATGGTAAAAAAGTACCCCTGCTATATATTTTAATGCATTAAATTAACTGCTGAATTAAAATCAGTCTATCAGGCATTTCTTTCATTATTAGTTTCATGCCTATTTGATATATTTATTATAATCCTTTTAACAGGCGGCGCAGCTCTCTGGCATGACCTGCTTCGTCTGCAGCCATTTCTTCAAGTTTCATTTTTAGTTCAATATATCCCAGTTCTTCAGCTTCTCTGGAGTGCTTTAAATAATTTTTTACATCTTCTTCTTCCATTTTCAAATCCAATTTAAGGGTATCCTTAAGATCATCAGGTTTTTCAAATTCTTTTGGATTTGTGACGGGTTCACCTTCCAAATCAATAATTACATCCGTAAGAAACCTTGCGTGACCCAGCTCATCCTTAATTTCATTTTCGAACATTTCTCTTAATTCGGTTCCTAGTATTCCATAGGATTTCCCAGCCTGATAATTATATCTAATAACAGTTCCGAGTTCTGCAGCTAAATCTTCATTTAAGCTGTTAATAAAATTTTCTTTTGACATATTAAATCCTCCTAATTATCTGATTCATTTTTTATTTTCTTTCATTTTTTGAGGGGTTAAAATCTTTTGAAATTGTTCTTTTGTCAGAGGACTACCAAAGCCAACGTACTGGATTTTTGGTTTTACAGGATTTATGATTGGAGTCCATTTCCCATTATCATAATTTTGAAATACAGAATTGTAATCAACTCCATCAACAACAGGTATCACTCCATGAATTTGTTCCACTTTCCCTTCTTCAAGCCAGGTTAGATTGATGTTTCCATTTTCCACTTTCTTATCATTCATGGTATTATGACATTCTTCGCATTTTTTCCCTTCTTTAGTTACTGAATGACTGAATTGCGGAGCGAAAATCATGAATGTCTTGTTTCCTGGAATTACAAATGTCTGCATATTAGCGGAAGTAACTTTACCGTTGTAATTCATTAAGAATTCCCATCCTGAAACTGGAATTGCGACTCTTTTTCCTTCCTTCACCATGGTTTCAAAATGGCAGTTCGTACAACTTACAACCTGTTTTACGTGACAAGATTTGCAGTCTAAATTGTTTCCATGAATTGTATGAGATCTCGACTTAGCGATATCATTATGACATTGTTCGCATTTAACATCCATTACACCAACCTGTTTCATTGATGAATATTCAGTTCCGTCTCCATGCATTTCTCTTGCAGTATGGCAATCAAAACACTGCATGCCTGCAGCAAAATGCACATCAGATGTATTATTATTTTTATCAATTTTCATTATTGAAGCTTCACGGGCGTGACACTTAAGGCACATTTCCTGATTTTTTGCAGCATCGTTTGTGTAAAAAGCTTTTCCATCTTTTTCAACTATATGACAAGCATCACAATTTTCGATGTGGCAGTTTTTACAGGCAAGATCAGAATAGGGGACCCCTGTTACAGATTCAAGTCCTCCTTGATTTTTATCGTACCAGTATCCCATTCCACTTGAAGTATAGTGAAGACTTGAGTTAAAAATGCATTGCTGTTTTGTGGTATTTTGAGGAAAAGATACGGTAAAAGAAGCGACAATTATTGCTATTGTTAAAGACGGGAAGATAGATGATCTCATTTAAATCCTCCATTTTTAATTCTTAACTTGTATTAGTTGGCTATAATAGTACGCGCAGTATCTTCTAACAGCTATTGAATGATATGGAAAGTTAGCTTTCATTGATAAACCTATCTTTTTTATCATCTCGCCCTCTGAAAGCAGCATTTTGGGTGATCAGGGAAATTATTAATTAGTTTTTGTAATTATTAGCAACTCCATTCTTTTATGAATTTATTTCACATTTAATTATTGTTCAAAATCTTTATTTGCTAAATCGTCTTCATTTATCCTGATTGCCTTGCCATTTAAGATTCCATCGGTAATTTTTTTCCGTGCATTTTCTACTATCCTTCCAAATGTAGCTCTTGAAATTTTCATTTCTTTTGCGGCATCTTCATGCGAATAAGCCAGCAAATCAGCAAGCCTCAATGATTCAAGTTCATCGTTTTCAAGGAGAATTTCCTCAAGTGCGTAAACAGGGATTCCCCTTGGTTTGAAATAATATGCGGAAGGATTACAACAAACATGGCGATATTTTCTTGGTCTTGACATAAATGGTTATGAGCATATGCTCAAAACTAAGTAATATAGAATATAAATGCAAGTCAATAAATAAATTAATTGTTTCTGTTTATGTCTTGGGATGAAGATTGAGCATTTGATTAAAAGTGAACATTACATTCTACAGCCGGACAAAGGAATGTAAGAAGACCAGATAAAAATAGAGAGAAATTTTCATAAAACATTAATGCGACAGGAGTTTTAGTGAACACAACAATAATTCAAAAATAATTGTTATTGTTGCCATAATGCCTGGTTGTTGAATACCAGAGGAAAAACATGCCTACCAGAAACCAAGCCTGAAATTAAATTTTTTCTTTACTTGGATCCCACTATCTTCAATACAGCAATCTGGCTTGGACAAATGCCTGTTAATGCTGCAAATGTCAAACCCGCAGGAGGAATATAAAGGAACCAGTGGATGTTTGAGAAGCCGGTGAGATAAATTCCGGACCATATCAATATTGCAAAAAAAGCGAACCATACACGCATACCTTTTGAAGATTTCATTGTATTTATCCTTTTATTTGTTTTTTACATAGGATGTTGAATTTTGATTTTGGAGCCAGGCCTTATCATTTATTTATAAACTCTCACATAATCAACATAGAGTGAGTCAGGCAATACAGCTTTAGTAATATCACCGGCCCAGTCATCAACTTCCAGACTTAAAATGATGTATTCAGGCTGGAAGGAAACAGCGCTATTGGTTCTCCAGGTTTCTTTTCCATTAACATAAAATATATACTCATTTTTTGTCCACTCTAATCCATATATATGATAATTATTACTTAAGTTCTGGACGGTTGCAATACCTCTTTCTATTTTTTCATTTATTCCATACCCGTCCCAGTGTATAGCGTGTTCGACCATATTGCCTAAAATTGCTGGATATTCCACAATATCTATTTCAGTTCCTGAAAGAGCCGGATTTCCAATTACCGAGCCAATTGCAGGCGATTGCAACCAGAATGCAGACCAATGTCCTTGCTGTTTTTGCATTTTCATTCTGCATTCCCAGTATCCAAAAGTGCTCTCAAATTTATTTTGTGTGCTGATCATACCTGTATAGAAATTATTTCCATCAGTAAATGTTTTAATAATCAAATGTCCTGATCCATCCAGGGAAATGGCGTCTTTAACATTAATTGCTTTCAGGCGGAGGCCTAAATCCCGATAATACCATTTTGTTGTATCGAGAGTTGTTCCATTAAATTCATCGCTCCAGACTAAGCTATATTTCTCAGATGGAGTAATAATGTTTACAGGAGCCATTGATTCGTCTTTACAGCTTATAATATTACAGATAGCAATTATTATAATTATAAGGCTTAGAAGTTTATTTGCACTACAATATTTTCGATTTAATAATAGCGTAAATATTATTTAATATTTTTTAAATGTATTGATTTTTATTTACCAATATAATCCGAAATCTTCAACTTAGTACAAAAGTTAAATGTTTAAGCAAAGAATGTCATCAATGAATATTTGATAAGATCATGAAAAGTGAGAATGACAAGGATAACTAACCTAATTAAGAAAATAAGAAATAATAAATCCGAAAATCTAAATTATTTTGAATCTGTGCCAGTTGGACAGATTTTCGCCTTTGATATAAGGTTGTTTATTTAAAGCCAGTTTTGGGATTGATAAAATGGGAGAATTAGAGACAGGGGACAATATTTTTATTGTTAATTATCTAAACAAGAATTCTGTGACCGGACGGCATTTTATTACCATTTGAAGGTAGTTTAAACGCTGTTTACATACTTGTTAAAAGGTGGGAGTATAATATATTTCTACTATGTGAACCGGAGATGAAGGTCAATAGCAGACCAATAGGAGCGGAATAGCAGCGCAATAGGAGCGCAATAGGAGCG
>CAYPNM010000016.1:0-41563 GCA_964412105.1 uncultured Ignavibacteriaceae bacterium | reverse complement strand
CAATAGCAGACCAATAGGAGCGGAATAGCAGCGCAATAGGAGCGCAATAGGAGCGGAATAGCAGCGCAATAGGAGCGGAATAGCAGCATAATAGGAGCGAATGATAAGGCTAAGTGAAACCGTGTTGGATTTTGGCGGAAGTAATTTTTAGCAAGTGAACGAACCCATAAAAGCGTAATTTTTCAGTATTGAGGCAACACAAAAGTATTTAATGAAGTCAACCGATACGTAGAATAATTATGCTGTATGATGACGGGGCTGATAATTTATTTCTGTATGCTGTTTTTATAGCCTAAAAATCTTTTATAAAACTTGTGCTGTTCTTCAATAGTATGAAGCCCTAATTCAGTTCTTCCAATGAAATAAGCGATTGCTTTATAAGATTTCTTTAAATTTGTTTGAGAAGCTTTCTTATATTCCTGAAGTATAAGCCTAAAAATCGGAATTTCATTCGGATCAAAACTTTTTCCTTTTGAGAATGCCTCGCCAAGATTTGCTAATTCTTTAAACTTTTTAACTTCCGATGGTTCTAGCGGTTTATTTTTGTAATCTTTAATTCTAGTTAATTCAAGCTGAAAATAATAAGATGAAATAAATTGTCTTATTACAGGGCTTAAATTCTTTGTCAAGTTATAATCCAGATTTTCAGACGGCTCATTAGTTGCAATTTGATTTTTAAGAAACAGATACAAATAATATAATAGGGAATGCATAGTAGTTTGAATTACAAGAGAGTAAAATTTAATATCCAAACCTTTAACATTTATCCCATCAATGATTTTTGGAATTAAAAATTGTGCCCGAAGATCATTGCACTCATTTTTATAAATCTGAATTATGGATTTCCAATTAATTTTTTTTGCGAGTTCCATTATATCATAACCCTGGTTAAATTCTTCCAGGTAACAAATAAATGTTTGGTTAAGTCTATCAGGCAATGACTTATTAAATAATGTACCGGTACTTATTGTGGTTCTTTCTCTTACACTGGTATTTAATAGTGAAAGCATTCCAACATCTCCTTTTTGGGCAAAGTATCCCTTGCAGTAAAAGGGCAAAAATAGTGCCATTTTTAAAAGATTTACTAGATTTTTTAGGTAAGGATTGTCTACTAGATTCTAAAATAATATTTATTGAAATTTTCATTCTTTTGAAACAATTTTTCAAATTATTGTTGAACGTTGCTAATTCCTGAAGACAGATGGAATGCCTTTACTATACTTGAAGATTTAGAAATTAAGCCCGAGTAGGAAAAATTTACAGGTCAAAAAGGGATTAAGCTAGTAGTCAGAAGTCGGAGGTCAGAGGTCAGGGGTCAGAAGGAGTGATGGAATGATGGAGTGGTGGAGTAGTGGAATGAATGAATGGTTGAATGAGAGTTCAGGGTTCAGTTTTCGGGGTTGGAGTTGGATAGAAGTCAGGGATCAGAAGTCGGAGGTCAGAGGTCAGAGGTCAGAAGGAGTGTTGGAATGATGGAGTGGTGGAATAATGGAGTAGTTGAATATTGTGGCATAGCCATCGCTTCGCGAGAATGGTGGAATGATCCCGTTAAATATGCTGACGCATTTAACTGGACAGGTGGAATAGTGGAATGAATGAATGGTTGAATGAGAGTTCAGGGTTCAATGTTCGGGGTTGGGGTTGGATCAGAAGTCGGAAGTCAGAGGTCAGAATTAAATAAACGAAACCAGACAATAAGAATGTGATAATATATTCGCTAACGATTTTTTCATGTTTCTTTTTATGATTGACAGTAGGTATTATCCATTCACAATAAAAATAAAAAGCCCACCAACAGGGATGCTGGCAGGCTCAACCGCTTAAGTTAAACAGGCAGGGGAGAACCTGTCTAACACGGTTTTTTAAAAAGTTACTGTTAATATTGTCAGGATCGGCTAACTAATTAGTCTAATATTAAAAATTATTTTGAAATATCCAACCCACGATTTTAAATTTTTATTTTGATGTTAATTTCCTTAAAAGCAAAATATGCAACTTCAGAACGCAATTCTATAACTCTATATTTATGATATAGTTAACAAGTTATTAGACTCATATCAAGAATTATGGTAAAATATAGATAAGAGATTCGGATTTTAATTCTGTTGAATAAAAGGTGAATTAATTTGACATAGATTTTGCTAAATGTATTTGCACAATATGTTTATTGTCCGGAAATAATTAACTAATTTCCATTTGCAACATTAATAGTATTAATCGGGAAAGAGGATTTATCCATAGCTCTATAAATAAAAGATTGATTGAAATAAAAGAAAATATTGCCGAACCGATAATAGGAAAAACATATTCGCTATACGGAGGTAAAAATTCTTCGGATAATTTTTATGATCAGCTGACTACCAGCACAGATGAAATACTTGAATTGTTCGGTTTGGATTTGGAAAAGTTACTTGCGTTGATAAAAGATCTAAGCCAGTCTGCCCCCAAGATCAAAAAAGGTGAGAAAAGGGACCCTCTTATTTTTATGATAATGAAAATATTAAGAAGAGACTTATCTAATTATTTGGTTAATGTTGAAGGTCATCTTCGGTCATTAGGGATAAAACAAATTTGGGAAAAAACTTTATCCACTACTCGCGAACAATATCTTTTATACATGCTCGAAATTGAATTGACAAATAGAGTTTATTTCAAACAATTCTTATTAAGTGAAAAGAAACTGGCGTTCTTACCTCATTGTCTTCGTGATTTTAGCAAAACCTGTCTGGCGTCCCCCGATGAAATCGACAATCTGTGTAAAGGGTGCTCAAAGAAATGCACTGTTAACAAAATCAGTAAACTACTGAAGAAAAATGAAGTAACTCCATACATATGGATGAATGCGGATCTCAAGAAAGTGTTTGCAGATTATCGGAAACAAAATATCAAAGTTGGAGTTTTGGGAATAGCCTGCATTCCTGAACTGGTATCCGGGATGAGGCTCTGCCAAAAGCGGAGTGTGCCTGCTGTTGGAATTCCGCTCGATGCAAACCGATGCAGCAGGTGGATGGGGGAATTTTACAATAATTCAGTTAATATAAACTGCCTCGAAAAGTTGTTAAATTCAAATGAGCAATCACAACAGGTTTCGGCCTAAGGCCTGAATTATTGATAACAAACCTTTTTAAAAATAATATACGCGCAACTAACAGCATTGACCGTCAGGGTAATAAGGTGAATTTTAATAATTCAATATTTTTACATATTATTCAACTGGTAATCAGAATTTGATTAAGACATTAAATAACAAGCAATAAGTTCTATGCAGAAAAATCCACGCCGGAAAAATGCATATGCGGATCAACATATAAGTATTTTTAAGAAATTTAAAAACCCATATTCAATTCAGACCTTTCTAAACAAGTTGAAGTATAATTCTGAATATGAGACTAAATCGCCGAAACGGGTTGCGATTGTCAAGACAGCTAATTGTTTTGAAGGAGCATTGTTTGCGGCAGCCGCATTAAGATCATTAGGTCATAAGCCTTTAATTGTGGATTTGATCGCTGTAAATGATGATGACCATGTAATTGCCATCTTTAGGCAAAATGATCATTACGGAGCTATAGCAAAGTCTAATACCACGACACTCAGATTCCGGGAACCCGTTTATCGTTCCCTGAGGGAATTAATTATGTCATATTTCGATTTTTATATCAATATACTTGGTTATAAAACTTTAAGGAGCTATTCTAACCCGGTGAATCTTTCTATGTTTGATAAATATAACTGGGTTTCAACAAATGAAGATCTTGAAATTATAGGGGATTACCTTTATAAAATTAAACATCATAAAATTATAAACAGAAAAATGATAAATTCATTAAACGTTGCAAATAAACAGTTCAGAAATATCTGCTTTACCGGTTCTGTCAGGAAAGGATTGTTTGTCCCTGAAAAACCGATCAAGAGTTAGGTTATGCTGCGCTTAATTGCCTATTAGGAGTAATTGCTACTACACTATGGGGAAAATATCCTATTTTGTGTTTAGTTAATTCAAATCAGCCATAACTATTTACATTATATAACTGTATATACTGAAATTATGAAAAAACTTGTGCCCATAAATAAATTAATTCTCTTCACTCTACTAACAGCATTAATTACTATTGTAGCTATAAAATTTCTTGATGCCAGGATTGCCGCCAGCGTTATGAATTTTATAAGGTCTGTACATAAATTAAGGCAGGTAACTGAACGCATACCTGATATTTTGCCTCATCTGGTTGGCATTGGTACAGTATTATTGTGGGGTATTTATTTCTATCGGTCACGTAAAACGACAGATGATAATGAAGTGCAGTTCTTAAGACTCGCCGCCACAGCTTTACCTGTTGCTTACCTGGTAAAAACCCTTTTAAAATTTGTATTCGGACGGACAGGTCCACGTGGCTGGCTGATCCACAAGGAACCACTTGCTTTTCACTGGTTTAAAATTTGGAGCAGTAGTTTTCCTTCAGGTCATATGTTGGTATTCGTTGCATTTGGAGCTGCTGTTTTATTCTACTATCCAAAATATCGCCTGCTGGTATTGATTTTATTAGGCCTTCTTGGAATTGCTCTTATTGGAACAGACTATCATTTTTTGAGTGATGTAATTGCCGGAGCTTACTTTGGATTTATAACAGCTTATTTTATAAAATTTCTGTTTGATGGAAAAAGTCATCAACAAAAAATAAATTCCTGAAGTAATGTTAGAATCTTTTTGTAATTATTAAACTTTTGCTTTCTCCATAGCCATATCATTTCCGGGATAGGGAATACAGAGGTCAAGATTTTTCTCAGGCGGATTTTCGAAAAACTCTTTTATCTGGCTTCTTAAAAGTACTGCAGGCATCCGGTGATGAATATCCCGCATAAATTCATTTGAGGGAACAGTTATAATTGATGTGCAGATCTTATCTTTCAATTTTGTCCATAAGGCAGCCGCAAAAAATAATTCTGTTTTTTTAAGGAATACCTGCTGCATTACTTTTCTTCCTTTTATTACAGGCCATTCGTAAAATCCCGTCATCGGCACAAGTGCACGGTTATGATTAAAAAGATTGAACCAGTAATCTTTTTCTTTTATGGTCTCGATCTTTGAGTTGATTATCAGCGGAGCCCTGTCTGAAAATTTTATTCCCCATTGTGTTGTTTCGAGTACATAATCATTGTCTTTTTTAAACAGGGTTAAAATTTCCGAAGTTGGGGGAATATTTACTTTTTGTAGCTTGTCCTTGACAAGATTCCTTGCTGGTATTTTACCGGCATTTAAAAATTTTGCTACTTCATCCGGTTCGCTTAACAAATAGTCTCTTCCGCACATATTATTAAAAGTAAAAAGGAAAAAGTTAAAAGTAAAAGGGGGGAGGAGGAATAATGGAATGTTGGAGTATTGGAATAGTGGAATGTTGGAATAATGGAAAGCTGGTAGCGGCAGGGATAAAAATTAATATTCTGTTCACTTGATTTTAAATATGTGAAATATTAGTATTAGTGTACAAATGTTTACTATTAAAATAGTGTCATTTCTATGCAAAATACAACAATTGATCTAAAAAGTTACAATTTACCCGATTCCGGCGGTCTGAAGCTGACAAGCTTATTTCCGGCTATCCCGAGAAATACGCGGGGAGTCAATTTCGATATTTACGACTATAATTTTCTCTTTAATGATGAACAGACCCTTGAACTGATAAGAAAGGGGAAGACAATAGGCTGTTTTTATATCGAATCTCCGGGAATGAGACAACTTCTTAAAAGACTGGATGTTCACACCTTTGAAATGCTGACTGCGGCTTCTTCAATTATCCGTCCCGGTGTTGCCGAAAGCGGAATGATGCAGGAATTCATCGCACGCCACAGGGACCCATCACGGAGAAAATATCTACACCCGCTCATGGAAAAATATCTCGGTGAAACCTACGGTGTAATGATATACCAGGAAGATGTAATTAAAGTCGCTCATTACATAGCCGGGTTAACTCCGGATGATGCCGACCTGATGCGGAGAGCTATGTCGGGGAAAGCCCGTTCACACAGCGCGATGATGATGCTGGCAAATAGGTTTGTTAATTCATGCAGAGCAAAAGGAATGTCGAGACATGCAACCCGTGAGCTCTGGCGGCAGATTGAATCTTTTGCAGGTTATTCCTTCTGCAAAGCGCACAGTGCAAGCTTCGCATTACTTTCTTACCAGGTTGCATATTTAAAAGCTCATCATCCTGCTGAGTTCATCGCTTCTGTCTTAAACAACGGTGGAGGATTTTATTCTGCCGCTGTTTACGTGTGGGAAGGAAGAAGAATGGGATTAAATTTTAAACTGCCTTCAATTAATAAAAGTGAATATCATTACACCGGTTCCGGAGAGGAAGTGCAAATCGGTCTGATGGCGGTCAAGAATCTTTCGAAAGAATTTTGCGAAAAGATTATCTGTGAGAGAAAAGAGAACGGTGAATATAAATCACTCCCTGATTTTTTAGTACGTGTAAGGCCCGGTCCTGAAGAAGCTGCTTCGCTGATAAAATGCGGGACCATGGATTGTTTTGGATATACACGTCCAACACTGCTGAGACTTCTGAACGTATATCTCAACAGCAGGAAAATTCTCGATGAATTTACGAACGATCTTTTTGTCAGCGAATCATTCAGGCTGGAAAAAGAAGTGATAACGGATGAGAATTACAGCATTGCTGAGAAATGCAGCATTGAATATGAGACATTCGGCTATATGGTAACAAAACATCCTCTTGAGTTTTTCAGCGAGTTTATTTCTTCAAGAGATATAATCAAAGCGGCAGATATGGGAAAATATGACAGGCGAAAAGTAAAAATGATCGGCTGGTATATGGCATCTAAAAGGATTACGACAAAGAAAGGCGAAGCAATGAAATTTCTTTCGCTCGAAGATATGAGTGGAACATTTGAAGCTGTGATTTTCCCGCGTGTTTATGCACATGTTGCTGAAAACACAATGTCTATGGGGCCATATCTTGTGGAAGGAAGAGTCGATGTTGAGGGAGGAAACAATCTTGTTGTTGATAAACTTGAAGTGCTGGCAGACATAAAACTGAGAGTTTCACAGAATGAGTTCAGTCCGGAAGCACAATATTCTGAGAAAGACGAATTCCGTGAGGAAGATATCTCTCTTATTGAACTCAATACGGAAAAACTGGTTAACGCCTACGTTATAAACCAATGATACCATTGCATATTCATTCATATTACTCGTTCCTGCAGGGAACGATACCGGTAGACTCACTCATTGAGAAAGCGAAAGAGTACGCGCTGCCGGCAATTGCTCTTACGGATACCAACGGAATGTACGGCCTGATAGAATTTATGAAAAAGGCAAAAGAAGCGAACATAAAGCCGATTCCCGGCGTTTTCATCGATGATCCTTCCGATAAAAATATTAACGCTGTTTTTCTCGCAATGAACAGGCAGGGGTATTCCGATCTTTGTAAAATAATTACGACGAGAAAGCTGAAGGAAGACTTTTCCCTTAAAAACATTCTGCAGACCGGGTTTCCTGATCTTATTATACTTACTCATTCCATTGAACTTCTGCAGGGTATCCCTTTGAGAAAGAACATTTATGCAGAGCTTATCTCAACAGAAAAAGAAAAAAAGAATACAAAGGATCTTTACAAGTTTGCAATTTCCAATGGAATTAAGTGTGTGCCTACGAATCCCGTTTACTTTCTTGAAAGAGACGATTATATCATTCATAAAGTAATCACGGCTATAAAGGAAAGGAGCACTTTTGAAAATTTGCCCGGCAGTGAGCTGGTCGATGAAGAATATTATTTCAGAAGTCCTGCGGAACTGAACAGGAGATGGAAAGTTTTTCCCGATATGATTTTCAACACTTACAGCATAGCTGAAATGTGCAATGTGGATATCGGAATAGGAACTTTTAAATACCCCATGTTCAGGACCAGAGATAATACTGATCAATTCTCTTTCTTGTGGAAGCTTGCCTTCAGCGGACTTGAAGAAAGATACCCGAAACTTACGAAGCCGGTTATAAAAAGACTTCAATATGAGCTTGATGTGATAAATGAATTGAGCCTGAGCGATTATTTTTTAGTCGTGTGGGATATACTCCGCGAAGCAAACAGGAGAAGAATGGTAACAATCGGAAGAGGTTCCGCCGCCAATAGCCTGGTTTGTTACTGTCTTGGCATTACGCAGGTCGATCCGGTAAAATATGATCTTTACTTTGAAAGGTTTCTTAACAAGGGCAGATCAACCCCGCCTGATATTGACATTGATTTTTCCTGGAAAGAAAGAGACGAAATAGTGCGTTATGTCTTTGATAAGTACGGTTATGAATACGTGGCTATGATCTCAACCCACATAACTTTCCGGGCAAGATCGGCATTCAGGGAAACCGCAAAAGTTTTCGGTATGCCTGATTCAGAAATTTCGAAGTACAGTAAATTTATTCCTTACACAGATGCCCGGAATATCCAGAATATTTCTTCTATATACCCTGAAGCACGTTCGCTGAAGTTTGATGCTGAGCCATGGAATACGATCGCTTCCATTGCGCCGAGACTTGCGAACTTTCCGAGACATTTAAGCATTCATCCGGGAGGAATTGTAATTGCTCCTGAACCGATTACAAATTACACGGCACTTGAGTATGCAAAAAATAAAGGGCTCGGCTTAATTGTTACCCAGCCTGATATGTATGGAATAGAAGATGTCGGACTGGTAAAAATTGACCTTTTAAGCCAGCGCTCGCTTGGAGTTTTAAGGGATACATTAAAACAAATTGAATTTAATAATTTATACAAGGAGGCAGAATTATGAGAAAGGTATTCATCGGTACTGCAGGATGGTCTTACAAAGACTGGGTAGGACCATTTTATGTAAAAAACCAATCGAAACACTACGACTGGCTGCAGCATTATGCTGAGTTTTTCAACTCGGTTGAAGTTAATTCAACTTTTTACGGCTATGCAAGAAATGAAACGATAAAAAGCTGGGTCGATAAAGTTTCTCACAAAGACAACTTCATTTTTGAGATAAAGCTTAACCAGGATTTTACTCATCTGAGAAATTTTAATGGCTCAAATGTCAGAGCTGTAAGAGAAAACCTGGATATTCTCAAAAATTCAGGAAGGTTAGGCTCATTGCTTTTGCAGTTTCCGTATTCATTTCATATGGATCAGAACAACACGACATATATTTCTAAACTTGCTGAATTATTTACCGGCTATAAAAAAGTTGTGGAGGTCAGGCACAACAGCTGGAACAACGAAAAAGCCGTAAAGCTTTTTAACGATCACGAACTTACTTTCTGCTCAATCGATCAGCCGGCAATTGGAAAATATCTCAAGTTCAATGTTACTATTTCGGACAGACGCGCATACCTGAGGCTTCATGGAAGAAACAGGGACGAATGGTTCAAAAACATAAATAACTTTAAGACAAAACAAACTTTCGATGAAAAGAATGCAAGGTATGATTATAAATACACTCTCGGAGAACTTAATGAAATTAAACTGATGATTGAAGAACATTTTAATGAGATTGATGAGATACACATAATTTTTAACAATCACCCGGGAGGCAAAGCTGTGATTAATGCGCTTGAGCTGAATGCATTGCTCGATAAGGAAATTTATGCGAGTCTTAAACGTGAACTCAACCTTTTCCCGGAATTGCATAAGGTGGCTGTGAACTAATGAGAATGATTTTTCATCTTGATCTCGATACCTTTTTTATCTCGGTCGAGAGAGTAATGGATCCTTCACTGAATGGTAAGCCTGTTATCGTGGGAGGCGATCCGAAAGCGGGAAGAGGGGTAGTAGCTGCCTGCTCTTATGAAGCGAGAGAGTTCGGGCTTCATTCTGCTATGCCGATTAGACTTGCTTACCGCTTATGCCCGGAAGGGATTTATCTTCACGGAAATTTTTTCGAATATGAAAGGTATTCCAATATGGTTAAGAAATTCCTGACTGGCCTGGCACCTGTAATTGAGCAGGCATCGATAGATGAATTTTATATGGACTTTACAGGAACTCAAAGAATTTATGGTTCTCCTTTAATGTTGGGCAATTATATTATGAAGGAGATAAAAAATAAGTTTGGCCTGCCCTGCAGCATCGGCATTGCCGGAAATAAATCAACTGCAAAGATTGCCTGTGATGTTGGCAAGCCAGAAGGACTTATATATCTTTCGCAGTCTGTTGCAAAGGATTTTCTTGGACATTTTCCGGTTGAAAGAATTCCGGGAGTTGGGAAAAAAACGCTTGCAAAGCTTCACTCCTTTGCAATTTATAAAATAAAGGATATTACTGATATTCCTCTCGATTTTTTTACTGCAGCATTCGGCAAATTCGGAGTCGATATCTGGCATAAGGCAAATGCTGAAGGAATGGAATATCTCACTTCTGAAAGAGAACAAAAAGGAATGTCAAAAGAAGTTACTTTCGGCAAAGATGTATTGAGCAACAGGAAAATCGAAGAGATGATATTTCACCAGGTTTGTAAACTTTGTCATAAGATTAGAGAGGATAATCTTACTGCCTCGACAATTTCTCTTAAGCTTCGGTACACAGACTTTAAGACTCTTACAAGGTCAATTACTTTAAGGGAACCTACCAACCAGGACCACAAAGCTTATGAAGAGGTCCTTACTCTCTTCAGAAAAGCTCATACAAGAAGAATCGGCGTAAGGTTAATTGGTGTACGGTTAAGCAATTTTAAAGTCTCCTTCGATCAGACAGCATTATTTGACAGCAGGGGTGAATCGATGAAGCGAATGTATGCAGCTATGGACAGGATAAGAAGCAAATATTATTACGAAGTGATTACTCTGGGCGAGATAAATTAGATAATTTGTGATAACGGGAAAATTTACTATTCAAACAGCACCTTTTTGATTTAATTATAACAAAGACTTAAATTAAAAGGGTTAAAAAATTAGGATTTTTTATAACCCTCCAAAATTACCAGTTTGTTGGAAAAATTACTTTAATGCAGGAATACGATTGTTTATAACCAAAGCCCCCGTAGAAAAATCAATAGAACTTGATCACGATATTTACCTGCTCAAGATATTCTGTCCTGAAATTTCACGAATAATAAAGCCGGGACAATTCCTAAATATCCGTGTATCAGAATCCATATATCCTTTGCTGAGAAGACCCTTCAGCGTTTGCGATGTTGAGGGAGATCATTTCTATTTGATGTTCAATATTTTCGGTGAAGGGACCAGGATTTTATCCAGCAAACAAAAAGGAGATATGATAGATGTCCTTGGTCCTTTGGGCAATGGATTTAACATTAATGATGATTTTGACACAGCTGTGATAGTAGCGGGAGGATTAGGTGCAGCTCCATTTCCTTATTTTACCCGTTCACTGGATACTAGAAAGAAACTTTATACATTCATCGGCGGACGGACACATAAGGATATAATAAAATACGGGATGAAAAACGTCCAGATCTCAACTGATGACGGTTCAGAAGGTTTCAAGGGCACGATTGTGCAACTTCTTGAAAATAAATTTCAATCTATCGAAGGGAAGAAATTAAAGATTTTTGGATGTGGACCAAATCAGATGCTTTCCGCCTTAAAATCATTTTGTGTTAAAAATAACATAGAATGTGAAGTTTCTGCAGAGTGTGCAATGGCATGTGGATTTGGCATTTGCCAGGGCTGCCCGATCGAATCCACAGTTCATCCGGACACTTATTCTCTTGTTTGTAAAGACGGTCCGATTTTTAATATAAAAGATATAGTTATATGAGTAAGGTTGATCTTTCAGTAAATATAGGCTCTTTAAAACTTCGTAATCCGATTCTGCTGGCATCCGGAACGGTCGGATATGGTAATGAAATTTCAGAGTTTACAGACCTAAATAAGCTGGGAGGGATAGTTACAAAATCATTGAGCCTTAAGCCCAGAAAAGGAAATCCGCCACAAAGAATAGTGGAAACACCTGCAGGAATGTTAAATGCTATAGGTTTGGCAAATGTCGGTGTTGAAGTATTCTTAAAGGAAAAAATTCCATTTCTTAAAAAGTTTGATGTCCCTTTAATATGCAATATTGCTGCGGGCACCGTCGACGAATATGTTGAATGCACAAAAATCCTGACCGGAGAGGAAACAATTAAAGCGTTCGAAATAAATGTTTCCTGTCCAAATGTAAAAGAAGGTGGCCTGCAATTCGGTAATGACGTTTCAAAGGTAAGGGAGATCACTGAAAAAGTTAAAGCGGTAACCGGTAAGCCGGTAATAATAAAATTGTCGCCGAACGTATCCTACATTTCAGAATTTGCTAAGGCTGTAAAGGTAGGCGGAGGCGATGGCGTATCAGCTATCAACACTCTTGTAGGGACTTCATTTAATATAATTACAAGACGACCGAAGATTTATAATGTAAACGGCGGACTTTCCGGGCCGGCTATTAAGCCGATTGCACTTGCAAAGGTTCTGGAGATCAGCCGAAATGTCGATATCCCGATTATAGGTATCGGCGGAATAATGAACTGGAAAGATGTTTTAGAATTTATGATTGTCGGTGCTTCTGCTATTCAACTCGGTACAATTAATTTTATAGATCCTTCAGCAGCGGGGAAAATAATAAACAAATTAGAAGAATACTGTGTTAAATATAATGTTAATAAAATTTCAGATCTAACTGCTTCTTATAAATTATGACAATCGAACAAGCGCTAACCAAACTCTTTGCTCTCCACACATTCGGAATTAAATTAGGTCTGGAAAATATTAAAAAGCTTCTTGATCATATTGGTAATCCGCAAAATGATATAAGGACAATTCATGTAGCAGGTTCAAACGGAAAGGGAAGCACTGCTGCCTTTCTTGCAAGCATTTTGCAGGAATTGGGGAATAAAGTCGGATTGTATACATCTCCTCACTTTGTGAGATATAATGAGAGAATAAAAATTAATAGTCTTGAAATTCCGGATGATTATGTTGCGGATTTTATTGCCCGGCATTTTGAATATATAGAAGAAAACAAATTGACATTCTTTGAAGTAACTACTGCCATTGCGTTTTTGTATTTTATGGAAAATAAGGTTGACTTAGCAGTGATTGAAACCGGACTTGGCGGAAGATTAGATGCCACCAATGTGTTAACCCCTATGGCTTCCGTTATTACTTCTATCAGCCTGGAACATACCCAGATTTTGGGGGATACAATAGATAAGATTACAAATGAGAAAGCAGGAATTATAAAACCCGGTATTCCTGTATTTACCGGGCAGCTTCCACAGGAAGCTTTAAATATTATTGAAAGCAAATGTCAAAAGGGAAATTGCAAATTTTATAAATTATCTGACTATATAATTAAAAGAAAAGACTCTATAGAATTATATACTGAAGAAATTGAACTGGATGATTTTACCATGCCGATGCGGGGAGGTTATCAAAAATATAATGCAGCACTGGCGGGGTTGGTTACCGCAAAAATATTTAATACGGATGATTTTGCACATATAGAACGGGGTATAAAAAACGTCATTAAAAACTCCGGCCTACAGGGTAGATATGAGTTTTATAATATGGATCCGGATATTATTTTCGACTCTGCTCATAATCCCGACGGTGTAGAGAATTTTTTAAGTGAATTTCAGAAGGACTTAAAAACTTATAAAAAGAAAGTCCTGCTTTTCGGTGTAATGAAGGATAAGTCAATAAAGGAAATGCTCACTGAATTAAACAAATTTTTTGATGAAATAAGGATAAGCGATATTGCCTATGAAAGGGCCGCAAAGACTGAGGATTTGATTAAATTGGCCAAAGAAATGGATATTAAAGTCGTAATAGAATCGAACCCGGTTGAATTTATCGAGTCGTTCAAAAAAAATGATGGGGATGATTGCCTGGTGGTACTGGGAAGTATGTATTTATTGGGGGAAATAAAGTCGAAAATTGGGCAAAAAATTGCTTGACATTATTTATTTTTCGTTTTATGTTTCCAATAAACCTCTGGACCCTTTCAATTTTAATTCAATAGAGTGAAGAGAAAAATATAAATTAGATACCCCATTTAACAGCATATCAGAAAATAAACCTTTGAAAATTTTAGTGTTTCGAGTGTATATAAAAAACTTCAATATTTACCAACAAAAATTATTAGGATAAAGTCATGCCAATGGATATTTCTGAACTGAAGTCAAAGAAGATAGTTGAATTGAATCAGATTGCTAAAGATCTGGATATTCAGGGCTTCAGTGATTTAAGAAAACAAGAACTAATTTTTAAAATTCTGGAAGCACAGACTTCCAAAGATGGTCTAACCTTTTCAAAAGGTGTCCTGGAAGTTCTGCCTGATGGATACGGTTTCCTCAGATCAGCAGATTATAATTATTTACCTTCACCCGATGATATTTATGTCTCTCCGTCGCAAATCAAAAAATTCAGCTTACGAACTGGAGATTTTGTAAGCGGGCAGGTTCGCCCTCCGAAAGAAGGTGAGCGGTTCTTTGCATTACTTAGAGTTGAAGCTGTAAATGGACTGGAACCTGATCATATCAGAGGCAGAACGTTGTTTGACAATCTGGTTCCGGTTTATCCTACAAAGAAAATAAATCTTGAATCTGCTCCAGGTGAATATTCAATGAGAGTTATGGATCTCCTTTCGCCTATTGGAAAAGGACAGAGAGGTCTGGTTGTTTCTCCTCCCAAAAGTGGTAAGACTGTATTGCTTCAAAAGATTGCCAATTCAATTACCCGAAATCATCCGGAAATAAAAATGATTATACTTCTTATTGACGAACGTCCCGAAGAAGTAACAGATATGGAAAGATCAGTTAAAGCCGAAGTAATCAGCTCAACTTTTGATGAACCTGCCGAACGTCACGTTCAGGTTGCGGATATGGTAATTGAAAAAGCCAAGCGTCTGGTTGAAGCCGGAGAAGATGTAGTAATTCTTCTTGATAGTATAACCCGTCTTGCCCGTGCCCATAATATTGTTGTTCCTCATAGCGGCAGAATTCTTTCAGGCGGCGTTGATTCAAATGCTCTTCACAAGCCAAAAAGATTTTTTGGTGCAGCAAGAAATACTGAAGACGGAGGAAGTCTTACTATTATTGCAACCGCTCTGATTGATACCGGCAGCAGAATGGATGATGTTATTTTTGAAGAATTCAAAGGTACCGGCAATATGGAAATTGTCTTAAACAGGGATCTCAGCGATAGGAGAATTTTCCCTGCAATTGATGTTAATAAATCAGGTACTCGTAGAGAAGAATTATTAATGAAAGAAGATGACCTGCAAAAGGTATGGATACTCAGAAAAATTCTGAGTGATTTCAGCCCTGTTGAGGCGATGGATTTTCTGCTTGACAAAATTAGAGGGACAAAAAACAACAAGGAATTTCTTAATAGTATGAATAGTTGATCGCGATAAATTTTAAAATACTGTTCATAACACTGCTTTTCTTTTTAGATTTCCTCTGGACACATCCAAAATCAATAGTTAGCATTTTTGTATTTCCTCATATTGCCAAATGGACTTGAAAAGTATCAAAATCTGTATAAGTTTAAGACAAAACATATGAAGAAATTACTCGTAATATTGTTGCTCCTGATCACCGATCTGTTTGCTCAGTTTCCCGGGCAACGACACGAAAATATATTGCATAATCAAATTCCTTTTTATTCTGAGGTGCATGTTATTCCTGCAGACAGCATGAATATAATTGAGTACGTTTACAAAATTCCCTATAATCAATTAACCTTTATAAAAGATGATGACAATTATCAGGCTGCTTTAAGCGTGGCAGTTGAAATCTACGATACAAGCGGACAATTTATTTCCAGGCAAATTAAACAAACCAAAATTTCTGTAAAAACTTTTGATGAGACCAATTCTTCAGATAATTATTGTGAAGATTATATGACATTTCAGCTGCCTAATGATGGATATAATTTTTTGCCTGTTGTAACGGATGTGCAATCGGGACAAGAAATTAGATTAGAGAAAAAAAAGGTTATGAAAATTAGAGCTGATACAACAGAATTTTTAGAGCCTTTTGTATTGAACGCTAATATAATGGAACCAAAAGGAGATACGTCTACTGTTCTTGCTAATTTTGATGACGCGATTCCATTTAGTCCTATGCGATATGATCTTGCAATACCGTGCAAAGATATTTCAGTTCATAAAATTTATGTCTGGATTGTCGATAAAAAGGATACAATCTATTCAACTTCTATAAATAAGTCATTTCTATCAGATTTATCCTTAAGTAAGATTGAAGGACAAATTGTTATTAATACAAATAATGAAGCTAAGAGCTATAGGAATTTTATTCTGGATAATTTCAGCAATTTACTGCCGGAAGGAATAGCAAAAATTGTTGTGGCTGAAAACAAGGACGGTCTGAGATCGGAAACATTTTTTAAAAATGTTATCTGGTTCGACAAACCTTTTACTTTGCGCAATCCTGAATTCGCTATCGCTTCTTTAAAATATATTGAAAGTGACAGCCTTATTAGCAGACTTCTAGATTCCGATAAAAAGCAATACCCGGTTGAATTACGAAAATACTGGCGGAAATATGATCCTACGCCCAAGACTAAATTTAATGAATTGATGAATGAATATTATAACCGTATTGATTATGCTATGAAAAATTTTGCCCCACTGAGTGGTAATAATGGAGCAGACACTGATAGAGGCAAAATATATATTAAATATGGAATGCCTGAGAAGATAGAAAGAAGCTCTAATGATAATGGTAAAGTCGAAGAATTATGGATATATGCAAAAGAAAATTTAAGTTTTAGATTTGTTGATAAAAATGGTACCGGTGAATTCCCTTTAGCAAAAGGCTGATGAATAAAATTTTATTCACGTGCGGGGATATTAATGGTATAGGCCCCGAAATAATAATAAAAGCTTTGAACTTTGTAATACAAAATTCAAAGAATAAGTACTATGTAATCTGTCCTCAAAATACCTTTCATAAAACCTCGAAGCTTGTAAAACCGGAATTTGATTTTTCCTATGTGGAAAAGTATCAGGATGCAAAACCGGGAACTGTCTGCGTCATTAAGCTGCAAAATGCTTCTCAGTACTATGGAAAACCAACAAAGGAATCCGGTAGAATTGCCTTTAACGCCATTAAACTGGCTATTGAACTTGCAATCTCAAAATCAATTGATGCTGTAGTAACTGCGCCGATATCAAAAACTGCAGTTCATTTGGCCGGAGTTAAATTTCCTGGTCATACTGAAATGCTGGCGGAATATACACGTACTAAAAATTATTCAATGATGTTTTTATCCCGTAAGATGAAAGCATCTCTTGTCTCAATTCACGAGCCGATCAGGAACGTTACAAGGATAATAAAGGAGAAACAATTACACAACATATTTAATGTTGTAATTAATTCTCTTCATAATGATTTTAATTTGCATAATCCTAAAATTGCTGTATTAGGATTAAATCCTCATGCGGGTGAAAGCGGTGCCATTGGTAACGAGGAGCAAGACATAATTATACCGGCTCTTAAAAACTATACTTTAAATAAATATCTCGCAGGTCCATTTTCTCCGGATGCCTTTTTTGCAAACAGAAGCTATAAAAACTATGATATGGTTATAGGAATGTATCACGATCAATTATTGATTCCGTTTAAGCTTCTGAATTTTGGAGGAGGAGTAAATTATACTGCCGGACTTCCAATAATTAGAACATCGCCGGATCATGGAGTTGCTTATGATATCGCCGGAAAGAACCTGGCTAATCCTTCAAGTATGATTCAGGCTTATAAATATGCTATGTCAATTATGAAAAACAGAATTAGAAATGACCGTAATTTATAGGGAAAAAATCTATCGGAGCCTGCCTCTTATATATAATCATTTAATGAGGAAAATAAGATACGACTATTGGGCAGATTATATATTCCGTTTGACCTCAAAATATATTACTAAGGATGCATCTGTTCTGGAATTGGCAGCAGGGAACTGCCGGCTGGCTGATTACCTTATTAAAAAGTTCCCAAATTTAATCGTGTCCGATCTTTCTTATTATATGCTTGCCAATTCGGAGAGTAAAATTAAAAATAAGGTCTGTTGTGATATGCTGTTTATTCCCTTCAAAAAGAAGTTTGATCTTATCTACTTAACCTTTGACAGTATTAATTATCTCCTTACCAGGAAAAAAGTACTCTCTTTTTTCGGGCAAATAAAAGAACAATTAAATACTAATGGAGTTTTAGTGTTTGATGCCTCGCTTGAAAAAAACAGCATTAGTCATATAAAAGAACCTAAAAGAAGAGGAAGTTATAAAAGCTTTAATTATCTGCACAAAAGCATCTATAACAAAAAAACACGTATTCATAAAAATATATTCGAAATAGCACTCCAGGATGGAAAGATATTTAAGGAAACTCATAAGCAGAAAATCTTGGATTATTATGAATATTTTGATTTAATTGAACAGTCAAAACTTTATGTAGTTGAATGTTTTGACGCATTTACTTTCGATGATGCTAAAGCCAATTCTAAGAGAGTGCAATTTGTTGTAAAAAAGTTTGAGGAATAGTTATGTTATCATTCAGTAATGTGGATTTCGCATATCAGTCTCACCAGATATTTACCAATCTGAACTATAGTCTGGGGCAGGGTGAATTTAATTTTTTAATAGGAAGAAGCGGGGCAGGAAAGAGCACTCTTTTGCAAATGGTTTATATGAATATTTTTCCTTATTCCGGGGAAGTGCAGGTTGCAGAATATAACTCTAAGACCATCAAACCGAGAGATCTTCCAATGTTAAGAAGAAAGGTTGGTGTTGTTTTTCAGGACTTTAAACTTTTGAGGGACAGAAATATCTACGATAACCTTTCCTTTGTGCTGGAAGTGACAAATACACCGGCAAGGGAAATTAAGAAAAAGGTCAATAACGTTTTGACAGATGTAGATTTATTTCACAGGAGATTCGGTATGCCGGATGAACTTTCAGGTGGAGAGCAGCAGAGAATAGCAATTGCAAGAGCTATAATAAATGATCCCATTTTGGTTCTGGCAGATGAACCCACAGGCAACCTTGATCCGCAAACTTCAAGTGAAATTCTGGAAATATTAATGAAGATTCATACCAGAGGAACGGCCGTTCTTTTTGCAACGCACAATTATGAGATTGTTAAACGATATAACAATATCAAAATTGTTAAACTTGAAAATGGCCAGGCAGTAAAGGCCGTACTCAAGCAGAAATAGTCACCTTATCTGGAGCTTTTTCTTTTAAAGCAAGCAAAATCCTATTTGTAACTTCCTCAACTGTACCGAGCGCATCGATAGAAATAACTTTTTTCTTATCATCATAGTGTTTTAAAACAGGCTGAGTCTCTTTCCTGAATACTTCCATTCTGTGCTTAATTACTTCTTCTTTATCATCATCTCTCAGGTAAAAGCTGTTTTCGGTGTTACAAACAGGACATTTACTCAGATTTTCAACTTCCGATAAAGTGAAAATAGTTTTACATTCTTTACATGCTCTTCTGTTTGAAAGTCTATTGACTAATTTATTTTCATCGGCCATTAATGTTATTACATAATAGCTGTGAATCTTCATCTCTTCAAACAATTTATCGATTGCATTAGCCTGGACAACAGTTCTCGGAAAGCCATCTAGAATAAAGCCGTTTTTACAACTGCTTTGCTCCAGTGTCTCTTTAATTATTCCGATCATAATATCATCGGAAACCAGCTCTCCTTTATTCATAGCCTGTTGTGCTTTAAGCCCAAGGGGAGTTTTTTCTTTTACTGCCAGTCTTAATATGTCCCCAGTAGAGATGTGCGGAATGTTTAATTTGGAGGAAAGAATTTTGGCTTGCGTTCCTTTCCCCACTCCGGGTGCGCCAAATAAAATAATTTGCATAGAAATCTCATTATTTTCGTATACAAATTATTATTAAAAGGTTTACTTTGCAAGTTGTAAGCATTTAAAATCGCAAAGTAAAAGTGGTACCTTCACCGGGAGATGAATTAACTCTGATATTTCCTCTGTGAGCCCGCATAATTTGTTGTGATAAACTTAACCCTATTCCCGAACCGCCTTTTCTTGTTGTATAAAAAGGTATGAATATTTTTTCAATAATGTCATCAGGAATTCCGGGACCATTGTCGGTTACCTGAATTACACCGCGACCACCGCGGTCTATGAATCCAATTAAATTTATTTCCGGATTATCTTTCCCTTCGAGCGCGTAAAGAGAATTCAGCACGAGATTAATTAAAACCTGTTCAATCTGATCGGCATCTGCCGTTATTTCAAGTTTATCCGGTTTAACTGAACATTTAAAGTCTATTTTTCTTTTTGATATTTCTTCATATAGAAGTCTCTTAATTCTTTCAAACATTCCGCTGACATTTATTAAATTAAAATTGGGAATAGGCACTTTAGCCAGATTCCGATAAGCATCAACAAAACGGAGCAGACCATTGCTGCGTTTTTGTATTGTGTTTATTGCTCCCCTAACATCTATAAGTAGTTCCTTTGGATCATTACTAATTTTAGAAGAGCCTGGTTCAATATTCTTTAGAATGCTGTCGGCTGTTGAGGCGAGGGAAGTGATCGGCGTTATTGAATTCATAATCTCGTGAGTAAGAACATTTATCAATTTTTTCCAGGCTTCAAGTTCCACATCCTCAAGTTCACTTTGAATGTTTTGCAGGGATATTAATGTAAATTGTTTGCCTCTCATCCTGAACTCGGTTGCAGATATGGAGAGCTGTATTAGTTCATTTTCATCGACTATTTTTTGTAAAATTCTATTTCCTGCTTTAAGTCTCAATAAGGCTTGGGGTAAATCTTTATTGATAGTGGAAAGCTCGTTAATATTTTTAAAGGCACTTAGCTTGAATATTTTTTTGGCTGCATTGTTTATCAACTCAATTTCGCCGTCTGGTGTAAAAGCGATAAGACCTATTCCTATATGCTGAATTACCGTCTGAAGATATCTGTAATTTTCTTCCTTTTCGGCACGTGTATTTTGGAATTTATTAATTACGGTTGAGAATGAATTACTTAAATCTTCAAAGGAAGATCCTTTTAATTTTAAATTGAAATTTTGCGAGAAATCTGAATATCTGATAGAGTCAAGAAATCGGACTATTTCCTTATTCGTGCGACTAACAAATTTTATCAGGAAATATATTTGCAGAATTATAATTAAAAAGAGAATAAAAATTGTTGCGTAGAGATGGGAAGTCAAAATAAGATAAATTTCAAGGGCAATAGTTAAAAATAGGATAACTATTCTGACAGTTATTAAAAGGCTGAATCTTTTAAAGACCATATTTCTCAAGCCTTCTGTATAAAGAAGCTCTTGTCAGGCCAAGGTCGCGGGCAGCTTTCGTAATGTTGCCATTGTGTTTCCCTATAGCCTTAATTATTAATAGCTTCTCAGCGTCTTCTATGTGATAATTCTGAAATGCTAAATTAGGATCCGCTGGTGTTTCGTGGGTAGCAAGCAAAAAATCTCCCGGCTGCAATATCTTTGCTTCGCTCATTATCACGGCCCTTTCAATAGAATGCTGAAGCTCCCGGACGTTTCCCGGCCAATGATATTCCATCAATTTATTTATAGCCCCTGAAGAAATTTCTTTTATTGGTTTGTTGTATTTTTTTAAGTAGACTTTTAAAAAGTGATTACACAGTAGAGGTATATCTTCTTTTCTCTGACGGAGTGGTGGGAGATTTATTTCAACTGTATTTATCCTGTACAAAAGATCCTGCCTGAATTGCTTTTGATTTATCAATTCGCTAATCGAAGCATTTGTTGCGCAAATTAATCTGAAATCAACAAGCTTTGGAATATTTGAACCGATTCTGGTCACGGTTCGGTTTTGAAGTACAGTCAAAAGCTTTGATTGAAGATTTGGAGAAATATTTGCAATTTCATCAAGGAAAAGAGTCCCACCTGAAGCAGCTTCGAATCTGCCGGGTTTATCCTCCTTAGCATCGGTAAAAGCACCTTTAGTATGTCCGAATAATTCGCTTTCAAATAATGATTCCGTTATAGCCCCCATATCCACGGTAAGGAATATATCATTTGCCCTTTCGGAATTTCTGTGTATAGCGCGTGCAATTAATTCTTTACCGGTTCCATTTTCGCCGACAATCAATATACTTGCATCAGTCCTGGAAACTTTATTTATAATACTGAAGATATTTTTTATGGCTTTTGATTCACCTACTATATCGTGATAATTTTTATCCAGATCATTGCTGAGGAGTCTTTGCCGCGAAATTAAATCGCTTACTTCTTTGTTTGATCTGCTCAATTTCATTGCTGATGAAACTGTTGCAAGCAATTTTTCATTCTGCCATGGCTTAATTACAAAATCAATCGCACCTTCTTTTATTGCTTTGATTGCCATTTCAATATTTCCATATGCAGTAATCAAAACCACCACCATTGAAGGATCTATGTCAAGTATTTTCTTCAGCCATTCAAAGCCCTGCTTACCGCTGTTGCTATCTCCGGAAAAATTCATATCCAGAAGTATAACATCATAATTCGTATTAGATATAAGACCTGGAATTAGTTCAGGATTTTTTTCAATGTGGACAAGAGGGTAATATTGCTTCAGCAACAGACGGGCAGAATAAAGAACATCTTCATCATCATCGATAATTAAAATATTTCCTGATTTTTTTGCCATATCCATAGTACCAAAGATTAGTCAAATATTATTCCGTTACAGGCTGCTAAAATTATCTATTTTAGCAATACTAGTTTTAATTTTTATAGTCCGCAAACGGACAATAATGTCCGTATGCGTACATAAATATAATCATTTTAATTAAAAAGCTTATAGTTATAAGGGCAGCTAAAAACCTGATTATTTGCATTTATCAATGATCAAAGGTTCGATAATTAATCTAATGGAAGGCAATATACTGGACAAAAACAGTTGATTTTTGAGGCACGAGAGTTGATAAATGTAACCGGAATTGACTAATAGCAATCTAAAACTATCGATACCTGAGGAGAAAAATTGGACAGAAAAATAGAAAAAAAGCCTCTCTATAAAAGAAGAAACTTCCAGCTTGGTACAGGCGGAGGAATCATTTTTTTGATTCTGATAATTTTGATACTGAGCGATACCGGTTCAAAACTTAATGTTGAAAAAGATAAGATCACTATTTCCGAAGTTAGAATGGGGGATTTCCAGGAATTTATTCCTGTCACCGGTAACGTACTGCCTAAAACAACTGTTTTTCTTGATGCAGTTCAGGGAGGAGAAGTTGAAAAGAAATATGTTGAAGAAGGGACGATGTTAAAAAAAGGAGACAAAATACTAAAACTATCAAACACTAATTTTCAACTCAGTGCTTTTCAACAGGAGACATTTGCCTATCAGCAAATAAATGATGCGCGCAACAGCAGGCTTTCGATTGAACAAAACTCCATAAGTCTGAAAAGAAACCTTCTTGATGTGCAGCTCTCTTACGAAACTGCAAAAAGAAATTATGAAAGAGAAAAAATCCTTTGGGATAAAAAGCTGACTTCGCTTGAGAGTTTTGACCAGGCAAGGGATAGTTATAATAATTTAGTCCAACAAAAAGCACTTGCTTTAGAGAATTTTGAGAAAGATTCTGTTAGAAGTGTGGCACAGCTTGATCAAATTGATCAGTCAATACAACGTTTGCAGACAAACCTTGGTCTAATCAGGGAAAGCCTGGATAATCTTACAGTAAAAGCTCCGATTTCAGGACAATTAACATCATTAAATGCTGAAATTGGACAATCTAAATCTCCGGGAGAAAGGATAGGACAAATTGATGTTTTGAATGATTATAAAGTAAGAGCGGAAATTGATGAATTTTATATTTCAAGAGTTAATGATGGACAAGAGGGTTCCACTGATATTAATGGTACAGAATACAGGCTGGTTGTCAAAAAGGTATTTCCTGAAGTAAATAACGGCCGGTTCCAGGTCGATATGTATTTTAAAGATGGTAAGGCTCCTGATAATCTGCGAAGAGGTCAAACGCTTCAGATACGGCTCGAACTTGGTGCTTTGACTAAAACACTTCTGCTGGCGCGTGGAGGCTTCTATCAGAAAACGGGAGGACAATGGGTATTCGTAGTCGATCCGTCAGGAAATTATGCAGTTAAAAGAGAAATAAAATTAGGTAGGCAGAATCCGGATTATTTTGAAGTTCTTGAAGGATTAAAACCGGGAGAAAAGGTTGTTACTTCTTCCTATGATACCTACGGCGACATTGATAAACTGGTATTAAAATAGAAATTAATAAATTAATTATAACAATTATCAGAAGGGTGATATAATGGGAAACATCATGATCAAAACAGGCAGTTTGAAAAAGCTTTACACTACTGACGAAGTAGAAACCACAGCTTTAAATAATGTTAATATAGAGATTGGAGAAGGGGAGTTTGTTGCGATAATGGGACCATCCGGATGCGGTAAATCCACTTTGCTGAACATTCTCGGTTTGCTGGATAATCCTTCTGACGGCGAATACCATTTTATAGGTCACGAGGTATCTAAATATTCAGAAAGAGAAAGAGCAAATCTTCGTAAAGCAAATATCGGATTCGTATTCCAGAGTTTTAATTTAATCGATGAATTAACAGTATTTGAGAATGTTGAACTTCCTTTGCTTTATCTGGGAATGTCCTCCTCTGAGAGAGAAAAGATGGTTAATGAAGTGCTTGAGAAAATGCAGATTATGCACAGAAAAGATCACTTCCCTCAGCAATTATCCGGCGGTCAACAACAAAGGGTGGCAGTCTCAAGAGCCGTGGTTGCAAAGCCAAAGTTAATTCTGGCTGATGAACCTACCGGTAACCTTGATTCTAAGAACAGCGAAGAAGTAATGGACATTCTTACAAAATTAAATGAAGCAGGGACAACTATTGTTATGGTTACACACTCCCCGCACGATGCTGAATACAGTCATCGTATTATACACTTATTTGACGGTCAGGTAGTTACGGAAAATATTAAAGAAGGATATCACGTTTAATTGTTCCTTTCCTTAATTGCGCAGTGATAAAATATATCTTGTAGCTTGGGAATTGTTAAAAACTTGTATGCTTGCGATTGCCTTTGGATGTATACTTGTCAAGGAGTCATGAATGCTTAAAAATTATTTACGGGTGGCACTAAGAAATCTAAAAAGATACAAAACTTTTTCATTTATAAACATAATAGGTCTGGCAGTAGGAACGGCATGCTGCATTCTGATTTTTCTTTATGTATCTGATGAACTTAGCTATGATAAATTTAATGTTAATGCTGATAGAATTTACCGGGTTTATTTGCAGGCAAGAATTCACAACTCTGATTTGAATATCGCTGAAGCGCCGGCACCTATGGGTGCAGCTATGCTTGAAAATATTCCGGAAGTTGAAAATTATACAAGAGTAAGAAACTTTGGTTTTCCGGTAATGAGATACAAGAACAAAGCATTCAGTGAAGAGAAATTCTATTGGGCAGATTCAACATTTTTTGATGTATTTACGGTTAAATTCCTTGAAGGGAACCCCAAAACAGCATTGACAAAACCCAATACTGTTGTAATAACAGAAGCTACTGCTAATAAGTATTTCGGAAATGAAGATCCTATGGGGAAAATGCTTAATGCTGATCATAGACGTGATTACATGGTGACAGGTGTAGTAAGGGCCTTTCCTCGTAATTCTCATTTTCATTTTGATTTCCTGGGTTCATTATCGACGTATGGCGATAGCAGAAGCCCGAACTGGTTAAGCAACAACTATTATACTTATATCCTGCTTCATAAGGGTGCTGATCCGGATAAGGTCTTTGGCGAAATGAAAAAAATAACGAAAAATTATATAGGCATTCAATTGCAAAAAGTTGCCGGTGTTTCTCTGGCTCAATTTGAATCTGCCGGTAATAGATATGGTTACTCTATGCAGCCTTTAACCGCTATTCACCTGCATTCACATCTTGATTATGAACTGCAGCCCAACAGTGATATTTCTTACATATACATATTTTCTGCTATAGCAATTGCGATTCTCCTGATTGCGACAATTAATTTTATGAATCTATCAACAGCTAGATCGGAAAGGCGGTCAAAAGAGGTTGGCATTCGGAAAACTTTAGGCTCAAACCGTAAGCAACTGATCTGGCAATTTATTACAGAATCAATAATTCTGAGCCTTTTATCTGTCTTTATTGCTATTGTAATTGTTGAAGCATTAATGCCGTTGTTTAATGATATTTCAGGAAAGCAGGTAAGCCTAAGTCTGCTTGAAAATGCTTTTACTATTCCTTTACTTTTGCTTTTTGCAGTTGTGGTTGGAATAATTGCCGGTAGCTATCCTGCATTCTATCTTTCATCATTTGATCCTGTAAAAATATTGAAGTCTGATAGCAGAAAAGGAAGCAGGAAATCTATACTAAGAAGCGGGCTTGTGATCACTCAATTTGCGGTATCCATTATACTTATAATCGGAACTTTTGTTATACAGGATCAGCTGAATTATATACAAAATAAGAACCTTGGATTTAATAAGGAGCAGGTTGTTGTAATAAAAAAGACAGATGATATCGGCAGTAAGATAGATGCATTTAAATCACTGTTATTAAATTATCCTAAAGTAATTTCAGTGAGCAATTCAACAGATATTCCGGGAAATCAAAACGGGGACAGCGCATATAAAATACAGGGCACATCTGCTAATGAGACACTGGATTTAAGACAAATTTTCTGTGACTACAATTTTGTCAAAACTTATGAAATTAAAATGGCTTCCGGCAGATTCTTTTCAAAAGATCATCCTTCAGATTCAATGGCCGTGGTAATAAATGAAGCAACTGCCAGAGGTTTTGGTATAGACCATCCAGTTGGAAAAAATTTATATCAGTATGGGCGAACTCCTGATCAATCAATCATTCACCCTATAATTGGTGTAGTTAAAGATTTCAATTATGAATCTCTCCACCAGCAAATTCGCCCACTCGTTATTCGGTTATTTAACAAAGGCGGCTTTGGTAAGTTTGTCTCTGTCCGTATTGCTGCGGGTGATTATCAAAAGACAATCAGTTATATGCAAACAACCTGGAAAAAATTCGCCGATGATGAAGCTTTCGAGTATAATTTTTTCGATCAGGATTGGGCTCATCTTTATTTCGCTGAACAGCGCACCAGCAAATTATCTATGATATTTTCTGTTCTCGCAATCTTTATAGCTTGTCTTGGCCTGCTGGGGCTGGCAGCCTTTGTGACTGAGCAGAGGACTAAAGAGATCGGCATAAGGAAGGTCCTTGGAGCAACAGTTCCTGAAATTTTTGTACTGCTTTCTAAAGAATTTACAAAATGGGTATTGATTGCAAATATAATAGCCTGGCCGCTCGCTTATTATATTATGCACAACTGGCTGAATAATTTTGCTTACAGGGTTTCAATCGCGCCGGTTGTATTTATATATTCTGGATTAATAGCACTGGTGATAGCAATTGCAACAGTTAGCTCTCACGCTATTAAAGCTGCAAGGTCAAATCCTGTAAGATCATTGAGGTATGAATAAAATTAAATCTGCTTATAATAAATTATATAATTGAAGCAACCTTTTTTATGGATTCAAGTCTAAATAAATATCGTAAATACAATCTGAGGGTTCGATAGTGTTAAAAAGCTATTTCAAAATTGCTATAAGAAATATATTCAAGAATAAACTTTATTCATTTGTAAATATAGCCGGGTTAGCTATAGGAATGGCAGCTTGCATTTTGATTTTACTCTGGGTTACAGATGAAATGAATTTTAACTCATTTAACAAAAACCTTGACAAAATATTTGCTGTTCCGCAAACCCAGCATTATCAGACTATCGGCGATTTTACGGTTCTAAATACACCACTTGGACTGGCTAAAGTATTAAAAGAAGAATACCCTGAAATAGATCAGATTGCAAGGTATGCACCATATATGGGTAATGCGCTTATTTCATATAAAGACAAAAGCTTTTCTGAACAATCTACTTTTGTTGATCCCTCGTTTCTTAAAATGTTTACATTTGATTTAATTGAGGGAGATAAAAATACTGCATTAAATGACCCGCATTCAATTCTGCTTACGGAGGATATGGCAAAAAAATATTTTGGCAATGAAGATCCTGTGGGAAAGATATTGAGATTTAATAATAAAGTTGACGTCAAAGTAACGGGAGTACTGAAAAATGTACCTCATAATTCAGATCTGAATTTTAATTATCTCTGCCCGATTAATTTGTTGAAAGACTTTGGGGTAGATGTAAACCAGTGGGGGAATAATAATTTATTTACATTTGTTATTCTTAAAGATGCATCACAATACAAGGCGCTTTCTGCAAAGATAAAAGACCGGTTAAAAACGCAATACGGCGATCCTACTGCAGGTAAATTATTTCTTTTCCCTTTTAAGGATTATCATCTATACTCAATTACAGGGTCTGGAGGCAGGATAAAAGATGTAATGATCTTTTCAATTATTGCATTGTTTATCCTCATAATTGCCTGTATTAATTTTATGAATCTTGCAACGGCCAGGTCCGCAAAAAGGGCAACAGAAGTCGGTATCAAAAAGGTTATCGGTGCTACCAGGTCACAAATAGCAAGACAATTTTTTGGCGAGTCAATTCTGCTTACGTTTATTTCATTAATATTTGCTTTGCTTATCGCTGAATTACTTCTTCCGTTTTTTAATGAAATAGCCAGAAAACATCTGGAGTTTAATAATCTTCCTTTTTCAACCATTATATTAATACTTGGAATAACATTATTTACCGGCATTTTATCAGGCTTATATCCTTCCTTTTTCCTTTCTTCTTTTAAACCGGCAAAAATATTAAAGGGAGCTTCCGGTGTAGATAGGCACAGATTCTCAATGAGAAAAATATTGGTGGTTATACAATTTGCAATTTCAATTGCCTTAATAATCGGAACATCTGTTGTTTATTTGCAACTGAAATATATGCAAAACAAGGACCTGGGATTCGACAAAGAGAATATTATTTATTTCCCTACAGATGATACATTAAACAATAATTTAGAAACTCTTAAAAATTCCTTGAAAGATAACAGGAACATATTAAGCGTAAGTGCTGCTTCTAACCTGCCATTTTCAGTTTATACCAATGGCGGTGGATGGAAATGGAAAGGCATGGATCCTAAAAGAGATGAGCTTATTTCGATGTTTTATGGGGACTATGATTTATTAAAAACATTTGGAATTAAATTGAAGGAAGGAAGATTTTATTCAAAACAATTTCCGGCAGACGATTCTCTGTCAATTGTAATTAATGAAAGTTTTGAAAGAATGATGGGAGTAAAATCTGCTGTCGGTGAAAATATTGATAGGGGAAACAACCGTTGGACGGTAATTGGAGTTGTAAAAGATTTTAACTTTACCAGGCTGCAAAATAAGATTGGACCGCTTGTAATATGGCCGAATAGAAATCCTCATGATATATTTATTAAAACAAAAAATGAAGACCTGCCAGCTACAATATCTTATATAAAAGAGGTATGCCGTAAAATTGATCCCAATTATTCCTTCGATTATCATTTTGTCGACCAGACTTACGAAGAATCTTTTAAGTCGGAAGCAAGGATGGGAAAGTTAATGAACTCTTTTGCAATTCTTGCAATCATAATTTCTTGTTTAGGATTATTTGGCCTTGCTTCATATATTGCAGAGCTAAAAACCAAAGAAATAGGGATACGAAAGGTTTTGGGTGCCAGCGTTTCTTCCATAGTATATAATCTTTCCAAAGAATTTATTACATGGGTTTTTATTTCAAACATTATTGCCTGGCCCCTTGCATATTACTTTATGCATAAATGGCTGGAAGACTATGCTTTCAGAATATCGTTTCCGTTTTGGATTTTATTGGCCTCCGGTATTTTAGCTGTGTTAATAGCACTGATCACTGTAAGCTCACAGGCAATCAGAGCTGCCAATTCTGATCCTGTTAAATCACTAAGGTACGAATAATACTTTTGGGGGATATATGTTCAGGAATTACCTTAAGGTTGCCTTCAGAAACATCTTCAAATACAAGACTTATTCATTTATAAATATTATAGGACTTTCTGTAGGAATAGCCGCCTGCATATTGATCCTTCTGTTTGTAAATGATGAACTGAGTTTTGATAAAAACAACGTTAACTATGATAAAATATTCAGAGTTCACACTAATGCATCTCTCTCCGGCAGGGAAATAAATATTGCACTTTCTCCTCACTCACTTGGGAAAGCACTATTGAAGGACTTCCCCGAAGTGACTGCGTTCACGCGTTTGATGCCAAGCAGAAATATGCTGATTCGCTACAAGCATAATGTTTTTATCGAAACTAATTTTTTCTGGGCTGACTCAGGTACTTTCAGTGTTTTTACCATCCCTTTTATTAAAGGAAATCCTAAAACTGCTTTGAGAGATCCGCATACCGTTGTATTAACCGAAAGTCTTGCCAAAAAGTATTTTGGCGATGAAGATCCTATGGGTAAAATAATGAATTTCGAGGATTGGACCCCGTATACTGTCAGAGGTGTAGTTAAAGATTGTCCACGGAATGCGCACTGGCATTATGATATGTTTGCTTCTATGAGCAGTCTTGGTATTGATTCCACCGAGCAATGGCTGGGTAATAATTTATATACTTATATCCTTTTGAATAAGGCGTCCTCTATTAATAGTCTTCAGGCAAAGCTTGAGGATTTTACAAGGAAGCATGTTTCTAAAAATATATTTGAGATATTTGGGGTTACGTATGATCAAATGATGCAGTCAGGCAACAAATATGAATTTGAATTCCAGCCTTTAACTGATATTCATTTAAAATCACATCTTGATTATGAAATCGAACCGAATAGCGATATAAAATATGTGTACATCTTTTCAATGATTGCCGTATTTATTCTTATTCTTGCATGCATAAATTTTATGAATCTCGCGACCGCAAGAGCTTCATTGAGAACCAAGGAGGTGGGGGTAAGAAAAGTTTTGGGTTCCAATAAAAAGCAACTAATTACCCAGTTTCTATTCGAATCAATATTATTGTCAGGCTTCGCCGTAATTATTGCGGTCGTGCTTTCTGAGATGCTTCTTCCGTTATTTAATGACATTACGGGCCGGCATCTTGAAACAGCTTACTTCAGTAATTTCGAAGCCATTCCGGCCGTGGTATTTTCAATATTATTTATCGGCTTTCTGGCGGGAAGCTACCCCGCATTCTTTCTTTCCTCTTTTAAGCCTGTAGCGGTTCTTGGAAGCAAGATAAGCATATTTAAAAATAGCTGGCTAAGAAATGGTCTTGTAGTTTTTCAATTTGCTATTTCGATTATATTGATAATAGGGACTTTGGTAGTATACCTGCAGATGCGGTATATACAAAATATCAAGCTGGGATTTGATAAGGATCACATTCTGGTTATACAAAGAGCATGGGCACTTGAAAACCAGGCTAAAACATTCAAGGATGAATTGGTTAAAAATGCGGCCATTGTCAGCGCTTCTAATAGCGACAATATGCCCGGTCAACTGTTTAGTCAGAATTTATACAGGACTGAAGGTGCTGATACTAAGCAGCACATTGTTTCAGCGATGGCAGCGGATTACGATTTTGCCAGGACTATGGGAATTGAAATGTCACAGGGTAGATATTTTTCCCGTAACTACCCTTCTGATACTATGTCGGTTGTGATAAATGAAACTGCGGCGAAAATAATGGGAATTAAAGATCCGATCGGAAAAAGAATTATATCGGTAGGTAATCCGGATCCTGCCAGAACTAAATTTACAATTATAGGTGTAATGAAGGATTTTCATTATGAGTCTTTGCATCAAAAGATAAGACCGTTGATTATGTTTCTGAACAGGGGACAGACGGCATTTTTGCCAATCAGACTTCGTACGACCGATTTTGCAGGTAACATTTCTCTTATTGAAAAATTATGGAAAAAATTTGTTCCGGATAAACCTCTTGAATTTTATTTCCTGAATGACAACTTCGATCAGCTGTACCGGGCTGAACATAAGACAAGTCAGATATTTACTACTTTTTCCATAATATCCATTTTTATCGCCTGTCTGGGATTGCTTGGCTTGGCTTCTTTCACGGCAGAAAGAAGAACAAAAGAAATAGGAATAAGGAAGGTAATGGGCGCCAGCACAACGGGAATTATATTTCTTCTCTCAAAGGAATTTATAAAATGGGTTTTGATAGCCAATATTATCGCATGGCCCATTGCATTTTACATAATGACTAATTGGCTTGAAGATTTTGCGTACAGGATAAACTTTCCTTATTGGATTTTATTTGCATCAGCTCTGATTGCAATGCTAATTGCAATAATCACAGTTATATCGCAGGCTTTAAAAGCTGCTAATTCTAATCCGGTAAATTCATTAAAATATGAATAATACTACCGTTCGATAGCGAACATTTTTGTTTGTTATCGAACGGTTTAATTTTTCAGAGTATTCAAATTCATAGAAAAGCCTTATTTAGGGTCATTATTTGCAGTATAGCTTACCTCAATTCGGGCACAGGAATTGTTTACGTAACACAGTTCTTCGGGATTCTGAATCATTTATATTAAATGCAGGGGCATTGAATGTTCAGTAATTATTTTAAAACTGCGTTAAGAAATATAAGCAAGCATAAAGTTTATTCATCTCTAAATGTTGTTGGTCTTGCTCTTGGAATTACAAGCACAATATTAATAATCTTCTACATTCGCTTTGAATTCAGTTATGATAATTTTCATAAAAATTCTGATAGAATATTTCGTATATCCGTTATAGACACCAGGGAAGGTAAAGCAGAAATGGAATCTCCTGTCTTTGTCCCTCCAATCGGACCGGCGATGAAAGATGAAATTCCGGAGGTCAAACAATACACTAGATTTTCCACACTGAGAACAATGTATTTTAATATAGGAGATAAATCCTGGAAAATAGAAAACGTTTCTTATGCCGATTCAACATTCTTTGAACTTTTTTCATTTGTGCTGCTGCAGGGAAACAGGACAAACGTTCTTAGAGAACCTTATAGTGCTGTCCTGACTGAAAGTACTGCCAGAAAATTATTCGGTTCTGAAAATCCAATTGGAAAAATTATCAAGGTAGGAAACAAGAATATCTATAAAGTGACCGGCCTGGCAAAAGATCCTCCCGCTAACTCTGAAATACAATTCAATGTTTTATTATCATTTTCAACTTTGTACTCGCTGCCTGGATTCTATATGGGCTGGAACGGTGGCAATCAATATTACACATACCTGTTGTTAAATAATAAGAACTCTGAGAAAACGGTTGAAAACAAATTACCGGCTTTTATGTGGAATCATATTAATAAAGAACTATCTCAGGTTAAAATACAATACAATCCGTACCTGCAGCCGCTGAATGAAATACATTTAAAATATAGCGACCAATCAGGTTCAGGATTAACAAATATTTATATTTTTTCGATTGTAGCCTGTCTGATAATAATTATTGCGTGTATTAACTTTATTAACCTTTCAATAGCGGGAGCAGCAAAAAGGTTAAAAGAAATTGGTGTAAGAAAAATATTGGGTGCGGGAAGAAAAAGTCTATTTATTCAGTTTATTACTGAATATTTGTTAATAAGCTTTTTTGTACTGTTTGCGGTTTTCGTACTTGTAGAAATATTGTTCCCATATTATCAAAATATAGTCGGTAAAAACCTGGAATCGATCCATCTTTTTAGCATTGCAAATGTTTTTCTTATTCTTGGATTTATTCTATTCATAGGCATTATTGCGGGCGGTTACCCTGCTTTTTATTTATCAACTGTGAGACCTGTAAATAGCCTGAAAGGTGAATTGTTGTTTAAAGGTAATAGGGTAAGGACTAGAAATGTTCTGCTGATTTTGCAGTTTGCAATCTCTGTAGGATTAATTATTTGTACGATAATTATTTCTGAGCAGCTCAATTTTATAAATAGCAAAGATCTGGGATTTAATAAGAATAATCTGGTAACCATAAGATTGTTTAATGAAGATCAACAAAAAAATTTAATTACATTCAGGGACAGGATAAAAAGCATACCCGGTGTAATAGGTTGCACAGCATCTTCTGATATTCCATCAAATGGGTTTACTCAGAACGGGTATTTCCCTCAGGGTTTCCATTCGCCGATTATGATTCATGCTCTTGATGTCGATAGTGATTTTTTAACTACTTACCAGATTCGAATTAAATCCGGAAGAAATTTTGATCCACGTCTCTCTTCGGACAGCACAGCTTATTTAATTAATGAATCTCTGGCAAAACAATTAGGATGGACTGATCCAGTAGGCAAAGTTATTAGCAGAAATGGATTGCATAAAGTAATCGGCGTTGTAAAGGATTTCAATTACAATACACTCTATTCTGATATTCAGCCATTATTGATTACGGAACAGCCGTTCAGGGGTTTATTCGACTTTATAACTATAAAAATTAATCCGGCATCGACTAAAAGCACTATCGATGAAATTGCAAAGATCTGGAAAAATGTCAATCCTTCCTCGCCGTTTGAATATTCATTCCTTGATGATGATATTAATCAGTTATATAGTTCAGAACAAAATTTCAGAGAGATATTTTTCACATTTTCATTGCTTGCCATCATTCTTGCCTTGCTTGGATTATTTAGTTTGTCGTCGCTTACCGCAGAGCAAAAGACTAAGGAAATCGGAATTAGGAAAGTACTTGGAGATACTGCTGCTGGAATTACATTCAGAATATTGAAGGAATATATCATCCTCGTAATTATGGCTGATATTTTTGGTTGTCTTGCCGCGTTTTATTTTATAAACAAATGGCTGAACAATTTTGCTTTCCACGTTAAGCTCGGTGCCGGAATATTTTTGTTAGGTATTTTGCTAACTATATTATTTGGAATTGGAGTTGTTATTTTTAACGCGCTTAAAGCAGCATACTCCAATCCGGTTGATTCTTTGAGATACGAGTAGCTGTTTCATATTAAAATGCTTTTTTGTGGTAGATGATTTATCGATATAACAAAATGAAATTATGTTAAGTAATTATTTAAAAATAATCATCAGAAATATAAGACTTCACAAAGGCTATTCATTCATAAATGTCTTAGGATTAGCCATCGGGATAGCCGTTGCTGCGCTTATAATGCTGTATGTTCAGTATGAATGGCAATTTGACAGGTTTTATCCTAACACAGATAGAATTTACAGAGTTATACAACGGCAACAAGGTAATGCGTTTATGGGGACAGATTATTTTGCAGTTACACAGGAACCCCTTGGTAGAACGATGCAAACTGAATTTCCCGAAGTGAAAAGTTATGTGACACTTTCTGATTGGGGAAATGTTGTTATAAAAATTGATCGCTCTAAAATATTTGAAGAAAACATTTTATATGCAACTGCACCTAATTTATTTAATTTATTTTCCTATAAATTTATAAAAGGTAATCCCAAAACAGCACTTTCAGATTTAAATACTGTTGTTCTATCCGATAATATTGCCCGTAAATTCTTTGGTTCAGAAAATCCAATAGGGAAAATAATAAGTGTAAAAGGAGAATATTTGTGGAAAGTAACTGGTGTTTATAAAACTATGCCCGGGAATTCCCAGTTTTATTCGTATGGTATTATTACATCATTTGCTACTTACAGTTCTGTGACCAAAAATCAATATCCATGGGGTAATAGTTCCTGGTATACATACCTGTTGCTTAAAAAAGGAACTGACCCGGATGTGCTTCAGGCAAAATTTCCATCAATTGTAAAAAAATACATTGATAATTCTCAGAACATACGTGGGCTACCCAGACAATTCATTTTAGAACCTTTGAAAGATATCCACCTTTTCAATAAAGCGAACTTTCAATTTGGCATTGTTGGAGATATAAAAACTGTTTTAATTCTGGCTGCTCTTGCACTGGTAATTCTCATAATTGCATGTATTAACTACACTAATTTATCTACTGCCCGCGCAACTTTAAGAGCGAGGGAAGTGGGAGTTAGAAAAGTAATAGGCGCTAATAAGAAACAGTTGATCACACAGTTTATGGGTGAATCTATTTTATTATCGATATTTTCCGGTGTACTAGCTATGATTATTGTTGAATTATTCCTTAAAGATTTTTCCCAATTAGCCGGATTAAACCTGGACGAGATATATTTATTAAAACCAGCTTTTTTAATTGAATCTATTCTCCTTATACTATTTGTTGGTGTTTTATCCGGCACTTATCCGGCCTTTGTTTTATCAAGATATGAACCCGCCCGCGTGTTAAAAGGAGATAAAATAAAAAACGATAAACCATCATTACGACAAGTTTTGGTAATTACACAATTTGCAGCCTCAATTGCATTAATTACATGCACCGTAATTATCTTATCTCAGATGAATTTTATAAGAACCAGAGATATGGGATATAATCGGAATAATGTTGTAGTCCTGAAAATAAATGACCCATCTATTCACGACCATCTCAAAATTATAAAAGAGCGTTTAACCCGGTTTCCGTCAATTATCAGTGTTACTGCATGCAGCCATTTGCCAATTAATATAAGTTCCAAGACTATTATACATATACCAGGCAGCATAAATGAAAAGGGTATTCCATCTTATCAACTCTACACAGATCCTGATTTTATTAAAACATTTGAAATACCAATTATTGAGGGAAGAGATTTTTCATACCGTATTAAAACTGACAGCTCTGGTTCAGTTCTAATTAATCAAACACTGGCAAAATCCCTTGGATTTGATAATGCAGTTGGTAAAACATTGGAAATTAATAGACAAAAATTACAAATAATTGGGGTAATGCAAGATTTTAATTTACATTCTATCAAATATAAAATTTACCCATTGTTTGTTGCGATTTATAATCCGTGGAAACAATATCTTTGCATTAAGATCAGTTCCAAAGACATACCGGGATCAATTGAAAAAATAAAATCAGTATGGAATTATTATGCTTCTCAAAGACCGTTCGAGTACACCTTCCTGAATGCAGATTTCAATCAGCTATATTCATCTGAAGAAAAGTTATCACAAGTTGTATCCTATTCTTCCGGTCTTGCAATATTTATAGCTTGTCTTGGCCTTTTAGGGCTCGTCTCCTTCATAGTAGAACAACGCAGAAAAGAAATCGGGATCCGAAAAGTACTTGGGGCAACTATGGCTGACGTCCTGCGCCTTCTGTCAACACAATTTATTAAACTGATTATCGTTGCAAATGTTATTGCCTGGCCGATTGCTTACTATCTTATGAGTAAATGGTTGAGTGGTTTTGTCTATAGAATAAATCAGGAATTATGGCCTTTTGTAATCACGGGTATTGCAGTTCTTATTATTGCAGTTGCTGCTGTAAGTTCACTGGCTTTAAGGGCTGCTAATACTAATCCCGCTGATACTTTGAGATACGAATAGTATTACGACGCGAAGTTCCCGCCACAGGTAGCCTGATAGGTCAATGACCCGAATTATACGATGGATTTTTAGGTGGAGCAAAAAATAAATTCACAAACAAAACTTGCAGGTATTTAAATGGATAATGATAATTATTTTTATCTCTATGAGTTAATAAATATAAATTCTGATAAGCTGGATGCTTTGATACGGGTTCATGCCAAAAAGGAATAACGACTGAGAGTGAAATTTTCCAGGAAGCTTGTAATATGAGGAAAGAACTGGACGAGAAGATAAGGAAGTTGGTCGGAGGAAATTAGGGGGGAGGGGGGAGGATATCACGGTAATCAAGAGATTATTCTCTCAAAACCGGATCAGCTGGAGTTTTTTGATAAAGAGCAAAAAATATTCACTTATATTCAGGCGTCTTGTTGATTCGCAGGTTAGCAGTTTTTTATTGTTTTATAGTTGCATTATTTCAAATTGCTGCCAATTTTATATTTTTATACATACTCATAACATAATTAATAAAAATCCTAAGCTCTGCTGGTTCTTCCAACGATAAAAAATTAGATATGATAAATGATTTTTTGAAACCGGAAACTTTATTCCTAACATATATTTCTATGTGTGTAGATGGCCCAAAACAACCTTCTATGGCCGGATTTGATAAGATATTTTTGTAATCAATGCACCTAAATTTGTCTTCTAATAATTCTATCTGTTCCTTGTTAATTTTTCCTATGTATTTCCCCATTATGGAAACATCTCTTTTCCCTTCATATAAAAAGGTTTCGGATTTATTGATATAGACTTCCATACTTGGGTAGTAGGATACTCCAGAGACAGTACGAAGTTTTATTGAATCTAATACTATTTCATCACCTAAAACCTTTTTAGTTTTGGTCAATACAATTGTTTCTTGCTTTTTATCCCAATAAGAAAATGATAAGCGCAAACGGTCTTCTTTTAAAGAAAGTATTTGAAAATTAATCAGATTGAATTTTTTCCTATCCCGTTTTAAAGGGTAACAGGATATTCTATTATCCGAGATATAAAATTTTGCAAATTCTCCGCCTGCGGGATATACATAACTACAGCTAGTATCATAAAAGCAAAAAATATTTTGGCCGGATTTATCCCTCCAATCACCTTGTAATTGCTTAAAAACATTTTCTTTATCGTTATTGCCACAGGAAGCAAAGAGAGAAATAATTAATGGAAGGATCAATAAAATTTTATTCTTCATTGATGAGATCCCCTTACCAGAACAAAATTAAATTATATTTAGTCCGAAACTCAGTGAAGTTTCACTAATATTTAACTCAAATTCTTAAAAATATCAGTAATAATCAATAAAATTTTTTCTATTTTGGCTCTATCAAATTGTCAAACAATTAAAAATAGGAGCTAATATGGCAACCTTAGTCGATCAATTAGATGAATTATCAGCGGCTTCCGTTGTTTCCATTGCTATTCAGTTAACTGATTCAAAAGGTAAAAACTCCATAATTACAAAAATTGATGAGGCATTTGAATTAATTCAGATTGCTGAGAAAAAAATCAGTGATGCAAAAAAGAAAGCTAAACGACGTCATTAACTTTTAGTTGAGCTGATAGATTACAAAGTCTTCAAATTGAAAAAACCGTTAGAGGCCTTAATATTAAGGCTGTCGAGATAAACCTGTCGACTTAGAAGAATAGATCAGGAAGTCCCACTAGACACGTAAATTAAAACCCAACTCTTAACCTGAACCCTGAACATTTACCCCTTCATCCTCTCCACAACCTGCCTACCGGCAGGTAGGTTTTACCTGCCGAAGGCACGGCTTCTTTCCACTCCTCCCAACAACATAACCACCCAGACCGATCTGGAATAACAACCACGCTTCACCGCTCAGCCGGAAGGAGAGTAGCCCGAATGAATTCATAATAACAAGCATCGGCAAAAAATAAAAAAACCCGCCTCCTCTGAAGCGGGTTATACTCGAAAATTAACTATCTATTACAACTTTTATTTCAGTAAAATCATCTTCTTTGCCAGAACAAAATCACCGGCTTTTATTGTATAGAAATAAATTCCTGATGATAAATTCCCGGCATTGAAAATAATTTGATGATTACCAGCTGTTTCTGTTTTATCTACCAGTGTCTTTATTTTCTGACCTAATAAATTATAAATTTTAATTGTTACCTTTCTTTCTGTTGGAAGCGAGTAACTTATTATTGTGCTTGGGTTAAAGGGATTAGGGTAATTCTGTGATAGAGAATAATCGGCCGGTAGAGTATTTTGATTGCCGTCCACTGCAGTAATCATCTCTGAAAGTGGACGTCTCCAAACTCCCTTATAAAAAGTCCCAGCAAATATATACGTGTCGGAGATGGCAAGAGATGGAACATTAGTGGCGGTCAATCCTGTATTAACCGATGCCCAGCTTGTTCCGTTGTCCGTTGATAGGAATACTCCGCTGCCAAAAGTGCCTACAAAAATATTAGTGTCTGAAATTGCAATAGCACTAATAGTAGAACTCGTCACTTCGCTACCGATCCTCGTCCAGCTTGAGCCGTTATTAGTCGAAAGACATACTCCTCCGCCATTAGTTCCAGCAAAGATATTGGTTCCTGAGGCAGCAAGAGACCAGACATACTTACTCGTCAATCCGTTATTGACTGCTGTCCAGCTCGTGCCATTGTTGGTCGAAATGAATATTCCTCCGCCATTAGTACCGGCAAAAAGATTTGTGTCCGAGACTGCAAGCGCATCAACATTAACATATGTCAATCCGTTATTGACATCTGTCCAGCTTGTGCCGCCGTTAGTTGAAAGAAATACTCCTACGCCAGTTCCGGCAAAGATATTGTTGCCGGAGACGGCAAAAGCATTAATATGATGCTCCAGAACGTTTGTCCAGTTTATTCCGTTATTAGTCGAAAGATATACTCCACCCCAAGTTCCGGCAAAGATGTTCGTACCGGAGACAGCAAGAGACTGAATATAAGGATTCGTCAGACTATTATTGATTGCTGACCAATATACGCCGTTGTCAGCTGAAACAAATAATCCGTTAAAAAGAGTCCCGGCAAAAAGGTTCGTTCCAGAGATGACAAGAGATTGAATTGCAGTATTAGTCAATAGGCTGTTGGCTGCTGTCCAACTTGTCCCGTTGTTAGTCGAAAGAAATACGCCATCATCAGTTCCGGCAAAAATATTATTGCCGGCAATGGTGAGAGCATTAATATAAGTATTCATAAGTCCGCTATTGACTGACGTCCAGCTTTTTCCGTTGTCAGTCGAAAGAAATATTCCTCCGCCATTAGTCCCGGCAAAGAGATTAGTGCCGTTAAACGCAAAGGAACGAACATCGCTATTCATCATTCCGTTATTGATCGCTGTCCAGCTTGTTCCGTTGTTAGTCGAAAGATATACCCCACTGCCAAAGGTTCCGGCATAAATATTCGTGCCTTGGAAAGTAAGAATACTAACATAAGAATTCACCAAACCAGTATTTACGGCAGTCCAGCTTGTCCCATTATTAGTCGAAAGAAATACTCCTCTTCCGTAAGTTCCGGCAAAGAGATTCGTTCCGGAAACAGCCAGAGTATTAACAGAAGTATTCGTCAATCCATTATTGACCGCAGTCCAGCTTGTACCATTGTTAGTTGAGAGAAATACACCATCATCAGTCCCGGCAAAGATATTGGTGCCGGAGACAGCAAGAGACCAAATTGTGGATTCTGGCAGACCATTATCGAGCCTTGACCAGTTTGTGCCGTTGTCAGTGGAAAGGTATACAGCGCCATAGCCAGTTCCTGCAAAGAGATTCGTTCCGGAAACGGCAAGAGAGTTAACAAAAGCATTCTCTAAACCGCTATTTACTGGTTTCCAGTTTTTGCCATTGTCAGTCGAAAGATATACTCCGCTCCAGGTTCCGGCAAAAAGATTTGTACCCGAGACAGCAAAGCAATAAACAAAGCCACCAGTTGGTCCGTCAGTCTGTACCCACTGCGCGTTTGCTGTATAAATAAAAATGATTGAGAAAAGAAGAAAGGTTCTTAAGAAGATTTTGGTTATCATATCTCCCCCTATGAAGATATCAGATGCTTTATGTTCTTAATAATAAAAAACTTAGGTAAAAATCACAATAATATCAATATGACTTCTATAATCAAAACAA
>CAYPNM010000015.1:26319-67758 GCA_964412105.1 uncultured Ignavibacteriaceae bacterium | reverse complement strand
TGAATTAAGAGGAAAAAGATGAACGAGTTTAAAGGGAAAACCATTTCGCACTATCAGATTATTGATCAGATTGGTCAGGGTGGAATGGGTGTTGTTTACAAGGCCAAAGACCTGAATCTTGAGCGTACCGTAGCTATAAAATTTCTTCCTGCCCATCTTGCAGCTTCTGAAGAAAATAAAAAAAGATTTTTAATGGAGGCAAAGTCTGCAGCATCTCTTAATCATCCAAACATCATGAGCATTTATGAAATAGGCGAATTTGAAAACTCCGTTTTTATGGTTATGGAATTTGTTGAAGGAGAAACTATAAAATCGTATGTATCAAACCTTAAAACAGGTTCAGGCATTCCATATTTAAAAGCAATTGAATGGTTGATTACAATTTCTAAAGGGCTAAAAGTCGCTCACGATAACGATATAATTCACCGTGATATTAAAAGCGAAAACATAATGGTATCTCCCGGTGAACAATTAAAGATAATGGACTTCGGACTCGCAAAGCTTAAAGGAAGTTCAGGAATGACTAAAACCGGCACATCTTTGGGTACTTTGGCCTATATGTCTCCCGAACAGGCTCAGGGTTTAAGTGCAGATCAAAGGTCGGACATCTGGTCGCTTGGAGTAGTTTTTTATGAGATGCTGACAGGTGAACCTCTTTTCAAGGCGGAACATGAAGCAGCATTACTATACCTGATAGTTAATGAACAACCACCACTTCCAAGTACCATGGATCTTAAGATTCCTCACACGGTTGATATGATTGTCAGCAAAATGCTTGCTAAAAATCCTGAAAAAAGATACCAGGATATCAATGAAGTAATTAAAGCCCTGATCGAAGCAAAGGATAACATTAGCAAAAGCAGCCCCGAAACCAAACTAAAAACCATAGCAGTTCTGCCATTTGATAACATCAGCCCCGATAAAGAAAATGACTATTTCGGTGAAGGATTGACTGGCGAACTAATTGCCAATCTTTCAAGGTTAAAGAATATGAAGGTAATTTCCAGAACTACCACCATTCAGTACAAAGGCACCCAGAAAGATATGAAAACAATCGGCAGGGAACTGGATGCTAGATACATTATTGAAGGAAATGTAAGAAAATTCGGGGAGGATATTCGTATAACCGCACAATTAATTGAAGTTGATAGTGATACTCAGCTCTGGGCAGAGACTTATAAAGGAAAACTCGCCGATGTATTTGACATACAGGAAAAGGTTTCCAAACAAATAGTAGATGCACTACTGGTTAAATTGACTCCTACTGAAAAAGTTGAATTGACAAAACGCCCAACATTAAATGCAGAGGCTTTTGACTACAATCTCAGAGCTAGAAATTATTTGTATAAATATTCAAAAAATAATATTCAGTTTGCCATACAATTTTTTGAAAAGGCTATTTCACTTGATTCCCGATATGCCGAAGCATATGCCGGACTGGCTGAAGCAAATGCAATGAAATTTGCCTATTACGATCGTAAGGCTGATTTACTCGATAAAGCAGTTGAATTAAGCTTAAAAGCGATTATGTATGACTCAACTCTTGCTGAAGCTTACTCATCGCTTGCGCTTTCATATTATTACAAAAATTCTTTTGAAGAAGCTATAACTGCTGTAAATAAAGCGCTTGAGCTCGATCCAAACAGCTTCTTCGCATATTGGATTAAAGGAAGAATTTATTTTACTACTGACAAAATGTCAGAAGCTATTGAACCTTTTAAAAGTGCAATAGAACTCAATCCCGACTTCTATACAGCTTACGGGGATCTGCGAATGGTTTGCGAGAGACTAAATAATATAGAAGAGCGGGAAAAAATCACTAAGAAAGCATTGGGATTTTATCCCGGCTATCTTGAAAAAAATCCTGATGATTCGCGGGCAAGAATTTTCTATGCACAGTTGTTGGTACGGAATAAAAAAATTGAAGAGGCTAAGAAAGAAACAACTACTGCTTTAGAGTTAAGCCCAAATGATGTAGTAATGCTCTATAATGCCGCATGCGTTTATTCCATAATAAACGAAAAGCAGTTAGCAATTAAAACGCTTGAGAATGCCGTGGCCGGTGGCTTTGAACATTACGACTGGATAAAGAGAGATCCTGATCTCGAAAATATCTGGAAAGAGCCGGATTACTTAAAACTAGTCGATGGCAAATAGACTGCTCACATTGTAATAATAATCAAATACTGTTGCTCAGGTCTCCAGACCTGAGCTTTAAAATATAATTTTCCTTGCTTCAACCGAAATAAAATAACATCATAAACCCATCTCTGTTTTGTAGGAATTTGATTTATCAAATTCATTTTTGAAGGATTTGGAATCAACAAAGGACATCATAAATCTGACTCTGTTTTCGTAGCAATTCTGTGTCCTCTGTGGCAAAAAAAACTAATACACAGAGATGACTTCCCTTTGTATCCGAATTATTGAATTATTATCTGGCGGCAGGTAACTTCAACGGGAAGGAAATCTAGTTCAAAAATATTCCTATCCCCTATTATTTTATTTACTTAATCTTCTCCAACTATAGATCTTTCGAGGTTATTAATTCAGCTCCGGCATTTTCCATATCCTTAAAAGCATTTTCTACATCCCCTTCATGCTGATATATACCCTCCACTGCATCCTTAATTACATAAACTCTAAAATGATTTTTTAACGCATCGAGTACCGTTGATTTTACACAATATTCAATTGCCAGACCTGTTACATAAACTGTATCTACATTATACTTCTTAAGATATTCTACAAGACTCTCGTTGGTTGCTTCAAAAGCAGAATAACCATCATCAACGTTATGCGTACCTTTCACAAATACTTTATTAATGCTATGTTGGTTGAGTTCGGGATGAAACTCAGCACCGGTTGTACCCTGCACACAATGTTTAGGCCACTTATCAAAGTGTACAGTATCGACGGGATGCCAATCTTTTGTAGCCAGCACTAAATCAAACTTTTTCATTAGTTTATTTATAACAGGAACAACTTCGTCCCCTTTTGGTGAGGCAAGTGCTCCGCCGGGACAAAAATCATTTTGAACGTCTACAATTAATAATGCATTCATGTTACCTCATCCTTCTTATGCTTTTCTGTAATATCGGTTACTATTTGATTTCTTAAATTCATAAGTTTTAAGCTTATCCCGACTTTATAGATGTGAGGATTTTCAAATCTCTTGTGCTCATCAGGCAATTTGTTAAGCCTTTCTTTAACAAATTCAGCTATCTCCTGCACAGATTTTTTCTTTAATAATATTTCTCCTTTAGAATAGACCTTTGATTGTAAATTCTCCTTCTTTAAAGATTTAACATTGCTGCTTTTCATTGGCTGAAGAGGATGATAAATTCTTTCCGCATTTTCTTCATCATCTAACAAAATTCCATCCGCATAAAAATTTCCATTCCCATTGTAATACCTGTAAATCTTTTTTACTCCAGGGAGAGTAACCTTTTCAAAATCGTCAGATAATTTAAGATTTGGCTTTTCATCAGCCATACATAACTTATATACACCGTCAAGTGCTGCATCTCGTTGACCTGTTATCAAATTTGTACCGACTCCAAATGTATCAATGGGGGCACCTTGTTCTATTAGGCTCTTAATCAGATATTCATCTAGTTGATTTGATGCAACAATTTTTACATAGCCTAAACCGGCTTCATCTAACATGGAGCGTGTTTTTTTGCTTAGATACGCCAGGTCCCCGCTATCCAATCTTACTGCCAAAAGCCTTTCTCCTTTCGCTTCCAGTTCTTTAGCCACTTTTATAGCATTAGGAATACCGCTTTTAAGTGTGTCGAATGTATCAACTAGCAAAACACAATTTTTCGGAAAGGTGGTTGCGTATTTGCGAAACGCCAGTAATTCATCATCATAACTTTGAATCCACGAATGCGCCATAGTACCGGTTGATATCATACCATACAAATATGCACTATAAACGTTTGAAGTACTTTCGATTCCTCCAATTATTGCAGCCCGGCTTCCGTGAATTGCGGCCATTCCCTGCGCTCGCCTTAGCCCATAATCTATAACTGTCCTTTCCCCTGCCGAATGTCTCAATCTTGATGCTTTTGTTGCAATTAAAGATTGAAAATTCAGTACATTCAAAGAAATACTTTCAATCAATTGTGTTTCAATGATGTTGCCTTCAAATCTTACAATAGGCTCTCCCGAAAAAACGACTTCACCCTCATTGGGGGCATAGATATTTCCCCTAAACTTAAATTGCTTAAGATATTCAAGGAAATCACTCTCAAAACCGACCTGATGCAAGTGTTCTATTGCCGCAGATTCAAATTTAAAGTTTTCAAGCATATCGAGTAGATTTTGAAGACCAGCAAATATTGAATAGCCCGATCCGAATGGATTTTTTCTGAAGAAATAATCGAAGCTTGAACTCATGTTTTGCCGCCCATCAAGAAAATAGCCTTGAGCCATTGTAAGTTCATAATGATCCGTGAATAATCCGGAATATTTTTTGTCTAGTATCATTTTCCTCTTATCTTTTCATTAAAACTAATATAAAGCATTTATTTATATTTTGAAATATTTTTCATTCAGCCATTAATACCCTAATTTCAACTCTTGCTGATGAATATTAACTGCCATTCCATGCCTGCCTGTTTGATATTTAGACGGGAAATCATTTCCTAAATCTGGACACAAACTAGATTTTTAATTAAATACGCATTCCCGGTATTATCATAATTTCTACGGTATCTTACACTTCAATTGGCCTCCATTTAGCCTGCTATTGCGCTACTATTGCGCCACTATTGCGCTGCTATTGCGCTGCTATTGCGCTTTAAATGGCCTTTCCTCTCTTCATCTGACATTCTTGATCTACAATTAGATCTGATTGACTGCATTTAATCCTTGTTATCGGATCTCAATATACTCTTAATTCGGGTATTAAATTGATGCGAAATGACTGTTCACAACCTCTTTATTAAACGAAATCAGCATATTACTCGAGTGGACTGACGTTAAATGCAAAATATTCTTTGCATGCCAGTTCTATTTCTTCGCAAGAGTCGATTAAAATGCGGTTCTTTTATTAAAAACTATTAAATCTTATATTAAGTGGCTTAAGGCGATACTTATTTGCATATAATAAGCATTTGGGGATAATTTTTAAATCAAAGGATTAGCCAAATTGGTAATTGACGAAATTGAGGAATTACTTACAGAAGCATATGAGCATTTGAAGCATGGCCGGTTCAGAATGGCTCTGATAACATCCCGCAGGATTTATGAGCAGCGGCCTGACGATTATAATGCGCTCTTGTGCCTCGCTTGGGCGACTCTTGAAAACGGAGATCCGGCTCATGCTCTGGAACTGGCTAATCTGGCCGTTGAAATAAGTAATGACAGCGTTAATTCACGTCTATACCGCGGATATTTGTTAATGAGAATGAGCGTTTTTGATGGTGCCTTATCGGATTTGAATAATGCTATATCACGACAGCCTGAGCTATTATCTTGGGCTCACTTAAATAAAGCTCGTACTCTTGCTGGTATGAACAGATTTTTTGAAGCACTTGAAGAAATTGAAAAAGTAGCTTCTGCCGATCCTGAAGAAAACTCCAGGATAACAAAAGTAAAAGAATTTTTGAGAAGATCCCTTGGATATGGTGAGGGTTTTCTTAAGGGAATTTTACAAAATGAAAAATCATTGCTCGAAGATGCTGAAGAAGCTGTTAAGGAAAAAGAATACTGGTTTTCTCTTTGGGCTGCAAGAAATATTCTTCAAAATCCGGAGCTGAAAAAAGACCATCCAAAAGCAAAATTATTGGAACTTGAATCATTACTCGGAATGTTTCAGGTAATCCCTGCATTTCATAAAGCTAGAGAAATGGAAAATGAGTTTAAAGAAAATGATCAATTCCAGAATATCTACCAGAGGGTATTAAAATTTTTCCCTGAGGAACAACTAATTACAAGTATTGAGGAGCCGATTCATTCACCAAGCGGTAGAACTGATACTGTAATTTATAATAATAAATTTTTTAAAGTCCATTATGCCAGAACATACGATTTGATTGAAAATATAAGAAGCGGAAGGCGGACATATCTTTTGCAATTTAGCGAGGAAACAGTCACCTACATAGGAGTCGAAATCATTTTTGAAAATCCGTTTTACAATCAGAAGGATGAAACCATAAGTGGGACTGCAATCTGGTTTCAAAACAATAAGGAAGTTGGTAGACATCGCTTCAATATTGAATTGGAGAAAAACTGGAAGACCGTTGAGTTTGTCCAAAGTTGGGGAATAGATACGCCCGGTTTCTGGAACAGAGGCCAGGCAAAAGTGGATATATATCTTGATAATAACATTGTCTGTTCTCGTTGGTTTTTAATTGGTCATTCAGAGGTTGTGAACTTTGAGGAAATTGAAAAGCCTGATGGTATTGAGCTATATGAGAAACCTTTAGCTGATCAGACACTATTCATAAAACAGACATCCCTTGCAAGTCAGGATTCTGAATCGCTCTCAGACCTGCTGGCAAACTTAAATGTCTTTATTGGGCTGGATAGCGTTAAACAGTCTATGCAGGACTTTGTCGCATACCTTAAATTTATTAAAGAAAGAGAAAAACTTGGATTAAAAACCGAAGACAGCCTTTCCGTTAACAGCATTTTTTTGGGCAATCCGGGCACAGGCAAAACAACAGTCGCAAGGTTGCTCGGAAAAATTTTTAAGGCAATGGGGCTGTTAAAGAACGGTCATGTTATTGAAGTCGACAGGAGCGGACTTATAGGTCAGTATATCGGAGAAACCGCACAAAAAACTGATAAAGTTATTTCTGAAGCCTTGGGAGGAATTCTTTTCATCGATGAGGCTTATACTTTAAAGAAACCGGGAAATCATCAGGACTTTGGACAGGAAGCTATTGATATTTTGTTAAAAAGAATGGAGGACCATAAAGGTGAGTTTGTTGTAATTTGCGCCGGCTATCCTGCCGAAATGAATAACTTCATTAATTCCAATCCCGGTCTAAAATCAAGGTTCTCTCATTATTTTAATTTTGATGATTACAATCCAAATGAACTTATAGAAATATTTAAGCTTATTTCAAGTAAAGAGGAATATGTATTAAAAGCTGACGCTATTGAATTGCTTAAAAAACATCTGACTGTTTTGTATAGAAATAGGGACAGCTCTTTCGGTAACGCCCGGCTTATCAGGAATTATTTTAATGAAGTAAAACTGCAGCTTAGCAAGCGATATTTAAAATTAAATAAAGATCAGCGTTCAAAAGAAGCAATGATGACAATTACTGGTGAGGATATAAAAGCTATAATTGAAGGCTCGACACTCAAAGAAGTTAGATTTGGAATAGATGAAGAGGCGCTTCAAAAAGCCCTCGATAAGTTAAATTCTCTTATCGGCCTGCAAAATGTAAAAAGAGAAATTGACCAAATAATTAAACTTGCTAGGCTTTTTACAGAACAGGGTGAAAGATTAAGAGAAAAGTTTGCCCAGCATTTTGTATTTCTCGGGAGCCCTGGAACCGGCAAAACAACCGTTGCTAGAATATTTTCCGAAATTTATTCAGCCCTTGGCATTTTATCAAAGGGCCATCTTGTGGAAGCTGATAGGTCCTCCTTGGTTTCCGGTTATGTCGGACAAACTGCTCAGAAAACAGCTGATATGATAGAAAAAGCAATGGGCGGTACTCTCCTTATAGATGAAGCCTATTCATTAATTAAAAAGGGCGATAATGGATCCGATTTTGGCAAGGAAGCTATCGATACTTTATTGAAAAGGATGGAGGATGAACCGGGTAATTTCCTTGTTATAGCAACAGGTTATACTGAGCAAATGAATGAATTTCTTAGCAGTAATCCCGGGATTACTTCAAGATTCACAAGAGAGATTATATTTGAAGATTACAATCCCGATGAGATGCTTGAGATAACAAAACAATATACAGATCAAAAAGGATTTGTTTTTAATGCTGATGTGGAAGCAGCAATTAAAAGACATTACAATGAGATCTACAGAACAAGAGATAAAAGTTTTGGCAATGCGAGACTGGCAAGAAACCTGGTTGATAGTGCACTCAAAAATCAGCTTTTGAGAATTGCAGAAATTTCACCTGCGGAAAGAAATGCAAGCATTATGAAGGAATTAATAATCAAAGATGTCGAACCATTGATAAAACTTAAGAAGGAAAAAGAGCCGGTCTCGATCGAGGGAAATCCTGAACTTCTTGATAAATATATTAATGAACTAAACGAACTGGCAGGATTAAAATCAGTTAAACAATCTGTGGAAAGGCTGGTAAGCAGTTTAAAAGTTGCAAAACTTCGAAAAGAAAGGGGCTTACAGGTAATGCCTAAAAATCTCCACTCAGTTTTTATGGGTAATCCCGGAACAGGTAAAACAACTGTAGCTAGACTTTTAAGTAAAATTTACAAGGAAATGGGAATACTGGAAAAAGGTCATCTCGTAGAAGTTGACAGATCTGGCCTGGTAGCCGGATACGTCGGTCAAACAGCAGCTAAGACCGAAAGAGTAATTGAGAATGCAATTGGAGGTACTTTATTTATTGATGAAGCTTATTCGCTTGCAAGGGGAAGAACGGATTTCGGACAGGAAGCAATCGATACCTTGCTTAAGCGGATGGAAGATTATGCTGGAAAATTTATTGTAATTGTTGCAGGATACACCGGCGAAATGAAGAACTTTATAAATTTCAATCCCGGTTTACAGTCTAGATTTACAAACTTTTTTAATTTCGAGGATTACACTCCGCGGCAGATGCTGGAAATAGCTCTGGTAATTAGTACAAAAGCAGGATACACTCTTGATGAAGGAGCCTGGCAGTTACTGCTGGAAATATTTAACAGGCTTTACCAGGAACGCGATAATAGCTTCGGTAACGCTAGGACAGTAAGAAATATTTTATACAAAGCTATTTCACACCAGGAAGATAGAATTCTTTCCTTGGGTAATCCTTCCAATGAAGAATTAAGTACAATTGCGTTTGAAGATGTGGAAAAGATAAATTATTCTGATTTTAAGTAATTACTGACCTGCTTGAATACTTTTATAAGAAATCAGAGCACATTCAACTCAGTAAAAGAATTTTTGCTTCTTTACAAAAAAACCTTCTAAGTAAATGAAAATAATATTGGAAGGAAGAGATTTGAACAGGGAAGAATTACCCCCCCCCATCAAAATGAATATTGATAGGTCAATTGGATACCACGCATAAAATCATACTGTAGCTTTGGTAAATTTTGTGCGGTTGCTGAATTTTGAACCGTATAATCATGCACAAACAGAAGATCAATCTGACTGTATAACCAGAGAGCCGCGAACGAAATCAAAGATATATTTTTCCATTTATTTGATTTTTTGTACAAATCCCAATTATGTGAAATAATAAGTGGATTGGTAGCATTGATATAATCATTAAATTTATTGTTCGAATCGATGATAAAATAAATGGCCGACGCCAATGAAACTGAACTTAGCGTTGTAAGTATAATACCCTTAGCTGTCTCCCCAAGATAAATATGTCCCCATCCGGGCAGAACTAGTGATCGATACATAGACTTTTTAAAATTACTAATATTTTCCAAACTGCGCTTTGTTATCTGAGCTGAGTATAAGGAGTCTATTTCAAAATTATATTTTTTTTGCTTATTGTAGTCCGCAATAAAATCTTTTTTAATGCCATCAAAAAAAGTAATAATCTTTGGAGATGTTTTTGTAGAATCAAGTTCATAGTTTTTATCGATCCCCAAAATTGACAAGAAACTTTTTTTAGCAGCCTGATCTTCCTGCAGTGAAAATTCGGAAATACCTTTCACCCTGTAAATTTCTATCAATTGGCTTGGAGTTGGATTATTAGTAAATCTTAATAAGCTGTCTGCTAAATTAATGGTCCCGGTATAATCAAAATTCTCGAGTTTTTGCTTAAGCGTATCCAGAATGGTTTCTTTGTTTTGAGGAAGGCCGTTTACGGCAAGCAGTAGAAATAAAAAAGACACAAAAAATATTTTCTTTATCATTCAAATAATAGCATTTTGGGAGTAAAAAAATTAAAATATCTGAATTAAAATAACTAATCACTTGGAATAAATTCAATACCAGAAACAAAATTCAAATATTCATCCACTTAATAATAATATTTTTTCGAATATTAATGCAATCGAGTTTATAATATATTACAAACTCATGGAGTATCAAAATCTGGTTTGGGGATTATTATATTCGAAGTATGAATATTTCCTTGGCGAGAACTGCTCTTTTCTGTGCAAAATAGCCGGATGCTTAGTTTAGAGCCTTTTTTATTAATTTGTCAGTTGTATCAAAATTTAACTTATAATTAAGCGTGTCTTTCGAAGTGATAGTTACCTGGTCAGCTACTTCTCCGTACTTGGGATTTTTTATCAAAATATCATATTTCCCTGGAAATAAGGCGATCGCGTTTCTAAAAGGAGTTACACCCTTTGATTCCTTGTTTATAAATACTTCTCCCCAGGGGTATACATTACAATTAAGGAATCCTAAAACATCATAAAAATTAAATGAAACAGATGTGATCTTTTCAGCGGAAATATTTATCTCTTTTTCATACTGTGGGAAGTCTGGATGAACCAGTTTCAATTTGTGACTACCCAATTTTAATACAAGATAATCTTTCAGAGGAGTTGTATCTATTTTTTGTCCATCTATATAAACATCTGCCCACGGCTGACATTCAATAAAAAGCCTGCCCTCTGTAACCTTTGGCGCATTTTTCTTTGTTGCAGTTTCAGGTACCTGTTTGGTAATTTGATCAGCTGAAGAAACTGAATCTTTGAGAACCGGATTGGTAACATTAGTCGGCTTATCGTTAAGGATTCCTGAATAATAACCCTTCAAGATACCCTTGTTATAAACATATGCTGTAATTATAAGAATTATCAGAATTAATATTGCCGCATAATGATATCTGAATGGACTTTTTATAATTGAAACTTTCCCGGTTCTAACCGGTTCATATTTATCGCCTTCTATTCCTAACATACCCAGTACTTCAAGAGCTGATTTTGCCCTGTCGCTGACTTTTTTCTTTAACAGACTAATAATAGCCGGTCTTACATCTTCAGGCAAAATTCGATAATCAAAATAATCGCTGGTTTCATTATAATTTAGAATTTTATTTACTGTTTCCGATACACTATCTCCGCTGAAAGGATTTTTCCCTGTATACAATTCATAGGCAACTATACCCGCAGAAAATAAATCAGTGTGATAAGTTTTTTCACCGCGCAACTGTTCAGGTGACATATAACTTGGAGTGCCGACAATTGAAGAATCCTGAGTAATTTTAGTTTCAGTGCTAACCATTGCCAGCCCAAAATCAGCTATCTTAAGCTGATATTCATCATTTAATAAAATATTTTCCGGTTTTATATCCCGATGAACTATAAAGTTCTGATGTGCAATATTTAAAGCTTTGAATAATTGGATTATAATATATTTTTTATCCTGATTGGTAAGAATATTTTGACTGATGATATCACGTAAATTTTTGCTTTCAAAATATTCGAATGAGATATAGAAAAAACTTTTGAAGGTCCCGAAATCAAGCACTTTTACTAGGTTAGGATGATCGAGCTTGGCTAAAATCTTTGCTTCTCTTTTAAACCTTTCCAGAACCGTTTTGTCCGTTTGATTTTCTGTATCAAGAGTTTTTAGAATTATCTTTTTGCCTAAATATATATGAGTAGCAATGTAAACGCTCTGATGAGCATCTTTCTTTAAGCACTCGATAACTTCAAATTTATCAAACAATATTTCATTCGATATATGCGTCATAAATTAAAGATTTTCATCAATCTCCTTAAGTTTGAGTTGGACCCATCTGACTGAAACACCAAGAGATTTAGCCGTAAGAGTCCGGTTTCCGTCAAATTCCTTTAATCTTTTTTTAAGCAGGAGTATTTCAAATTCCCTGAGAGTTCTGTTAAACACTATTTCATTATCTGAATCATCTTCAATTACGATATGTTCGGGCAGCAGTTTATTAGTATCACAAAGGATTAATGCTCTCTGCACAACATTTTCAAGCTGTCGTACATTGCCCGGCCAGGGATTTTCCTCCAGCAACTTCAAAGCTCCTGAAGATATTTGGATATCTTTATCTGTAAATTTCCTGATGAAATGTTTAGTCAGCAATGGTATATCACCCCTTCTCTCTCTCAATGGGGGGAGTTTGATCGGAAAGACATTGAGACGATAAAACAAATCCTCCCTGAATTTTCCTGAGCTGGTCAATTCTTTAAGATCTTTGTTGGTTGCTGTGATGACTCTAACATCAACTTTTATAACCTGTGTATCTCCAAGCCTGATAATCTCTTTATTTTGCAGAACCCGCAGGAGTTTAGCTTGCAATGCAATTGAAATATCAGCTATCTCGTCAAGGAAAAATGTTCCATTATTAGCAACTTCAAATAAACCTTTTTTATCGGTCGTGGCTCCTGTAAAAGCTCCTTTTTTATATCCGAATAATTCACTCTCAAGCAACGTGTCAGGTATAGAACCGCAAAATTGAGCTAGATATGGTTTATTATTTCTGCTGCTCAGATTATGAATAGCTTTTGCAACGATTTCTTTTCCGGTCCCGCTGTCTCCTAAAAGCAGCACAGTTGCATCAGTCTTTGCAACTTTATGTACTAAAGCTGCAAGATTTTTCATTGCGGGACTTTCACCTATTAAATCCGGAATTGATCTTTGTGATTCTAATTGATTTTTCAGGATAAGATTTTCATCTTGAAGTTCGCCAAGTTGATTTAGCTTATCCATAGCGAGGGAAACTAAATTTGAAAAGAAATCAAGAAAAACCATGTTATCATCAGTAAATTCTTTTCTGTTTATGACACTATCCGCAAGTACAACTCCCCATATTTTATCATTCCGGATAATTGGAACGCCAATTATAGAATTGATATTATGGAGCTGAATACTTTCGAACTGGGAAACATTGGGGTCATTTTGTACATCGTGATAAAGGATAGGAGTTCTTTTTTCTATTACCTTTTGAAGTATGCCGGACGAAAAAACCGAAAGATCTTCAATGTTTTCCTGCTGAAAATTACGGGCAGCCACAATAGCAAATTTCCTGGACAAGTCATCATACTTTACTACCAGACCCCTTTCAGCATTAATCACCTTAATTACCAAATCGAGAGTATCATTAATAAGTGCATTTTCAAAGACGGCAGAATTAAGAGTTTTACTAATTTTATAAAGCGCATCGAGTTGCTCCTTACTAATTAAACGGATTTGCTCAAGGTCTTGGTTATCCTTTATTCCGATCATATATAAAAATAAATTTTATTATTAATAAAATAATTATTTAACAATAAATGTTATGGAATTTGATATATGTAATTCATAAGAAAAAGTGATCATCGAGGCTAATTTCACCCCTACCAAATGATTAGATCGCAATAAATTCAGTGGCTTCTCATTATGAAAAATATTCATAGCAGCAGATATTACAAAAGAATAATGTTTTTCATTAAGATGTTTGGAACTCATCTAGTTATCGAATATTATGAAAATGTAACAATTATTATCAACATTAAATAGAGAAAAATTTTCGCACTATTTTACAAAAATGCAAAAATATGAATTATTAATGAAATTTTTATATAACTAACGAGATTACGAAGGCCTTTTCCTTATAAAAAATTAAGGAATTATTAGTTATTTAAGTTGATAGTTTGAAGCAACATTCTCACAAAAAGGCAAAAATGAACATTTCTGCCCTTTGAGAACTTCCCCTTAAAGTGTGGCACAGGAATCTAGTGGGCAATATTAAGAAAAAAAGAACAATTATTCAACAAATTTATGCTGAAAGGCATATCTCATGATCTCAGCATTATTTTTCATATTCATTTTTTCCAGAATTCGGGCCCTGTATGTATTTATAGTACTTATGCTTAGAAATAATTCTTCTGCAATTTCTTTTCTGGTTCTTCCCAGTGCTATTAATTTCATGACTTGCATCTCACGGTACGATAAATCTTCGTGAAGCAATTTTTTTTCGCTGGTATTATAATCGACTGAATAAATTTCCTTGATAGGATTATTACTGGAAGCTGACTCAGCTCTATTGTTTAACTTAATGATCGGAGTTTGCGAGTCGCTTGTGGGTTCCTTAGTTTGAATAGAAAGAATTTTTTCAGTATCTATTTTTAGCATCAACATAGGAATTTTATTTGATGTGGAACCGACCTTAGTTCGACCCGTCCCCTTTTCCAGAGAACCGTTAAAATCCAGCCCAATGAGAAAAATGTTTTCATTATTCAAATTCTCATCCTCAACTGTCATGCTAATTCCATTATCAAAAGTTAAATTTTTCCCCACAAGATTTATTACATTCTCCATATTAACACCTTCCGAAATTATTGATTAATAATACCCTCAAATAAAACAAACGTATTTAATAATTAGAGACTAAATTATTTTTTGCTAAAGTTACAAGTACAATGCCAATAGCAAAAAAACAAATTTCATCACATTTCAGCTAAAAATTAAACATTCTCTGCGGGAAGGATGAAGTAATTACTTACGCTACGAAACAATTTCGTAGCAAAATCATTTCTTTCTTTATTTTAGGCACTTTTTTGTATATTATTTATAATAAATATTGACCAACCATATTCAGCGAATTACATGGACCCTTTCTTAAAAGAAGCAATTGAAGAGGCTAAAAAAGGTTTGAAAGAAGGTGGGATTCCCATTGGTTCGGTATTAGTGAAGGATGGCAAAATCATTGCAAGGGGGCATAATAAACGTGTTCAGGAAAATAATCCGATGGTTCACGCTGAAATTGACTGCCTTATTAACGCTGGAAGAATTGGCAGCTACAAGGGGACAATTCTTTATTCCACATTGATGCCCTGCTATTTATGCGCAGGAGCCGTAGTCCAGTTCGGAATAAAAAAGGTCATTGCAGGAGAATCAAAAACATTTGCAGGGGCCTCCGAATTTATGAGACAGCATAATGTGGAAATTGTGGATATGAAGGACTCGGAATGTATAAAAATGATGACTGAATTCATTTCTGCAAATCCTGAATTATGGAACGAAGATATAGGAAAAGACTAAAAGAACGTTCTATATACTTAGACATGCATTATTAATAATAAGAAAAGCCTTTACACGTAATCATCAAAAGAATTTTGCTCTTTGCACCGGTTTTGGCACTGTTACCCTTCAGTGTTTTTGATTTGCTCGGATTGCTTGTTGTTGCACATTAAAAATATTGGAACTAATCTACCAATCATTTAAAAGTTTTCTCACGGATACAATTTGTCCCAGATGGTAGGCATTGTGATCAGCTACAAGCAATATCTCCCTTAAATATGTATGCTCCTTAGTATGCGGAATTACAGATGTCAGATCGATCCTTTCATTTTCCGCAAGTTTGATTACTTCACCCAGATCCTTGAGAAATGAATTGATAGAATCAGTCCAATCTTTGTTTTTGATAGCATCCGTTTCCTTTGGCCAGTAATCCTTTGGCCAATCAGGTGAGACCCACTTAGGATCAATTGTATATTTTAAAATATCCTCCTGCGCAATTCTCATATGCTCCAGATTTTCCCATATGGAGTGAATTTCCTTTGATGGCCTTTTATTTCTCAATTCAGGTTTAACGTTTTTTAATGCCTGTTCAAAAGTTACAAAAGCTTGCCCACCCTTCAATAATTGCACAATATTATCTCTCAATATTCCATTATCCATAATAAATCTCCAGAATTAAATTAAGCCGTTTTGCTTAAGAATAAACAATCCAATACTAATTGTAAAGACAGAAAAAACTGTTGTGACAAGCAGGATATTTCCTGCGAGTTTACTATTTACCCCCATAGCTTCAGCCATTATAAAACTCGCTATTGCTGTCGGACATCCGAATAATATAAAGATTATTCCCAGGTTATCTCCAATAAAACCCAGATTATAAGCAGCAACGGTCGCAGCCGACGGTATAATTATAAGTTTAATAATTGTTGATATACCGGTTAATTTGAATCCCTCCTTCACATCATCAAAATTCAAAAATCCGCCTATCCCAAGGAGGGCCAGAGGTAATGCAAGTGCTGCTACATAATTGGCTGTTGTCAATATTAAATCATTAATTTGAATTTTAAAATAAGAAAACGGCAAAGCGAATAAGACTCCGAGTACTAATGGGTTTTTCAAAATTTCCCACAGAGTCTTTTTCATATCCATATTTTTTTCCTTTCGAACCGGTACTGTTAAGGCAATAACAGCAAGTACGTTATAAAGAGGAATAGTAAAAGCCAGCACTAGTGATGCTTTTCCCAGCTTTTCAGGTCCATACAAATTCGCGATTAAAGCAAGCCCAACAATGGCAAAATTCCCTCTAAAGCTTCCCTGTAAAAAAACACTCTGATCTTTACCCTCTTTTATGAACGGAATTGAAAAAATCCAGATTAAAAAGAAAGCAATGAGTGTACCTATATATACAAACAGGATTAATTTAAAATCGAGGATTACATCAAGATTAATTTTAGCAATTTCCACGAATATTAATACCGGAAGAGAAACATTAAAAACAATTTTTGACGAAAGGCTAACAAAATTATCGTTGATGAGATTTTTCTTTCTCAGTAAATATCCGAGCGCAACAATTATAAATACAGGGACAACAATATTTGCAGTAAATAAAAGGTCTTCCATTTGCAAATATTACTTCAATTTGGATTCAACGCTTTTGATTTTGTCTTCCATTGTTTGTTGACGGTCCGTTCTGGTTCCAAATCTTAAGGTTGAGGAAATTCTGGGAGCACCCATCTCGTGTACCTTTTCGTGGCATTTTTTGATAGCGGTGAAAACCGTATCCCATTCTCCCTCGAGATTAGTCCCATAAGCGTGAAGCTTGGTTTTTAAACCCTCTTGCTTAAATATTTGTTCACATTCGGCAATGTATTTTGAAACGGAAATCCCCACTTCCAGAGGAATGATGCAAAAATCTGCAATTACCTTCATATTAGATCCTGAAAATTATTCTGTCAAAAAATAGAATTAACTTCAGGAAATAAATTAACTATTTTAATCCGACCTTACAATCTCGCTTGTCAATTGGCAGGTTATTCGTAATAATTAACTTTGCAGCCACAGCCATTCCACATATTTTCATAAACTGTTAAACGATCCTGAACCAGAGTTTCCGCATCTTTGAGGCGGGTAAATTTGCGGAGAGCTATTTCATCCTTATTAGTAATTTCCTGGAAAATGAAAATATTATCTTGCTTTAAAACTCTCACCTTATCATTAATGACAGTGTCTTTTTCAATGAGGAGTTCACAGGAGTTCAAAAGCGCACTCAATTCACCTTTAGGCAGGAGGATAACTTTTTTACTTTTAAATTCTTTAATTAATTCCAATTGATTAAATCCTGTTTATTCATTTAGCAAATAACATTTTACTGCTAATAAAAATTAGATGATTTAATCATACTAAAGATTCAGTGTAATTCAGATAATCGTAAAACCAGTTGAGAATGCGCGCAACTTTATGTTTTTATGCATTCAAAAGCTTCATCATTTCCTCAGGATATCTTGTCCCTGAGACTGCATCTTTGGGGAAAATTTTTTCAAGTCTATCAAGTTCATCCTTGGAAATCTTAATATTAACTGAAGCGGCATTATCCATCAGATATTGAATGTGCTTTGTTCCCGGAATTGGTACAATATCTTCGCCTTGAGCAAGAACCCATGCTAGCGCAAGTTGAGCTGGTGTTACCCTTTTATCCTGTGCCATACTTTCAATTTCTTTTATAAGCTCAAGATTTTTATTGAAATTTTCTCCCTGGAACCTTGGTGAATGCCTCCTATAATCATCATTTTCGAGGTCCTCAAACCTTTTAAACCTCCCTGTTAAAAATCCTCTCCCCAATGGGCTGTAGGAAACAAAACCGATTCCAAGCTCTCTGACTGTCGACAGAATTTTATCTTCAGGATCACGCGACCATAATGAATATTCCGTTTGCAGCGCTGTTATATGATGAACTTTATCGGCTCTCCTTATAGTCTCTGTTCCTGCCTCAGAAAGTCCAAGAAATCTTACTTTCCCTTCCTCTACAAGACTTTTCATTGCTCCAACCGTTTCTTCAATTGGGACATTTTTATCTACTCTATGTTGATAATATAGATCGATATGATCAATTCCCAATCTTTTCAATGAATCTTCGCAGGAAGACTTAACATACTCAGGCCTTCCGTTCACGCTTCTTTTAGCCGGATCGCTGGATCTCTGAATTCCAAATTTTGTTGCAATGAAAAATTTATCCCCTTTTCCTTTAACAGCTTCGCCTACCAGAATTTCATTTTTATAAGGGCCGTACATATTCGCTGTATCAAGAAAATTTATACCTAAGTCAAGAGCTTTATGAATTGTTTCAATAGATTCTTTGTCGTCTCCTTTGCCATAGAACTCAGACATTCCCATGCAACCTAATCCAATCGCAGAAACTTCTGGACCATTTTTTCCTAATCTTCGTTTATGCATTTTATCCTCCGAATTTTATTCAATATAGACTTAATATGAATATTCTGATTTTTAATATTACTCCTTACAAAATTAACACTCATTTATTGCTTATCAAGACTAAATTGATAATATTTAATTATCAAGAATAATTTAAAAATAAAATATTTCGTTCTTTTAATTGCAATTCTAAAAATTTAAGAGTGTATAATATGAAAAAATTACCCTCTAAACCAAGCTTATTCCTTTTCCTGCTTCTTTGCCTTTCAGTTTCGAGTTCCTCTTTTACACAAATAATATTTCAAAAGCCTCTAAGCCCGCGTAATGCGAGTTATGATATGGACGTTAAATTGAATACGGAGACAAAAACAATTGATGGTTTTGAGACTCTTCACTGGAAAAATCTTTCAAACGATTTTATTAGCGAATTGAGATTTCACCTTTATCTAAATGCTTTCAAGAACACAAAGTCCACTTTTATGAAGGAATCCGGTGGACAGTTGAGGGGCATAAATATAGATGAAAGTGAAACTAATTCATGGGGCTGGACCGATGTTCTCTCAATGAAAATTCAAAACGGCGAAGATTTAACGAATAAAATTAAATTTATTCATCCAGATGATGATAATGCAGATGATCAAACCGTTATTAGTGTCCCTTTAAGCAAGTCCATAAAACCGGGGGAAACTGTCAACATTGACATTAAATTCAAATCCAAACTTCCGAAGATTTTTGCAAGAACCGGTTTTGCGGATAACTTCTTTCTAGTTGGACAATGGTTCCCAAAAATCGGGGTTTATGAATTTCCGGGTATTCGCTACGCTACAAAAGGAGAATGGAACTGCCATCAGTTTCACGCTAATTCGGAATTTTATGCAGATTTCGGAGTTTATAATGTAAAAATTACCCTGCCGCAAAAATATATTGTAGGAGCCGTAGGCATTCAAACAGGAGAAAAGAAAAACAGCGATGGAACAAAAACTCTGACTTTTCATGCTGAAGATGTAATTGATTTTGCCTGGACTGCTTCACCAATCTTCAAAATTGCAGAAGCTACCTGGAAGCATGTTAAAATAAAAGTTCTGCTTCAGCCGGAACATTTTTCACAGGCTGAACGGCACACACAATCTGCCATTTATGCATTGGAATATTTTAGTGAGCATGTCGGCAAATATCCTTATCCGAATCTTACAATTGTTGATCCTCCGTTGAGAGGATTGGGCGCTGCTGGAATGGAATATCCAACATTCATCACTGCTGGGTGTCTATGGGGTATGCCGGAAGGAATTCGATTTACCGAAGATGTTGTAATTCACGAATTCGGACATAATTACTTCATGGGAATGCTGGCCTCGAATGAGTTTGAAGAAGCATTTCTCGATGAGGGTTTCAATACTTATATGGAATGCAGGATAATGGACCATTATTATGGTAAAAATACATCATTTTTTAACCTTGCAGGATATCATTTTGGTGATCTGCAATCTCAACGAAACAGCTATGTTGGAATGAATGATCCAAAAATTGCAGAAGATTATAGACCTGCATGGGGATATCAGGATGGAGGCTATGGAAGCATAACTTACAGTAAGACAGCTACCTGGATGACAACTCTTGATAGATTGGTCGGTCGTAACACTATGGACGAAATAATGAAAACTTATTTCGATAGATGGAGTTTTAAACATCCTTGTGCCAAGAATTTTATTGATATAGTGAACGAAATAGTCAAAAAGAAATATGGAAATAAATTTGGCGATAATATGAATTGGTTTTTTGACGAGGTATTATATGGATCAGATATATGCGACTATAAACTGGCCAACATTTCTGTTAAGAATGTAACTCCACCTATTGGAGTATATGACAGCGCAGGAACAAAATTATTTTACCGATATCATTCTAACAAAGGAAAAGACATCTATCATTCTAAAGTTTCCGTTTACCGATTGGGTGAAGTGATAATGCCTGTAGATATTCTCGTTCATTTTGATAACGGCAAAGATACCTTGGCAACCTGGAATGGAAAAGACAGAACTTTTGATCTCGAGTTTACAAAACCTGAAAAAGTCGTATGGGCAAAAGTTGACCCCGAAAATAAGATACTAATGGATGTAAATCTGAACAATAATAGTTTTACAACCAAACCTTCCAGCTCACCTGCCAGGAAGTACGTTACTAAATTCATTTTCTGGGTCGAAAACTTAATGACATCTATTTCAATGATTTTTTAGTAGGTATAAAAATGAAAATATTAAATTCATATACAACAGGTTTTAAGTCGGCATTTAATACCAAGAAATTAGTGACTACAATCTATGTTATAACATTTTTAATGGCGTTAATGCTGGCAATTCCATTTGGCAATACAATTCAAAAAGAGGCCGGAAACTCAATGGCCTTTAGTGAATTATTAAAAGGATTCAATTATACGGTTTATCAGGATTTTATGAATCATTCGGGAGATGCTATTAGGCCTTTTATATCAACTGCTCTTTGGGTGGGAATATTTTATCTACTTTTTACAATATTTTTTGAAGGCGGAATTCTGACCGTGTTAAAAAGAAAGGAAGATAAATTTACACTGCGATTCTTCTGGGAAGCAAGTGCTAAATATTTTTCTCGCTTTTTCAGACTTGCACTCTATATGATAATTGCACAGGTAATTACTGCAGTAATCATTTTCATAATTTTTGCCCAGATTCTGAGTTCAGTTTATAAGTCGGCACCAAATGAGATCTCTATTTTTTATACCTTTGTTGCAGGAGTTGTCATATATCTCTTAATTTTCATATTCTTACTTATAGTAACTGATTATGCAAAAGTGATGCTGGTTGAGAATGAAGAATACAGGCCATTTCGCACTATCCTTCGTTCCTTTGCTTTTTCATTTAAACATTTTCTGAGTACTTATTTTCTCTATTTATTATTATTGGTAATCCCCGTGCTATTGTTTTTAATATATTTCAAACTCGAATCAGCAATTGGAATGACTTCCGGATTTAATATACTTGTAATATTTATTATACAACAGCTTGTGGTATGGAGCAGAGTCTTTATAAAAATATGGATACTCGGAAGCGAGTTAAATCTTTATAGAAACTTTGAAAAGAAGGAGGAAATTACAGAGGGCGAACCTGTATTTGGCATTTAATTTAATACTTTACGGAAACATCTTCGGATTCTGTTCGAACTGATAATATTTCTACAATTTCATTATTCTCGACTATTACGGCCGAGAGCTTATGATTTGTGTAAACCGAAGTATCAATGTAAACAGTATGGTTCTCTTCGTTATATTCTACCTCATTTTTTCTGGTATGGCCTATAATCTGCAGTTTTCCAATATCTAACAACTTATTTCTTGTCCAGAGTATTCCATCATCAGTATCCAGCTCTTCAGTAATTACTTTATCAAATTTTTCCATATTATCCAGCACCTTTGCCGAAAATTTCTTTTTCAAATAAGCAGAGATACCTGCATGACATATGAAGCAGTCATTAAGATTATAATAAAGTGGAGCATTTTTTATTAACTCCAGGTGCTCATTCATCTTATTATACTTATCATTATAAGATCGCATGGTAGGTTCATAACCATTATAAAGCCAGGCTGTCCCCATTCCACTGAAAGGTTCGTGAACAAAGTGATAAAACATATAATCGTGATTGCCGGGTGTGAATTTAATTTTTTCTGACTGTACAAATTCAATCACCTCATAACTAAAATTTCCACGATCAACCAGGTCACCAACACAATAAAGCTCAACCGAAGGATATTTTTCCCTTATTTTTTCGACCAATTTTTTAAGTGTATTAAAACACCCGTGGATATCACCAATTACTGCTACCATATTTTAAATATAGTGATTCTCGGTAGCATATTTCAAGAGTATATCCCGGAATTTTGGATGAGCTATGTTGGTAAGAGCATAAACGCGCTCGCGAATTGATTTTCCGAAAAGCTGTGCAACTCCAAATTCAGTAACAACATAATGAACATCAGCACGATTGGTAACCACACCTGCACCCGGCTTCAAATTTGTAACTATCCTGGAATATTTCCCGTCTTTCGTAGTAGATGGAAGTGCTATAATAGGCTTCCCTCCATTAGATCTTGAAGCTCCCCGAATAAAATCAACCTGACCTCCAAATCCGCTATACAATCTCGGCCCGATTGAATCAGCACAAATCTGGCCGGTCAAATCGACTTCAATAGCAGAATTAATTGCGACCATTTTATCATTCTTTGCAATAATAAAGGGATCATTCACATATTCCTGAGGATGAAATTCTATCAGAGGATTATTGTGAATAAAATCAAATAGCCTCTTTGTACCCAGAACGAATCCGGCAATTATTTTTCCCTGATGAATTGTCTTAAACTCATTAGTTACAACGCCCTTTTCAACAAGTTCAATGATTCCATCGGAGAACATCTCAGAATGAATTCCAAGCCCTTTTTTATTATGCAGGTAGTGCAGAACAGCATCAGGAATCGCACCAATTCCCAGCTGTAATGTAGAACCGTCTTCAACAAGATCGGCAACATACTTACCTATTTTCGAATAAATTTTTTCTATTTCAGGAGTTAAATCATTTTCAAACTGAGGTAATTCTTTTATTGGATCATTGACTTCAACTATGTAGTTAATTTTATTTATATGTATAAAACTATCTCCATAGGTTCTAGGCATATTTGGATTAACCTGAGCAATTATATTTTTAGCTTTCAACGCAACATTCTTAATCAGACCTACGTCTACACCATAACTACAGAATCCGTGTTCATCGGGCGGGGATACATGTATCAATGCAACATCCACAGGAATAGTTCCGCGTGTGAATAATAAAGGATACTCATAAAGATAAATTGGTGTTGTATCAGCCCTGCCTTCATTAACTGCCTTTCTCGAATTCCCTCCGATGAAAAATGCATTATGTTTAAAATGCTTTTCCATTCCGGGTTCAAGATAAGGAAGCTCCCCTACTGTAAGTACGTGCATCATTTTTACATCGGTGAGTTCATCTTTTCTCTTTACCAAAGCATTAATCAATACAAGCGGTACAGCACAACCGCATTGAACCACCACATTATCGTGAGGCTTAACTACCTGAACAGCCTCCTCAGAAGATACAACCTTGTTTTTATAAGATTCAAGTATGTTAAAAGGTATATTAAAGTTAAATTTTATTTCTTCAGTTGTAGTCATTTCTTATCAAATATCTTTAATTTCAATTTTTCGAAAAAATGTGTAATCGTCTATACTCAAGATCAAAAGCATTAGCTATCCCTTCATTCGATACGTAACCATTATATGTACAGACACCTTTTGCCAGGCCCGGATCACTACCAAGAGCATCTGCTAAACCGTTTTCTGCGATGCTCTCAATATATTTTAATGCGGCATTATTTAACCCATAGCTGGCGGTTCTCGGTACCAGCGCTGCCATATTCGGAACACAATAATGTATCACGTTATGTTTAGTAAAAACAGGATCAGACAAAGTAGTGATGCGGCTGGTTTCAATGCATCCTCCCTGATCTATAGAGACATCAACTACTACAGCTCCAACTTTCATCTGTTTTACCATTTCTTCAGTAACAATGTGGGGTGCTTTTTCACCCTTAATCAGCACTGCGCCGATAAGAACGTCAGCAAATTTAACTCCGCGTGAAATCGTATATGGATTTGCCATTACTGTAGTTACTTTCTTCCTGAAGTTGGAGTCTATCCTTCTCAGACGCTGTAAATCATTGTCAATAACTATAACCTGTGCTCCCCTGCCCAGTGCGGCCCTGGCTGCAGTTGTTCCCACAACACCTGCACCTAGTATAACAACTGCGGCAGGTGCAACACCTGTAATACCACCTAAGAGAATCCCTCTACCGCTTGTAGTACTTGCTTCAAGAAATCTCTCAGAGACCTGTATAGCAATCTGACCAGCAATTTCACTCATAGAATGAAGAACAGGCAGTCTACCCTCATTTTCAATTAATTCGTATGCTATGGCCGTTATCTTTTTCTCTAAAAGTCTTTCGACATTTTGCTTGATGCCAACTGCAAGATGCAAGAAGGAAAAAATTATCTGATTTTCCTGCAGAAGTTCAAATTCTTCTTCGCTGATTGAAGCTACTTTAGCAACTAATTCCGATCTTTTAAAAACCTCTTCTGCAGAATAGACTATATTGCCGCCTGCCTTTATATAATCTTCATCTTTAAAATGGCTACCGATACCAGAACCAGTTTCTATATAGACGGTGTGACCTGATCTGCTAAGTAAATCAACCCCTGCAGGAGAGAGAGCCACCCTTTTTTCATCCAGGAGGTTTTCCTTTGGAATACCAATTCGCATTTCTGTAAATTATTTAATTTCTAATATTTAAAGTTACCCAGAAAGGGCAAGATTTTCAAATGAGATACAGATGGACTTTTATTGATTATACAGCAGTAATTGGCTTTTTCTTGTTAAGCACTGATACTATGTTTTTAACAGCAATTAAAGCCATATCAGTGCGGGCTTTTTCTGTAGCACTGCCGATATGGGGCAATAATACGACGTTTTTGAGCTTAAGCAAATCCGCATTTATGTGCAGTTCATTTTCATAAACATCTAATCCAGCAGCAAATATTTCCTTCTTCTTTAGAATCCTAACCAGCTCTTTTTCTTCTATAATTTCGCCACGAGCTGTATTTATTAAGATCGCATTTTCTCTCAAGAGAGATAGTTTTTCCTTATCCAGAAGATGATAGGTAGATTTATCTGAGGGCAAGTGAATACTCACAAAATCTGAATTACATAGCAGGAATTTCAACGATACTTTTTTTGCTCCGGTTTCCTTCTCAAGTTTATTATTCCTGGACTTTGAAAAATATATAACTTTGCAACCGAAAGACTTGGCCCTGAAAGCCACGGCAGTACCTATTCTTCCGGCACCAAGAATTCCGAAGACTTTATCTTTTAGTTCAACTCCGAGCATAAGATCCGGTTTCCAGTGTGTATATTTGCCACCTCTCAGATATTTTTCTGCTTCCGGCAATCTTCTGGCACAGGCAAGCGCCAACGCCATAGTCAGATCTGCAGTCGAGTCAGTTAAGACGCCCGGAGTGTTTGTGACAATTATATTTTTTGATTTTGCATACTTAACATCAATATTGTCATAACCTACAGCATAATTTGCAATTACTTTGCACTTCTTCATTGCGTCGATTACTTCCGCATCAATTTTATCAGTTAGAAGAGATAAAACCGCATCTACATTCTTAACATTTCTTAAAAGTTCTTTTCGTGGAATAGGTTGGTCTTTATTATAATATGAAAATGAGATGCAATTTTCTTTAAGATAGTCAATAGCTTTTTGAGGAATCTTTCGTGTAATATAAACTTTCATAAGAGAACAACATTATCCAAATAACAGTCTTACTATGAAAACGGCGGCCAAAATTCCAGCAACATCTGCAATTAATCCGGCAGGTACAGCGTGCCTTGTACGCTTAATATTAACAGCCCCAAAATAAAGAGCAAGTACGTAAAAAGTTGTTTCTGTGCTGCCATAAAAAGTTGAGACCATAATTCCAAGTAATGAATCGGGTCCGTGAACGGATATAATCTCCGACATAATTCCAAGTGACCCGCTTCCGGAAAGAGGCCTCATAAGTGCCATCGGCAACGCTTCTGCAGGCATTCCGATTAAATCGGTGAAAGGTTTCAATATTTTTATGAGCCAGTCCATAGCACCGCCCGCTCTGAATATCCCGATCGCAACCAGCATTGCAACGAGATATGGAATTATTTTTACTGCAATATTAAATCCTTCCTTTGCTCCTTCGACAAACCGTTCATAGAGCGGTACTTTTTTTATGAGACCAAAGCCGAGAAAAACCACGATCAGCAGGGGTATGGCAATTATCGAAAAACCTTCTATTATATTTTTAATAAAGCCGGGACTTAAAATGGAGCCAATTACATTTCCGATACCTGAAAAAATAAATAACGCTGCAGCGAGAATAATTCCGCCAAGTGTTAAAAATAATTTTACATTACTTTTAAGCCAGCTTGAAAATTCTCCTTTCCTGATAGGGAATTTCTCAAATAATTTAGCAGCGGTAACACCTGCTATGGTCGCACAGGCTGAACCAAACAATGAAGTTCCAATGATAATTGCAGGCTCCGAGCTTCCTGCTGCGGCTCTGACAGCAATAGCTGTTGCAGGAATTAACGTCATACCTGCTGTATTTATTGCAAGAAAAGTGCACATAGCATTTGTTGCAGTACCCTTTTCAGGATTTATTTCTTCAAGTTCTTCCATTGCTTTTAAACCAAAAGGCGTCGCTGCATTTCCAAGTCCAAGCATATTAGCTGATATATTCATTATCATAGAACCCATTGCCGGATGATCAACAGGAACGTCAGGGAAAAGCCTTTTTGTTACCGGTTTCAGAAGGTTCGCTATTATTTTAATGAGCCCGGCATCCTCAGCAACTTTCATTATTCCCAGCCAGAGAGCCATGATGCCAATCAGACCAAGAGAAATATTTACAGCAATACCAGCATAATCCAATGCTGAGTTTGTAACATCTTTCAGTTTAAGAAATTTCACTTCCTCTAAAATTGCATTGCCTGAAATAATGCTATCACTAGCAGTGGAGTTATAATTAACCACTCCAGTAATATCATCTTTATCGCCCGACGCGGAGGCGATTTCCTTTAGAATTTCCGGACTATCCTTATCAACTTTGAAATATATATTTGCCTTGTTTTTATTATCAGTCAGAGTTAATGTGACAGGATAGTTAAGGTCGGTTTTAATTGATTCATTATAAAATGAATTGAAGTTCTCCCTGCTGATTTTAAGATCCCCTTCAATTTTATTACCGGAGCCATTCAGAGAACCGGACTTTACAATTATTGTAACGGGAATTGGCTTGTCGTTTCTATATTTATCCTGGCTTTGATTTACAATATCGGTTGTCAGTGCAGCTCCAATACCCAGAAACAATAAAGCAAGCCAGATATAGTTTAGCATTAAGCAGACATCCTTTTATTCATTTGGCAGAACAAAAATTTCCTTGCTATATGGAAATGAATGGTTTCCATTTTTATTGGCGACTATAACATTTAAAATATGCTGACCCGGTTCTGCTCTTAATATACCAACAGAAAGCAAGCTCGTTGAATCATCATAGGCAATTTGATTCGCATCAGCAGAATCAAATTGGGCTTTAATTGAATTAAAATCAATACCGGATGAATCTTTAAGCAAGAAATTGAAGCTTAATTCGCCGGCAGTTAAAGTGTCTTTATTTCCAATTGGAATTATATCAGGAATACCGGCCTTGAAATACCGGCAAAGTCCTCTGAAAATTCCCCAGGCTTCAATTCTGTTAAACTCATCCTCCTTTAGTCTGTCAGCCTCAAAATGATCTGTACTAAATGTACACTCAACCAATATTGCGGGAATTTTAGTCTCTCTCAGCACGGAAAATCCCTCCCCGGGATAAATAGTATAATCTGAATAGGTGCCGTCAAAAGATCCCAACCCGCCGGAATTACGAACAGCGTAAGCCAGATCCCTTTGAACATATCTTGCGATGTCATGCTCGCACGGTTCATAATTATAATTATTTTCCCTTGAATGGTAGTAAGTAGAAGTATAGTCAGTCCAAGTGTTTTCAGCCGATCCCGGTGCATTGTGGTGCACGCTAATAAAAATATCTGCTCCGCTACTATCCGCCATAATTGATCTTTCTTTCAGATCAACTGTTGTATCTTTAGTTCGCGACATATACACAACTGCGCCAGCATCAGTTAAATAATCCCTTAGATATAAAGAAACTTTCAGGTTAAGGTTGGCTTCTGCTTCGAACGACTCAAATCCCCTGTTTCCTCTTTCTTTTCCACCATGACCTGGATCAATAAATATTTTTTTGCCAGCTATATATGGATAGTAATCTTTGGCAAATTCTAATTTCTTTTCAGGGAAACGAAATTCGGCGGGGAGTTCAAAATACGCGGCATTTCCTGCTGAGCAGCCATAAAAAACTGCAGCCAGTAATAAAGCACCGATGAATAATTTTAAGTTAACCACCAATTTCTTCTATAGAATTGATCTCTTCTGTATCTATTACTACTACCTTATCTATTATATTAAAATCTAGATTTCTCTTATCCGTCTTGGCAGAATATTTATTTGCGTAACTTTTCTTTAATTCCTCCATGAACTTCATATCATCGACTTTCCTAATAATACCTGAAATTTTTGTTGCACAAAAATGGTATGAGGCAGTAGGATCATTCTTTCTGTTCTTGTTTACTTTAATATCTCTGACGATTGTAAAGGCTACATTTGAATCAAACTGAATTTCATCATAAATTTCATCATTATGTGTAAAAAATAAATATATATTCTTGTCTTTATATAGATACGGAGTTGGAATCTGCATAAACCTTTCCTCGTCAAGCTGTAATGCAATTACTCCGGCATAATTATTTTTCAGTTCTTTTTCTATTCTTTCAATATTTTTTATTTGAGTTATAATTCTTTTCATTTCTTCCCTGACTTAATTAAGAATTTAAATTACCAATTATACATTTTTCCTGTCTTATTGCGTAAAGACACTTACTGCAATGATCCAGGTTTTTGGAAAAGTTTCCTTCTCTGATGTTAATTACCATCTCTTTAATTTCTTTTCTGATTTTTTCGAAATCCGTAATGGCGGCGGTTTTGCTGAAAACCATATCCGGATGCTTAATAAACGCTATTTTAAGCTCAATTTCGCCCTTTTTATCAAAAATTCGCTTTACAATATATGAATAAAATTCCAATTGCGGTAAGTAGGCTTCCGCTCTTTCTCTAATTTCCTGTTCAGTTATATCGTCTGTCTTGTAATCAATAATAATGAATTTATCTTCTTCCATAACCAATTTATCAATGATACCATAAAGGAAATAGTCATTTTCCTTTATATAGATCTCAAATTCATTCTTGAAGTTCTTATATAATTCTAAATCTTTATAAAATGACGAATCCAGAAATATAAGTACATCACTTAAAATATCGCTTTTTAATTCAGATAAAAGTTTCTCAGTATAATCAAAAACATCAAGCTCATTTTTCAGACTTTCAATTATAAATGCTTCACACTCGCTTTTATTTATTTCTTTTTGTAAAAGCTTATGAATTATCCTTCCTTTTACATCCGAGAAATTATTCTTCTCCTTTTTTTCATCAGTGGTTATTTCTTTATCAATTGCTGATTCAGCATCGTTAAACTCAAATTTATTGTAGCGTTTATTTAGTGAAGATTTCTCTGTAAACCAGGTTTTGTAACTGTTAAATAGTTTTGTAAATCCATACTCATAGGTCAATTGGTACTTCAACGGGCATTGCTTATAGACAGCTACTTTAGTAGCGGAGATGAATTCACCTTCCGGTTGATCTTTAATAACCTGAGCATTAAACTTTATATTCAAGGGAATAGTCGTCTCATCTGAATTTACCGAAAACACTTTATCTATGTTTTTTATAATTTTAATTGTAGTGCTTATTTCCTTTTCATTCGTAGTGAATTTGATCCCTTCAGCTTTTGCAAATTTTAGTTTCGAGCTTATTTGAAATTCACCAGAATTGTAATCAATTCCGAGTCCCGAGCTTAACATTCCCAGTATTGAATTATTATCATAATTATACTCCTTCTTTCCTGTACCGCAAATGAATAAATACTCAATTGCTCTGGTAACGCCGACGTAAAAGAGTCTTTTAAATTCAGCCAGATTCTTCCTGGCTTCAATTAAATCATAAATTCCCACAACCGGAGCTTTTTGATACTCTGATGAAAGATTATCATTAACTGGAACTTTAGTCAGCAGGCCAAACTTTTTATCTATACTTATGCTTTTCGATTTGACACTCTCTTTTTTCAAAGGTTCATCTGATTTATGAAGAAACACTACTTTGAATTCCAAACCTTTCGCCTGATGATAGGTCATTATTTTAACGGAATTACCTTCATTAGTTACCACTGCCTGTGCTTCATCTTCAAGTTGATTAATTGACTCCTTCAATGATGAGACATAATCATACAGGTTTTTGAAGCCCATAGAATTAAAATGAATTGTTAAGCTTATGAGTTTTCGAATATTTGCCAGTTCCTGCGCGCTGTTTGATCGTGAAGCAATTACTGCAATGAACGGAGATTCATCCAGAATTTTCCTTAGTAGTGAAGTTAAATCGTAGCTTGTTGAGAGCTTAATATTCTCTGCCAGAGTTTTTACATATTTTTCAACACCCTTTTTGCGAATACTATAATTACGGAACTTACTCCAGAAATTATCACCCTTTTCCAGTGAAATCTCATATATAACCGAATCCGATAAATTAAAAAAAGGTGAACGCAGGGTACCTACCAGTGCGGTATCATTATCATAATCGAGCAGAAAGGAAAAGTAATTGTAAATATCGTAAACTGATTGCCGCTGATAAAATCCTTTACCCCCGACTACAACAAACGGAATCTTATATTTTACAAAAGTATTTTCAAGCTCCTTAAACTCCTTTCTACGTCTGCATAAAATTGCAATATCACTGAATTTCGCCTGTTCTTCACTGACAAGTTTTAGAATCCGGTTTCCAATAAGCTCATCCTCCTCATTCTCCCCTTCTTCATTATCCATCCCATCTTCTTCTTCCTCGTTTTTATCGGCCAGCAATATTTCAATTGATCCGTTTGTTTTAGTATTGCTGGCCGAAATCAGCTCAGTATATGAAACTTCATTGAACATCGCATCAGGGTTTGCAAATAACTTAGCGAATAATTTGTTGGTAAACAGAGAAATTGCAGGCGCCATTCTAAAGCTTTCAGGAAGTGTTAATAATTTATTTTTGCCAATAGTTTTATCAATATCATCTTTTGTTCGATTAAACACTTCAAGTTCAGCATCACGAAACATATATATGCTTTGTTTCTCATCTCCAACTACAAAGAGATTTCCTTTCTTCAGGTAATCAAGGATGGGGAGAAAAATATTATACTGAATCTCATTAGTATCCTGATATTCATCAATCATTATATAATGATATTTTTTCGAAATGGCATCGCAAACCAAAGGATTTTCCAGTATTCTTTGGACAAACAAAAGTATGTCTTCATAATCCAAATAGGCATTTTCTTTCTTTTTGCCATCATAAATTTCAACGGCTTTATTAAAAAAATAGATTAAAGTTTTGCCCATGTGTGCAAGTTCTAAATTGACCTCTTCACGGTTTTCAGGAACTTCTATATTCTTTAGATCAGAAAAGAAACCTTCTATTTCTATGATTTCCGATGAAAATGTTTCCTGTTGATTCCCATTTAAATAACCTCTTTTCTTTATTGTGCCGTTCTTAGTTAAAACTAATCCGGCTATTTTATTCAAAAGATTTATTATTCCGATTAAGTCTCTTTCTTCATCAATTCCTTTAATTAATGCAGATATGTCAGCAGCCAGGTTGTTATCAGCTTTTTTGCTTAATACTTCTAGATTAATTTGATCTATTGTTTTAGTTATATGGGGAATTCTGTTTGAAAATAATTCATCAATTGAATGCAGAAATTGGTCTTCAAAATATGCGGCAATTTCATTTGCATCTTTATCGTATATATTATCAGCTAATGAAAATACATTTTTCCTTTTTTTAATCAGGAAAATCAGCTCTCTTGTAAAAATAGATTTTGATCCCAGAATTCTTATTAGATACTTGATCCTTTCTTCATCGGTTTTATCCCTAAATGCATATTTTATTAACTCATCAACAGACAATTCAATCAGCTCATCGGATAGTTGTTCATCAATAGGCGAAAAATTAGCGTCCAGTCCTGCCTCGACAGGAAATTCTCTCAAAATATCTATACAAAATGAATGGATAGTTGAAATATTTGCTGAAACCAGCTGTCTCCTGATTGTTGTTAATTTCCTTTTAATGCCTGAATCTTTTTCGATTTTGAGTCTATCCTCAATCTCGCCGGCAATTTTTTTATACAATTCGCCAGCGGCTTTATCAGTAAAGCTTATTGCAGCAATGTTTCTCAAGTTAGGATACTTTTGCGAAAGGGCAATCTCAAGGTATCTTTTAGACAAAACGAAAGTCTTACCGGAACCGGCATTTGCCGTCAATGAAATATGCCGGTCAAAATTAAGAGCCGATTTCTGGTGTTCGGTAAGAATAGTCATCAGCTCTTTTTCCCTGTACCAAATGATAACAACGGAATAGTTATTAAAAACTTAGTACCCAGCTCAGAAGATCCAATAAGCTCTATGGAACCTTTTGAGCTCTCAATAAATCTTTTAGCTAACTTCAAGCCCAGCCCCATACCTTTTTCTTTAGTAGTAAAATTGGATTCAAATATTTTACTCTGATAATTTTCCGGTATACCTGTTCCATTGTCTGAAATAAGGATTTTAATATTTTTATCAGACTGCTCAAGTGATATATCAATCTTTGATGATTTTGCCTGAATAGCATTTCTTATAAAATTTATAATTAACCGCCGCAACTGAACTTTATCAGATTCGACATTAGCGTAATTTAATTTTGTATTTACGTTTATTTCAACATTTTCATCGACAAAAAGGTTTACAGTATCATTTACTACCGGTACAAGATCTACTTCTTCCATTTTGTAATTAGGCATTCTTGCGAAGCGAGAAAACTCAGTTGCAATCTGACTTAAATTTTCTATCTGGTTCAGAAGTGTAGTTGATAGTTTTTTGAACATTTTATCGAAATCTTTATTCTTTTCTTTATACGATATAACAAGCTGCTGAACAGCCAGCTTCATAGGCGTCAATGGATTTTTGATTTCGTGCGCTACTTGTTTGGCCATTTCCTTCCAGGCATTCTCTCTTTCCAGTTCAGCCAGTTCGATCTGATTCTTTTGTAACTCTCTTGTCATTAAATTAAATCCATCAAGCAGATCTTTAATCTCTCCTTTTTGATTGTTGTTTATCTCGACATTAAAATCACCATGCGCTATAGATTCTGTTGCCTTGGTCAGCCTTCTTATCGGAAGGGAAATTCTGTTTGCCAGAAAAGTGCTTAAGATAATTATAAGGATAGTTGCAAATGAATAGATACCAAAAAGGAAGACATCCACATCGACGACTGAATATGATAATTGTATTTTATTGAATGCATCATTTACACTAATAATAAAATTCCTCCCGTTAATATCTGTTTTTTTATAAATTATGTTATAAGGATAATTGTCCAGATTTTCCTTATCCAGAAATACTCTGTAATTAAGGTAATCCATCTGGTAGTAGGCTTCCGGATCGAGCTTTTCACTGAATAAGCCGGCTTTATAATACTGATCCTTCGAATTAAAAATCTGGGTAGTCCCTTCGTAAATGGAAAACGATATCCCCAGCTCATTGCCGGCGTGTTTAAAGATATCATCTATTTCTTTCCCGTTATCATTTTTGATTTGAACCCGAATATGATTTTCAACAAAATCGGATCTTACGTTTAGTTCCTTTAAAATAGCCTCCTGTGTTTTTTCCTTTATTATCTGTCTGTTGTAAACAGCCAGAATAATAACCGGTATTATGGAAATAACAAGAAATGCGATCAGCAATTGAGTCCTGAAGCTGTATTTGAAATTTTTTAGCTGTAGAATAAAAATTATGATAAACAGCAGGATTATAAATATGCTGTGAACAATGAAAATTTTGAAAAAATTATACAGATTCCAGGAAATGTCTTTTTCCAGAACAGAGACTGCTGTTAATTTGGTCTGTCCATCCACCTGAGTTTTGTAAGCATATGTTAAATAGTTCTCATTATTTAATAACAGATTAAGCCATGCTTCGTTGTCAGATGAGAATTTGGCATTTATTATAGGCCTAATCTGATCAAGTGAGGGATAAATGTCCCCGTAAACCTTTGTCAAATTATTATCAGAGAACTCATAAATCATCAACTGCTGGGGATCAATTACGGAATTAATTATATTTTTATTGGATCGAAGGAACTCAGGAATATTATTGTCCCAAATATTTAGGATGTTCTCATTAATAGCTGCTGAAACATACCCTATAATTATTCCCCTTTCCTTAATCGGAGCAAGGCCAATATAGAGAGTCTTCCCGCTATCAGGTTGAACTCTGGAAATTTGTAAAGTATCAGAGGCACTGTCTTTTAATTTTTGCAAATACTTAATATCATCTTCCACACCTACCGAGAAATGGCCCACTGCATTAAAGTCTTTATCAAATATCACTATGGACGAATTGAGGGATTCCTTTTGTAACGGACTGTTACTCCATAATATAAACGCTTCCGCATAATAATTAGTGCTCAATAATGAAAAGGATCTTTTTAATTGATTGTCTTTCTCAGCATTTGAAAGTGTCTCATTTAAAAAGAACTGCAACAAGTTCTCATTTGACCTGTTTACTTCAAAAGCAGTTGTTTTGAGAGATTCTCTCTCAAGCTCAAGGTTAAAGTAGTTTAAAAGAGTTATTGATATCACTGAAGCAATCAGGGTAGCAAAAACATAATTATAAGCAGGGATACTAATTTCAACTAGACAGACTATATAACTTACAAAGAAGATAAGCGCGACAATTATAATGCTAAATACCGGAGTGATAAGCGGTGTATTTTGAATAAAAATATATCCAATCCCCAATGCTTCAATTACTACAAACAGAATAACAAAATAAAACCCTGCCCGTTTGGAATTTTTTATTCCAAGGAATTCTACCATCAATACAATGAACACTATCAACATCAGCACAACAGAAAGGCTAAACAACAAGGTATTTAAGCTCATCACCAGTGATGGGAAACTAGGTATCAGATTCGGTTCTTTAAAATACCTTAGAGTAGAGTCAAAAATTATACTTCTGATAGAAGCATTCAATGATCTGAACGTGATAAAAAACAGAAATATCAGGGGCAGGACCAGAAGCGGCTTTACATACTTTAATCTGTCGTTAGCAGACTCTGATTTGAAATAGTCCAGCGAAAACGAATATGCCTTAATTGCTATTAACAGTAAAAAAACTGCTGTGATAAAAAATTCTACGGGCGATCTAACTATTCCACCACCAAAAGTCGATGAAAAATAAGCCGGATCAGTTATTGAACTGTTTATAAGGCTGCCCGGAAAATTCAAAAGATATATAGCAGCTCTGAATATTGCACAATAAAAAACAAATATAAAAAACCTCAGGAGCCTGGATTTTATAGATTTATATTCTCTCTTAAATCCTATTCCAAGAAAAATTATACATAAGAAAACCAATCCTGATTGTACTTGCGCAGCAAGGGTTTTGATTGAATTCAGTGCAGTCTCGAGTGTAGGCTTTAGAAAAGTGATTGTTGCAATTTTATTGTTTTTATTATTGAGCAGATCAAAAGAATACTTTCTGCCATCCCGAGACAGCGACCCGAAAGGAGAGTATTCTATCGAAAATTGCGTAGAGAATTTATCTGAGAGTTCCTTCGTAAAATTTATTTCTTTATAGTAATTGTTCTGAAGTTCATAATTTTTTTCAATAGCTGTGCTGACAGTAAAATAGAACTGATCATTATCAATAAGTAAAGTATCCGTAACGGTCAGATAGGTCACAAGATCGGAACGATAAAAATGTACCTGTCCCGCAGGGAACGACAAGGGCAAAATATCAACCGTTTTTACCGCAATTTTATCATTCCAGCCAATCATTCTACCGTTGGGCGCCAGCACCTCTATTGAATAATTTTCATAAGGCGGACCGTTTATAAGTTTTATTAAGGTTCCGTAAGTTGAATTTGATTGACTTAATGCCGACCTGATTTTATTTGCAAGTGCATTTTTAACTGAAATAAGTGTGGATTCCTTTGCTGAGAATATTGAATTTACCGATGTCTGGATATCAACGATTTTATCATCAAGTTTGCCGGACCATTTATCACTGGTATTTTGGACTAAAACGGGAGCAAAGATCCCCGTTAAAAAGATCAGGGCTAAAATAAAAAGGACGATAGTAAAATATTTTCTATCGTCCTCAAATCTCTTAAGAAAACTCGTATTCATTCAATCAATTTATAGTGATTTGATTTATTTTCCATCCTTTGCCTGTGTTTCGCAATTGCAGATAGATTCTGGCTGAATTTCGATTACCTTTCAAATCATATTCATAATTTCCTGTAGCAAAAGGAGTATTCGAATTAGTATTAATTTCATCAAAGCTGAATGAAGTTATCCTATAAGTTTTTAAAAAGTCATCCAGTACAAAATAAGCCTGGTTAGCTGAATAATAACCACTTATCCCATTTGGGAGGTTTAGATATGTCTGCGATCCAAGGTGGTCAGATAACGATTCTATATCTCTGTTTGCAATTGCAGTTTCAATTTTTTTTATTGAATTGATTACTTTATTTTCTCTGACAGAGGTGTTTGTATCCTGCTCACCAAGATTAATCAGTTTCTGATTACTAGTCTTTGGGTTTTTGTAATTATGGGGTTTATTTTGAGCAAAGAGAGAAAAGCACAGGATAAAAGTGATAGGTAATATGTTTCTTAATGTTTTTTTCATCGAAAATCATCACTTATATAAATTTACTTAATAAATGGGAGTAAATCTATATAGATTTACTCCCATTAAAGTATCCGGCAGTTCAATTTATCTTGTTATTGAACTTTTCAGTATTCCTCTCTCTTTTGGCTTGCTGGTCTGTTTCAACTGCCTGTTTCCGGCAACCAACTGGAACGCCCAGTCAAATGTAACTCCTTCTGATGTAACTGACTTAACCCTAATCTTGGCATAGTGGTCATCCCATGTCCATATAACATAAGTATGGCCGGCAATTGCGAAGGCATCTTTAGACGGTGACCAACCAGAAGTCGGAGCATAAGGTATATCATAAATACTATTTGTGTATCCCATATCCTGAATATCGCTATCGTCCCATACATCCAGATAATATGTTCCGTTGTAATTCTCATAGAAGAAATCTGATTCTGTATCATCATACGGTACGGTGCTATAAGTTGTGAATGAATATCCACCAAGATCAGGATAAGTCCTGTAATCAAATATTGATTGATTGAATCCTTCAGGGCGAGGTGTGGAATAAACTACATCATAGCTTAAATCACTTTCATTACCATTGAAATCATAAGCGGTAACAGCATAATAGTAAGTATCACCATTGACCGCTCCGTAATCGGTGAAATAAGTCTTGCCGGTAGAACCAATTAAAGTATATTTACCCTGATAAGAGTAGGCATAATATACATTATAACCAGCAACATCCGATTCCCTGTTCGGATACCAGGAAAGGTCAACACTGTTATCGCCGTTTATCGCTACTATACCGGTTGGAGGGGCCGGAGGAGTTGTATCCATATAATAAGCATCATTAACATGAACCCTACAAGCAGTAAAAGTTAAAGCTGTTAAAAGACTTAATAATAGTATTTTTGTTTTCATTTTAATCACCATAAGTTTTCAATAAGAGTAAGTCAAAATGAATGCCGCCCGGAATGACTTATTTTAGCAAATAATCAAATGATATAATAGCTTATTGTAGAGTTTAATAGACAAGATATGTATGAAATAAAGTATACTAAATAGCCAAAAACTGGCCATCAAAATACATATTATTCTTATTTATTACCCCTACAGCCCTGCCAGTCAGCAGCCTTTTATTGAAAGGAGAATTCCGTGATTTGCTCTTAAATTTATTGAGATCAACCGTCCATACTTCATCAGGGTCCAGAATAGTGAAATTAGCATTTTCACCAACCTGAATTTTAGGAACCGGGATGTTCAATATTTTCCTGGGGTTGATAGACATTTTTTCGATTAACTGTTCGAGAGTCAGGACCTTTTTGTGATAAAGATCGGTTAAAGCGACCCCAATCTCCGTTTCAAGTCCAATTATACCATTCGGTGCAAATTCAAATTCCACTTCCTTTTCTTCCGCGGAATGAGGGGCGTGATCACTGGCTATACAATCAATCGTACCGTCTTTTAAGCCTTTTAATATTTCTTCAACATCATCTTTTGTCCTTAAAGGGGGATTCATTTTGTAATTAGTATCGTAAGTTCTGATATAATCATCAGTCAGAGAAAAATGATGCGGAGTAACTTCGGCAGTAACTTTTATTCCATTCTTTTTGGACTGCCGAACCATTTCAACAGATTTTTTTGTGCTTATATGTGCTATATGGATTTTACCACCTGTGTATTCAGCCATAAGAATATCCCTGCTGACTATCAAATCTTCCGCTACCGATGGAACAGGCGGCAAACCAAGCCTGGTAGAATTTACGCCTTCATTCATTGCCCCACCTGCCAAAGTTTCATCCTCACAATGTTCAATTATCGGGAGATTATACATTCCTGAATATTCCATAGCGCGTCTAAGTATCGCCGCAGTTTTAATCGCAACGCCGTCATCCGAAAATCCGACCACACCTGATTCTTTTAATTCAGCCATCGGAGTAATAACTTCACCCTTTCTGCCGAGAGTAGCGGCGGCAATCACAAAGACATCAACCAGTTGATTAGCAGCCTGCTTTTTTATTAATGAAACTACCTCAGCTGAATCAATTGCCGGCTCAGTATTCGGCATACAGGCCAAACCGGTAAAACCACCGCTGGCTGCACTCTGACAGCCAGTAATTACTGTTTCTTCATCTTCTCTTCCCGGTTCACGGAGATGAACATGCATATCAAAAAATCCAGGAACGATATATTTCCCTGATAAATCGAATTCCTTTATTTCACCTTTGGTATCTTCAGAATTTAATTCACCAATCTTTACTATCCTGCCTTCGCTTAAAAGAATATTTGTATTTTTTTCGTTAAGCTTCTGGTCAGGGTTCAGAATATTTACATTTTTTAAGATTACTTTCATTTCAATTCCATTAATTCATTGTACCCAGTAAATACAGCACGGCCATTCTTATGGCTACTCCATTAGTGACCTGCTTCAAAATTATTTGGTTTAATCCATCGGCGACTGCAGAAGATAATTCAACACCCCTGTTAATAGGACCAGGATGCATTATTAAAATATCTTTACCGTTTTTTTCCAGTCTTTCTTCAGTGATTCCGAAAAATGTGGCATATTCCCTGATTGAGGGAAAGTACTCACGCGCCTTCCTTTCAAGTTGTATTCTTAAGACATTTAAAACATCGTTTTCCTGAATGGCCTCATCAATATTATAGATCACTTCCACCCCAAGATCGCGGATAAACCTTGGGATCATAGTTGACGGTCCGCAGACAGTTACCTTCGCGCCCATCGTAATGAGTCCATAAATATTTGAAAGCGCGACCCTGCTGTGTGCAATATCTCCCACTATGCAGACTTTGAGCCCTTCGATTTTCCCAAGCTTTTCCTGGATGGAATACATATCAAGCAAAGCCTGAGTGGGATGTTCGTGAATTCCATCTCCTGCATTGATTATATTCGCGTTACTAATCTGGGTTAAAAACTGAGGAGTTCCGGCGGCAGAATGACGAACGACAACCATATCAACTTTCATCGCTTCAATATTCCGGATGGTGTCTTTAAAAGTTTCACCCTTGCTTACACTGCTCGTCGAAGCTGAAAAATTAATCGAATCTGCGGAGAGTCTTTTTTCAGCCAGCTCAAAAGAAATTCTTGTTCGTGTTGAATTCTCAAAAAACAAATTGACTACCGTCTTCCCCTGCAAAGTAGGAACTTTTTTGATCGGCCTTTCAAGAACTTCTCTGAAAGTTTTAGTAGTATCGAGTATTAATTGAATATCTTCTCTCGGAACCCCCTGCAGACCTAATAAATGTCGGTTAGATAAAGGCATATTTTCCTGAATTATTTTTCTGAATCAATAAGATAAACTGCATCTTCCCCATCTATTTCACTCATTTTTACTTTAATTTCTTCGTTAAGTGAAGTCGGAATATTCTTTCCGACATAATCCGCTTTGATCGGAAGCTCACGATGACCGCGATCCACAAGCACAACAAATTGAATTGTATTCGGGCGGCCAAGATCCATAATAGCATCCAGCGCCGACCTGACAGTTCTTCCGGTATACAAAACGTCATCTATAAGAATTATATTCTTTTCTGTTATATCAAAAGTGATATTGGTGACCGAAACCTCAGGCTGTTTTAGTCTTGTTCTGAAATCATCTCTGTAAAGAGTTACATCAATAATGGCAAATGGTAATTCAATCCCTTCGATTTCTTTAATCTTTTCCTGAATTCTTTTGCCAAGGAATTCACCTCTTGTGCGCATTCCCATTAAGACGAGGTCCTTAGAACCTTTGTTCTTTTCAAGGATTTCGTGAGAAATCCTTGTAATGATCCTGGTGAACCCTTCTGAATCGACTATTTTTGATTTAATGCCCATATACAAAAAATCCTCCTAAGATTTCTCCGTGGAGGTTATAAACTGATTTGATATTTTTTGATTTCATACTTCCTTTCCTATCTCTCCGGATAGATTTAAAGGTTAATTTTAATTTGAGTAAACATAAATCAAAGTCATTAAAAAGTAAAGGCGCAATTGATAAATTTGTAAAAAAATTTTTAATAATATGGAAACTCAATAGAGAAATAAAAAACCGTGAATGTTGTTCAGCATCAAAGAGACGAAGGCAGTAATATAGCAGCAGGGCTAATTCAGCCATTGCAAGCTGACCGTCAATTTCACCATGGAAATTTTCAATATGCTGTGTTAATAACTTTGTCATAGCAGCTCCTTTTTTTATTCTTAAAAACGGGTTCTTAAATAACCCTGAGACAGAGTAAGAAAAAATTGAAGTAATGTCACTGTATATTTTTGCAAGTGAACCAGCAGCTAATAGAGGCCAAAAACGAACTTTCTTAATTAGGGGTTACAGGCAGTTTAGAGGCTCTTTAAAGGCTGTTTAAAGGCC
>CAYPNM010000015.1:17838-26219 GCA_964412105.1 uncultured Ignavibacteriaceae bacterium | reverse complement strand
TTTAAAGGCCAGTTGGAGGCCTAACAAATGTTAAATGGAATTCGGAGATTTTCACTGTATTAATTTGCAAGTGAAAGAAACAGGCAGCCGAGTTTTTGTGCACGGTATTCGGAATAATTATATCTTATTTATAATATGCAGAGTTTAAGGGAAGCGGGGATGAAATGCTTTTATTGGTCTGCTGAATACATAAAAAAATTATAGGGATTTAAGCGTAGACCAAAGTGCTGTATTATTCTCCGAAAACCTTAAAAACTATTATATTTGGATTTTTATTTCGGATTAAATGAATTTCGAGCAAAACACTTCCGACGCTTATGCATCTCTCAGAATAACTGATTTTAGGCGGTTTGTAAGTGCACGTTTTTTATTAACGTTCGGCATACAAATGCAATCCCTTATTGTCGGATGGCAAATATACCAAATCACACACGATGCACTGTCACTGGGCTTAATCGGGCTTTCAGAAGCTCTGCCATTTTTAAGCGTCACACTTTTTGCCGGTTATGTTGCAGATAGGGTCAGCCGCAAGGAAATTATTCTTATAGCGAACATCGTTTATTTTATTTGTGCAATAGCCCTTTTTTTAATATCAACTCTATTCCACACAGTTCTTTTACATCACGGAGTTTTTCCCATTTACATTGTCATTGTAATTACCGGTCTTGCAAGAGGTTTTATGTCCCCCACGCAGACTGCATTTGCCGCACAGCTTGTTCCGCGTCAGTTATATGGAAATGCCTACACGTGGAATGCTCTGGCGTGGCAAACTGCTGAGGTGAGCGGCCCTGCTGCCGGCGGTTTGCTTTATGGATTCTTCGGAGTCGGAACGGCATATTTTTCGGTTGCTGTATTGAGCCTGGCAGGATTTGTATTTTTCGCAATGGTAACAAAAAAGCCTCCTCCTGAACAAAAAACAAATGAATCGGTACTTAAAAGTCTTTCTGAAGGACTAAAATTTGTTTTCAAGAATCAAATTATCCTGAGTGCAATCACACTTGATATGTTCGGCGTTTTCTTTGGAGGGGCGGTTGCGGTACTCCCTATTTTTGCCGACCGTGTTTTACATATCGGAGCAAAAGGGCTCGGATTTTTACGTGCAGCCCCTGCTGTTGGAGAAATCATTATGTCTATTTATCAAGCCCACTACCCGTTTTTCAAAAATGCAGGCAGAAATCTTTTGTTATGCGTTTTTGGTTTCGGAGTTTCAATTATTCTTTTTGCGCTTTCCAAGAACCTTTACCTCTCCTTATTTCTGCTTTTTCTGAGCGGAGTATTCGATAACGTAAGCGTGGTAATAAGAGCAACGATAATTCAGCTTCTCACTCCCGATGAAATGCGAGGCAGAGTTTCTGCCGTCAATGGAGTTTTCCTTAGTTCTTCCAACGAACTTGGTTCATTCGAATCCGGTCTGGCAGCTAAATTAATCGGTCTGATTCCGTCGGTTCTGTTTGGAGGAACTATGACACTTATAGTGGTGGGTGCTATTAAAAAACTTGCCCCGAAATTATGGGCACTGAAAATATAATCCTTCTCATATAGCAGTGTTGCTACTGATGCCGCCCCAATTTTATTATCAGCGGTCGGGTTAAATATAAGCTTATATTGTATTTTACATTTTAAATAATTCTATCTTGACCAACCAAATGAAAAGCCTAAACCTACTGCGGACATACCATAACTTGCGGAACTAGATAAAGCACTGTACTTTACATAAATTTTGAAATATTTATTCAAATTAAAAATAAAGCTTATGCCATATTTTAACCCACTAACTGGATATTCTTTTGCATATGACTTACTACTAATTCTATAAGCATAACCAATTAATAATTGAGTAGTAATAGGTTTATCATAGCCAATTGATGAATAGGCTAGTAAATTTATGTCTTGAAACGGTGAACCATATTCTGTTGCTGAAGCGTCGCCAGCTATTAGATAACTGTATCCAGGTTGAAGCCCGAATGTTTGTATATGAGTTTTGTAAATTTCAAAATCTGAAGATATAGAAAAATCCATAATGAATATTGCAGATGTAATATCTAGATGAATCCCTTGTAATTGAAAGTAAGGCCTATTTTTAATATCATCGTTATATTTTTGTATCCCAAATGACTTAAAACTTAGCAAAGCACTGATTATAACCAGACTGTATATTTTCATATTCCCCCTCTATTCAATTTGATATAGCAAATTTACTTAGCAATATAATGGCTTTACAAATTCCTGCCGCCCCAAATTTATAATCAGCGGTCGGGTGAGCCTAATGTTGGGCTATTTTACATAAATATTCCTAAAATCATTCTGACAAATAAATTGATATTGGATTATCAGGCACTTCGATATTGTTAATAACTTCCAATTTATCGATACTAATTACTGCTATGGAACCGGAACCTTGATTAGTTACGTAAGCATATTTCCCATCCTTAGTGATAGCAATGTCAGTGGGCATTTTATCAACAGATATTTTCTTCACAACGAAATTATTTTTTACATCAATCACTGTCACCTTATTTAAGATAACATTTGTAACTAAAACATATCTACCATCAGGAGAAACTGCTATACCTCTCGGTCCATCTATATTAGATATTTTATTTACAACACTATCGGTTTTGGTGTCAATAATTTGGACTTCATTAAGGTCATAATTAGTAACATAGGCATACTTACCATCCGGCGTGAAATAAATATTTAAGGGACGTCCACCGACATAAATGCTTTTAGAAATTATTTGTTTATACGGATCAATTACATGAACATAAGGCCGAAATATCGCGGGTTGATATATTTTTCTTCCATCTTTTGTCAATTGCATTAATCCGGTTCCCTCACCTATTTTTTTTGTTACCTGATGAGTTTTTATATTCATAAACCATAATCCATCCTGGGATTGATGACTAATTAATGCTGACTGTTCATCCGCAGCCAAACAAATGCACATAGGATTTTTGCCGACCGCAACAATTTCACTATTTTTAGGATTATCAGTGTGAATGATCGAAATATTATTAGATTGAAAGTTTGCAGCGTAAGCAGTTTTTCTGTCTTTGGATAATGTGAACCAGACAGTCCCTTCTCCAGCGGTTATAGTATCAACAACTTTATTTGTTTTTATATCAATTACACTAATGAAGTTATGTGAAGCATGACAAACAAATGCCAAGCCGGAGGAAGCAATGTTAATATTTGCTTTTGATTGTTTTACTTCAGCTTTATTCCGCGAGGGAATAAAAATAAATCCTGTTATAATAATGATAACACTAAGCAAACTTACTATTATGGTGAAATTATTTTTTAACTCTTTCATAAATTACCCCTCGATATTTTGATTAATATATGTAATAATTCAAAGCTGGAACAATTAACCCGCCGTCAGAAATTTATTATCAGAGGTCGGATTTAGCCGTTCATTTATATGCCGGTTTTTATTTTCAATTAATTGATAAATTAACTCCCACACCTAGTACTCCATCAACGGTTTGTCTTATTGTATCTCTTAAATAAATTTTATAAAAAATCTTCGGTGTCACCGTAGGTCCCATCCATTGTGCACCAATATTCAAAATATTTATAAACCTATCTGAGAATTCCTGAATTTCTCCAGATATAATTACATTTCCAACAAATTCCAGATTCAAAGAAAATTGATCTATCCGGTAACCGGTAATTATTCCATAATGCGCAAAAAATTCGGTGGTTGCATTATTCCTTTTAGTTGGAGAAATTATATTGGGACCTATTTCCAATCCGTAATCAAGACCTTCCATATTTCGTTTATGAAATGCATAATTAAAATATATTCCAATTGAATTTGGAATATATTTTGACATATAATAAAAATCCGATACCATTCCATTATAGGAAGCATCTTCTGAAGCCGTCGGCAAATACAAGCCGAAGGTAATTATATTCTTACTATTCTCGCCTGAACTCAGGTTTGATTGCAATCCTATGAATATATTACCAAGGCCATTCGCGTAATAGCTGCCTTCACTGAAGCCATAATTAGCACTATAGCTTGTACTTATATACGGTATGTCTCCGATTAAATTTAATTTCGAACCAACCGAGACATCTAAATATAATTGATATACACTTGTTGAAGTCGATATGTAGGGGCTGTTTTTATAGAATGTCCGGTAGTAACTAAGGCCGAATTGCTTTTCATCTTTGGGAATATATTGAAGATCAAACGTTTGTGAGTATAAAAAGTTGAACGCAAAAAATGTTAATGCAAAAAGCATACTGGCTCTAAAGGGCTTATTCCCCATTTCATCTCTCCTGTATTTTATAAATTAATTTTCTTTACTTTAGCATAAGCTGATTCTGTAATTGCCCCGCCGCCCCGAATTTACAATCAGCGGTCGGGGTGAGCTCCTGGTTATACCTTTTATACTTTTTATAAAGAATATTTAACCCCTACTAACAAGGATGTCCCCGTATATTCTCGCATATTCATATCCGCTTCAGTAATTAAATTAATTTGCCGGTAAATGTTAATATCCAATCCCAATCCTAGTAAGCCAGCAAATATGAGTTTTTCTTTAGCTGCAAATAATACTGGCGAAGAAGCCGCAACAGAAACTACGTGATAGCCTAAATCTAGATACCTGACAGCATCGCTTTTCTGATAAGAAAGGCCTGCCCCGCCAATAAAATAAAATATCCCAATATTTAGTTTCATATTACTCATAAAATCATAGATCCTGTTGTTCGCATCGTTTACTTTTGCATACATAAATGTTTCGGCAAAACTTTGAACAGAATAGCCGAATAATCCCTGAATGGAAAAAGATGAGCTTAGACGTTTTTCAATCCCTACTGAAAATTGTAGGCCATTGTCCCAGTAATTGGGACTTTTATCTCTTGAAAGAAAGGATTGATAATCTGATTGACCAAACTTTACTAAGATTGATAAATCATTCTCCTGTGCAGCTGTATTTAGAGAATAGATGGTAAATATCAGAAATAATGATAAAAATAATTTATTCATTTACTCTCCCTTGTGGTAAAACTTACTATTACTTATAACAAATCATCTTTAGCTAATTATATCAAATAATCACTGCTCTTTCATAATTTAAATGTTAATGGCTCATTCCTGATATAGTTCTTAAAATATTATCTGATTTAGTAATTACTCCGGACGATTTCTCTACCAAATAAGAGCCTCGCATAAGATTAATCCTATCGCTCATATTCCAATCACCATAGGAGACTGATGTGTAAAAAAGGATATATTTAACAAAGCTTCCGTCATCTATTACGTAAGAACAAAGCACTTTAGATCCACCGGTTTCGTGACTTCCAATAAACCATAAATATTCAATAAGCTCTTTTACCGTTGCAGTATTAATCTCCGACTTCTTAAAAATACCTATTGTGTCTCCGCCATTGAATCGATCGTACATTGATCTATCCAGATAGCTTGCTTTGTGTACCCTGCTAAGCACAATGTCGTTAGGGTCTTCACCCCAGACGCGCCGAAACTCAAAATATTTTTCTGTTTGCCTTTCTGATACAAGTTCCCGGTAATAAGAGCTATTTACACTTGTGGATTCCGACCACGCAAATGCCTGATCACGGCTGTCTGTTGAGAGCTCATAAGCGTGAGGCACCCGGTCATTTATCGGCAGAATGCTTAGAGTATTTTCATAATAAGTGCTGCCTCCCTGTAAATCTTCCTGGTAAAACCCTGCAGGATATTTATAATTTGAATATACAGCCTGAAGAACGATTTCATCGGTAAGTTGTGTTGAGTCCTGAATAATCGGGGGCTGATTATTAGGCGGTACATAAATTGGATTTATCTCATCACGGGATGTACAGCCTGCCGCAAAAAGCAAACAGCCTGCTAGCATTATTTTGCAATTCATATTATACCTCGTAACTTTTACAACTTACTATTTTCCGTTGTTAGTTTACGATCAAAAATGAAACTATTTTATTCTTTGCCGAAAATCCTTTTTTATATAATATGCTTAGCATTTATGTCATCCATCGCTCATTCAGGTTTTTATTCTTTTCTGCAAGCTCCCCTTACAGGAAATGCCAAATGGAGGGCCCCTTAACTATTTGTAACATCAACTTAATAAAGAACAGACAATAAGACAACAAGTAATTTTCATACATATAAACTATATGCTGTACGCTAACAGACTATCCGCTACTCCTCCTCCCGCCGCCCCAAATTTATTATCTGCGGTCGGATCTATTTTCCCCATAAATCTAAAAATAGAATACCGGTTCCTTTCTTTCTTTATATAAATTATGCAGCCGCATTGCAGCATCTTTGACCGGACCTGGTTTCATTGATCTGGCGTTTTGCGGGCAATTCTTAATACAGGCACAACACGTGATGCATTTTCCCTTATCAATCAAATTACTGTCTTCTGAATCGATGGCATCCACAGGACACAATTCTGCACAAGTGCCGCATTGTATACACTCATCATTAATTTCTATAAAATCGACACTCCATAACTTGTTATCTCCTTTGTACGGAAAGTTGCCGGGAATATTTATGTCAGAAATTTGACCGACCGATGAAATTGATAGCAGTTTTTCATTTATCTTGCGCCCAAATAAATCTGCGTGTTTTAAGTCCGTTACATCAGGACGGTCTAATGCTATTGGAGTTCTGGAGCTGGAATAGGAATGTTCCCCGATATATGCCGCACAGGCGACCGGTATACATCCACGTTCTATCAAAATATCCCTAAGCTCAAGAAGTGCATCGTCATAAGCACGATTTCCATAAACGACGATACATACAGCGGGTGTACTATCGGCTTTAATACCGTGCAGCCATTCGGTCAACAAAGCCGGCACTCTTCCGATGTAAACAGGTACAGCTACCACAAGCAAATCATTCCGGGAGGTTTGCAACTGTTTCGTTCGCATATCCGGGTTTGTGACATCAATCTGTTCCGCAGTATTTATATCAATACCGCGCGCTATAGCCTGAACGATCGATCTGGTTGTCCCGGTAGGTGAAAAATAAGCCAGTTTCAGTGATTGTATATCCAATAATTCTCTCCCTGCTTATTGGCTCTGTTCCTTTAAAAGAAAGTAAGAATCTTTCGGGATTAAATTTATTACAAAATATCTGAATATTAAAATAAAGACTGACAAAAATGATAATAGTTTAATATCAATTTCCCCATTCTTTTAACAAAAGAATTAATTGACATTATTTTTCATAGCGAAGGTATTGTTTTGCAAATTGCCGGTCTCCGGAGATGAAATTAATGTCTCCGGTTGCAGGTAATAAGCAGGTTTCTGCTTCATATGCTTCCAGGAATGCTTTCAATTCGGGCAATATTGAAAAGTTGGGAGAGAAATAAAGAGTAGTACTCATATAATCCCAAAAGTTTGATAAGATCGCTAATCCAGAGCCGATTACAGGCTCGCTTCTATGCAGCATATAATCATAAAATAATCCTAATATTTCTTTCTTCCTTAAACTTTGTTCGTTATTCAATATAACTTTATGCCAATTCATAATTTTTTAACCTCAAGATAATTTTTCTTATAAACCACCTTAATTACCCTGTTGGTTGTCAATAAAATAAATAATATTAAAAGCCCACCAAAAGGGAGATTGGCGGGCTTAACCGCTTCTGTCAAAAAGGCAGGGGAGAACCTCTTTGACACGGTTTAACTAAAAAATATTATTTGAAAATTAAGGGACGACTACCAACTGGTATTAAAATCAAAAATTATTTTATTAAAATCAATAACATATTTCATTTTTCTTATATCGGCAGGTTTGTCCAATTTTTCCAAATTTTTATAATAGAGTATGGTTTCACCAATCACTATAAATCTCAAAAATAAAATGAAGACTTCGGCGAACAAGCCTGCTTTACCTAACTTTTCGAGAATATTATAGAGGAGGATAGTTAAACTGATCATCAATATGCAATGCAACTGGGGGAATGGATATAAAATAAATGATTAGGCAAAAGGAATAGTTAAAATTAGATATCATTTTTTCTCGCCTTCAAATCCGCTAAACCCTTAAAAAATGAGCAATTCAAATTCAATCCCTGCTGATTTTTAATATACCTATTTTTAGAAGCCGTAATTAAACACAAAAAATATTTAACATTACCAAGCTTATTAACTTAAGGTTGTATAATAGAGGCGGTAACATTAAATTTGGACAGTAGAAATTTAATACGGGGTGTGGCTCAGCCCGGCTAGAGCGCTGCGTTCGGGACGCAGAGGTCGTAGGTTCGAATCCTATCACCCCGACGAATATTTTAATAAAAGTAACACAGAGGTCGCAGGTTCTCCCAAAGGGACTCCTTTGGAGGAATCCTATCACCCCGACAAAAAAAAAGTTGCAGGGATACAATAATGCCACAAAA
>CAYPNM010000015.1:0-17738 GCA_964412105.1 uncultured Ignavibacteriaceae bacterium | reverse complement strand
GAATCCTATCACCCCGACAAAAAAAAAGTTGCAGGGATACAATAATGCCACAAAATCACACTTTTGACATTGTTTCTGAAATTGATTTCCAAGAAGTAGATAATGCAGTTAACCAGGCCATTAAAGAAATTCATCAGAGGTATGACCTGAAAGATTCTCACACTGAGATTGAGCTAAACAAGAAGGATAAGCTCTTAAATATCAACACGAAAGACGACTATTCAAGAAAAGCAAGCATTGATATTCTTCAGTCAAAATTTATTAAGAGAGGAATTTCAATAAAAGCGTTAAAATATGAAGAGCCTGAGGCTGCGGCAGGTGGAAGATTAAGACAAAAGATCCTTCTTCAAAGCGGAATATCAAAAGAAAATGCTAAAAAGATCACGGTTCTTATCAAGGATTCAAAATTAAAAGTAAATGCTCAGATTCAGGATGAAAAAATCAGAGTTCAGGCTCCCAAAATTGATGACCTGCAGGCAGTAATTAAACTGGTGCGGGAAGGAAATTTTGATTTTCCAACACAATTCACAAATATGAAGTAATAATATATTTTATTGATTAAAAGTTAAACAAGCAAAAAATTATAGCCTTTACTATCTGCTTAATATTATTACATTCCCTTCAACAAATAATTCTTCTATTCAACAATGTTTACTACAGACGAAGATCTTATATGGATTTGCCAGTATTGTGGTGAGCACAATTCTGTATGGGTTGATCTTACCGTTGATAAAAGATATGACTTCATTGAAGATTGCAGAATCTGCTGCCGGCCAAACAGAATAATTATAAGAATAGATAATGATGATAATATTTATCTGGAATCAAGACCAAGTGATGAGTAATTATTAAAACTACTCATCACTTACAATGTTAACTTACAGGCTAATCCATAATCATTCTTAGAAATGAAGAGCTGTCCTCTTCATCGTCATCATTACTATGGTTTTCCGGTTCTTCTTCCTTTTTCTTTTCAGCCTTATCTTTCGCCCAGTTATAACGGGATGATTCAAATTTAAATCCACTTTCAGGAGTTTCCTCCTCTTCCGGCGGATCAATAGGAGTATTAGCTCCTTTTACCCTGATGATAGTAGGAATATCGAGGTCTTCTTTGTTTATTTCTTCATTTCCGAGGAAATTAAATCCACCTCTAAAAGGAGTACTCTGTTTTTTAGGTTTAGGCTCTTCAGTTTTTGCTTTTTTGTATCCTTGAGCAGAATCGAATCCAGTTGCAATTACTGTATAAGAGACATAATCATTCATTTCTTCTTTTCTAACGCATCCAAAAATAACATTCGCTTCTTCACCGGCTGCTTCAAATATAACGTTGTTACCTTCATTAATTTCCTGCATGGTAAGGTTGCTTGATCCCGTAACATTCAAAAGAACGCTCTTAGCGCCTTTAATGTTGATACCTTCAAGCAACGGACTTGAAATAGCTTTCTGTGCTGCTTCGATTGCCCTGTTTTCACCACTTGCAATTCCGCATCCCATCAAAGCTTCTCCACTTTGATTCATAACTGATCGAACATCCGCAAAGTCAACATTTATCAGGCCTTCGACTGTTATGATATCTGCGATTCCTCTAGTAGCCTCATAAAGAACTTCATTCGGTTTATCGAAAGCTGCGAATGCATTTATGTTTTTATCAAGAATGCTCAACAGTCTTTCATTGGGAATTACAATCAAGCTGTCAACATGCTGACGCAGCTCCTGTATACCCTGTTCAGCATTCAACATTCTTTTTTTACCTTCCCACCTGAATGGTTTAGTGACAATACCAACTACCAGGGCGCCAACGCTCTGAGCAATTGATGCGACGACAGGGGCCCCGCCAGTTCCGGTACCGCCTCCCATACCAGCGGTTACAAAAACCATGTCGCTTCCAGATAGGACTTCTGCAAGCCTTTCTCTATCCTCTTCGAGCGCCTTTCTTCCAACATTGGGATCGGCTCCCGCACCAAGACCGCGAGTAATCGTAGTACCGACCTGAATCTTGTGGGTTGCGCTGCTGCTGTTCAAAACCTGCGAGTCCGTATTGATACCAACATATTCAACACCAACCAGACCTCTTTTAATCATGCTTTCGATGGCGTTGCATCCGCCGCCACCGACTCCGACTACTTTTAGAATAGCTGACAATGAATTGTCCCTATCTAAGGTTGCAAATCGCGACATAGTTACCTCCTTATTGTAGAAATTAATTTATAATTCATCAAAAAATTCCTGTATTCTTTTAAATACGTCCAAAACCTTGCCTTTGCCTTTTGCGTTTTTAGTTTTTATTAAAGTTTGATATTCGCTTGACTTTCCACCTGGAATTCCACGTATAAGTCCTGCTACAGTAGCAAATTCCGGGCTTTCGATTTCATTTGATAAACCGACTCCTAATTCCTGCGGGACACCTATTCTGGTTGGTAATCCGAATACTTCTTCAGCCAGCTCACTACAGCCTTTTAGTAATGCTCCGCCACCCGTTAAAATAATTCCCGCTTTAATTTTATTTTTGAAACCCGCACTTCGTAATTCATTATCGATTAATCCGAAAAGTTCACGCATTCTGAGGCTTATGATTTGTGTCAACAAACTGATCGGAATTTTTGTATTGCCTCTGGCTCCAACCCCTCTTATCAATATATCTTCTTCTTTAATTATTGCACTTTCAGTAGCATAGCCATAATCGCGTTTTAACATTTCCGCTTCTTCAGTAACTACACCAAGAGACTCTCTTATATCATTAGTAACCTGATTTCCGGCCACACCGATCACTTTAGTATGCTTAATCGCTTTTTTATGAAAGATTGCGATGTCTGTTGTTCCACCACCAATATCGATCAATGCAGCACCAAGATCCTTTTCGCTTTCTTCCAGAACCGATGAACTTGATGCAATTGGCTGCAATATGTAATCCTGCACCTGCAATCCGGCTCTTTCAACTGATTTTTTAATGTTCTGGATTGCAGGAATAGATGCAAGAACAATATGATTAGTAGCTTCAAGTCTTGAACCGGACATTCCGATGGGATTTTCAATTCCACCCTGATGATCAACTGAAAATTCCTCCGGGATAATATGAAGTATCTGCCTGTCAGATGGAATTCTTATTGTTCTTACATCAGATTCCAGTCTATCTAGATCAGATTTTGTTATTTCTTTTTCTTCACTTGTAATTGTTACATAGTTTCTGTGACGCATACTTGTTATGTGTTCTCCCGCTACGCCAACATTTACAACTTTCACTTCTATTCCAGCTCTATTTGAAGCAATCGAAATTGCCTCCTTAATTGCTTCAGCGGTTTTGCTGATATTGGCAACCAGTCCTTTATGCAATCCTTCAGAAGGAGCAACGCCAAAACCAAGTACATTAATTTTGTTTTCCTCAGTTTTCTCAGCTATAACCGCACAGACCTTGGTTGTTCCTAAATCCAGACCAGCTATGATATTTTTTTTCATTAGTTCAAACCTGTATTTTCTGATTTGCCGACATAGATTTCATTTGCAAATCTCAAATCGATGTATTCATTGTTATTCATTAAGTTTTTTCCCGAGATCATATCATCCCAGACAATATCAAGGTACACCATTTTTTTAGCTGCACCGTTTTTGCCAAAAATGACCGGCGTTTTTATTCCCGAAAAGGTGAGAACAATATCTCCGCCCTGTCTTAAATTAATTTCAGCCAGATGTTTGAATATGCTTTCATTGGTCAGTTTTGCTGCATCTATAATTTCAAAGGCCTGTTTAATATCATCATCATTTAATACGGATAATGGTTTATACGATTCATCAGCAGGTGGATTACTTATTACAGGCAGATCATTAAATTTTGTACCATCAAGCACCGGCAGCAACTCAAATTTATCGGTGATAAACATTGGTTCACCGGATTTAAGCAGTACGGCTTTCAATGTTTTTTCAACTATATCAATATTAACTTCAGATACCCCGTCATATTCAACATCTGCTTTTGCTACATATGGATGCTTCATAATCCGATCATAAATTACAGGCAGTTTCAAACCTGAATAGGTACTTGTGTCATCAAGCTTCGCAAACTTTAGATAATCGTGAGCGCTTAATAAATTATTCCCTGTTATACCTATCATTTTTATTTCTCCTCTATTTATCCCTCTCCGGGCGTAATACGTTAAATAAAGTACTCCCGCTGATAAAATTAAAAAGATCAAAACGCCAATTATTTTACTATTTCTCTCACGCATTTAAGCTGATTTTCTAAGTAACTCAACAAATCTTTCACCCTGCTTCCAGATATCACCGGCACCCATAGTTATTATTATATCGCCGCTTTTCTTTATTTCATTTAAAACTTTTGGAACATCATTTTTATCATCTACATAAATGACGTTCTTATGGCCGAATTTTTTGGCTGCATTCGAAATTAATTCTCCTGATATTCCTTCGATTGGCTCTTCCCTTGCAGGATAAATACCCGTGCATATAAAAACGTCAGAATTTAAAAATGATCTTCCGAATTCCTGGTAAAAATCCTTTGTCCTTGAAAAAAGATGTGGTTGAAAGACCACAACCAATCTTCTGTCCCACCCTGCTCTAATTCCAGCAAGAACCACGGTGGTTTCAGTTGGATGATGGGCGTAATCATCAACTACCAAAATCTCCTTGTTATATTTCACTTCAAATCTTCTGTACACTCCTGAAAATGATTCGAGGGCACGTTTAATTGTTTTGAAATCAATCCCGAGCTCATATGCAATTGTTACGGCAACCAGCGAATTTTTCACATTGTGAAGACCAGGAATTTTTAATGTGATGTCGCCCAATTCTTTACCAAAATATTTTATAGTGAATTTGCTTGAAAATTCACTATGCGAAATATTTATTGCTCTTATATCTGCCTGAGTAGTTAAACCATAGGTAATAATCTTTTTGTTTATCTGTGGAATTATATCCAGCAATGCAGGTTCATCCATACAAAGCACTATAAAACCATAGAAAGGCACTTTATTGGCAAATTCAATAAAGGCTGATTTTATATCATCCAGATCCTTATAGGTATCTAGATGCTCCGTTTCCAGAGTCGTTAAGGCTGCAATGGCGGGAGTCAGCTTTAAAAATGTTCTGTCAAATTCGTCAGCTTCAACAACGATAAATTCACCTTTTCCAAGTCTTGCATTTGTACCGCCAAGTCCGCTTAATTTTCCACCGACTATAATTGTTGGATCGATCTTCCCTTCAGTTAACGTCAATCCAACCATTGATGTTGTAGTTGTCTTGCCATGAGTTCCAGCTATTCCAATTCCATACTGCATTCTCATACATTCAGCAAGCATTTCGGATCTTTTTATAATCGGTATTTTTCTTTCTGCAGCAGCTTTCACTTCAGGGTTATCGCGGGAAACGGCAGAAGAATAAACAAGCACATCAACATCTTTTAAATTTTCAGGTGAATGCCCTTCATAAACTTTAATTCCCAGTTCACTTAACCTGCTGGTAATTTCGCTCAAAGATTTATCAGATCCCGAAATTTCAAATCCACGGCTTAGAAGAATTTCTGCAATTCCGCTCATTCCAATACCGCCAATACCAACAAAGTGTACTTTTTTAATATTCTTAAACATCAGTTTTCTCTAATTCCGATTTTAATTCCTGGAACCTTTTTAATAAATCCTCCCCATTCTCATAATCATAAGGCCTTACTACCAGCAGACGCCTTCTGTTCTTTAACTTAAGCCTGACAATTTTAAAAGCACCATTTTTATCATCCTTCTTCAAAGGTGAAATTTTCATTCTTTTAATATTCTCAAACCTGAATTCTCTAACTCTGAAACGATCACCGAGTGTTATGCTGGCGTTCCCAAACTCCAAGTATCTGCTTTTATATAAATTAAACAACAGACTAAAAAGCGATATCATAACTATAATACCGAAGAAATAAATTATTGGATCTTTAGTTATAAGTTTGAATGAACCTTCAACAAATTCACCACGAATCAATACGTAGAGCAAAAATGCAACGAAGTAAATAATTGTCGACACATAGTAAAACGACATTTTATATTTGAACTTTATATTCTGATTCATTGATTCATTACTCATACTGATTCCGCATACCTAATTGCTTTTTGTGCGATAATAGCAGCAGCTTCCGGTCTGGCCAGTTTTTGTGCATTGTCCCTTAAAGTTGCCAAACCTTTTTCATCATTTATTAATGAGATTACTTTATCAAAAATTGAATCCTTCAAGAATTTTTCATCGATCAGCAATGCTGCGCCTTTATCCGATAAGGATTTTGCATTATAATACTGGTGATTCTCCGCAACATTGGGGGATGGAACCAAGATGCAGGGAATCGCCAGCGTCAGGAATTCTGCTATCGTTATGCCTCCTGCACGAGCAAGCAGAAGATCACAAGCAGAGTAAGCTATATCCATTTTTTCAATAAATGGAAAAACTCTAACCTTATCAGATTCAAATGATTTAAAGGCATTAAAACTATTCCTCCCGGTTTGCCATATTACCTGTAAGTCAGCTTTTTCAAATCCTTTAACAACAGATGCAACAGATTGATTAATGGCTGCGGCTCCGAGACTTCCGCCCAGAACCAGTAGGGTCTTTTTATCTGCTAACAGGTTGAAATATCCTGCAGCATCCGCTTTAGAAACTCTCTTCAAGCTTTCCCTAACAGGATTGCCGGTTAAGTGCAGTTTTTCGTTAAACCTGAAATACTTTCTTGAATCATCAAAGCTGATATGTACTTCATCAGCATATTTTTCCAATAACCTGGTTGTAACACCCGGATAACTATTTTGCTCAAGCAAAATAATTTTTGCTCCCATTAGTGAAGCACCATAAATAGCAGGACCGGAGACATACCCACCTGATCCTATTGCTACTATTGGCCTGAATTTCATATTAATTATTATTGATTGAATTATTGAAACAATTAACTTTATTGGAAATAATAAATTTTCTGCGTTGAATTTTCTTGCAAATCCTTTGATCCATATTGAACAAAATTTATAACCGAGTTCAGGAACAACCTTACCTTCAATTTTAGATTTTGTACCAATAAATAAGATTTCAGCTTCAGGGATAAGAGACTTAATCTTATCCGCAACTGCCACAGCCGGAAATAAATGTCCGCCCGTACCACCGCCTGCGAATAGGAACCTGTATTTATTATCTTTTTCACTCATTACTCTCCTTTGTTCATCATTGAGGCTGATGGATTATTGTTAATAGCATTTTCTCTTTTTGCATTTGTATAAGCTATGTTTACCAATATGCCTACCGAAATGCACAAAAAGACGAGAGAAGTTCCACCATAGCTTATAAACGGTAAAGGAAGTCCGGTAGTAGGTACAAGACCTGTTGCAACCGCAGCATTTATAAGTGCATAAAGAATAATTGAAAAGGTTATTCCGAAAGCCAGCAGTTGTCCGAATGTATCTTTTGTTTTTTTGGCAATTAAAATTCCGGCAATGAACAGAACCAGATAGCTGAATAAAACTATAAAAGATCCTAAAAAGCCAAGCTCTTCACCAACTATGGCAAAAATAAAATCACCATACGACTCCGGTAAAAACAAATTGCTTTGCATGCTGTGCCCAAGCCCAACACCGAAAATTCCACCACTGCCAAGTCCGAGTAATGCCTGCTTTACCTGAATATTTGCTGTGCCCCCTGTATTAACTGCAGTTATAAAGGAAAGTATCCTTTCGCGGGAATGTGCAAACAACATGGCCGCTCCGGCTCCTGCAATTAAACATAGAAAAGCTGTTCCCATAATGTGGGTAAACTTTGCACCACCGATATACAGCATTATAAAAGAAATAAACACAAGCAAAATTGCGTTGCTAACATTAGGCTGAATTAAAATTAGCCCGGCAATAACAAGAACCCAGATCAACAAATAAAGGAATCCTTCTTTATAAACTTTAAGTGACTCACCTTTGTCTTCAATCATTGCAGCAAGGTGTACTATTAAAACCAGTTTAGCCACATCGGCAGGTTGAAATGAAAAAAATCCAAGATTGATCCACCTTCCTGCTCCTTTTATATTCGGAGCGATGAATAGAGTCAGTATCAAAATAATTGTCATAATAATAATGGCAGGCTTGCTGAAGCCTTTATAAATTTCATACGGAACTGCACAGAAGAATACCATTGCAATTATGCCAATTATCACCTTAAATAAGTGTGAATTAAAAAGGTGAAACAGACTATCAAATCTGATAACACTGTATGTACTACTTGCGCTCATAACTATTATTAATCCGAGCAGCATTAGTGCAAATGCGTCAAAAAATATTGTTAAGCCAAGTTTTTTCATCTATAAATTGTTTACCGTTTCTTTAAAAACTCTTCCCCTGTGCTCATAATTATCAAATTGATCAAAACTAGCACAGGCAGGTGAAAGCAAAACCACTTCACCCTCTCTCGCCTCATTATTTGCAGATAGAACTGCATCATGCAACGTTTTTTTTATTTCTACTTTTACATCATGATGGAAAAAATTAAAAACCTTATCAGCGGAAGATCCGATCGCATATATTTTCTTTACACGTTCCAGAACCAATTCTTTTATCTGATTGTAATCATTTCCTTTATCCTGCCCTCCAAGTATGAGAAAAATTGGTTCATTAAAACTGCGAAGTGCATACCATACCGAATCAACATTAGTTGCTTTCGAATCATTTATATATTTCACATCATCCAGCTCACGCACAAATTCAAGTCTGTGCTCAACGCCTTTAAAGGTTCTCAAACCCTCTTTGATTCTCTCATTATCAAAGTTGAAGATTTTTAAGGCAGTTATTGCCGACATTGCATTGGCTACATTATGTTCACCTGGAATAAAAATATCAGAGACCTGACATTCGAACTCAGTTTTACCATCTTTATTAAATACAACTTTTTCATTCAATCTAAAGCAACCGTTCAGCTGACTATCATTTAATGAGAAGTAAAAATCATTGCTTTCATGCGGCGATAGAAATTTGCTTATCGTTTTATCATCTTTATTCAGGATCAGATAATCAGTATTCTTTTGATTTTTAAATATTCTAAATTTTGAATAGATGTAATTCTCAAACTTATTTTCATAACGATTTAAGTGATCCGGTGTTATATTTAATATAGCAGCAACCTTCGGCTTAAAATTTTCAATCATATCCAGTTGAAAACTGGATATCTCAAGTGTTACAAACTGATCCTCTTTAACATCCAGGGCCACCTCTGAAAAAGCATTACCAATATTACCAGCCATATAAGTTTTTGCTCCACAGGTGTTTAAGAGATGACCACACAAACTTGTCGTTGTAGTCTTTCCATTTGTTCCTGTTATGGCAATAATATTTCCTTTGCAGAAAGCCGAAGCCAATTCAACTTCTCCTATTACGTTGATATTTCTTTCTTTAGCAGTAACTATCACTTTTGCATCTGATGGAACACCCGGACTAATCACCATCAAATCGCAATCGAAAACTTTTTCAGTATGATTTCCAACCTCGAATTCAAACTCATTTTCCTTAAGAATTTTTATTTGATTTACCAGTTTTTTTTCTTCACCAGAATCACTTACAAACGGCCTACCTCCCAGTTTCTTAACCAGTTTTGCTGCGCCTATTCCACTTCTAGCGGCTCCAATAATCGATATTTTTTTATCTCTTATTTCCATTAGCGTATCTTAAATGAAGCCAGGCTAATTATTGCCAGAATAATTGCAATTATGTAAAATCGAGTTACAATCTTCGGTTCCGGCCAACCAACCATTTCAAAATGATGATGCATTGGAGCCATTTTAAAAACTCTTCGCCCTTCGCCATACTTTTTTTTAGTGTACTTGAAATAAGATCTTTGAATTATGACAGATATCGTTTCCATAAAAAAGATTCCGCCGAGTATAGGAATCAATAATTCTTTCCTGACCAGAACGGATAAAATTCCGAAAGCTCCTCCCAGAGCCAATGATCCGGTATCCCCCATAAAAACCTGAGCTGGATATGAGTTGAACCAGAGAAATCCGAGTGAAGCCCCGATCACTGCAGAAATAAAAACAGTTAACTCTCCTGAACCAGGCAGAAAAATTATATCAAGATATTTAGCGTAAATGGCATTACCACTTATGTATGCAATAACTGCAAGTGCAAGCATTACTATTGTGGTAATTCCAATGGCAAGTCCATCAAGGCCATCAGTAAGATTGACCGCATTAGAAGTAGCAGCTACAATAAAAACAACAACCGGTATATAAAAAACGGAGAGGTTAAGGTTCACACTCTTTAAAAAGGGTACAGTAGTTAGAGTATTGAAATCTTTAAACTCAGGAGAAAAATAAATTACACAGCCTATAATAAGACCAATTACTACCTGACCAAGTAATTTGTATCTAGCAATTAAACCATTAGGCAATTTCTTAACTACTTTTAAGTAATCATCTAGAAAGCCGACACCGCTAAGCCATACTGTCCCTGCCAGTATCAGAATGACATAAATGCTTTTTAAGTCTGCCCATAAAAGAACCGGGACGACAATTGATAGAATTAATATTATTCCTCCCATAGTTGGTGTGCCAGCTTTGGACCAATGTGATTTTGGTCCGTCTTCTTTTTTTGCCTCACCAATCTGATATTTCTGCAGGATTTTTATCACTTTAGGCCCAAGATAAAATGCAAGAAACAGCGCAGTAATTGCAGCCAAAGCGGACCTGAATGTCAGGTAACGGAATACCTTGAAGCCCGGCGGGCTGAAAACTTTATTTATATAATCAAATAAATAGTAAAGCATTAGCCGCTAATTTTATCCTCAATGATTTTTACGAATTCTTCCATTTTCATTCCGCGCGATCCTTTAACGAGAATTACAGAATTTCCATAATCCTGGCTAGAAAGAGACTCTAGCAAATCTTTTCTTTTAAGGAAATATCTTGAAACATTATTATTTTTTTTTAATTCTTTATGAAGATTGTTCATCAATGATCCTAGAAGAAAGATTTCGTTTATTTTGTTTTGTTTAATCACGGCCGCTAATTTCCTGTGAAGATTTTTTCCTTCAGCGCCCAGCTCAAACATATCTCCCAGAACAGCAATTTTTTTCCTGCTATTTGAAATTTTATTCATTAGCTCAAATGCATATTTCATTGATTCAGGGTTTGCATTATAAGTATCATCAATCAACGTTACATTATTTTTATAGTTCTTTATATTTAGTCTCTTATCTAAATCTTTGAATTTATTTATACCCCGAAGTATTTGACTTTTATTCAGGCCTAGCCTGAAAGCAACGGCCGAAGCTGCTAATAAATCCTGAGCATTTTGTTCTCCGTACAAAAAAGAGCCACTTACTTTTTTATTCTTATATTTTATTTCAACCACCTCTTTACCTTCGGAATCAGTGCCTTTTAACTTTCCTTTAACCATTGTATTAGATCCAAATGAATAAGAAAATCTATTCCTGTAATTTCTAAATGTGTCCTTTAACAATGGATCGTCGTAGTTTACAAACAAAGTCCCACCATTATTTTTAGCGGCATCAAAGAGAGCTATCTTTTCCTTCAAAACACCTTTTTTATTTTTAAGAAATTCAATATGAGAATTTCCAATATTCGTAATCAAAGCATAATCAGGTTCGGCCAGGTTTGCAGAATAGCTTACTTCTCCAAAATGGTTGGTACCTATTTCCAGCACTAATACCTGATGCTTTTCATTCGTGCTGAGAATTGTCAGAGGTACACCAATATGGTTGTTATTATTCAAAATTGTTTTGTTCACTTTATATTTTTCACTTAACAAAGCAGCCATCATTTCCTTTGTAGTGGTTTTGCCGGTGCTACCAGTAATTGCAATTACTTTTATCTTTATTTTTTTTCGCCAGATTTTTGCAAGGTCGCCATAAGCTTTAGCTGTATCTTTTACTGTAATTACTGGTAAATCCAGATCTGAAAAATTTTTGTATCTGTTTTCATTTATCATTACAGCAATTGCACCTTTTTTTTGTGCTTCCCTTACAAAATCGTGACCATCAAATTTCTCGCCTTTAATCGCAATAAAAATCGAATTTCTTTTTATTTTTCTTGAATCAATTGAAACTGAACTTACTTCCTTATAGCTATCAGGATTATAGATAACAGCACCGGGTATATTAAAAACATCCTTAAGAGTTATTCTTGTTTTTTTCACAAATATTTCCGCGCAACTTCCTGATCTGAAAAATGTTTCCTTACTCCTTTTATTTCCTGATAACTTTCGTGACCCTTACCTGCAACTAATATCACGGCATTTTCTTCAGAAATCTCAATTGCTTTTTTAATTGCTTCTTCTCTGTTTTCAATTATCTCGTAATTGTCAGAAGTAATGCCTTTTTTAATTTCATTGATAATTTCTAAAGGATCTTCGAATCTCGGATTATCGGAAGTAATAATTGCTTTCTTACTATATTGAGCAGCAATCCTGCCCATCACGGGTCTTTTTGTTTTATCTCTATTTCCCCCGCATCCGAATACTGTATAAACCGGGTTTTCATCTTTTACAATTTTCTTTATTGCGAGCAAGGTTTTTTCCAGGCTATCGGCTGTGTGAGAGTAATCGACAATTACTCTTTTCGATCCCTCCCCAATAATTTCAAATCTTCCTGAGACCTGTCTTGTATTTTTGATCCCTTCAACTGCTTTTTCTTCATCTATACCAAGTAATACAGTGACCGCAAAGGCAGCTCCTGCATTATACGCATTGAATTCCCCAACAAGAGTAGTGTTTGCCTGATATTTATATCCATTCCGTTCTATAATAAAATTAGTACCATTTAGATCATATTTAATGTCTTTCAAAATGAAATCGGCGTTTGAAGACATCCCATAAGAAAATAGCTTAGCTCTTGAATCTTTGATTAATAACGAGCTGTTTTTATCATCCAGATTGTAAACACCTATTGCTGATTGATCAAGAGAATCAAACAATATTTTTTTTGCATTCAGGTAATTTTCAAAGTTCTCATGGAAATCAAGGTGATCAGAAGTTATATTTGTAAAAACTGCAGCTGCAAAGTTTAAATGATAAGTTCTCTTTAAAAACAAAGAATGAGAGGAGGCTTCCATTACTGCATATCCGCAGCCTTTATTGTACATTTCAAGCAGAAGTTCATTCATATCATTTGATTCCGGAGTTGTAAGAGTTGAACTCAATTTTTCACTTCCTATATAATTTGCTATCGTTCCTGTTATTCCGGTTTTATTACCGGCAGCTTCCAAAATATTTTTAACGAAATAGGATGTTGTTGTTTTTCCGTTCGTCCCGGTAACTCCAATTAACTTAATTCTTCTTGATGGCTCCTTAAAAAAATAATTTGATAATTCTGCTAAAGCCACCCTGCTATCCTTCACAAGAATCTTCGCTATTCCCTGTCCAACAAGAATGTCCTCAGGAACCGCTTTATTATCCTCAAGAACAATTGCAAGTGCCCCTTTGCTTATTGCATCAAGAATAAATTTGTGCCCGTCTGTATTAAATCCCTTAATAGCCACAAAGACTGAATTCCTTTTTACCTTTCTTGAATCATAAACAATGGACTCAACATCTTTCCTCTGTACCTGTCCAACAACCTGAATAGCGTGTATACTATTTAATAATTGAGTCAATTCCATCAATAAACTGACGCACCATTAATTTGAGCTTCCTTGCAATCAATATTACAGATCAATCCTTTTGAAATCTTTTGTCCGGCTTTTATGCTTTGAGAAACGATTACACCAGATCCGTTTACTTTATATTTTATCCCAAGCAGTGTTAGAATTTTAATCCCATCTCTAAGGCTGTAATGTGTCAGATCGGGCATAACATTTTTTGAAAATGAATTTAAATCGTTTGTCAAGGTCCTTACTGACTGTTTTGCAGGTACAATTTCTCTTTTGTCTTTTTGTACATTTCTAACAAATACGGCTTTCGAATTATCAAGTTGCTCTTCCGGCTTTCCTTCAAAATAATTGACATCAGTGTTAACTATCCTTTGAGCTATATTCTTAAATATTGGAGCAGCTACCTGCCCGCCATATCTGCCCTTTTGGGGAGAATTAACCAGCACCAAACAGATTACCTTAGGATTTTCAGCAGGAAAAAATCCAATAAATGATGAATTATAATCCGACTTTGAATAATTCCCATCAATTAATTTCTGAGAAGTTCCGGTCTTACCACCAACATTTATAATATCAAGCTTAGCGTTTTTGCCCGTTCCATTATCAACCACGCCGACTAATATTTTTCGCATTTCAGCAGATGTTTTTACTGATATAACTCTCCTGATTTCCTTAGGTTGGTTTTCCATTATTATAGTGCCATCCGGAGCAATTTCTTTTTTAACAATTTCGGGCTGATATAATATCCCACCATTTACTATAGCAGAATACGCTGTGATCATCTGCAGGGGTGTAACTGAAATCCCATAACCAAATGAAATAAAAGCTTTTGAAACAGCGGACCAATCATTTGGTATTTTTAATTTGCCTTTAACTTCACCCGGAAGATTTATAGATGTATAATTCCCAAAACCGAAAGCACGAACATATTTATAAAAGAGATCATCATTGATGTTTTGAATTAATTTAGTCATCCCAATATTACTTGATTCTTCAATCACTCCTTTTGCAGTTAACCATGTATGCTCGTGTGTATCAGAAATTGTAACATTTTTATACCTGTATTTTCCGTTCTCAACAAATACCTTTTCATTTTCATTCACAAGATTCTGATCAAGTAGTGCAGACATTGATATTCCTTTAAAAGTAGAACCCGGCTCATAGGTATCAGTAATTGCTCTGTCTCTTCTTTCATCATCAGTATAATTCCAATAATCGTTTGGATTATAGTCCATCATATTTGCCAGCGCAAGAATTTCACCTGAATTAGGATCCATAATAATTCCCACAGCAGAAGTGCCACTGTAATTCGTCAGACCATTTTTCAATTCTTCCTCAAGTATAGCCTGGTAGGTTTTGTTAATAGTCAGGACAAGATTATCTCCGGCGATGGCCGGTTTTGTTTCTTCTTCGGAAATAGTGATCATATCTCCTACGGCATCTCTTTCAACAAGCCTTGTTCCATCTTCCCCACTGAGTTGTTTGTTGAATGTTTTTTCTACTCCATTTACTCCCTGCCCATTATTGCCAACAAATCCGAGAACATGTGAAGCAAGGTCACCATAATGATATACTCGCGTAGGATCTTCTTTATAAAACAGACCATTTATTTTAAAGTTTGTAAGAAGAAAGGCCTTGTCAGAAGGAGCCTTTTTCTCCAGGCATATTGTTTTGCCCGACTCATTCATCAGTTTATAATAATAATCCGTGCTTTTGCCAAAAACAGAAGAGAATTTTTCAGCAATTTTTTGCTTTCCATTTTTCGTTACCATCCTCAGGTCGAGATAAAAGGAATAGTCGTTGCGGTTATAGACAAGGAGCAAATTATTCCTATCATAGATCAGCCCCCTTTCAGCATTAACTTTTTCCAGTTCAGTCTGTTGCCTTTGAGCATAATATTTCAGTTCTTCGCTTCTTACAATCTGGATATCTACCAGTTTGACTACCAGCGCAATAAAAAACAAAAGGACTAAAATTATTACAATAATAGCTCTGGAATTATTCATACTTCTTTTTAAGGATTTTGTCTATTTCTTCAATTTTTTCTTTACTGACATTTAATATTATTTGTGGCTCTGAAACCGACACCATTCCTAATTCATTTTTTGCTATTTCAACTATTCTTTCTTCAGATGTTAAATCCTGTCTACTTCCAAGTAGTGCGGTATTCTGATTTTCAATAGCCTTCAATTTTTCATTCAATAAAAATCTTTCCTTTACCATAGCTTCGCATTTTAACTTTATACTTACATATCCCAGCCCCAGCAATGTGAAAACCACAAAAAGGAATAAAGTAAAACCTATTTTTGATTTTGAACTTTTCTTCATACTCTTTCTGCAACTCTTAATTTAGCACTGCGTGAACGAATATTTAATTTTATTTCAGAATCAGAAGGAACAATTGGCTTTTTGGTCAAGATAATCAGTCTTTTTTCCTTATCGCATCTGCAAACCGGGAAATCCTTAGGACATATGCAATCCAGTGTTTCATATTTAAAGTGATCTTTGACTATCCTGTCTTCCAGCGAATGGTATGTCAGAATAACTATACGCCCGCCCTTTCTTAAAAGGGAAACCGAGTCATTTAAAAATGTCTTTAATACACCCAGCTCGTCATTAACATAGATTCTTAATGCCTGAAATACCCTCGACAAACTTTTTGCAAGAAAATTAGGCGGTGTAATCTCAGCGATAATTTCTTTTAATTTTTGCGTCGATTCAATTCTATTGATTTTTCTTTCTATAAGAATTTTGTGCGCTATTTTTCTGGAATTTTTTTCTTCACCGTATTCATATAGAATATCAGCAATATCCTCTTCGGAATATGAATTTACTACATCAGCAGCACTCACTGCTCTTGTCTTATCCATTCTAAGATCAAGTTTTGCTTCCTCCCGATATGTGAAACCGGAAGAAGGATTATCCAGCTGAAAAGACGATACTCCGAGATCAGCAAAAATTCCAGTATACTTATCGATTGATTCGATTTTAGATATCAGATTTATTTGAGCAAAATTGTAATTGAAAATTTTCATTCGCTTTTCTTTACTATATTTCTTTTTTGAAAAGTTGAATGCATCTAAATCGATATCGGTCGCTACAATTAATCCCTCATTATTTAATTCTGTTAAAATTTTATCTGAGTGACCGCCGAAACCCAATGTACCATCAAAATAAATTCCTGATTTATCTGTAATCAGGAAGTCAATACTCTCTTTTAATAATACAGGCGTATGATGAGATTCCATCATGGCGCCATTACTTTAGCTGCTATTTCTTCGTAAGTTTCTTTTGTTGATTTAAGGTACTCGTTAAACTCTTTCGGATCCCAGACTTCAATCTTTTTTAATGCGCCGAGTATAATCACTTCTTTTTTAATTCCAGAATATTCCAAAAGTGTCTGTGGTATCAGAATTCTAGATTGTGAATCGAGTGTATCTTCGGCTGCATGCTGTAAAATCATTCTGATAAATTTTGCTTTCTGTGGATCGAAAGGATTTAATTCTTCAAGTTTTTTTTCGAACACAAGCCATTGGTCCAGCGGATAAATGTCGATACATTTTCCGGTTCCTCTTGTCATTACAAAAGTATCGTTGGCTCCCGGCGAAACATGTTTTCGAAGTTTTGCAGGAATGCTTATTCTTCCTTTTGAATCTACCGAGTATGTAAATTGTCCTCTAAACAAGCTTAATTCCTTATTTGGTATTTTTCACCACAATTCCCCACTACTCCCCAAAATAAGGGAAATTATTGCCAATTGTCAAGAAATATTTTGATTTTCCTCCACTAATTTCCCAATTCACTAATACTTCGGCTTAAGAAACTACTTTAAGGGATCAGGTAAATTGTTTTTAATTAAAAGGATTAAAAAGCTAAGGTATTCGGGAATTCAAGAATTGCCAAGAAAATGTATTATTTAATTTCTTTAGGGCAGAATGCTTAATTGATTTCCAGGAAGGTTCTTAAGAGTTAGATTTTTTACGGGAACTTATGGGAAACCGGCGGTATTATAGATCTTAGAAAATAGTTTAATATTAAATTTTTATGGATAAGGCTGTGAGCCATCTGCCGGAATCGAACCGGCGACCTACTCATTACGAATGAGTTGCTCTACCAGCTGAGCTAAGAT
>CAYPNM010000014.1:65554-68900 GCA_964412105.1 uncultured Ignavibacteriaceae bacterium | reverse complement strand
TAATCTAATCCAAATTAATCCTTTTGGTTACCAGGAATTGGCAGGTCTGAATTCCATATCTCAGTTTTTATAAGCCAATGCCCATCATTTTGTCGCTTATAAACTACCAAAGACTTGCCGATATCTTTTAATACCTTCCCATTTTTCATCTTTATTTCTAGCTGGTATGTATGATGCTCTATAGCAAAATTACCTGCAATGTCGGTACTGACCGTACCTACATTTACTGTACCTTCGCCTAAGTCAATAAAGCTTTGCCATAATTTTTTAATGGCATCCTTCCCCCTCGCTTCTGGGGCATTGGGGGGTAAAGCCCTGGCATCAAGGGTATATCCTTCTGCCATTTTCTTTGCATCGCCTTCCTTAAAGCCCTCCATAAAATTTGTTTTTGCTTTTTCTAATTCCTGCTTAACATTTTCATTGCTCTTTATTGATTGTGCTGAATTATGAATTGAGAACAAGAAAAAAACGAAAATCATAATGAACAAGTATTTTGAGTTTTTCATATAGTTACTCCATTTTATGTTAAACAATACTTATATACATTAAAAAAGATATAATAACTTCTCCCAATACGTACCGGGATTTATTATATAAATACCTCATGGAAAGGCAATAACCCTTGAGGCCACTAATAAATAGAGACAGTAATAAGTAATATGAAAAGATAGAATAAATAAAAATGGGGTGGCAAATCCCCATAAATTCAAAACAAAGATAAAAATATTTCGCAAATGCGCAAGTATAAGATTTGCATAATTTTTAATGAAAATGTGATCCGGCCAAAATGAAGTTTCGTTAGGAGCGTTAAAAGTGCCAACACAACCAGCATTTTTTGGCTTAATTCCTTGAAGGTATCTCTTAATACCTGTACGGAAAGATTATTGAGGAATTCTAAATTCAAAGGATCAGGCCATTTTTGATACTTTTTGCCCATATTTGTATAGGTAAAAATTACACTCAAATCAGCATTACGCTAGTAAAATCTACTTGAAAAAGCTTATAAAAATTGCTGAAAAATGTTAAGACTAATTTGCTCCCTTTCAAACCTGCTCTAACCCTAAATATTTGTAAAAAATGATAATATATCATAGTGGTATATTTTTTGAATTTTATTGTAATTAAGAAATAAGGCAGAAATGAATTATGGAATATAAATATCCATTCCAGGAATCTTCTGAAACCTTAAAAAAACTAGTTTGGGCAAAAGGCGAGGTAATTCCTCATTATGCACCTTCGATCTGGCGATGGGATAAGTATGGAAAAGTAATGAGGTATAACAAACATGGGAATACTGAATCAAAGTTTGGCTGGGAAATCGACCACATTTATCCTAAAGAATTGGGCGGCACTGACGATCTTGAAAACCTTCAACCATTACAATGGAAAAATAACAGGTCAAAAAGTGATTTAATAATGTGGAACGGTAATAAGAGATTTTTTGGTAATATCGAATCCGGCTTGTTGCTTTCCTGGATCAATAGAAGTATTAAAAAATCAAATTTTAATGTCCGAAATATTTTAAGAGGTATCAAAAGAAAGAGTATTTACCATTAAATGGATATCTAGAATCTTTAGATAAGAATATCAATTTATGTTTAATTAAGCAGTGAATTAGTAGCATAATATGGTTTTGTATTAAAAAGAGTAATCCTTAAGGAAGATTAAATATTAATATCGCTTAGAGTTGCTGCAATTGAATTATCTATAATTGGGAAAGAAGTGTTGATAAAAGATCGGAATTCGCTGCTGTTATGACTAATTATTTATTTGCTATTACAATATTAGTGATAGTCATAGCTATTCTTGGATATCTAAACTATCAGGTAGCATTTTCGAAAAAAAATAAGAATATTTTTAAATGGTATTATTTTAATGGCTGCTGCTGTCTGGCTCCTCAGTACATTTGGATTGCTGGAGACTATTTCAAAGTTGATACAATAATATTGTATCAAAAATTTTATTTCTGAATAATTACTGAATTCTAATATAAGTGATTTTAAAAAATCATCTGTTCATTATTCAATAGATATAAATTAGTTCTATCAGACAGATTTAATCAATATTCCTTTGTGAGCCATAAAATTTTAGGTATTATTTCATAATTATTTTGATGAATGATTTTGCTAATAGATTAGCAAATTTATATAAAGGGAGAATAGAATGCGTTATTATATTATAATATTCGGTGCACTGTTATTGGCAGGGATTTCCAATGCACAAGTGAAAATTAATATCAACTTTAATTTAAATACTCAACCAGCCTGGGGCCCAACCGGTTACGACTATGTTGAATATTATTTCCTGCCAGATATTGACGTTTATTACTACGTCCCTTCCGGGCTTTTCTATTATAAATACAGAGGGCGTTGGATTGCTCGGGAAACATTGCCCTCACGTTACATCAGATTTGATCTGTATCATTCATATAAGGTAGTACTGAATGAAAAGGAACCGTGGAGACACAATGCAGACTATGTGACAAAATATGCAAAATATAAAAATCGCAGAGATCAAGAAGTAATACGAGATAGTCGTGATCCAAAGTATTTTCAGAATAAATATCATCCGGAACATAATAAATGGCTAAAAGAACACAACAAAAAGGATATACACGATAAAGGTAAACACAAGGGTAGTGATAACAATAATAGGAAATAGCGCTAGTTCCAATGTTCCATTTTTATTAATAACTCGCATAGAATTTCTACAATGAAAATATTAGCTTATACTAAGCTAAAGTAAAGAATATACTATTTCTTTTTCGCAAGTGACAAAGGATCTTCAACACACATCCCGGTATATGAAATAACTATAACAGCAATTTTTAGGGAGAGAAAAATTTAATGCTTCCGTTTTTATCTTTAGTTGCTTTTATATTGGGTATAGTTTCACTTATATTTATTATCAAAAAAGCAAATAAAAACCAGCACCCTGAATCGGGATCAATATTGCTCCCTTTATATTTATCTTTAGCTTCGCTTGTAATAGTTTATTCTTTAACTCTGGTGAACTCGAATATAATTTCTGAGGAGATTGATTCATTGCAAACCCGAACAGAAAAATTAGAAGGTGAACGAGATTCCTTAAATGCCAAATTAAATTCTACAAAAGCAAATTTAACAACTGCCGATAATAGTTTAGAGCAGTTTAGTAAAACAGTTGGACTCCCTCCATTAAAAATAAGATTACAACATTTGTTGGATAAAATTAATCTTGAAATAACCCCTATATTAAAAAATGATAATGCTGTATGTGTTTTTATAAACCGGTCAAATCTAAATAGCCTTCTGCAGATGAAGGACAGTCTTGCTATTCAGAACATTCTTAGAATTGCACCTACAGA
>CAYPNM010000014.1:18837-65454 GCA_964412105.1 uncultured Ignavibacteriaceae bacterium | reverse complement strand
TTTAAAAACAATAGCCCAAAGAGGTGATCCATGAAAAAACTCATAGTCTTTGTAATCATTGTGATTATTGGCTACCTGGTTTATGATAATTTTATAAAAGAAAAAGAAGTAGTAAATATAAACGCCTCTTATGTAAAATCTCAGGAAAGTGTCAGTGCCGATGCTCCGACTTTAAGTCCGCGACAATTTGGTCATTATGAAGGGACAGTTAAAAATGTTGGAGATAAAAGCTTGTCCAATTTAGTGATAACATATTTAATCGATGGGCAGGAATCCGATTGGGAAATAAGCAGTTTATCGCCGGGAGATTCGGTTAATTTTGTGACCAAGACAGTAATGCTCCATCACATGGATTCCGCTCACTATTTAAAGAGCATAGTTTATGATAAGGAATGAATTAAACTAAATTAAACCAATGTTTATTCTCATAAGTTTATTTATAATTTTTTATATATTTTCCTCCTCTGCAAAACGGGCTCACAAAGCTCCGTTCCCCTGGTTAATTTTGGGTTTTGTAATATGGCTAGGATTGGGTGGATTATTCTTATTGATTACCAATACATTTATATTGCATACAGATTCATTAACAGATGCAATACCTTTGGAAAAGTGGGAATTGGTGCTGCAGGGAATTTCCGCTGCCATTATTACAATTGTGGCTTACATTATCCAGAAAAAATTTATTAGGAGATAACCTCATCTGAAAAAAGGGACTGTCTTTTAATATTTTATTAAGATATATTATCATTCACAGGCAAATCTTAACAATAACGATATATGTTTTCATCCCAAAATAAAATCAAGATTAGTGACCTCGCAGAAATATTATATATCACCACTATAGACTCCAATTTTATCAATATTATGATAAATAAATTAAAAAAGGAAGTTAATATTCTCGATAGTTCCAGGGTTTATAGAGAACTAATTGTATTGCGACTAATTATTGTCGCTAACTTAATTCGCTCTGATAAATATTTTAAATCACGATATGAAAAAAAAATTCGCTTATATCTGGAATATCTTAAACATTTTAGAGAGGATAATAAAGAAATTAGTGGGGATTATTCACTCATCGATTTGGCGAAGAGCAGGATGAGAAGGTATAATCCGTCAATTGAAAGAGATAATATCTATTGTGTCTTAGATATTGCTCCCACTTTCGCGAATTTTTGTGGTGTGACAGGTTCCGAAGCTTTTGAAGGGAAGATAAAGACTTTTTTCTTAAATGACACTTTAGCTTTCGCTGAATTACTTCGTAAATACAGATTAACTTAAGTGATTTTCTAATGGATCATATCTTTTGTACTTAAATGAAAATAAATTTCTGTAACTTTAACATTTAATTAATCAGGTAACTTAACCATTGTCTAATTTCTTCAAGCCAGCTTTAAATTATAAAAAACATTTAATACATTGGTCATTGTAATTATAGGGGTGCCTATATGACTTCAAAAGAGAAGTTTGTTGAGGAGATACGGCAAAGTTTCACTTTTAAAGGGGAATACCTCACTCTTGGTGGTGCAATTTTTCAGCAGCAACCTGTTAAGGATCTTCAAATTAATATTCCTTTGAAAACTCTAAACAGACACGGCTTGATTGCGGGAGCCACTGGTACCGGCAAGACTAAGACATTGCAGGTAATAACAGAGAGATTATCCGAGAAGAGTGTGCCAGTCTTACTTATGGATATTAAGGGAGACTTAAGTGGGCTAGCAGCTTCAGGCACGGTTAATGCCAAAATAGAAGAAAGACATAAAAATATTGGTGAGCCATATGCACCAAGAGCGTTCCCTGTTGAATTGCTTACAATATCGGAGCAAAAGGGAGTCAGATTACGAGCAACCGTTTCTGAATTCGGTCCCGTTCTTTTTTCCAAAATATTAGAGTTAAACGATACCCAATCCGGTATCGTGTCATTAATATTTAAATATTGCGATGATAATCAATTGCCTTTACTTGATCTAAAGGATTTTAAAAAGGTTTTGCAATTTATTACTAATGAGGGTAAGGACGGAATAGAATCTGAATATGGAAAAATATCAACAGCATCTACGGGAACAATACTCCGAAAAATCATTGAACTTGAACAACAACAAGCCAATTTGTTTTTCGGAGAAAAATCGTTTGAAGTGGATGATCTAATGAGGATCAATGAGGAAGGATTTGGTATGATATCTATATTACGTTTGAATGACCTGCAAGATAAACCAAAATTATTTTCCACTTTTATGCTGAGTCTTCTTGCGGAAATTTACTCGAGCTTTCCTGAAGAGGGCGATTTGGATCAGCCTAAGTTAGCAATTTTTATAGATGAAGCGCACCTGATATTCAGCGAAGCATCTAAAGCTCTGCTTGATGAAATAGAGACCATTATCAAGCTGATTCGTTCTAAGGGTGTCGGAATATTTTTCTGCACGCAGAACCCAACAGATATTCCTGATTCAATATTAAGTCAGCTTGGTTTAAAAATTCAGCATGCTTTGAGAGCATTTACAGCTAAAGACAGGAAAATGATAAAGCTTACAGCTGAGAATTATCCTATCTCAGAATATTATAAAACTGATGAATTACTCACCTCGCTTGGCATTGGTGAAGCTGCTGTAGCAGCGCTTGATGAAAAAGGCAGGCCAACGGCCTTAGCTGCGACCTTATTGTGTGCCCCAAAGTCGAGAATGGATATATTAACTACTGAAGAAATAGAAAGCGTTATTTCCAGGTCAACAATTCTTAAAAAATACAGCGAAGCAATTGATCGTGAGAGCGCATACGAATTATTGAACGCTAAGCTTGCTTCTGCATCGGACTCTGACACTCTAAATAAAATTCCTGCTTCCACCAGACAACCCAAAAGTGCTGTTGAAAAAATGATTGATAGCCCTCTAGCCCGTCAAGTTGGCCGCACTGTTGCAAGAGAATTAACCAGAGGCATTCTTGGAGTGCTTGGTTTAGGAGGCACTACTAGAAAGAGAAAGAGTTTATTCTAAGGAATTTAATAACAATAATTCACTAAGATTTTAAGTAGGTTTTCACTTCGTATTTAATAATATTAAAAGTGTGCTATCACATTAATCTGCGAAGTCATCCTGAATTCATAAAATCTTTCTTTGTAAGCAGAGGACGGTAATTTCGGTAAAGGGGTAAAATCTGCCATTTTAGTTTTATAGATTTTAAATCCCTCTGGAAAATCTTTCAAACTCAACCTTTTTAAGGTTCATTCTATATAAACAATTTTATGCTGTTTGCATCTAAAATAAATTTCATCATTAAAATCTGTTTATAATAAGGATATTTTCCCTATCATCTTTAAAATAGTGTCCCATTTTCTTTAAATAGTTACTTGGTTATTTTTATTGCGCATAATTTTCTTTAATGAAGTAATATTAAATAAATTAAATTATTAATCGTCATTTGGCTAACGTGGGATTCAAAAAATCATGACTTATTACAAAACTTAAGGGCTACTAAATACGAAAAAGATAGAAAATGAAATTCATCCTGCCTTTTGGGTGCCGACCTTATATATTGCTGAGGGATTACCTTTCGTTGTTGTTAATGTCGTATCCGTTTTGATGTACAAAAGCTTTGGTATTTCTGATGCAAAAATTGCTTTCTTTACGAGCATAGTTACTATTCCGTGGGCATTAAAGCCGCTATGGGGCCCTATTCTTGAAATGTTCAGAACCAAAAAAGACTTTGTCCTTGCCACTCAATTTCTTGGAGGAGTTAGTTTCGGATTGCTGGTTCTAACTTTGCAGTTGCCAACTTATTTTACCTGGACTATAATTTTCTTTGGAATTATTGCTTTGAATTCTGCAGTACATGATACTGCTGCAGATGGTATTTATATAAGTGTTCTTAATACAACAGATCAGGCAAAATACATTGGTTGGCAGGGAGCATTTTATAATGTCGGGAAAATACTTTCCCAGGGAGCCTTTGTTTTATTAGCTGGTATTCTGGAAAAGAAAATAGGAGTTAAGCCTGCCTGGACAATTGTAATGGCTTCTTTCGGAGCTATCTTAATTTTATTGTGTATCTACCATTTTAGGTTTTTACCATCAGGTGGTAAAGCCCAAAATGTAGCTAATTTTGAAAAAGCTGCGAAAAAATTTTGGGATGTATTTAAAACCTTCTTTCATAAGAAATACATCTTTTGGGCAATTTTATTTCTTTTCCTTTACAGATTTGCTGAAGGACAGGCCATTAAGATTGTACCTCTGTTTATGAGAGCCAAAAGAGATATTGGCGGGCTTGGATTATCAACCGAAGATGTCGGAGTGCTTTACGGCTTTTTCCCCCCATTAGCGTTTATTGTTGGTTCTGTTTTAGCAGGATATTTTACTGCAAACAGGGGGTTGAGAAAGTCATTATTAATACTGTGCGCTTTTTTCAACATTCCATTTGCAGCGTATACTTTTCTGGCAATTTATCAACCGACAAACTTTTTTATTATAAGTGTCGCCGTAGTTTTTGAATACTTTGGCTATGGCTTTGGATTCATCGGACTTATGTTATTTATGATGCAGCAAATAGCTCCTGGGAAATATAAAATGGCTCATTATGCATTTGCTACTTCGCTAATGCAATTAGGTTTTTTAGTCCCTTCTATGGTAAGCGGAATCATAAGTGATTTCCTTGGATATGAACATTTCTTTATATGGGTAATGATTGCAACAATTCCGTCATTTCTGATATCATGGTTAGTTCCATTCAGGGAAGTTGAAGAAAATGAGGCCAAGATTAATTAAAAGATTTTTGACTATACCTAATATCTTTTATAAATATCGAAAATTTGAGGGAGACAAGTTATGAGATTGATAATTCAACCCACATATGACCTGGTTTCAAAATGGGCAGCGAATTTTGTTGCGGCTACAATAAATAATTATAAACCTTCTCAAAATAAGAGATTCGTACTAGGACTTCCCACAGGCTCTTCACCTATCGGAATGTATAAAGAGCTCATTAACCTGAACAAAAAAGGGATTGTCTCCTTTAAGTATGTAACAACGTTTAATATGGATGAATATGTAGGTCTACCAGAAGATCATCCTGAAAGTTATCATTCATATATGTGGAATAATTTTTTTAAACATATAGACATAGATAAAAAATTTATAAACATTCTTAACGGCAATGCAAAGAATCTAGATAAGGAATGTGAAGATTATGAAAGTAAAATTAAGAAAGGGGGAGGAATAGATTTATTTATTGGGGGGATTGGGCCGGATGGGCATATAGCTTTTAACGAGCCGGGTTCATCTCTGGCTTCACTTACAAGAGTTAAAACTTTAACTATGGATACAATTGTTGCCAATTCAAGATTCTTTAATAATGATATAAAAAAGGTTCCCAGAACAGCTTTGACTGTAGGAGTAAAAACAGTTCTTGATGCCGAAGAAGTCTTGATAATTATAAGCGGTCTAAATAAATCCAGAGCTCTTGCCAAGGTTGTTGAAGAAGGCGTTAATCATATGTGGACAGTCAGCGCATTGCAACTCCATCCTAAAGGATTGATTGTTTGCGATGAGGAATCCACATTTGAACTAAAAGTAGGTACTGTGAAATATTTTAAAGCCATTGAGGCAGTTAACTTAGCTCCGGAATCTCTATTACAATAAATAGGGCTTGAATAGCCTAAGCCCTTGAAATACACTTAGCCAAGAATTATTTATGCGTTAGTGAAATTGTTCCAAGATTAGTAGCATTGGATGCCGCAACACTGATATTAGCTATAGTTGTATCTTTGTAAGCAGTATCTCCCGGTGCTATATACACAATGTATGAGCCGGGATTTAAATATATAAGCTGAAATCCACCGGTAACATCAGTTGTGGTGGAGCTAGTATCAGTCCCCGTTATGGCCCAAATATTTGATGAAACATTGTTGGGCGAAACTGTACCCCAAATAATTCCTTTTGTTGTTGTGGTTCCTGTTCTTATTACCGGATTTAGAATATATTGAGGATTATTTTGTGTCCCAGAAACCACAATTGACATATTGGCATCGAAATCAATATAAAGATTACTAAGATAACCAGCTTCTATTTTTTCGTCTACAATAATATCGAGACCACTTTGAATTCCACTTGGAATTATTAGGGGATAGGATTGCCCATTAATTACAACATTACTTCCTGTTCCGATATATAATCTGATTTGTGAATATTGGCCGGGCGGTAAAGTATCCTGTCCTATTACAGCGTAATTACCATTTACAAGAGTCAGAAGGTTATAAGTAGTTGGAGTAGAGTTTAAAATATACCAGCCGTGCAAGCTATCACTAGTTGTTTCATGTACCTTAACACTATCAATGGCAATATTAACCTGAGAATATCTTGCAGGAGTATCTGTCATATATATTTGCAAAATTCCATTGGTAGGCCCAGAGACTGGATTGTTGCTCATGCTACATCCAATAAATAATACTGAGATGCCAATAAAAATAATTAGGTTATATAAAAAAGCTTTCAATGTAGTAAATCCTTTAGTAGGTTTTAATAATACAATTTTTCCCGGGCGATATTTAATTTCAAACATTAATAAAGACAAGAATAAATTTTTATCATATTCTAGCTTTGCAAGTATATTCGGGTATAAATAAAACTTTCGATACCTAAACTTGTTATTTTCAATGATAAATTAGCAAATTATTGGATAATGTGAATTAATACAATATTAATCAGTAATTCCGACTCAAATTATAAATTATTAAGTTTTTTCACTGCAATATGCAGATCCTCAACATTTAAGTGAATGTAAATGCCAACCACCTTAATAGCTGTGTTTTCCTATAATTTTAATATATAATTATTCTCATTCCCTTATGTGATCTTTCATCTTTTATCATATCTTATAACCAGCATTCTGTTTCTCTTTCTTACATAATTTCAAAATGATCCATACTATCCTGCTAAAATAAAGCAAATTTGCCCATTTTATTGTCAAATTGTTGGCACAAGAAATGGATAATATTAAAAAGCATTTAAAATAAAGTACCCTATATTAATTCTTTGAAAGATGTAGGGGAATTTTACTTATTCTTAAAAATGCGGGAATAGCTCAGATGGCAGAGTGCAACCTTTCCAAGGTTGATGTCACAGGTTCGAATCCTGTTTCCCGCTCTATAAATTAATAGGGGCGGATTTTTAATAATGTTAGAATAAATTAAAAATATGGCGCTGTAGCCAAGTGGTCCAAGGCAAAAGGTTCGCAAAACCTTTTTTCGTTGGTTCGAATCCAACCGGCGCCTCAAAATCACCAATCCTGAAGTTAATCAGGATTTTTTTGTATAGAGCATGACATAGGTAGTATTAGACACAAAATATTAAACGAAATGAGCTATTACAGTAAAATAGGACACTTGAAAAGAATAATAAGAGGATTAATTTGGGGTGTTTTTATATCATTAATGGGTTTCACAGATATACACGTTGAACAAACATTGCCTAAGAAAAAGTTTGATGAAAAAGAATCAGCTTCAAAAGCTATTCAGACAAAAATGTATAACAATGAGCTGGCTCTTATAAGCAAAAGTATAAACAAAGCAAACTATATTTCTAGGCGAACTGGTTACCTTATCACGGCATCGATGCAAAAAGCATCTCAGGAGTACCGACTTCCAATAATCTTGATGCATGCTATATTCAAAGTTGAATCTGATTACAGATATTGGATAAAGCACCCCAGAGTCAGAGTGACGGTCCATGGTAGGAAAATTTCCAGTTACGCAATAGGACTTGGCGGCGTAATGTGGTGCTTTTGGGGTGATAGCCTTAAAGCAAACCACATTGCAGAAACTAAATCTGATTTATATTTACCTGATGTAAATGTAATGGCTTCCGGATATATATTAAGGACATTGATTAACGAAGAGGCGCAAAACAATCCCCAGCTTTCAAAGTTTAATATACTAAACAATGTTATCCGCAGATATTACGGTGAGTATAACGAAAGTTATAAAAAGAAGATGCAAAAATTCACCAGTGAACTTTGGATGAAACAGGTAGCTTCGATATTGATGGAAGACATAGCAAATAAGGATAGAATCCAGCAAATTGCAGCAATAGATATATCGTCAAATGTTGCTAGCAAAGAATCATTATTAAGTGAGAGATAGTTCCTAACTCTTCAAGATCTCCAATTCGATGTTAATATTAGTTAATTTATTATACAATCATATAAAGAAACTAGGCTGGTAAAATTGTTCCTGGTTTTCTTTCATTTGTATTTTCTTCAAAAAATCAACTTCTTAAAATTTATAATTATATCATTCCTTTAAATTCCACAGGACGGATCATAAATTTTACTGCTAATAATATTCAGCATATTTTGGATTGGAAAGGTTTGATATAAGGCATTTGAAGTGATTTATTATTGGCGTAAACCATTGTTAGGATTTTGAAAGGAGATAATTACTTCCTTGCGGAGGGCAAACAATTTGGGTAATTTTATAATTGTTCTTTCATAAGTTGTTTTTGCTCAATTTATGCTCTTAAAATCTTGATAATGTTATTCAAAAACTGATTACACTTTTGATGAATAAAGTTAGTAAGTCTATTATATCTAAATGGAGATTATTAAGTGTAATTATTGTCGTTATTATACTTGATCTGCTTTTCCTATATTACATTAAATATAAAAATCAAGGGATCCCGCTTTCAGATTTCAGCATAATATTTAAAGGTAATCAGCTGAATTTGTTTTTCACTTTGGTGCTTATAATAAGTATCCTAATATATTCATTTAGCAAAAGAAATGTTTACAAACCCAAGCTTTTGATTTTTTATACAACGTTAATGACTTTTGCCCTTTTTTTTGCAGAATTTTACTACTGGCTAAAAATTCCAATTCCAAATTACTATTTCCTTGAACATCCATTAGAAGAAATTATTAAGGGTATATTCTTTTCATTATTCCAGCTTGTGCAATTTATATTCATATCTGTAATTTGGATTGCTTTTCTAGGGGGGAAAAAATTATTAGTTTTAAAATCTTTAGGAATTTCTGTTTTAGTTACTGCTCTCTTACTATTGAGTGCATTCTTATACTTAGGCCAGAATGTTGTGGAGAAAATTAATATAAATAATGGAAGGAATGCAAAATTTGTAGGTGTGGTTATGGGAGCAGCAGTTTGGTCAGATAATCGGCCCAGTCCGAGTTTGGCTGCCAGAGCCGAAATGGCGGCAGAATTATATAAAAAGGGTGTACTGAAAATAATACAGGTAACAGGAGGACATGCGCCGGGTGAACTAAGTGAAGCTGAAGTTGCTAGTAACTATTTAAAAAATAGGGGAGTGGATTCCACTAATATATGGATTGAAAAGAAAACAGCTTCTACCAGTGAACAAGTAAGATTTATTAAAAATGAATTGATGGATAAAAAGAATCTTAGGGACATCATTATCATTTCTGATTCATATCATCTGGCAAGAATAAAAGAGATTTGCAGTTTCTATAAAATTAAAACCCATTTTGCAGCTTCTGAAATGCATTTGGGTTCTTACAAAAAATTCTCATACAAGTTCAGAGAGAGTGTTGCTCTTCTGGTTTTTTGGTTTTTTGCATTATAAATAATACAGGTGGACAAATGGTTAATTTCGAATCTTTAGAAGAATACGGCCACGAACAGGTGGTTTATTGTTACAATAAAGAAGCAGGATTAAAGGCTATTATAGCAATTCATAATACTACATTAGGCCCTGCACTTGGTGGTACAAGGATGTGGACCTATAAAACTGAGGAAGATGCTGTTAGGGATGTATTAAGACTTTCTAGAGGAATGACTTATAAAGCAGCAGTTTCAGGATTAAACCTTGGTGGAGGGAAAGCAGTAATTATTGGTGATTCAGCTACCCAGAAAAATGAATTATTGTTCAGAACATTTGGAAAGTTTATTGAAGGTCTTGCTGGTCGCTACATCACGGCTGAAGATGTTGGAACATCAGTCAAAGATATGGAATTCGTCCGGATGGAAACAAAGTATGTCACCGGAATATCGAAAGCACTTGGCGGCTCAGGTGATCCGTCACCTGTTACCGCCTATGGAGTTTATGTCGGAATAAAAGCATGCGCAAAATACAAGTGGGGAAATGATTCTTTGAAAAGCAAAAAAATTGCTGTGCAGGGTGCAGGGCAAGTTGCGAGTTACCTATGTGAGCATCTTTATAATGAAGGTGCGGAAATCTTTTTGACAGATATTAATGAAGAGAAAATTAAACGCACGCTTGAGACTGTAAAAGCGCAGGTTGTAAAGCCTGAAGAAATTTATGATATTGATGCTGATATCTTCTCACCAAATGCGCTTGGAGCTATTATAAATGATAATACTCTTAGTAGAATAAAAGCAGAAATTATTGCAGGTGGGGCGAATAATCAACTTGAAGTTGAAAAAGTTCACGGACCAAAGTTAGTTGAAAAAGGCATTGTATACGCTCCGGATTATGTAATTAATGCTGGAGGCTTAATAAATGTTGCAAATGAACTTGAAGGTTACCGCCAGGATAAAGCTCTGAAACAAGCAGAAGGAATTTATGACGTTATTATGAGAATTTTGAAAATCTCTGAAGAGAAAAAGATTCCTACATACGAAGCATCCAACAAAATTGCAGAGGAAAGACTATCAAGTGTTGGAAGAATTAGCAATATTTACACAGGCAGATCTTTTTTCTCCGGCCGCTTGAGCGAAATAATTAAAAGGTAAAGGAGAAAATTTATTATTTAATGTTCTTTAATTTTAGCAATTAATTATGTCTCAGTTGTCCAAACGAAGAATCGTCAGGGAAAAGGTGCTACAGATACTTTACGCCTATGAGATGAACAAAGAATCTCTGTCTTTCCATTTGGAAACCATTCTTGGAAATACAACCAACAAATCAGATAGAGAATTTGCTGAAAATCTTGTAAATCGTGTTATATTGCATCAAAATGAACTTGATGAGAAAATTAAATCCAGAGTAGCTAACTGGGAAATGGACAGGATTGCCCTTATAGATAAATTATTATTAAGGATGGGTATTTGTGAAATTCTTTATTTCCCTGACATTCCTCCTAAAGTATCAATAAATGAATCTATTGAGATTGCAAAGGAATTCAGCACTTCAGGAAGTGGAAAATTTATAAACGGAATTCTTGATGCTATTCTATCTCAGCTAAAAAATTCAAAATCTTTGAATAAAACCGGAAGGGGGTTAGTGGAAGAAACGATTTCAAAACCTTCACAGAAGAAATAGATAAATGAAAGAAAAAGGCAGAATCATAAGCTGGTCATTTTTTGATTTTGCCAACACTGCTTTTTCTGTAATAATTGTTACAGTTATCTATTCGAAATATTTTACAAACAATGTTGCAGGTGGGAAGAAATGGCTTTGGGGACTTGCTGTAAGTATCTCAATGATATTTGCTGCATTACTTAGCCCACCCATGGGTGCTATTGCCGACGTTTCACGAAACAGGAAAAGATTTTTATTGTTATTTACGCTTGTTTCCGTTGTCTGTACAGCGCTTATGTATTTCGTCAGAGAAGGCAACATCATTTTGGGGATGGGACTTTTTATTCTTGCAAATGTAGGCTTTGAAGCAGGATTGGTTTTTTATGATGCTTTTCTGCCAAACCTAACATCTAAAAAAAATTATGGAAGAGTTTCTGGTTATGGTTTTGCAATGGGCTATGTTGGTGCCCTTGCTGTATTGTTAATAATCAGAGTTCTACTTCCTTCACAGTCTGCGCCCGATTATTATTTTTACATAAGACTTTCATTCATAGTAGCCGCATTATTTTTTCTTTTCTTTTCAATTCCATTGTTTTTGTTTGTGAGCGAACCAGGAGTTGATAATCCAGTTAGAGTAGATTTAGTTAGAAAGGGAATACACAAAAGTTATTCTACATTGAAAGCGCTTTTTTTTAGGAATGAATATCCGTCGGTTAAGAAATTTTTAATAGCATTTTTCCTATATAATGATGCAATAATAACTATAATAGCTTTTGCTTCCATTTTTGCGACTAACATTTTAAAGATGTCTGACGCAGAAATAATTTATTTCTTTGTAATTGTTCAAAGTACAGCAGTGGGAGGCTCATTCATATTTGGAATTGTCTCGGATCATATAGGACCGAAAAAAACTATCACCATTACGATTATTATCTGGCTGGGTGTTGTTATTGGTGCTTATTTTGTAAATACAATTTCAGAATTTTATGTAATTGGATTACTAGCCGGCCTTTCAATAGGCTCGTCACAATCCTGCAGCAGAAGTCTAATGGCCCTTCTTACTCCAAAGGAAAGAGAAGCTGAATTTTTCGGGTTCTATGATGGATTGTTCGGCAAATCTTCGGCAGTTGTCGGTCCCTTATTTTATGGCATTGTTTCAGATATTTCAAATGAGCGTGTTGCTGCTCTCGCAATCGGCTTGTTTTTTGTGATTGGACTTATAATTCTGCAAAAAGTTAAAGAGCCTGAATTTAAATTTGAAAAGGTACAACCTTAAATTGCACATAGTTTTTCAGCAGCTTCTAGCAGCACTTCATCTTTCTTTGCAAAACAAACCCTGATAATTTTTCTTGATTTATCAATAGTACAGAATGGAGAAAGAGGGATAACTGCTACTCCAACCTCTTTTATAAGAGAAATTGAAAAATCCATATCATTCTTATCTGACATATCAGAATAATCCAGAAGTTGGAAATAGGTTCCTTTTGCAGGCGTGAAATTAAATCCAGAATTGTTTAATGATGATAATAACAAGTCACGTTTGCGCTGATAAAATGATTCCAATGATAAGTAATGTTTGGGTTCATTCATATACTCCGCATAAGCATATTGTACAGGAGTGTTAACGGCAAAAACGATAAATTGATGTATTTTCCTAAACTCATCTGTTAGTAATTTTGGAGCTGCACAATAGCCAACTTTCCAGCCAGTTGTGTGATATGTTTTTCCGAATGATGAAATTAGTAGTGTTTTTTGCGATAACTCATCGGACTGACAAAGACTTAGGTGTTTTTTGCCATCGAAGATTATATGTTCATAAACTTCATCGCTTAATAAGATGATATTTTTTTTTCTGGTAATCTCTTCAAGAATTTTAATGTCAGACTCAGATAAAATACATCCTGTTGGATTGTGCGGAGAATTGATAATTAACATTTTAGTTTGTTCAGTGATTGCATCCTTAACTGAGTCCCAATCAAAAGAAAAATCACTTCTCATCGAAACAAATTTTGGTATACCCCCGCTCATTATTACCACAGGCGCATATGAGTCGTAAGCAGGTTCGATGATAATTGCTTCGTCTCCTTTATTTATAAAAGCCGTAATTGCAGTAAATAAAGCCTGTGTCGCTCCTGCCGTTACCGTAATTTCAGTTTCATAATTATATTCTTTATTATATAAAGTATTTATCTTGGCTGCAATCTTTTCTCTAAGGGCGGGGGCTCCGGGCATAGGTGCATACTGGTTAAATCCTTTCCGCTGGTATTTATTAACAAGAGAGATTAATTCATCTGAACAATTAAAATCTGGAAATCCCTGAGAAAGATTTATTGCACTATAATCTACTGCCATTTTAGACATAACAGCAAATATACTTAGTCCCGATCCGGGTAATTTTGAGGATAATGCTAAAGTTTTTTCTGACATAAATAAGAATAAACTTTAATAAAATATTTTGAAGTAATCAAAAGTAATAATAATTATCAGAAATATTATTAATAATAGTGCTTCGGATAAGAAAAATTTGAATAATTATGTTCTTATTAGTTAAATTGGAATTCAGGTGGTCTGATTGAGTCATACATCCTTTTTAGCTGGTCATAAGCATATCTGTTGCCGCGTTGGGCACCAAGCCTGTAAAATTTAACGGCTTCGGGTATACTTTTTCTCACACCAATACCGTTTTCATAACAGTACCCCAAAGATACCTGAGCAAGAACAGAACCCAGATTATCCGCTACATTCAGCATTTGCAAATATTTTGTTGTATCCATACGGTCAGTTCCTATCTCACCCAGAAGCATTGCAGCTGCAATCCTAATGGAAGCTTCTGTACTTCCCATTTTTTCGGCTGCATTCCATAATAAAAGGGCTTTTTCCTTATTCGTTTTAACAAATTTTCCTGTAAGATATGAGAAACCAAGTTCAACTATTGCGGGAAGATTATTTTGGTTTGCAGCCCTCCTCAATAAATTGAACGCATCTCCTTCAGTGAATTGCTGATCGAAACCAAGAATATATAGCTCATACCATATGTACATTGCATCGGCATTATTTTCGTCGACTAATTTTTTTAGGTTTGTAAAATAATCCTTCTCTCGAATCATATACCAAATAATAGCCGGAGCCGTAGGTGAATCCAATCTTGTAGCTCTCAAGTAGTATATTGCTGCTTTGAGTAGGTTTTTCTTAAAAAAAATTCCTCTTTCATATAGTCTTCCAATTAAAGTAAGAGCTTCGGGATTTCCTGCCTCTGCAGATTGTTCAAGATAAGAAATACCTTTTTTCTTAAGCTTCGTTAAGGTCGAGTCACTCTTATTACCGATGCCAAGAGTATCGTTTAGTAATTCGCTTCCATTCTTCCATATATCATCTATAATTTGTTTATCAGTTATAACGGGAACAGAATCTGTTTTTGATGAAAAATCTATAAACACCAGTCCTAGATTAGAAGAAATTGTTGATTCATCATTGGACGATGCAATCCCGGATGAATCAGCTTCTGAATTAGTATTTGAAGAATCAAAATAATCTGGTGAGACACGCTTTTTCAAATCGCCTAAAATTTCCTTTGCAGAAGAGTTTCCATCATCTGCCGCTTTTTTAACCCATGTATAAGCCTTGTCCCAATTCCTTTTTACAATAAAATCATTTGTATTTAAAATTCCATAGACGTATTCTGCCTGAGGCATCCCAGATAAAGCAGCATCCTTAAAATACTTGTAAGCTTTAAATGGATTCCACGAAACTCCCCAGCCATTGTTTAGCAATATTGCATAGTTATATTCAGCTGCCGGAAGACTTTTATCAGCGGCTTTGCCAATCCAATACGCAGCCTGTGAAGTATCAGCAACGGACCCTTCTCCCAAAAGGTATCTTAATCCGAGTTCGTGCATTGCCATAGGATCGCCCGAATTGGCTTCTTGGATTAGTTTAAACTGTTGCCAAAGTTGATAAGCAAGATCCGGATGATAAAATATATTTGTTCTTCTTCTTGGCCGGTTGCTTTTGAATGCAAGACTAGCAGATGTAGTATCCTGAGCTAAAATATCTGAGGATAAACAAATTATTATGAAAAAGAAAAAAGTTGATAAAATAAAACGATTAAAGTATCTCAAAATGTCAATATCCAATTAGTAAATTTTATATTAACAGCTAATATAAAACTGATAAATTTTATAATGAAAAATTAAACGGTAAAAAAGGGAATGTTTTTCAATATAGTCCAAAACTTTATTCATTAGACATTTCCCTTACAATTAAAGTTCAATTTTTATCCACCCAGATAATTGAATTATAGCCATAAAACGAGTAAATTAAAAAGATAAATTTTATTCCCCATCTTATTAAGTTGCAAGTAATTAAGTGTCTGAATTCCTTGAAAAGGTAGTAATAAATAGAAATATATACGGAAGGGGAGATATTATTGATTGGGAGGGAATGGTTTTATTTGATGTTATATTGTCTCAGGCGTTTAAGTACTGCAAAGTATTAAGGGTGTAATTTATAGTACTGGAATACATCGGAATCGAACTCTGCTGCCTATATCTTTTAACAACAATAAGATCAAATGGCCAATAAGTTATTGATATAGCACTTATAATTCGGATTATTTATACGAATTCTATAAGAATCCTTTATTAAAGGACCTGATTTTCTAAAAAAGCCTTTTCCTTATCTAAGGAATTTTATTGTTTGATTTTCAAATTGTAATTAGTGCATTAATGAACTATATTTGAGTACAAAAACAAAAAGCATGGCCGCCAGGAAAAAAGTTAAATTCATTTTCGTAACGGGTGGTGTCGTTTCTTCTCTCGGAAAAGGAATAACTGCCTCATCTCTTGGTCTTCTTCTCAAACAGCGTGGTTTCAAAGTTACAATTCAAAAATTCGATCCTTATATTAATGTAGATCCAGGCACTATGAGTCCCTTTCAACATGGTGAAGTTTATGTTACTGATGATGGAGCCGAGACAGACCTGGATCTTGGTCATTATGAAAGGTTTCTTGATGTTAATATGACTAGATCAAATAACACTACTACCGGACAGGTTTATAATGATGTAATAACAAAGGAGAGAAGGGGTGATTATCTTGGAGCAACTGTTCAGGTTATTCCTCATATTACCGATGAGATTAAACAGAGAATGATCAAACTAAGCGAACTAGGGGAGTATGATATCATAATTACCGAAATTGGAGGAACAGTTGGAGATATAGAAAGTCTTCCCTTTATAGAAGCTATACGTCAGTTGATGCTCGAATTTGGTAGGAAAAATACACTGAGCATTCACGTTACTCTTGTACCTTATATTCCCGCAGCAGGTGAAGTTAAAACTAAGCCGACTCAGCACAGTGTAAAGAATCTGTTGGAGCTTGGAATACAACCAGATGTATTGGTATGTAGATCAGAGAAAAAATTATCAAAAGAACTGAGAGATAAGATAGCACTCTTTTGTAATGTCGATAACAGATCGGTAATATCAGCGTATGATTGCAGTTCCATTTATGAAGTTCCTCTTGTTTTGTTTAAGGAAAAACTCGATCAAATAGTTTTAAATAGGTTACATCTTTCTGATAGAAAAATAAAACTGGAAGACTGGGATAATCTGGTTGAAAGAATTAAAAAGCCGGAAAAAACTGTTGAAATTGCTCTATGCGGGAAATATACTGAACACCTGGACGCATATAAAAGCATAATGGAAGCATTCGTCCACGCAGGAGCCGAGAATAATGCCAAAGTAATTGTAAAAGCCATTAGTGCAGAGCAGCTTGAGCTGGAAGAACCTGAAGGTTTCCTAAAAGGGATAAATGGTATTTTGGTGCCTGGAGGCTTTGGCGATAGAGGAATTGAAGGGAAAATCCGGGCAGCTAATTATGCAAGGGTTAGTAACATTCCATATTTTGGTATCTGTTTGGGTATGCAATGTGCAGTTATTGAATTTGCCAGAAATGTTTGCGGTATTCGCAAAGCAAACAGTTCTGAATTTAAAGCAAACAAATTCAGTGTAATAGATTTGATGGAAAACCAGAAGAATATCAAAAACATGGGAGCAACAATGAGGCTTGGGGCATATCCTTGCGTTCTTAAAGAGAATTCAATTGCTCATAAGGCATACAAAAATGATCTAATCTCCGAAAGACACCGTCACAGATATGAGGTTAACAATAAATTCCGCAATAAACTAACTGACAATGGAATGGTCCTTAGCGGATTATCACCGGATAAAGAGTTGGTGGAGATAATTGAATTAGCTTCTCATCCATGGTTTTTGGGCTGTCAATTCCATCCTGAATTAAAATCCCGTGCTACAATTGCGCACCCGCTTTTCAGAGACTTTGTAAAAGCATCTATTGATTATTCTGAAAAAAACAAAAAGAATGGTTGATTAAACCTCCTTAGCAATAGGCGTTATGAAAAAATCTATACTCTATTATACCTCTGCACTTATTTTGTTATTGTTCACAAATGGGAATACTTTTGCACAATCTAGAATTAATAGTGCAATTTTAAGGGGGCTAGAAAATATTTATAATTTCAGATGGAATCAGGCCCAGATCACATTTCAAAGGTTGATTGATAATTATCCGGATGATCCCCGTGGCTATCATTATAAATCAAGTATCTATTTCTGGTACTATTTTAGTAGTAAAGATAAAGCTGATTTACAGGAATTTTTGGATTATTCTGATACAGCTATTGAGAAGGGAATTGCATTGCTGGATAGCAATTCCACGGATATAGAGACATTATACATTCTTGGGGCAAACTATACTTACAGAGCAATGGCATTTACTCAACAAGGGAAATTTTTGGATGCTGTATGGGCTACAAAAAAATCAGAAAGTTTTCTTAACAAAGTAATTGAACTTAATCCGAGATTTCACGATGCTTATCTAGGGCTCGGACTTTACAACTTTGCCATAGGCCAGATTCCAAAAGCATTTCAATGGGCGTTAAGTCTGGCAGGAATGAAAGGAGATAAGGAGCAGGGACTTGAGTACATTAAAGAGGCTATGATTTATGGTACGTATACCAGGGTAGAAGCAAAATTTTATTACGCACAAATTATGACAGACTTTTTTGCTGACTATGCTGCTGCTGAAAATTATATGAATACGTTAATAAGGCGATATCCAGATAATTTGCTGTTTAGTTATTCACTTGCAGTTATTTATATAAGAGACAGAAAACTTAATCCATCAGAAAGAATTCTTAGAAGAATCGTTCAGAGCAAAACTAAAAAGTTCAAACAACTTGTGTCATATTCAAATTTTCTGATTGGGGATATTCTTTACAAAGAAAATAAATTTGAAGCAGCTATAAATTATTATAATAAATTTATTTTATCTACTGTAGGAAATGATTATTTAGGAATTGCAAATTACAGGCTCGCTGTTTGTTATGAATTTCTGGGGCAAAAAGATGTTGCCAATACTTACTTTAAATTGACAAGCAGAGGGGATACAGATATAGAAGATGATATTTATGCTCGTCGCCGTGGCGATATTTTCTCGAAGACGGGATTTTCAAAAGACGAGATGGAACTTGTAAAATTTAGTCATTATGTTGAAAATGCAAAATACAAAATTGCGATCGATAGTCTTTCTGTATTAGTTGACAGCACTAGCTCACCTGATATTAAAGCGGAAGCCCTATTAAATCTAAGTGATGCATTGTTTTCCCTTCATAGATTTAAATCATCTGTTGATACCGCCCTTGCTGCAAAATCACTAAAAATAAAAGAAGAAAAATGGATTAATCCTTTTGCATGCTATTATATTGCCAGGGCAAAGGAAAAACTGGGTGAAATGGAAGATGTCAAAAATTATATAAATGAGGCCGAAGATTACAAAAGCTATGATTATCAAAATAAATTAAAGAATCTATTATTTGCATTGAAAAGCAGAGGGAAAAATTAGAAAAACTCTGTAAAACAGACCAAATTCATTGACAATATTTTGCTATTTAGCTAATTTTAACCACTTTTTAGGATTATTTTATTTTGAATATAGCCGTCTTTGTTTCGGGTAGAGGTTCTAACCTGCAGGCTATTTTAGAGTCAGATTACACTAAAAATATCGTTACCGTTAAAGCAGTTATAAGTGATAAGATTGATTGTGCAGCTTTTCAGATTGCTTGTAAATTTTCAATACCAACCTTTACAATTGGCAAAAAGCCAGGCAACATAAGTTATAATGAGCTCATATCGTCACTTAAGAATTTAGAAATAGAAATTATAGTACTGGCTGGTTTTTTAAAACTGATACCGATTGAATTTCTAGATAGTTTTCAAAATAAAATTATAAATATACATCCCGCATTGCTTCCTTTATATGGGGGACCAGGTATGTACGGGATGAATGTTCACCGCGCTGTATTTAATTCAGGTGATAAGTATTCCGGAGCAACGGTTCATCTTGTTAATGAAGTTTATGATTCCGGCCAAGTTATTGCTCAGGAAAAAATTGATATTTCCGAATTAGGTTCACCTGATGAAATTGCAGAAAAAGTTCTTAATGTTGAGCATAAATTACTACCTACTGTGTTAAGAAAGATTGCGGAAGGTAAAATAGATTTACAAAAATTATAAATCATAGTTATTATTTTTTTACACCTCAAGAATTGGATTGACTATTGAAAAAGCTAGCTCTTATAAGTGTCTCTGATAAAACGAATATTGTTGAATTCTCGACACAATTAGTAAAAAATAATTATGAAATAATTGCAACCGGAAATACTGCCAGGATGCTGAAAGAAAATGGAATTGAAGTGACCGAAGTAAGCGAACTTACTTCATCCCCTGAAGTTTTTGAGGGTCGTGTTAAAACACTGCATCCTAAGATTTTTGGGGGAATCCTTTTAAGAAGGGATAATGAATCGGACAAAAAAGAGGCTGAAGCAAATGATGTAATTCCGATTGATATAGTGTGCGTCAATCTTTATCCGTTTATAAAAACTGTGGAGGATCCTAAATCTGATTTTGAAGAAATAATTGAAAATATAGATATTGGGGGCCCAAGTCTAATAAGAGCTTCTGCAAAGAACTTTAAGTTTGTTTCAGTTCTTACAGATCCGTTACAGTATGAATCTTTCTTAAAAGAATTAAATACTGGTGAAGTAAGTATAGAAACAAGAAAAAAACTTGCACTTGAGGCCTTTTCTCACACTGCTTTTTATGACACACACATAGCAAATTACCTGGAAAGAAAATTTGAACAGCCACAAACATATGTCAGAATAAATTACAAAAAAGATAAAGATTTAAGATACGGTGAAAACCCGCACCAGAAAGGAGCGATCTTCGGAGATTTCAATGAATATTTCAGGGTTTTTCACGGCAAAGAAATTTCGTATAATAATGTCCTTGATCTTGTTGCGGCAGTGCAGCTTGTTGAAGATCTGGGAGAAATTTCCTGCACAATAATAAAACATAATAATCCAGCAGGCGCAGCAACCGGCAAAACCGTAATTGAGGCATACACAAACGCTTTGAAAGGAGATCCAGTTTCTGCATTTGGCGGAATAGTTGCATTTACTACCGAGGTAAACGAAGAAGTAGCGTTAAAATTAAATGAAATTTTTCTTGAAATAGTATGCGCTCCTTCTTTTACCGAGGAATCTCTTGTTATATTGAAAAAGAAAAAAGATAGAAGACTTGTAAAACAATTAAAATCTGTAAAGAGCGATTTATTAACATTTAGAAATATACCAGGTGGTGCGATTGCACAAGGTCCTGATAATATTTCGATGATAGAAAGCCAGTTAAAAGTTGTTACAAAAATTAAACCTTCTGATAAAGAGCTTGAAGATTTATTGTTTGCCTGGAAAATTGCCAAACATACAAAATCAAATGCTATAGTCTTTGCTAAGGATAAGACAGCGCTTGGAGTAGGAGCTGGCCAAATGTCTAGACTTGATTCCTCAAAGCTTGCGAAAATGAAAGCGGATGAGCACGGTCTGGATCTTAAAAATTCTGTTGCAGCTTCCGATGCTTTTTTCCCATTTGCCGATGGTCTTCAGGAAATAATTAATTGCGGAGCAACTGCTGTCATTCAACCAGGGGGTTCTGTACGGGATTCTGAAGTTATAGAGGTTGCCGATAAAAATAAAATTTCAATGGTTTTTACTGGTATAAGGCACTTTAAACATTAAGAGGAAATATGGGAATTTTCGATTTTCTAACTACTGATATTGCAATTGATCTTGGCACTGCTAACACTTTAATTTATGTGAAGGGGAAAGGTATTGTGTTAAATGAACCATCAATCGTTGCTTTTGATAGGAATACAAAAAGAATTATTGCTTTAGGAAATAAAGCAAAAGAAATGCAGGGGAGAGAACATAAAGAAATAAGAGTTATCAGACCAATGAGGGATGGTGTAATAGCTGATTTTGAAATTGCTGAAGGAATGATTAGGGCTTTCATAAAAAAAGTAAGAGCTGGATCACTTTCCAGCAGAAGGGTAGTAGTTGCTGTCCCAAGTGGCGTGACAGAAGTTGAGAAAAGAGCGGTTAGAGATAGTGCAGAACACGCTGGCGCAAAAGAAGTTCATCTTATTGCTGAGCCAATGGCTGCCGCAATTGGAATCGGAATAGATGTTGAAGCCCCTGCTGGAAATATGATAATTGATATCGGCGGTGGAACAACCGAAATAGCAGTAATAGCACTTTCCGGAATTGTAAATGAAGAATCAATAAGAATAGCTGGCGACGAAATGAATTATGCCATTATGCAATATTTCAAGAAAAATCATAATGTCCTAATTGGCGAAAGAACTGCCGAAGCCATAAAATGCGAAGTTGGCTCAGCTGTTCCATTAAAAGAGGAAATTACGATTCAGGTAAAAGGCCGCGATCTTGTTGGAGGAGTACCCAAAACAACCGAAATTAGTTCGGTTGAAATACGTGAAGCACTTAATGAATCAGTTATTCAGATTGTTGATTCTATAAGACAATCACTCGAAAGAACTCCACCAGAATTATCTGCTGATATTCTGGATAGAGGAGTAATGCTTACTGGTGGAGGAGCTCTATTAAAAGGACTTGATCAAAGAATCATGATGGAAACTAATCTGCCTGTCCACGTTGCAGAGGATCCACTTACAGCCGTAGTCAGAGGGGCTGGAAAAGTGATTGATAATTTAAATCGTTATTCTAAAGTTTTAATACGTAACAGAAGATATTAAAACAAAGTGAGTCAATCAAACTATGATAAGATTCCTACTGATAGTTTGGGTAAACTTTAAAGAATACATCGTTCTTGTAGTTCTCATAATCCTAAGCCTTCTTACTATCTCTTTAAATAGATCCCCTGAAGTAAAAAACTTCAAAGCCTTGGCTTTTGGCAGCTTTGCAACTGTAACTTCTGTTGTTTCAGATATAACGAATATTGCTAAAATCAAAAGTGAAAACAGTAGACTTCGCAGGGTTAATGCAGAGTTAATGCTCCAGGTAAACAGGTTAAGAGAATATGGTATACAGAATTCTGAGCTTAAAGATCTACTTGCCTTAAAAGATTCTATCGATTATCCGTTGATATCGGGTATGGTTGTTTCAAAAACACTTACAACATCTCAGAGTGCTTTTACATTGAATGTTGGTAAGAATGATGGTGTTAAACCAGGTATGCCGGTTATAAACGATCGGGGTTTGATTGGTATTGTTTATGATACTTCTGACGACTTTTGCATTGTTCGTACATTACAAAATATAGATGTGAAAATTACAGTCAAAGATGAACGAAGCAGAATAGATGGAATTATGAAATGGAACGGAGATAATCTTGCAATTATAGATATCCCGAAAACATTTGATATGAAACCCGGTGACAGAATTATCACATCTGATATAAGCTCAATAGTGCCCGTACCATTGCCAATTGGAATAGTCTCTGAAATTACGAATGTTTCCACAGGAATTTTTAATGAGGCTAAGGTACAGCCATTTGTAGATTTTAATAATGTAGAAAATGTATTTATTATCCGTTTGGTTGAAAGGGTAGAAAAAAATAACATGGAACTGAATTTCTACAATCGTAAATAAAATGCGTTCTGAATTTGTATATCCTATATTATGGTTCTTTCCGGTTTTGGTGATTCAAATAACCATTGTTCCGCTCATTGCAGTGAATGGAATAGTGCCGGATTTGGTTATTATACTTCTGGTATTTTATTCTTTGAAGAGGGGACAACTTTACGGGACAGTATTAGGATTTGTTTATGGACTTTTGTTTGATCTAATAACTGGTAGTTTGTTAGGAAGTTCAATGCTTGCTAAAACACTTGCAGGATTTGTTGCTGGTTATTTTTCAAATGAAAACAAAATTGAAATCTATTTCCGATCATATAATTTTGCCTTAATAGTTTTATTATGTTCTGTTATCAATGCTGTTATTAATGCCTTTTTTAGTAATATTGATGTTAATAACAATTTATTCGCTATGACCTTTCAACTTGGATTAATGCCGGGATTATATACCGCTGTTATTAGTCTTGTCAGCATGGTTTTTTATCCGCGAAGGAAGTTTACATGAAGACTGAAAATTTCGCATCGCTTGAAAGAAAATCCGTAATTTATTTTATAATTGTGGTAGCCTTTTCACTTTTGGGATTTAGACTCTTTCAGATGCAAATATTAGATCATCATGTCTACGATGAAAAATCTGTGAGTAATAGTGTTAAGGATATTGAACAAATTCCGTTAAGAGGGATATTTTATGATAGGAACATGAACGTGGTTGTAAATAATGTCCCTGCATATACGGTGAGAATTACTCCTTCAGAATATGACCAAAAATTAACTCCCCTACTTGAAACGGTTCTTGATGTCAAGAGCGGTTACATAGATAATATTCTTAAAAATAACAGGATCTATTCAAAATATATTCCAGTTAGAATAAAGCGAGGTGTAGATTTTAAAGTAGTTTCCTGGCTTGAGGAAAACGCCGAGCATCTTCCAGGCGTGGATTACATAGTTGAAATGCAAAGAGGCTATCCTGACAGTATAAGGGGATCACAAATGTTTGGTTATACTAAAGAAATTTCTCCTCAAAGTCTTGAAAGCGATACAAGTGGATATTATAAGCCGGGCGATTATGTAGGAAGTAATGGTATTGAGAAAGCGTATGAGAATATTCTTCGCGGTAAAAAAGGTAACGACTACGTTCTTGTTGATTCCAAAAGAAGGGAACTGGGAAAATTTAAGGATGGCAAGGCAGATAAACCTTCGGTGAAAGGGAATGATCTTGTATTAACTATTGATGCAAATATACAAAGGGTAGCCGAAAGAGACTTAAAAGGGAAACGAGGGGCAGTGGTTGCAATTGAACCCAAGACTGGTGAGATACTGGTCATGGCAAGCGCACCTGATTTTGATTTAAATGAGTTCTCTTATGTAACTTCAAGAAGTTATTTAAAACAATTATATGATGATCCTGCGAAACCTTTCTTTAACCGGGCCACGATGTCAATACAACCACCAGGTTCAACTTTCAAACCTCTCGAAGCGATAGCTGCACTAGATATGGGGGTAATTACAACTTCTACAACTTTTACCTGTAAGGGCGGAGCAACTTTTTATGGCAGATATTTTAAATGTGATGCAGTGCATGGTACACTAAATGTTGTTCATGCAATTGAACATTCGTGTAATGTATTTTTTTATAACCTGATTTACAAAATAGGTCTTGATAAATGGCACGAATATGCCACACTATTTGGATTTGGTAAGGAAACGGGTTTGGATATCGGAAGTGAAGAAGCAGGATTTATACCGGATTCTAAATACTATATTAAAAAATACGGGCCTAATTGGCCTAAGAGTATAATGGCAAGTTTGGGAATAGGTCAGGGAGAGGTAAGCGTAACGCCATTGCAGTTAGCACAATACTGTTCATTGATTGCAAATGATGGAGTAACTTATACTCCACATCTTGTTCGGGGTTACCTCGATAATGCTAATGATAAACTTGTCAGGATTAACAATGCAAAAAAAATAGATGTACATATCGATAAGAAAATTTTTGATATTGTTAAAGAAGGTATGTTCCTTGTTGTTAATGGCAACGGAACAGCAGCATCAAGCAGGATTAAGGATATTCAAATGGCTGGCAAAACAGGAACTGCACAGAATCCTCACGGAAAAGACAATGCCTGGTTTATAGGATTTGCACCTTATAATAATCCTCGTATTGCAATTGCAGTTTTTGTCGAAAATGTTGGGTTCGGAGCCGAGTGGGCTGCACCAATTGCAAAAGATATAGTTGAAGAATATTTGAAAGGAGATAATGAAAACAAGATTAAGACTGAAAGTAAAATTGTGTTGAATCAGAGTTCAGAGAGGAAAGAGAATGAGAATTGATTACAAATTACAGGACAAATTTGACTTTGGTCTTTTTATCCCTTTTGTATTGCTTTTTGGCTTTGGACTTGCAGCAATATATAGCTCCACTTATAATAATCCTGTAGGATCAGGGCACTTTGAAAAGCAATTAATATTTGGTGTCATCGCTTTTATAATTTTCTTTATTACTTATTCTTTACCTACAAATAGTTTTAAGACTATTGCTATCCCTACGTATCTGGTTTCGTTACTGTTACTTATTGTTGTTGTTCTTATAGGCAGGAAAATTTCCGGTCAAAGGAGCTGGATCAGTTTTGGTCCACTTGGTTTTCAGCCTTCTGAATTTGCCAAAATAGGAATGATCTTCGGTGTTTCCTATTTCTTAAGCAGGAGTAATACTGATATAGAATCATTTAAGGATATTCTATATACATTAGGCATTGGACTATTTCCTGTACTTTTAATCCTATTGGAACCAGATATGGGAACATCTCTTGTATTTTTCGGAACAATTTTAGTCTTAATCTATTGGAAAGGAATAAGTCTGTTCGGGTTGTTTGTTGTCTTATCACCTGCAATAATCGCAGTTGCTTCGGTATTTGGTCTTACCTATTTTATTTTAATGTTAGCATTGGTTGTGGTAGTACTAATTCTCTTTAAGAAAGATATTTTTTTCAGTGGGTCTATATTTGCAATTAACCTTGGTGCTGGATTCTTTGCCAATTATGTTTTTAAGGCATTGAGCCTGCATCAGCAAAATAGAATACACTCCTTCGTAAATCCTTATTCCGATCCACTCGGTACCGGCTACAACTCGATTCAAGCAAAGGTTGCAATAGGATCAGGTGGATTATTAGGCAAAGGATTTTTAAATGGTCACCAGACTCAATTACAATTTATCCCGGAACAATGGACTGATTTTATTTATTGTGTAATAGGTGAAGAATTTGGTTTTATTGGAAGTTTACTAACGCTTGGTCTTTTTTTATTTCTTTTTCTGAGAATATTTAAAATAGCTACCTCAACAAAGGATGAATTCCTTAGTCTGACTATTATTGGGATCTTATCAGTATTCTTTATTCACCTTTTTGTAAATATTGGGATGACTGTTGGCGTAATGCCGGTTATAGGTATTCCTTTGCCCTTTGTTAGCTATGGAGGAAGTTCTTTATTAGTAGATGTTTTTATGCTAGGGATAGTAGCAAATGTTTATAGAAGCAGAAGAAATTATATTTAAGGAGGTTTATTGATACTTTCGGATAAAAAAATTCTTGAAGAAATGAAAAAAGGAAATATTGTAATAGAACCTTTCAAAAGAGATAAGCTGGGTACCAATAGTTATGATGTGCATTTGGGTAAATGGCTTGCGGTTTATGAAGATAAAATTCTTGACGCAAAAACACACAATAAAATAAAAACTTTTGAGATACCTGATCAAGGTTACATACTACAACCGGGTACGTTATATCTTGGTGTTACCCAGGAATATACAGAAACAAGAAATTTCGTCCCTTTTTTAGAAGGGAAATCAAGTATAGGCAGATTAGGTATTGACATTCACGCTACCGCTGGCAAAGGCGATGCTGGATTTTGTAATAACTGGACTCTGGAAATATCCGTTAAAATGGCCGTCAGAGTTTATAAAGAAATGCCAATTGGTCAATTGATTTATTTTGAAATGAATGGGGAAATAGAAATCCCTTATAATAAAAAACTTAATGCAAAATATAATCAAAGAACTGAATATCCGGTTGAATCAATGATGTTTAAAAACTTTAAGTAAAATGACCGCGCAGGAGAAACTCACAGAAAAAAACAATGGACAAAAGTTAATTTGTGTCGGACTTGATTCAGATATAAATAAAATCCCACCAATTTTAAAAAGCGAATCTAAGCCAATACTAAATTTTAATAAAGCTATAATTGAGGCTACCAGTAATTACGCTGCTGCGTATAAATTAAATTTTGCCTTTTATGAAAAAGCCGGAGCTAAAGGATTTGACCTTATCGAAGAAACTATAAGGTTAATACCGGATGAAGTTCTAATAATTGCAGACGCAAAAAGAGGGGATATAGGCAACACATCGCAAATGTACGCCTCTGCTGTTTATGATTATTTTAAATTTGATGCCGTAACTATTCATCCATATATGGGGTATGATTCAATTGCACCATTTCTTGAATATAAAGATAAACTTAATCTGGTTCTGGCTCTAACCTCAAATAAAGGTGCAGATGATTTTGAAAAATTGATACTTATTGATGGAACCTTTGTCTATCAAAATGTTATCAAAAAAGTTAATCAGTGGAATACAAGTAAAAACTGCGGAATTGTTTTTGGTGCCACTCAAAGCGAAGAATTATCCAAGAACATAAAACTATTTAATAATCTTCCAGTTCTTTTACCAGGAGTAGGAGCGCAGGGAGGGGATATTGAAGAAGTTATAAAATTGTTTAAAGCAAATAATCGGCTTAATCTTTTAATTAATAGCAGCAGAGGAATAATATATAAAGAGAATAGTTCTAAATTTGCTGAAGCTGCAGAAAAAGAAATCATCAAATTGAATGAGACAGTCAAAAATATTCTAGGATAGTGAAAAAGGTATTAGTTACATTCACAGTTATAATTGCTGTTGGTCTTGTATATTTATTAATCCAAATTCATAAGGAAAGGCAGACCAAGTATTCAGATAAGGGAATAAATAATCGGGCAGCAGAATCAATAAATCCTGATATTACGGATCTGAAAAAGCCCCCTGATATTCCGGATGTATTAGAATTATCAAGATTGATAATTGATTTTAAATTAAAACCTGCTAAATTAAATCTTCCTGATTCAGTTTATTGGAAAAATTCTAAAATAAATATATCGACAATAATTCCTTCATCTATCAGGAATTGTGACATTTATCTGCTAATTAATAGCAAGAAGAAGGATATGTTCTATCGGGTAGATGGCGGCACCTATGAATTTAAAAATGTCGGTCTTGAAAAAGGCAAAAACATGCTTGAAGTGTTTTATAGAATAGGCAAAAAAAGATCTGAATCATCATCAAGCATAGTTATCAGAGAATGAAAATGGTATTGAAATGAATCCTCATAAATTACCGGAAAAGTTTCTCTCCAACATCTGGAAAAACCAATCATACAATAAACAGTTTAAAACAAACGACGGCAAAAAGATCCAGATAATTGATCCTGGTAATGAAAATATCCAATCTGATGGTCCTGATTTTAAAAATGCGAGAATTAGGATTAATGACATCACTTTTCAGGGGGATATTGAAATCGATAGTTTTCATTCGGACTGGAAGGAACATGGGCATATCTATAATAAAAAATATAATAGAGTGATATTGCACGTAATACTTTCAGGTAACCATAAATATAATTATGTGATATCCAGAGACGGAAGAAAAATTCCAACTATTGGGCTGGATTCATTGATCTCACCTGAAAAAATGCATTCAATTCAGAAGGCAATTGCCGAAGAAAGAAATGAAAGACTTTATAAAATTTCTTGTAATAATTCTTCGAGCGGAATAAGTGAAGAATTCAAATTAAATTATCTTCTTACTCTGGGTGTTGAAAGATTTAAGAAGAAATGCGAAAGAATATTGCATAGACTTAAAGAATTGGTTTATCTTAAAGAATTGAACGTTATGGAACCCGTCGTGCAATATGAATTAGATGAGAAATTTTTAAATAGAACGTTTACTCATGAAGACTTTAATGATTCTGAAATTTGGGTACAAGTATTATATGAATTTATATTTGAAGCTCTTGGTTATACAAGTAATAAGGATATAATGAAAAAGATTGCCCAATCAGTAGATGTAGGATTTTTGAAAAAAAACTATGTAAATGGTGATAGTCAGGAGTTGCTGGAGTCTTTGTTTTTTAATGTAAGCGGCCTGGTTCCATCTTTAATTAAATATGAAGATGAAGAAACAACTGCGTATATCAGAAAGTTAATCGAAAATTGGGATTCAGTTAAAAATAATTATGATAGTAAATTATTCAAAAAGAATAATTGGAATTTTGCGAAATTGCGTCCGCCTAATTTTCCGACTATCAGACTAGCCGGAGGTATAAGGTTATTAAATAAACTATTAAAAGAAGAATTGGTAAGTAATATACTCCTCAATTTTGAAGAATTAAATGATATCAAAAAGATAGCTAAATATTTAAGAGATCAAATAGTTGTGAAAGGAGACGGATACTGGCATAATCACTATATGTTTGATGACAAAGCTAAATCGGTAATTAATTATTTTATCGGTGTAGCACGTGCTGATGATATAATAGTTAATGTAATTCTTCCATATTCTTCGATCTATTTCGAATTGTTTGGTAAGAAAAACATAACTGATAAAGTCTTTAGAATATATCTGAATTATATTCAAAAAAGTGAAAGCCGACTGGTTAATGATATTTCCAAATATTTATCGGTTGAAAGGAAACAAAACGTGAGCGTATACCATCAGGGAATAATCAATCTTTACAGAAACTTTTGTTCGCAAAGAAAATGCTTAAATTGTGAGATAGGAAAAAAGGTGTTTAACTAATTATTATTAGCCAGTTTTTGAATATCGTCCCTTAATTTAGCAGCCCGCTCATATTCTTCCGATTCGATAGCCTCTCTTAATTTTGTTTGCAGGGCAGCAATCTTGGCCTCTTTAGTATTAGGTAAAGGCTCATTTTCAGAAGTTCTTTTAGTTACTTTATCAGTCTCTTCGCTGGGAATAAAAGCTGCGGCGTCCATAACCGATTCCGCTACAAATATTGGTGATTGAGCCCTTACTGCAAGAGCAATTGCATCACTTGGGCGTGCATCAATTTCATTAGTTAGTGTGGACATTTCGAGAATAATTTTGGCATAAAATGTATTTTCCCGAAGTTCATCTATTAAAACTTCAGTTATCGTAGCCCCAACATTATCAAGAAAACTCTTTAATAAATCGTGTGTTAAAGGGCGGGGAGGTTTTATCCCTTCAATTTCAAGTGCAATTGCCTGTGCCTCAAAAGCGCCGATTATTATCGGAAGTCTTCTGCTACCGTGCATCTCTTTCAAAAGTATTGCATATGCTCCACCCGTTGAGGGACTGGATGATAAGCCTAAAATTTCACATTGAATCTTATTCAATTAATTCACCCGATAATTTATCCTTTAATCTTTTTTATTTCTTTTGTCAATTCAGGTAATATTTCAAAAACATCTCCTGCAATACCATAATCTGCGACACCGAAAATAGGTGCTTCTTTATCTTTATTAATGGCAACAATATACTTTGAAGATGACATTCCTGCCAGGTGCTGAATTGCACCAGAAATTCCGCAAGCAACATATAAAGATGGTGAAACTGTTTTTCCAGTTTGCCCGACCTGTTCCCTGTGGGGACGCCAGCCAGCATCAACTGCAGCTCTTGAGGCTCCAACTGCGGCGCCAAGCGCATCGGCTAATTCTTCAACAAGCTTGAAATTTTCAGGAGCTTTTAAACCACGTCCTCCGGACACTATAATATCAGCTTCAGCTACATCCATCTTTCCCTCTGATTTTTTAAATTCTACAACTTTTGTTGAAAGATCAGGTGAAGTTACATCCTTAGTCGTTTGATTCAAATTGACTCCATCAACTGGAAGAGCTTTAAAAACATTAGGACGAATTGTTATTACTTTAATAGGACTTGTAACTTTAACATCCATCAATGCCTTACCTGCATAAATAGGTCGTGTAGCGATAACGCTTCCATCAGATGCCGCTAAATTTACGCAGTCAATCAGGCATCCTGCATTTAATTTAACTGCCACTCGCGGTGCAAGATCTTTTCCAAGAGAACTATCTGAAAAAATAATATATTCAGCTTCGATCTCTTTTGCAAAATTTACCACAATATCGGTGTAAGCGGAAGATGAATAATTTATCAGATCAGCATTCTTAAAGAGTGTTACATCACCAACTCCATATTTTGCGATTTCATTTAGATTATCAACATCATTGCCTACAACAATCGCTTTTGTTTGAAGGCCGAGATCCTTTGCAAGACCTGATACTGTCGTAACAACTTCAAATGCTGATTTCTTTAATTTATTTTCTCTTTGTTCTAATACTGCAAGAATAGTTTTTGCCATAATATTAAAATTCCTTTAAATTACTTTAGCTTCATCCCTTAATAATTTTACCAGTTCTGGAACAGCAGAAGCATCAGTCCCAAGTATTCTACCCGGTTTTTTAGGCTCAGGCAGTTTTAGCTTCAATACTTCAGTAAAATTTTCGGATGCGGCAGCCGGTTTTTCTTCAATTGTTTTCTTTTTAGCTGCCATTATTCCCTTCAAAGATGCATATCTAGGTTCGTTAAGCCCTTTTTGTGCTGTAATTACTGCAGGCAAATTGGCTTCAACAACCTCTTTACCGCCTTCAATTTCTCTTTCAGCGGTTATTTTATTTCCTTCAATGTTTAATCCTACAACTACCGAAACACAGCTATATCCCAGCAATGCAGCAGTCAGTTGCCCAATAATGGAATTATCATAATCAACAGACTGCTTTCCCAAAAATACAAGTTCGCAACCAAGTGATTTAATTTCTTCGGACAATGCTTTTGCTACAGCGAATGAATCTCTACTTTTTTCATCTTTTAGTAAAACTCCTTTGTCGACCCCCATCGCAAGAGCTTTTCTTATGCTTTCTTTGCTGTTATCATTTCCGACACTAATAGCGATTACTTCGGTATCTCCACCCAATTTTTCTTTTGTCTTTAATGCTTCTTCAACAGCATATTCGTCATAAGGATTTATAATAAAAGTAACGCCATTAGGATCAATTGACTTTTCATCCTGTCCGATTTTAATTTTTGTTGCAGTGTCTGGAACGTGGCTCACACATACTGCTATTTTCATCGATCCTCCGTAAAAATCATTTATTTTTATCAAAAAATAACCATTAATTCTTATAGATTCAATTGAAGAGGTTTATAATCAAATCAATCCTTTATTTTTCTTTTAAAAGTCTGAAATCAAAATGTGCAAATTATAATCTTTACCTTTTTTTAATTATTTTTTAAGTTAGTTATTATGGAAGAGTTGACTAAAGAAATACAAAAATCCGCTCCCGAAATTGATGTACTGACAGAGGATACCGTAAACACCGGACTTGAGAGCAGGGTAGTGCTATATAATGATGACTGGCATACATTCGATGAGGTAATTGCACAGTTAATCAAGGCGATTCACTGTTCATTTGAAAAGGCCAGGGCACACGCTTTCGAGGTACATATTAAGGGGAAATCCATTGTATTTACCGGTCAATTGAAAGATTGTCTAAGAGTATCAGGAATTCTTGAAGAGATTGAACTCACCACAGAAATTGTTACCTGAATTACTTCATAAAGCCCGTCAAATTTTTTAAAGTATCAAATAGCTAATTAGAATCTTAGATACTATGTTCAGGTAGTGCCCCAATTTCAGTTTAGCAACCATAGCAAACCATCATTTTGATCCTCTTTGCCAAAAGGCAGGACTCGAGATGAAAATTTATGAAATCCGGACAAAGCAAAATTATAAACCTGAGTGCACTCAGTATTCCTGACGTTCTCTTTAATGTAATTCCCTGATTTCCTGCAATGTCACCTATTTTGACTATTGAATAACTCAGATATTTTGGCTGTTTTTCATTAGTTCTGAAATATAAAAAGACCTCTATTTTGTTTGTCAATTTTGTCAAATTAGAGCAAATTTTTGGACCTGTTTTGGGGATTTTTATAGGAGGTACATGCCAGTTGTATAGGAGGTGAGCAGGGAATAGAAAAGTCTGCCAAATTGGCAGACTTCATATATGAGCCTATATGTTGGCAAGTGTATGAAGCTTTATTATTACTCTTAAGCAACATGAAAGTCAAGATTAAAAGGAATAGAAGGCAACTTTAGCCAATAAATGTGTAATTACAGTTAATATTTCGGACTGATTTTAGTTTAGCCAAAATGCCTGGTATTTTTCTACTTTTCAAATTAGGAAACTAACACATAGCTGATTTCGTTGTTTATCCTTTGGTTTCTAATTATATTTAAAATTTAATAATAGATTTATAAAGGATTTTGTGAAAAATATTAGAAACGATATTAGAAATATTGCGATAATTGCACATGTTGATCACGGAAAAACCACGCTGGTTGACCATATGCTAAGGCAAACAGGCGTTTTTAGAGAAAACCAGCACATTGAAACAAGAATAATGGACTCCAATGCACTTGAGAAAGAAAGAGGAATTACCATTCTTGCAAAAAATTTAAGTGTAATCTATCAGGGAATTAAGATAAATATTGTTGATACACCCGGTCACGCTGATTTTGGTGGAGAAGTAGAGCGCACATTAAGAATGGTTGATGGAGTTTTATTGCTAGTTGATGCTGCGGAAGGTCCGTTGCCACAAACGAAATTTGTTTTGAAAAAATCCCTCGATCTTGGCCTAAAGCCAATTGTAGTTATTAACAAAATTGATAGAAAAGATGCCCGCCCTGATGATGTTTTGAACGAAGTTTTTGATCTTTTTGTATCTCTCGGTGCATCTGAAGATCAGCTTGATTTTCCGTACGTTTGGGCGATCGCAAAGCAGGGAATTGCAAAATTAAAATTAGAGGATGAGGGCAAGAATCTTTATCCGCTGTTTGATGTTATTTTAAATTCCGTTCCTGCACCGGTTGCAAATCCTGAAGAGCCATTCCAAATGCTGATTTCAGCAATAGATTACAATGATTATCTGGGAAGAATCGGAATCGGAAAAATACACTCTGGGGAGGTTAAAATTGGTGATAATATTGTTTTGATTTCGCGTGAAGGGAAAAAATCAAACGCAAAGATATCTAAACTTTATATCTACAGAGATTTTCACCGGGTTGAAGTTGTTGAACTCTTTGCTGGAGATATTGGTGCCGTAGCTGGGCTTGAAGATGTAAATATTGGAGAAACTATTGCCAGTCCCGCTAAACCGGAAGGACTTCCTTTTACAACTATAGATGAGCCTACCATAACAATGAATTTTATGGTAAATAATTCGCCATTTGCCGGGCAGGAAGGGAAGTATGTTACTACCAGAAATTTAAGCGAAAGATTATCAAGAGAATTAAAATCAAACGTCAGTCTAAATGTTGAAATGACAGATTCACCTGACTGCTTTAGAGTCAGCGGCAGAGGAGAACTTCACCTTGCGATTCTTATTGAGAATATGAGAAGGGAAAATTATGAAATGCAACTAAGTAAACCGCAGGTTATCCTGAAAAGAATTGCAGATGTTTTATGTGAGCCCGTCGAACACGTTATCATTGATGTTCCTGAAGAATTTGTCGGGATTGTAATTGAAAAGCTTGGAAAACGTAAAGGTGAAATGAAAAATATGATAACATTCAATGAAAACACGAGAGTGGAATTTTTAATCCCGTCAAGAGGTTTGATTGGATACAGAGCTGAGTTTATGACTGATACTAAAGGAACGGGAATTTTACATCATAATTTTGAATCTTATGAACCGTATAAAGGAGATATTCAGCAAAGGCAGCGTGGTGCGTTAGTTTCTATGGAAACTGGAGTTGCATCTTCTTATGCAATGTTTAAGCTTCAGGAACGTGCAGTATTTTTTATTGAAAACGGTACAAGAGTTTACGAAGGTATGGTAGTAGGAGAAAACTCACGTGAAAATGATATGCGTGTAAATGTAACAAAAACTAAACAGCTCACAAATATGCGTGCATCAGGTGCAGATGAAGCAATACGTCTTGAGCCGCCGACAATTCTCACTTTAGAACAGGCAATAGAATGGATAACAGATGATGAGTACGTGGAAGTTACTCCGGAAAGCATAAGAATAAGAAAAAAATATTTGACCGAAATGGATAAAAAAAGCGCGAGACTGGCAACAAAACAAAAAGTTTCAGAACAAACACTATCTTAATGAATTAATTTTGGGGAATAAAAAATAGAGGTAAAATTATGTCTGATAATCCTACAGTTGGTTTAAAGCCGGAAATTTTATGGCAAAGATTTTATGAAATATCACGTGTGCCAAGACCATCTAAAAAAGAGGAAAAAATAATAAAGTATCTTAAAAATTTTATTACGGAAATGAATCTTAAATATAAGCAGGATAAAATTGGCAACATCGCAATTTCAGTTCCTGCAACTCCTGGTTATGAAAACGCACGTAAGGTCATTTTGCAGGGACATATCGATATGGTTTGTGAAAAAAATAAAAGCACAAAGCACGATTTTGAAAATGATCCAATTAAGTTGGTAAGGCAGGATGGGTGGATAGCTGCGGAAGGAACAACGCTGGGAAGTGATAATGGAATCGGCGTTGCGGCTGGCTTAGCTGTTATCACAGATAAAGAAGTTGTGCATGGGCCACTTGAAATTCTATTAACAGTTGATGAAGAAACGGGACTTACAGGCGCAACCAATATTAAGAAAGATCTGATAAGTGGTGATATTCTTCTAAATCTGGATTCCGAAGAAGATGGTGCATTTTATGTCGGTTGTTCCGGTGGAATAGATACATCTGCTGAATTTAAATTAGAGCTAACTCCAGTTCCAAAGGGAATGCAGGTATATGATTTAGTTGTTACCGGCCTAAAAGGGGGACATTCAGGCCTTGATATTCATACGAAAAGAGGTAATGCTATCAAAATCATAGGAAGAGCTCTGGGCCAATTAGCATCATTGAATTTTTCAATAGCAGGAATAGAAGGAGGCAGCCTGAGAAATGCAATTCCAAGAGAGACTGAAGCTCTAATTCTTCTTAAAAAATCTGATGTCAGCAAAGCAAAAAGGATCTTAAAAAGGTTTGAAGCTGAAGTACAAAATGAATTAAAAGTATCTGATAGTGGTTTTAAAATTGAATTCAAAAAATCAAAGGAAGCAGTTAAAAAAGTTTTTAAAAAGTCATTCGGTAAAAAGATTATTGATGTTTTATTGGGCCTGCCAAACGGCGTGATAGCAATGAGCCAGGAAATTCAAGACCTTGTGGAAACATCAACTAGTCTAGCTACTATACATACAACTAAGAAGTCATTATTAATAGCAACAAGCCAGAGAAGTTCGGTCAATAGTGCAAACCAGTATATATCCGATAGTGTGACAGCAGTATTCGATCTGGCTGGTGCAAAAGTTAAAACAAGTGACGGCTATCCGGGATGGGTACCGAATCTTGATTCAAATATTCTCAATTTATCAAAAGAAGTTTATAAGCAACTCTTTAATAAGGAACCGGAAATTAAAGCCATTCATGCAGGACTTGAATGCGGTATACTGGAAGGCAAAAATCCTGGAATGGATATGGTATCCTTTGGTCCTACTATTCAGGGAGCGCACTCGCCAAATGAAAGAGTTAACATTGAAACCGTGGAAAAATTCTATAATTTATTGAAAGGCATTCTCAAAAGAATAGCAGAAAATAATTAAAATAGTCTGGTTCCTAATGCAATACAGCGTCATTTCTCATTGACAAATAATTAATAAAGGATAATTACATTTGAAAATTATTCTTGTAAAATGGATTACAAAATAAAAATTATCTTTACAAGTTAATTATCCACCGAAGAATCCCGGGTATTTGTAGCTGATGATGATAAAAGCACTCAAAATATTACTTAATTCAATCTTGTCCATAAAATATTGTATCTGAAAATTTATAAAGAGTTTTAATCATTTTTGTACTATTAGTTTTTTATATCTTTCATAATATTATATGAAAAATAAAACAGTTGACAAAAGTAGTCACAGCGAGCAGAACCTATATCAAGCCCTTTTTGAAAACCATCCAAATCCAATAATAGCTTTTCATAGAGATACGCTAAAATTATTGTCAGCAAATAATGCAGCCGCAAAATTTTACGGATATAGTATTGAAGAACTTTTAAAGTTAACTGTGCTTGATATCAGGCCTGAGGAAGAAAAACAAAAATTTCTTGAGTATCATAAATCTTCTAAAATCAAGAATGAAAAAGCTGGGGTCTGGAAGCATAAGAAAAAAGATGGTTCAATAGTTCATGTTGATATAACACTGAAGGACATAATTATAAATGATCTGCCAATCAGAATTACCTCACTAATTGATGTAACTGAAAATGTAAAATCAAAACAGGCATTAAAAGAAGAAGAACTTAAATACCAAACTCTTGTTGAAACTGTAAGTGAAGGCATTGTATTAGCTGATAATGATGATATTATCAAATTTGTCAATAAACGTTATTGCGAGATGCTGGGCTATTCACGAGATGAGCTGGTAGGCCACATCGGGTATAAGGTTTTGCTTGATGAAGAAACGCAGGATTTGATTAAAAAGAAGAATCTGGACAGGATAAAGGGAATTACTGACAAATATGAAATAAAAATGAAAAAGAAAGACGGTACGCCTATTTATTTGGAAGTTAGTGGCACTCCTGTTTATGATAATATTGGGAATGTTATAGGATCTTTGGGCGTCCACTCAGATGTTACTGAAAGAGTAAAAGCTATTGAAGCCATAAAGGAATCAGAAGAAAAATTTAGATCACTTGTCGAAAATTCAATTGTGGGAGTTTACCTTATTCAGGATAATATTTTTAAGTATATAAATCCGAGATTGGCTGAAATTTTCGAGTATAGTGTTGATGAACTGCTTAATAATAAAGGGCCCAGAGATTTAACCTATTCTGAAGATTGGGAAATGGTAAAGGAAAATTTGAGGAAAAGAATTAATGATGAAGTTTATTCGATGCATTATAAATTTCGTGGAAGTACAAAAAATGAAAAAGTAATTTATGCAGAAGTATTCGGCTCAAAAATCACCTATCTTGGTAAGGCTGCTGTTATTGGTACTCTCCTTGATATCACTTCGAGCAGAGAGGCTGAAATTTCATTGAGAGAAAAGGAAGGTAATTACAGTAATTTAATTAGTTCTCTTTCAGATGCTATTTATGTATTGAAGGGCGAAAAACTGGTGCTGGTTAATCCAGCATGGGAAAGGCTTTTTGGAATTTCGGCTGAGGAAGCTACTTCAGAAAGTTTTGATATAATGCAGATTGTCGCGCCTGAAAGTTTACCATATGTGAATGAAAGATTTAAATTACACAAAGAGGGTAAAAAATCTTCATCAGTATATGAGATGAAAGGTATAACACGCAATAGAGGCATTAGGGAACTTGAGGTAACTGTTTCGGAAATTCTCTGGCAGGGGGAACGAGCTATTCAGGGGATTTATAGGGACATAACTGATTATAAAGAAGCTGAAAACGTTTTGCGATTGTCGGAAGAAAACTATAGAAATCTTTTCGAATTTGCCCCCATTGGAATATATCAGTCAACACTTGATGGAAAGATTTTAAATGCAAACATAAGACTTGCAAAGATTCTTGGTTATGATTCCGTAGAAGAGTTATTGACTCACAATATTATCGATTTTTATGCTGATAAATATCAAAGGGAAAAACTAATAGAGAAATTTAAGCCTAAAGGAGTGACTGCAAATGTGGAAATTGAATGGCTGAAAAAGGGCGGTGAGAGAATATGGATACAACTGGATGCCCACGTTCTGGCAAATTCAACTGAAGGTCTTCCATATTTTGAAGGGTTTGTGCAGGATATAAATGACAGGAAACTAACAGAAATAGCGCTGCATGCTGAAAAAGAAAAAGCTGAAGAGGCTAACCGTTTAAAAACAGCATTTTTATCCACAGTTTCGCACGAAATCAGAAGCCCATTAAATGCAATTATGGGATTTGGCAGCATTTTGCGAGATCTTTATTATGATAAATCAGAAGAAGATGTAAAGCAATTTTTCAATTCAATGGATGAAGCGGGAACAAGGCTGCTTGATACAATAACTCAGGTGCTGGATATTTCAAGGCTCGAAGCAGATGATTTTTCTTTAAATGTTAAACCAATTTCAGTAAATAAAACAATACAATCAGTTTATGAAGTTTTTAAGTTACAGCTTGAAAAGAAAAACCTGCAATTTGAATTTCAAGTGCCGGATAAAGAAATCATTATTGAAACGGATGAATACTGTTTTGAAGGCGTTCTGGTTAATTTGATGAATAATGCAATAAAGTATAGCCATAAAGGCAAAATAACAGCGATCCTTTCTCGGACAAATGATAATGTCATATGTAGTATAAAAGATGAAGGGATAGGAATGTCGGAAGAATATCAGAAACACCTTTTTGAAACATTTAGCCAGGAAGATCTCGGACTTAGTCGAAGATACGAAGGAACCGGCCTTGGACTAGCAATTACAAAAAGGTATCTCGATCTATTAGGTGGGAAAATAGAAGTGCATAGCAAGAAAGGGGAAGGTACAACAATAACTTTTTCAGTTCCCCCAAGGTTTAATTAATTATTATTCCAAGCCAGTTTTCAAGGGTATTAATTACCTCTCGCTTTTGTTTATCGCTCAAGTCTCTAATCCGTGTAGCATGAGTTCCAAATTCTTTTATTTCTTCAATTGCATTGGTTTTGCCTTTTAGCTTCATTCCAGCGCCTCCTGACCAAGGATCATTCCCCCCATTAATGTAAACTATGTTATTACCATTATTTTGCAGCCACTCGTTGATTTTTTGCAGCACTTCAGGGTGATATTCAACCTTTACGTTTTTAGGTAAGAAGTCCTTATACGATTCAAGTGGTTTTGATTTTATCAAGCCTAAAACTTGCTGAGAATTGTAATAAAAATTGTAATAACCCAATTCGGTAAATGATTGGTAAAATAATGGCTGCAAGTATTTTCCTTCTTTATCTGAAAATAAATCAAATCCTGACACATTGTTTAATTCATCAAAAAGCTGCTGTGGTGTTGCATTTCCATTTGGAATTTTATTGCAGCTACTTTTACCCCATTGCCAGAATGAAAATGGATATTCAAGGACAGCAAATTCAAATGCATTCTCCAAGCCAATTGAAAATTTGTATTTATTTTTTTGAGCTACTTTTTTAACCATAGGGATAATTTCTTTTCTATGTCTTAAAACATCAATTTGAAATTGTGTTATTTTATCCCTGCAATCCCTGGTCCCTACTTCGGATGAAATAAATTTATTTATTTCAGGATTTTCTTGTGCAAGATTTATTGGAGCAACATATGCAATAGTGGCATTAACATCTTCAGGATAATAATAACGGTAAAACAAACATGTCTGGCCGCCTTTGCTGATTCCTGTGCTTATCCATTTATTATGCATAAATATTTTTTTAAATATAGATGTAACATGGTGCAGATCCCCTGCACATTGCTCTGAGGTTAAGTAGACCCAGTTCATATCTGCCGGTTTAGACTCATCGAAGAATCGATTTTCAACTATAATTTGGTTTGCATTTAATAATTTGGCAGGTTCGGTTATATAGTTCCTGTAGGCAGCATACCCTTCAGTTGATATTACAACGGGTGCATATTTGCTTTTGTAAGAGAGATAAATTTTTTGGGTGAATTTCTCACTTTTCGCATTGTTATGATCAAGTAATTGTTCAATCATTATTTTAAAAACTGATACATATCCTGAATCATTTTTAATTATCTCGGCGGAAGCGACACCAGGAATTGATTTTATTTCTTGAAGTAATTCTTCCGCTGTTTGCGGATAGCTGTTAATACCTATAAATAAATAAAGAATTATTCCCAACAAATAAATATTTACAAATCTCATCATAAAATATTCCCTATTTGTTTAATATCTGCTTAAGTGCAGACAAGCAGGCAGTAATATTTTCTTCATTTGAAGTATATCCCATAAGTCCAATTCTCCAGATTTTCCCTGCCAGCACTCCAAGTCCGGCGCCAATTTCTATATTAAATTCATTTAATAATCTGCTTCGTACCTTCGCATCATCGACACCCTCAGGAATTTTAATTGTTGCCAGTTCGGGCAGTCTCTGTCCTTCTTTTACAAAAATTTCCAGTCCTAATTTTTTTAATCCTGCAATAAATTTTTCACTATTATTTTTATGTCTTTGCCATGAATTTTCAATACCTTCTTCTTGAAGCAACAACAAAGCTTCGTGCAGTCCGTAAAGAGCATTAATAGGAGCAGTATGATGATAGGAACGTTTGGAAGCGCTGCCCCAGTAACTTACTACCAGGTTAATATCCATAAACCAGCTTTGTACTTTATGCTTCCGGTTTTTGATCCAATCAAGTGACTTTTGATTAAAACTTACCGGAGAAAGTCCCGGAGGACAGGAAAGACATTTTTGTGATCCTGAATAAATTGCATCTACATTCCACTCATCTACTTTTACAGGTATGCCTCCAAGAGACGTGACTGCATCAACTATGGTCAGACAATTATATTTATGTGAAATTTCGACTAGAGTTTTGGCGTCTGAAAGTGCGCCGGTTGAGGTTTCAGCTTGGACGAATGCAACCAATTTTGCATCCGGGTTTTTCTTGAGAGTATCTTCAAGTCTTTCAGGAGATATAGCTTCGCCCCAAGGCGCCTCAACAACTACCGGAGTTGCGCCACTTCTTTCTATTATTTCCTTCATCCTTCCACCAAAAACTCCGTTTATACAAACAACTACTTTCATTCCTGGCTCAACAAGATTAACCAAACAGGTTTCCATTCCCACGCTACCAGGGCCTGATACCGGGAAAGTCAATTCATTTTTGGTGTTGAATGTATATCTTAATAACTCCTTTATTTCATCCATTAATTTTATGAATTGTGGATCCAGATGGCCAATTGTTGGTCTCGACATAGCCTCTAAAACTCTCGGATGAACATTTGAAGGGCCTGGTCCCATTAAAATTCTTTCGGGGGGAATAAATGATTGCTTAGACATATTATAGACTCCGTAATTTGTAATTTTTAAATACTCGGGTATGTGGCAATTATTAAACTCGGATCACAAATTAGAGCAAATCAGCTTTTATTAAAATATTTTTCATATCTTCCAATTCATTTTTGCTCACTTTATTTAAAGGTAAACGCGGATCTCCGCCAAAATAACCGAGCATATCCATAGCAGCTTTTAATCCCGCTACACCATATTTGCCTGTAATAGCTTTGTTGACGGGAATCATTTTGCCCTGCAATTTGCTCGCTTCAATTATTTTTCTATCGTTAAATAGGTTGATAATTTTAATACATTCATTCGGTGCAATATTCGCGAGTGCTAAAATTCCACCAGCAGCACCTGCACATAAACCTGGCAATAAAACAGAAGCAGTTCCAACAAGTGTTATAAAATCATCTTTAGAGTTATAAATAATTTCCGCAAGATGAGCAATATTTTCAGAGCTGTTTTTTAAACCTATTATATTTGGATGTTCGGAAAGCTTTGCAACCGGTGATGCCTCGATGTTTACCCCTGTATATTTTGGTACATTATAAATTATCAAGGGAATATCAATTTTATCAGCTACTTCATTAAAATATTTTATGAATGAATTGGAATCCAATTTTTCTTTGAAGAATGATGGAGTTAATATAAGTGCGTAGTCTGCCCCTTTTGCGGCGGCATCATTAGTGAGAGATATGGTCTCCTTAATCGAATCTGATCCTGTTCCGGCAATTACAAGTTTATCTTTTGCGGCATTCTTTTTAACATTTTCAATCAGGATCAGCTTTTCTTCTCTTGTTAAAAAAGCGCTTTCACCGTTTGAGCCCAGTACTACATAGCCAGACAAATCCGTTTTATTCCACTTAGATATATTTTCAGCCAGTTTATCCAGTGCCAATTCTTCATTTATAAATGGAGTGGTGATTGGGGGGAATATTCCTTTTACCATATAAAATTATTAACCTGAAAAAATATTTTTTAGAACAAAAGTAATATTTGCTGGTCTTTCAGCTAATCTTCTGACATACCATGGATACCATGCAGAACCATAGCTAACAAGGACTCTAACTTTATAACCTTCTTTAGCCAGCCTAATCTGCTCCCTGGTTTTTATTCCGTACAGCATATGGAATTCGTATTTGGACTTTTCAAGCCCGATTGCTTCAGCGTATTTGTTAATTGCGTCTATCAGTTTCAAATCATGCGTGCCGAAAACTGCTTTCATTGTTCCTTCTTTAATCTTTGTAAGCATTTTTTGCGAAAGATCAAGATAATTTTCATCAACCCTTATTTTATCCTTTAATGCTATTTCCGGTGGTTCCTTGTATGCGCCTTTTACCAATCGTATTTCTGGCTTCAAATCCATTAACTGATTCAGATCTTCATGAGTACTGAATAAATATGACTGCAAGCATAACCCGGTGTTCGATTCTTCACTTTTAATCTTTTTATAAAAATCAATAGTCCTTTGTGTGTAAGCGCTGCCCTCCATATCTATCCATACTGTATTTTTAAGCAGACTTTTGGCTCTAAGTAAAATTTCCCTAAAATTTTTATAAGTCTTTTCTTCAGAAAGATCGAAACCAAGTTGTGTTAATTTTATGGAGACTTCAACATCTAATTTTTCTTCTGCTATTTTTTCAATGACATTCAAATAATGGTTTCTTACATCATCAGCTTCAGATAGATTACTAAGATTTTCACCAAGCTGAGTAAAAATCGTTGGAATTCCGTCAGCCTGAAATATTTTAGTGGCAGCAATTGCATCTTCAGGCTTTTCTCCGGGCATAAATCTTTTTAATGCCTTTCGAACAAATTTCAGATGCGGAACTTTTTCTTTTAATGTAGGATTTGCGGAAGCCCAGAGTAAAATGTTTCTCATTACTCCCATTTATGCTTCTCCTTCAAGGTAAATAAAATGAGCTGCAAAAAATTCCAATGAAAAATTAACTAAAGGATGTTAAAAATTATTTAATATTATTTTCGCATCGAAGCCAGTTTCTCGACTTCTTTAATCGTTTTTGGAATTGGTTTCCCGAGAACTTTGCAGCCACTTTTCGTTACAACAATATCATCCTCTATTCTCATTCCACCAAAAGTTTTATTCTTAATTACTTTATTGTAATTAATATATTCCTTAAACTTATTTTCTTTCTTCCATTTTGCGATTAGTTCAGGAATAAAATAAATACCAGGCTCGACCGTTAGCACTACGCCCGGCTCCATTTCTTTACCGAATCTTAAATATGCAAGACCAAACTGATCACTTCTTTTTGTTTTTTTATCATATCCTGTACTTGCTTCACCCAGATTTTCCATATCATGCACATCAAGTCCCATCAGGTGCCCCAAACCATGCGGAAAGAACAAAGCGTGTGCACCTTTGTTGACCGCTTCATCTACATTACCTTTCATAAATCCGAATTCCTTGAATCTTTCAACAAGAACCTTTGCAGCCTCAAGGTGAACAGATCTGTAAGTAATTCCAGGCTTAATGGCTTTGATTGAGGTTAATTGCATATCCAAAACAATTTGATAAATTTCCTTCTGAAAGTTTGTAAATTTTCCACTAACCGGGAATGTTCTTGTTATATCGCTGGCATAATGCATTAATGTTTCAGCTCCGGAATCGTTAACCACGATATCTCCAGCTTTTAACTTATTTCCCTGAAAATGGTTATGAAGTGTCTGTCCATTTTTTGAAAAGATAGTGGGGAAGGATAACCTGCCTCCTCTTGAAATAGCAATTCCTTCCATTATACCAGCAATTTCTCTTTCATTTTTGCCCGGCCTTGTTAGTTTCATGGCTGTCGTTTGCATTTCGTAGGCAATATCCAATGCTTTAACAATTTCTTTTATTTCTTCGGGTGCTTTTTTAACCCTCTGGTTAGCAACAGCCAGAATTAATTTCTCAGAAGAATATTCCTTCATTCTTTTAGGATGTATGCCCAGAAGATGCTCTATTTTCAAAATATTAAATGCTCGATATTGCGGGAGATAATGAACTTGTCGTCCCCCTGCCAGAACTTTCTTAATAATTTTTTCCATTTCTTCAAGTGAAGCGCTATTTCTAACTCCAACTAATTTTGCTCTGTCTGAAATTGTTGCCTGTGGACCCATCCAGACTATTTCATCAAGTGTGACATTGTTTCCAAAAACATATTCTTTATCTTCATCAACATCTATTGCAGCAGCCAGACCAGGATGATCAATTCCGAAATAATATAAAAATGTGCTGTCCTGTCTGAAAGCATACTGGTTGTCAGTATAATTCATAGGGGATTCATCATTGCCTAATAACAAAATAAATCCTGATCCAACTGAATTCTTTAATATTTTTCTTCTCTGAATATAAATTTTCTTATCGAACATTTCGAACCTCACAGAATTTATGGACGAATCGATTTTCAATAAGTGTAACTTAAAGATTTCCTTATTTACTATCCAATTTTTTAAGGAAGATGAAGGACTTTATTCTTCATCCTTATAGATAATGTTATATTTATTAATAAGACGGTGAATTGAGCGTCTGTCAAGGCCACAGTTTTCAGCAGTTTTGGTTATGTTACCTTTGTTGAGTTTTAAATGATGGGTAAGATATTCAATTTCAAACTTTTCAATTATCATATCTTTTGCTTCTTTGTAATCGGGTGTTAAAAATTCATCGTTTAATTTTTTATTCCTGGAGCCAAGTTCCAGCGGCAGATTTTCCTTTTGAATTATGGGGGATGAGCTTAAAAAGAAAGCTCTGTTAATAATGTTCTGCAATTCTCTTACGTTTCCCGGCCAACTGTAATTCTTTAGAATTTCTTCTACTTCGCGTGAAAATCTTTTAGGTGGACTATCTTCCATTGAACATAAATTTAGGATAAAACTATTAGCCAGAGGCATTATGTCATCCGGCCTTTCACGAAGCGGCGGTATTTCGATCTGGATAGTATTTAACCTGTAATACAAATCTTCCCTGAATTTTTTATCAGCTACCAGATTAGCCAGGTTTTTGTTTGTTGCCGCTATGATTCTGACGTTTATTTCGATTTCTTCTTTGCCTCCAACCCTTCTGATTTTTTTGTCTTCCAGCATTCTTAGCAATTTTACCTGGAGGTTCTGACTCATATCTCCGATTTCATCAAAGAAGAAGGTACCATGATTTGCAAATTCCAATAATCCGGGCTTAGTTTTAATTGCACCGGTAAAGGCACCTCTTTCATGTCCAAAAATTTCGCTTTCAAACAAGTATTCCGGTAAAGCTCCACAGTT
>CAYPNM010000014.1:0-18737 GCA_964412105.1 uncultured Ignavibacteriaceae bacterium | reverse complement strand
TCAATAAAATCAAAAGCTCCTTCTTTTATTGCCTCAACGCTTGCTTCAATAGTGCCATATCCGGATATTATTATTACTATAGCCGAAGGAGTTTTTTTAACAGCAGCCTTTAGAATGTCAATGCCAGATACCTCTTTCATTTTCAGGTCTGTAATTATTACGTCGTAATTTTTGGTATTTACTAATTCTAGAGCTTTTAATGAATTATCGATCAATTCGATCTCAAATTCAGATCTGTAAGACAAAATCTTTTTTAAACTGGATAACATTTCGGGTTCATCATCAATAACTAATATTTTTTTCATTCAATTATATCCTTAAAAGTAATTGTGAAAGTTGTCCCCAACGTTGGTTCACTTTTACAAGAAATTTGCGCCGAGTGATTGTCACAAATTTTCTTTACGATATATAAACCAAGACCTGTACCTCTTTCGATATTTTTCGTAGTATAAAATGGCTGAAATATATTCTCTAATACTAATGGTTCAATTCCGCAACCATCATCGGCAATTATTAATTCAGTTCTTCTTTCCCTGTTTTTTCTGATTGTAATAGTTATCTTGCCTCCATTCTCTATTGCATCGACAGCATTCGTTAATAAATTCATTATTGCCTGTTCAATATCCAGCTGATCGCCAGAAATAATTGCTTCATCTTCGGGAAAGTTTTTATCTACGTTTATTTTGTTCTTTGCGAATAATGGATTCAATATGCTCAAGCTATCAAGCACTGCATTTACCAAGTTGATTTTCTGATTTAACTTTGGATATTTTTTGCTGTGTCTGAGAATATTCCCTGTAATTTTTGACACCTGAGTTGATTGATGCAGGATGGCATTAATGTCATCCGAATATTCTTTTATTTTTTTATCAGAGGCTGTTTCCAGATTCAGGTAATCTGCTCTAGACATAATGATAGCAGTATGATTATTAATATCGTGAGCCATTTCTGCTGTTAATTCGCCCAGTGTTACCAGTCGGTCAGCCCTTTGTAATTGTTCTGCATGCAATTCTTCTATTTGTGTTTTGGATTCATTTAATTTATTTACCATGCTATTAAAATGGGAATGAAGCAATGCAAATTCATCTCCACCTTTTTGTTGTAAATTTATATCCAGATTTCCTTCTTTAACCCGGTTAAGAGCATTTATAAATTTTGAAAGGGGTTTATTTATTAATACATTAAAGAGCGCATAAAAGGCAAGCGTTATTAACGCTATTATTGCTATGGTTATTACTATTAAATTAAGAGTTCCCTCGTAAAATTTATTTTGTGTATCCCTCAAATTGGTTTGCACATCAAGATAAGCAATAACATTTTTATCACCGTGACATCCCATACATTGTTTAGAATTTAATATTGGAAGAGTAGCATAATAAATGTAACTATTTGAAGAAGGTATTATTTTTTTCTCTTTTATTTCATTTAATTTCAAATGATCCGGAGAAACATCAAATATGTTTCTATCCTTTTCGTTACTATTTGAGGCAAAATCTATAATCCCTTCAGGATTAATAATTCTGACATTATCTATGTGGTCATTTTTTGAAAGCCTATCAAGGATATGCTGGATGTTTTTATTTTTATTCAGCATCATTTCGTTTGTCAATCCATCCTTTAGTACGTCAAGAGTGGTGGCCAGCATCAAAGAAGTCTGCTTATGGAAATTCTCTTTTAGTTGCCCAATAATTAAAAGATTGCCAACAAGAACGCCAACAACGATGATCGTGATACTTAGAAAAATAAATTTGCTTCTGATTGATTTGAACATTGTATGTTCAGTTTTTTGATTTGTTGTAAATTAATTATCCCCTGCCCCAATCGTCCAGAATAGAAAAATCTGTAAAAATTTTCAACAAAATTAGTCAATATATTATCAAAAAACTATTCACTGTTTTATTGTCTAACATAAGTCACAGTGAGACTTTTATATCACATCTATCAATGAAAATTCATTTTTTTAAATCCATCCAGTTTGGAGAACCTTTGAATTTTGATTCGGTTCAATGTTTTTTTTTAAAGAAGTACGTGAATGCTTGCAAAATTCGGTTGGCACATTGCTTGATAATGACGGGATATGAAAATTTTGCTTATATCCGGGGATAGTCATTTAATTGATCAAATATTCAAGACTGAAGTAGTTTCTTCTGAAAATATAGTTGTATTCAATGAGAGTAATGATCCTCTTGATGTTATGTCATTTGTGATTCATGAACATCCTTCCTTAATGATAGTGGATGATGACTTTCTCAGACCTATATCCGGAAGGATCATCAGTTCAATTAAAAATGTTTTGCCAAAAGTTTCTACAATCTTTATTACATCTGATGAAAGCTACGAGCTTGGAAGGGAAATCAGTCCCTTGGGCCTTCAATATTATGCAATAAAACCAGTGGATTTGAATGATATGAAGGATGTAATCTCATCCTTAACTAAAGTGAAAGTTTCATAGTAATTAACTAAATAAATTATAAACCATAGCGAATAACAAAAGGATACATAATATGAAAAAAATGCTCCTATCTTTTGTTCTATCAATGGTAATATGTATAGCAACCAGCTATTCTCAGACCTTTACGGTTAAAACGTTCGGTGTATCACCCAGAACGGCAGAAGAGGATACAATCGCTCATTATTTTGATAGAACTTTTACAGGTTTACAAAATGTAGGCAACCAGACAAAGGTATTTCTGGAAGTTACCAATACGGCTGCAAAGTTAAATGCACCTGTTTGGTCTTTTACTTCTATGCCTGTCGGTTCAGCGGTTGCATTCGGTACAACAAATAATATAGATACATCGCATCAGGTAATAACTTTTATTCCTGACAAAGTTGGAACATATATAATAAACGTTACAGATGGCAGTTCAAGCGCTTCAATAACGGTTAATTCCGGACTTTATGTCGGAATCCAAACAGGGGCCTGCTATGTATGCCATAACGGTGCATTTGTCCCGGCTGGGGTGCCTCTCTATACAAAATGGCAGGGCACAGGTCATGCTACTATGCTTCAAAGAGGTTTAGATGGTACTTTAAGCAGCCACTATAGTGAAGCTTGTATAAGCTGTCATACAACCGGATATGATACACTAGCTACCAATGGTGGATTTGATGATTATCCGTTTGTGTTTCCGGATACGTTAATGCCCGGAATGTATGATTCAATGAAAGCTGTTTATCCACAAGCAATGGCTCTGGCAAACATTCAATGCGAAAGCTGTCACGGTCCGGGCGGCAGTCACTATGGAGCGCCCAATGTAATGACTGTAACACTTTCTCCTGACGTTTGCGCATCCTGTCATGATGAAGGAACGCATCACTTTTTCCCAACTCAGTATAATGCTTCAGTTCATGCTAATCCGACAACATTAGCAAGGGGCAGCTCAACAAGCTGCGCACCATGCCATAGCGGTTCCGGATTTGTTGCCTGGATGAAAGCCGGAAAAACAGCGTTAACAACTGCACCGGCAGTGCAAAAAATTTCCTGTCAAGTATGCCATGATCCACACGATGCTACAAATATTTATCAATTAAGGACTCTTACTGCAACACTAGAAAATGGTACCACAATATCAAACATAGGAACCGGTGCTCTCTGTATGAATTGCCATCAGGCAAGGGAAGAAGCAGTTTCATATACAAACGATTATTTGAATAATCTATCACATTATGGACCGCACCACGGACCGCAAGGAGATATTATTGCGGGAACAAACGGAGTTCAGTTCGGATGGAAGTTCCCTACTTCTCCACATATGGAGGCGGCCGAAGGTTGCATAGCATGCCATATGGCTGCTGCTGGAGCAAATGCTGACGGTTCCATACAGCTATTTGGTTCACATTCACTTAATATGGTTGATCCGGCAACAGGAAATGATAACGTTGCAGCCTGCGCACCCTGCCACGGTACAATCGGAACCAGTTTCTCCGACAAGAAATTTTACGTAAATGGAAATGCAGATCTTGATCATGATGGAACAGCTAATGGGCTTCAGATTGAAGTTCAGGGTATGCTTGATAAAATAGCAACGTATTTGCCTAATACCGATGGTCCGGATTCGACCTGGACATTACTTCAGGCGCAAGCATTTTACAACTGGGATATGGTTGAACAAGATAGAAGTCTTGGTGTTCACAATCCGCAGTATGTTTATTCTTTGTTGGCAGTTACATTACAGAAACTTGATCCAACAACGGATATCAAAATGATTGATAACACTGTTCCGCAGTCTTATACACTGGATCAGAATTTCCCGAATCCATTTAACCCGACTACTACAATCAGATTTACACTTCCGAAAGAAGGAAATGTAAGAATTGATATATTTGACATTACGGGCAGGTTGGTTACGACTCTTGTAAATTCCAACAAAGCGGTCGGTACTTATTCAGTAACCTGGGATGGTAGAAATTCCAATGGCCAGGCAGTCGGATCAGGAATATATCTTTACAGAATTCATTCCAATGATTTTTCCGCTGTAAAGAAAATGGTAATGCTGAAATAAGTTGTCAATGAAGGCTCACATCTGCGAAGGGGGAAGCAGGTGTGATGCTTTCAATGATCATAACTATTGGGTGCGTTTTTTGCTTCACGCATCCAGAATAATAGATAAATAAAAACAGTCTGAAGCAATGGGGGGAAGGGGGAGTAAGAAATAGAACGGCGAAAATTACGCAAAGAGTATATTTCTTAAAATTGCCCTGTTCGATGTGGCTGAGACCCCTCCACTGAGAACAGGGCTTAATTTTTTGCGTGAAGCTGATAAATAGCTAATTTTCTAATTTATGCTCTAAATTGGCCAAATCTGGATATTAGCTTTGCATATAAACTGCCGCCTAGTCACAAAAACCATTTATTTTGTTTATTTTCTTCAATAATAGAAACATAATTTGCTAATTCTCTGGATTGACAAAAAAACCTTCGTTTTTTGCGATATTTTGACAGTTTAGTTTTGGTAAAGTATTTGTGTTGAAATATTCGACTGTTTCTATTTATTTATTATTAAGCGGGGTCGATATGAAAAAACTTCTCCTATTTATCCTACTTTTCTTGATGTGTATACCAATCAGTTTTGCTCAAACCTTAACAGTCAATACCTATGGTGTATCACCAAGACAAGTAGCGAACGATTCTGTTGCCCATTATTTTGACAGGCGTTATACAGGCCTGCAAAATGTAGGTAATGAATCCAAAGTTTATTTGGAAGTCACAAAAAGTACAGCATTGAGTGGTCCAGTATGGTCATTCACATCTATGCCATTTAGTTCAGCTGCCACTTTCGGAACTGTGAACAATGTTGATACTTCCAATCAGATAATCACATTTATTCCTGACAAGGTTGGAACATATATTATAAATGTAACCGACGGCTCTTCAAGCGCTTCAATTACAATTAACTCGTCGCTGTTTGTGGGGTATCAAAAGGGGGCTTGTTATGTTTGTCACAACGGAGCCTTTGTGCCAGTTGGAGTTCCTCTTTTTACAGAATGGCAAGGTACCGGTCACGCTACGATGCTCAAACAAGGGCTGGACGGATTATTAGGTACTCATTATAGCGAAGCTTGTATTGAATGCCATACAACGGGCTATGATACACTGGCTACAAATGGAGGTTTTGATGATTATCCATTTGTTTTTCCGGATACGTTAATGCCAGGTATGTATGATTCGCTGGCACAGGTTTATCCTGATGCTTTTGCATTGGCTAATATTCAATGTGAAGCCTGCCATGGTCCGGGTAATAATCACTATGGTGATACAACAGCTGCTCATATAGATAAGACATTGTCACCGGAATTGTGCGCCTATTGCCACGATGATGGGACTCATCATTTTTATCCAACGCAGTATTATGCTTCCAGACACGCAAATCCGACAACACTTGCTCGAGGTACTAACCCAACGTGTGCAAGATGTCACAGCGGTTCCGGATTCATTGATTTTATAGAAGGTGGTAAGGCCGAATTAACAACCGCACCACCTTTGGCAAAGATTGCATGTGCTACTTGTCACGATCCGCATAGTGATGCAAATGAGCATCAATTAAGAACATTAAGCGCTACTTTTGCAAATGGAGTTACTATATCCGGAATAGGTCCCGGCGCTCTCTGTATGAACTGCCACCACGCAAGGGTAGAAGCTGTTTCATATACTGATAATTATCTCAATAATTTATCACATTATGGTCCGCATCATGGCCCACAGGGTGATATGATTGCAGGCATGAACGGTTATCAATTTGGCTGGAAGTTCCCAAGCTCACCTCATATGCAGGTAGCTGAAGGTTGTATAGCTTGCCATATGGCTGCTGCTGGAGCAAATGCTGACGGTTCTATACAGCTTTTTGGTTCGCATTCCCTTAATATGGTTGATCCAGTAACAGGACAGGATAATGTTGCAGCCTGTGCACCTTGTCATGGTACCTCAGTAGGACCTGAATTTTCCGATAAGAAATTTTACGTAAACGGGAATGCAGATCTGGATGGAGATGGTGTAGCAAACGGTCTGCAGATTGAAATCCAGGGCCTATTAAACAGAGTAGGAAAATTATTGCCACCGTTAGGTGATTCAACAGTTACAGTGGATTCTTCATATACTAAGTTACAGGCTGAAGCCGCATATAACTGGGATTTTGTTTCTGAAGACAGGAGTCTTGGTATTCATAATCCGGAATATGCTTACTCATTGTTAGCAGTTACTTTGCAAAAATTGGATCCTACTACTGGTATTAAGTTAATCGACAATACAGTTCCACAGACTTATTCACTTGACCAGAATTATCCTAATCCATTTAACCCCACCACTACTATTAAATATACAATTCCTAAAGAAGGAAATGTAAAGATTCAAATATTTGATATAACAGGCAGGCTGGTTACTACGCTGGTAAATGCCAATGAGGCAACCGGCACATATTCAGTTACATGGAATGGAAGAAATTCCGGTGGTGAGGCTGTAAGTTCTGGCATATACCTTTACAGACTGCAGGCAAATGATTTCGTTTCTGTAAAGAAAATGGTAATGCTAAAGTAAAATATTATAATTTGAAGCTCACACTTGTTTGTTAAGCAAGTGTGAAGCTTCATATTAAAAAATTAGATGTGCATTGGATATTCAACGCACCTTAATGAGTTGAACAAAAGCCTTTCGGAATTTAGGGGAAAGGGGGGAGGTAAGCAATAAAGGCCTGAATTAGCTCTAAAATTGCATTTATTAAAATGCCCTGTTTAATGTGGTAGTAAAATGCCACAAAAAGCAGGGCATAATTATTTTAAAAAATAATGATTTTATTATTAAATTAGACTGGCAGAAGTTTATTTATTGTTTATTTATAAAATTAAACTTGGTAAAAAGATGAATACAATATCAATTGAGGCTATACAGGATTATTATCCTGATGATGTCAGTCATTGCTATGGATGTGGAAAATTGAATGAAAAAGGTTATCAATTAAAGAGCTTTTCAGTTGGAGAAGAGACATTAGCCAGATTTACTCCAAAAGAATATCATACTGCCATCCCTGGCTTTGTATACGGGGGTTTGCTTGCATCTCTGGTAGATTGTCATGGGACCGGTACGGCTGCTATCGCTGCTTACAGGAATGAAAAAAGATCTTTTGATTCAGAACCAAAATTAAGATTTGTAACTGCTTCATTAAAAGTTGACTATCTTAAACCGACACCGCTTGGACCTGAACTCATCATTAGCGGGAAGGTAAAAGAATTAAAAGGAAGAAAAGTAGTCTCTGAAATCACAATATCTGTTGATGGAGATATTACAGTAAAGGGAGAAGTTGTAGCGGTACAAATGCCAGAAAATATGGGCAAAAAATAGTCTCAGAACAACTAAGCTTTCTATACTTTTCTGAAGTATTAAGTTTTTTTAAGGTTTTTGCATTTAAACCTTTCCTGTAATAAATTTTCTAAATTGCATTTGCCAAGAATTCTTTCTATTACCTCATATTATTAAATAAATTCCAATTTTTAGGTTAATTGGTATACTGCCATTTTGATTATTTTATAAAATCTATCCAAAAGTGTGAACAAATCAATTATTAAGATTGTATAAGAGCCTATAAAATAATACCTTGAAATTTTTTTTGAAGGATATAGTATAAAGAATCTGAATGAGATGAATAGGATGTATAAGCTATGAAAAAGATAAATTGCAATTTTTGTATTGTTTTAATGGTTTTCGCACTATTTGCCGGGAACCTTTACAGCCAGGATTATTTTGGAAGAAATAAAATCCAATATCAGAATTTTAACTTTAGTATTCTGAAAACTAAAAATTTTGATATCTACTATTATCCAGAAGAAAGAGCGGCAACTTATGATGCTGCTGAAATGCTAGAAAGATGGAGAAGCAGGTACACGAAGCTATTTGGTGATTCACTCAAAAAAGACCAACCCGTGATTCTTTACGCTAATCATGCAGATTTTGAACAAACCAATGTTGTGGAAGGATTTTTATCCCAAGCAACAGGTGGTGTAACCGAAGGAATAAAAAACAGAATTACTATACCTTTCGCAGGTGATTTTGCCGACAATAACCATGTCTTGGGTCATGAGCTCGTTCACGCTTTTCAATATGATATTATTCGTTCCAGGAAAAATGGATTTAAGGAAGCAGAATCCTTTCCGCTGTGGTTCATTGAAGGTATGGCTGAATATTTCTCTATAGGAAGAAAAGATGCTCTGACTTCGATGTGGCTGAGAGATGCAGTTCTGAATGATGATGTTCCATCAATTGATGATGTAGGCAAAAATGCTAAATATTTTCCATATAGATATGGTCAGGCTATACTGGCTTATATCGGGAGCAGATGGGGAGATGATAAAATTCCAAAATTGTTAATAAATGCATTAGAGTTTGGATGGGACAGGGCATTTAAAAAGACAATTGGTATTAATCTTGATTCTCTTTCAGTCGATTGGAAAAAAGATGTAATGGATGAGTATAAAGGAGAATTGAGCGGAAGAACTAATCCTGATAGTCTGGGTTATACAATAAGTGCTGAAAAAGATGCTATAAATTTATCTCCAGTAATTAGTCCGGATGGTAAATATGTAGCGGTAATAGCAAGACACGATCTGTTTACTCTTGATTTATATCTAATAGATGCACATACGGGAGAGATTTATAAAAAATTAGTCAGTTCGAACAGCGATGCTCATTTCGATAATCTCCAATTTATAAATTCTTCAGGAAGCTGGTCACCGGATGGTAAACTATTTGCTTTTGTTGTTGTAAAGAATGGTGAAAATGCGATTTCAATTGTAAATGTATCATCAGGCAATATAAAAGAGACTTTCAGCTTGAAAAAAGTTGACGGTATTTTTCATCTTGCCTGGTCTCCTGATGGAAAACAGCTAGCGATATCAGGAACTTATGGCGGCATTAACAACCTTTATCTTTATAATTTTGATAATAAAGACCTTGAGCAGTTGACCAATGACAAATATGCCGAACTTCAGCCGGCGTGGTCACCTGATGGGGAAACACTTGCGTTTGTAACTGACCAGGGAGGGTCAACTAATCTATCCAGGTATGTATTTGGTCCTATGCGAATAGGCTTGCTTAATATGAAGACAAAAGCCGTCAGATATCTTGCAATGGGAAAGGATGCTAAGTTGATCAATCCACAGTTTTCTCCTGATGGTAAAAGCATTTATTTCATCTCAGATCCGGATGGTATCAGCAACATTTATAGATATTTATTTGACAAGAATGAATATTACAGAGTTACAAATGTATCAACCGGGATAAGTGGTTTAACTTCTTTATCTCCTGCTATTTCTGTTGCGCAAAAAACGGGGCGGTTGGTATTTGATGTTTTTGATAATGCTTCCTATGATGTAAGGGGACTAAGCCGAGAAAATGCTCAGGGAGTAAAATTTAATCCAAAGGATAATGAATATGAAGATGTAGTTTCTCTCCCGCTTAAATCAAAAGCCAGCGCTGGCATAGTAGAAAATTATTTAAGCGATGACACAACCGGATTTATAGCAGAAAATGAAATAAAGCAAAAAGATTATAAGCCTTCTCTCAGTCTGTACAATATTGGTCAGGCATCTATAGGAGTAGGAAATGATATGTTTGGAACTTATGTTGGTGGATCAATAAGCATGCTGTTCAGTGATATGCTTGGTAACCACTTACTATCAGGAGTGGTTCAGGCAAACGGTGAGTTTAAAGATATTGGAGGAGCAGTTACCTATTTTAATAGAAGTCATAGAATAAACTGGGGGGCTTCAATAGGGCATATTCCATATCTTTCAGGTTATTTTGGTCAAAAGCTTGATACAGTAAGTATTCAGGGTCAACAATATCTGGCAAATGATTTTATTTTTTACAAGCAAAGAGTATACAATAACCAGGTCAGTTTGTTAGGAGAGTATCCGTTATCAACCAACAGAAGACTCGAATTTGGAATTGGATTTCAGAACATCGGCTTTGGTCTGGAAGCGGATCACACTGTTATGGTCGGTAATTATTTAGTAAATAGTTATACTGAAAATTTAGATTCACCGCCTTCCCTTAATATTTTTAGGACTGACCTAGCATATGTTGGTGATTATTCATTTATGGGATTTACATCACCGGTTGAAGGCAGTCGTTATCGTTTTGAAGTTCAGCCGAGCATTGGTTCGCTGAATTTTTATACGCTAACAGCAGATGTTAGAAAATATTTCTTCTTTTCACCTTTTACTCTTGCATTCAGGGCTCTGCATTATGGTAGATATGGAAAAGACTCACAAGATAATAGACTCTATCCGTTATCTATTGGTTATGCTACACTTGTCAGAGGATATGATCTAAACTCATTTAGTCAATCGGAATGCAGTGGAAATGGGTTAAATGGCTGTCCTGTATTTGATAGGTTGGTTGGATCCAGGATAGCTGTATTTAATATGGAATTCAGAGTACCATTATTTGGTAACGAGCAATTTGGTCTGCTTAATTTTCCCTATCTGCCCACCGAGTTATCATTGTTTCTCGATGGAGGAGTTGCCTGGTCATCGGACAGCCCACCGGTTTTTGATCTTGCTTCAACATCAAATAAAAGAATTCCGGTATTTTCTGCAGGCGTTGCTGCCAGATTTAATTTATTCGGATACATTGTTGGACAAATTTATTATGCAGATGCATTCCAGCGGCCGGACAACAGATATCAATTTGGCTTTATAATTTCTCCCGGATGGTAAAATTAATTAGTAGCTTTTGATGAAAAAATTGTTATTTTATATTTAGCCTAAACAGTTTATCTTATCAAATAGTAGTATGCGTTTACAATAAGAAATTTTACAATTTTTTATAGGGAGGATGCTATGAAGACAGTAAGAGAAATCTTAGCCAACAAGGGGAATCAGATCTGGTCGATTAACCAGGATTCAACTGTCTTTAAGGCACTTATAATGCTGGCTGATAAAAGTATAGGGGCGCTTCTTGTTGTGGACAAAAATGGAAATCCGGTTGGAATTATGTCGGAAAGAGATTATGCGAGAAAAGTTATTCTGGTTGGGAAGAGTTCCAAAGAAACGATGGTAAAAGAAATAATGTCTTCAAAAGTAATCTATATAACTCCTGACCGCAGCCCGGAAGAATGCCTTGCATTAATGACTAATAAAAGAATCAGGCATTTACCGGTTCTTGATAATGGGAAACTTACGGGATTTATCTCAATAGGGGATGTAGTTAAAGCAGTGCTTGATGAAAAGGAATTTACAATTGATCAACTGGTCCATTATATCAAAAACACTCCGCACCTAACAACAATCCGCTGAAAGTAATTTTGTGTTAAATTTGAGGGCTGGAATCTCAACAATTTACACCTTCATTTTCATTTGAAAATGTATCCATTTCAGAAAATCCGATCAACTTAATATCCTTTTGGGCGGTTTAAGTAATACATATTTAAGCAATTATATTTATAAGCGGGTAAGCGGATAAGCATAATTTTATTATCTTTCATTAAACTATTTTTGCCTGTTTGATAAAATAAGAATTTAACCTATGCAGAATAAGGATGTGGACCTTTCTTCCTTAAGAATTGATCGTTCAGAAAGATCTCCAAATAATTCTGGATGGAATAAAATTACAAAATACATAGTACCGGTATTTTTAGTAATTGTAATTTTATTGCTTGGTTATTACGGCTGGAAAATGTTGTTTTCCGCTGATATTGAAGTTAGTCTCGTTACTGTCAGCAAAATATCGCCATTAGAATCCAATGCTGTATTGACTGCAAGTGGTTATGTTGTCGCTCAGCGCAAAGCTTCAGTGGCATCTAAAGCTACCGGCAGATTAATTTATCTTGGAGTTGTAGAAGGAGATGCCGTTAAAAAGGGCCAAATTATAGCCAGGCTTGAGGATAGTGATGTAAAAGCAGCATTGGAACAAGCAAAAGCCAATCTTCAACTTAATGAAGCATCGTTGCAGGATGCTAAAAGTACCTATGAAAGGCAGGAAAAGCTTTATGCTTTGGGAGGTACGCCTAAATCAGATCTTGATGCAGCCGAAGCAAATTATAAAAGAGTACTTGCGTCAATCAGTGTTGCTAAAGCTGTAGTTCAGGGCGCTGAAGTTGCTCTTGAGAATACACTTATCCGCGCTCCTTTCGATGGGACGGTTCTTACTAAAGATGCAGATGTAGGTGAAATTGTTTCGCCTCTTGGTGCAAGTTCAACCTCGCGGGCCGCTGTTGTAACTATGGCAGATATGTCTTCACTCCAGGTTGAAGCAGATGTTTCAGAATCGAATATTGAAAAAATTAAATCCGGGCAGGATTGTGAAATAACACTAGATGCATATCCCGATTATCGTTATGCTGGTTATGTTGCAAAAATTGTTCCCACAGCAGATCGTTCAAAAGCGACAGTGCTGGTAAAGGTGGCTTTCAGGAAATATGACAGCAAGGTTCTTCCTGAAATGAGCGCAAAGGTTTTGTTCTTGAATAAGAAAGTTGATGAAAAATCCTTATCTGAGAAAGCCATTCTTGTTGTTCCGTACACAGCAATAAGGAAATCAGATCAAAAGGAATATGTTTACAGGGTTAAAGATGGTCGTGTTTATGAAGTTGAAATTAAAACCGGCAGAACCGTCGGTGATTATACAGAAGTGATTTCAGGAGTTGAAGAAGGAGACAGGGTAATTCAAAAAATTACCCCAGATATAAAAGATGGTACAAAAGTTATAATAAAATAATTTTTGGAGATTTTATGGCATATGTAATTAGTGTTAAGGATGTTTCAAAATCATATAGCCGTGACAATTTTGAAATCCCGGTTCTAAATAACCTTTCGCTCGAAGTCGACGAAGGAGATTTTCTATCATTGATGGGACCTTCAGGTTCGGGCAAAACAACTTTGCTTAATCTAATAGCCGGAATAGATAAACCATCCCAAGGAAGCATTACAGTTGGAGGAACTGATATCTCAAAATTAAGTGAATCTGCACTTGCTAAATGGCGCGCACACAGCATAGGTTTTATCTTTCAGTTTTATAATCTTATCCCGGTATTAACCGCATTCGAAAATGTAGAATTGCCTCTGCTGCTTACTTCTCTATCAAAATCAGAGAGAAGGAAGCACGTAGAAACCGTTCTTAATGTAGTCGGATTAGGAGATAGAATGGATCATTATCCAAAACAACTTTCAGGTGGACAGGAACAAAGAGTCGCTATTGCCAGAGCAGTAGTTACAGATCCATTATTAATTATGGCAGATGAACCCACGGGGGATCTTGATAAAAATTCAGCGGATGAAATACTCACTTTGATGGAAAGGCTGAATACAGAATTTAAAAAGACTATTATAATGGTTACTCACGACCCCCACGCCGCTGAGAAAGCGAAGACTACAAGACATCTGGAAAAGGGATACCTTGTATAGGTGATTTATGAAAGTATTAAAACTTATTTTTAAGAATTCTTTAAGACATAAATTGAGAACGTTTCTCACTATACTTGGTATTGCAATTGCAGTTATTGCTTTTGGAGTTTTGCGTACTGTGGTAACAGCATGGTATGCCGGAGTTGAAGCATCATCCGCAAACAGATTAATTACAAGGCAGGCTGTTTCATTTATTTTCCCTTTGCCACTGGCGTATAAAGAAAAAATAGCGAATGTGGATGGTGTTAAGGAAGTAACTTTCGCTAATTGGTTTGCAGGTGTTTACATAGACAAAAATCAGTTTTTCGCAAGACTGGCAGTTGATGCTGATAACTATTTTGATGTTTACCCGGAGTTTTTATTAAGCAAATCACAACTTGAGGCCTTCAAAAAGGAAAGGAACGCCTGTGTTATTGGGGCAGATATAGCAAAGCAATATAAACTAAAGATAGGCGATCCGATGACAATTGATGGCGATATATTTCCAGGCAGATGGGATTTTGTGATTAGGGGAATATATCAGCCGCGCGATAAAACGACAGACGCGACCCAGATGTTGTTTCATTGGGATTATGTAAATGAAAGGATGAAACAGGAAATGCCGGGAAGAGCGAATCAGGTAGGGTGGTATATTGAAGAAATTACAGACCCGAATAAAGCGGGTGAGATTTCAGATAAAATAGACGCCTTGTTTAAAAATTCGACTTCTGAAACTAAATCTGAATCTGAACGCTCATTTCAGCAGGGATTCCTTCAATCGACCAGTGCTATTATTACTGCAATGAATGTTATATCATTTGTTATAATTGGAATTATTATGCTTGTTCTCGGCAATACGATGATAATGGCTGCAAGGGAGAGAACCAGGGAATATGCAGTTATGAAAACTCTTGGTTTTTCCGCAAGACACATTACCGGACTTATTATGGGAGAATCCTTATTTATTTCTTTTCTTGGCGGTGTCATTGGTTTATTACTGACATTCCCTTTGATTCAGGGAATTTCTCAAATTATTCCTAAAGGATTTTTCCCGATCTTTCAGCTTGAGCCAATTACAGTTTTTCTTGCCTGCAGTGCTGCCTTGTTAATAGGAATTGCTTCATCTGTTTTCCCGATTCACAGAGCATTAAATACAAGGATTGTTGATGGATTCAGGTTTGTAGGCTAGTCTGTTCAGGAGATTAAATGCAGATACCCTTTAAATATAGTCTTAGAAATTTTTCAACAAGAAAACTGACTAACGTAATTACAGTTTCAGGTGTTGCTCTGGTTGTTTTTGTATTTGCAGCAGTATTAATGATGGCTTACGGAATTCAGAAAACACTTAAAGCAACAGGTCAAAATGATAATGTTCATATAGCCAGGAAATCTGCCAACGGTGAGATCTCAAGCATAATAGACGGGGAAACTCAGAATATTATTAGGTCACTGCCATACATTGCAAAAACAGGCGATGGGAAACCTATAATTTCCTATGAGCCTGTAGTTGTTATTAACCTTAAAAAAGTTGATGGAGGTTTAAGTAATGTAACAGTTCGTGGAGTTTCGCCTCAGGTTGAAAAACTTCGTCCACAGGTTAAACTTGTGGAAGGAAGAATGTTCAAATGGGGTACAAGAGAGCTAATAGTTGGTTCCGGTTTAATTAATAGGTTTAAAGGAGCCAATATAGGAGATAAGGTAAAGTTTGCTGGCGATAACTGGACTATAGTTGGGGAGTTTACGACTGATGGCAGCGGTTTTGACTCTGAGTTGTGGGGGGACGCATTGCAATTACTTGATGCATTTAATCGGGGAAGTACTGTCTCAATAGTAACATTAAAACTGGATAATGCAAATAACTACGACAAATTTAAAAGAGCATTTGAATCAGACAGAAGACTTGAACAATTTGAACCTGAGATAGAACAACAATACTATGAAGAACAGTCCGAATTAATGTCTAATTTCATAAAAATTCTTGGAATATTTGTCACCATAATTTTTAGTCTGGGTGCCACAATCGGAGCAATGATTACAATGTATGCCGCTGTTGCGAACAGGACCAGAGAAATCGGAACAATGCGTGCGCTTGGATTCAGACGCCGTAATATTATGATAGTTTTTCTTTCTGAATCTATTATGATTTCTCTCGCGGGGGGTATAGTTGGATTAATATTAGCTTCTTTCTTACAATTCTTTTCTATTTCCACCTTAAATTTTGCTTCCTTTTCTGAATTGCAATTTTCATTTGCAGTTTCTCCATCGATAATAATCTCATCACTTATATTTGCACTGGTTATGGGAATAGTTGGTGGATTTTTACCATCTATAAGGGCAGCCAGAAAAAATATTGTAGATTCGCTAAGAGGCGGATAAAAGCATTATTATAATATCAAAGAAAATAATTCGCCATTAAAGTATATTTATGTCTGCATATTAATTTATTGGAGGGAAAAATGAAAAGATCCTGCCTCTTTTTAATGACAGTTCTAATATTATCATTAACTGTATATCCTCAACAAAATGTGATCAAATTTGATAAACAGTGGAGATTTATTCCGGGTGATAATATTGATTATGCAAAACCTTCCTATGATGACTCTAATTGGAAATTAATTGGTGTCGATAAAATGTGGGAGGACCAGGGATATCCGAATCTTGACGGTTTTGCCTGGTACAGGGTAAAAGTTTTTATCCCTTCTTCATTAAAAGAAAATGCTTATTTGAAAGATACTTTGGAAATCTGCCTTGGTAAAATTGATGACTTTGATGAATCATTTTTAAATGGACAGATATTTGGAATAAATGGCAGTGATGTTCCTTTGAGCAAAAAAGTCGATACTTTATTTTATGATCCATCTTTAACTTACTGGGATCTGGAAAGAGTTTACAAACTGCCGGTGAATGATCCACGAATTAAATGGGATGCCGAGAATGTTTTTGCAATAAGAGTTTATGACAGAGGCGGGCTGGGAGGAATTTGGAGCGGGCATCAATCTTTACATATGGTTAACATAAGTGAGTATCTGACTTTAAACTATAACCAGGTAGAATTTAAATACAAAAACGGTTCGATATCAAAATCATTGGTACTGGGTAATATATCTTCAGTTCTTCCGTTGAAAGGTAAATTTACTATTAAAGCGGTCAGTAAATTGAACGGAAAAAGCGTTTATGACAAAGCCTATAGCGTAGATCTCAAACCGGGAGGCTCCAAAGAAATTGATTTTACTCTTTTTAAACAGGACCATTCTAATTATATAACCTATAGATTTAATTTTACTGAAAGCGGTGACAGCATTTCATTCAGAGAAGAATCCCCATATATATTGACACCGCCTGTTTCGTTAAAACCCAAAATCAATGGAGCGGGAATTTATGGTGAAAGAGTTGGCAAACCTTTTCTTTTTTTAGTTGCAGCTTCAGGTTCAAGGCCAATGACATTTACTGCGGAAAATCTTCCTGCTGGTTTAGCTATAAATAAGGAAACGGGAATCATAACAGGTAAAGTTAATTCTAAAGGAAATTATGATGTTAAAATTGCTGCAAGAAATAAATACGGTGAATCACAGAGAAATCTTAAGATTGTCATAGGTAATGAGGTTGCTCTTACACCTCCGATGGGCTGGAACAGCTGGAATTGCTGGGGGCTTAGTGTTACTCAGAATAAGGTACTTTCATCAGCCAGGGAATTTGTGAACAAGAAATTGTCTCAACATGGCTGGACTTATATTAACATAGATGATGGATGGGAAATTGTTGGAAATTCCACTTCACCTAAAAGAGATGCAGATGGAAATATCCTTGTAAACGATAAATTTCAGAGTATGAAAGCTCTGGGTGACAGTATACACGCATTGGGCTTAAAGTTCGGAATTTACAGTTCTCCGGGTCCATTAACTTGTGGCGGATATACTGCTTCATATCAACACGAATTGCAGGACGCAAAATCATATGCTTCATGGGGAATTGACTATTTGAAGTATGATTGGTGTTCGTATGATAAAATCGCAAAAAACCACTCGATTCCTGAATTAAAGAAGCCATATCTGGTTATGAGAGATGCATTGAATAAAGTTGATCGTGATATAGTTTACAGTTTATGCCAGTATGGAATGGGAGATGTATGGGAGTGGGGAGCAGAAGTCGGCGGAAATCTCTGGAGAACGACGGGTGATATCACTGACAACTGGCAAAGCTTGAGTGAAATCGGTTTTAATCAAGTTGAAGATGCAAAGTATGCCGGGCCAGGACACTGGAATGATCCTGATATGCTTATTGTCGGCTGGGTTGGTTGGGGGCCGAGTCTTCATCCAACTGGATTGACACCTGATGAACAATATACGCATATCAGCCTTTGGAGTCTCTTATCGGCTCCAATGCTTCTCGGATGTGATCTTGAGAAACTGGATGATTTTACTCTAAATCTTTTAACAAATGATGAGGTGATTGCACTTGATCAGGATCCTCTTGGGAAACAGGCCGTTCCGGTTATTAAAAAGGATAGCATACAGGTTTGGGAAAAACAATTAAGTGATGGAAATATTGCCTTTGGAATCTTTAACCTTGATAGTAAATCAAAGAAATTTGATTTGAATCTAATTGAATTGGGCATTAAGAATGAGGTTTTATTGCGAGATTTATGGAAACAAAAGGATATCGGCAAATTCCGGAATAATTTTGGCACCATTGTAGCATCACACGGCGTTGTTTTATTGAAAGCTTTTACAGAATAATATATCGTCTCTTAAAGTGTGATATACTAAGTATAATGTAAATGTCCCGTCTTTGTGTAATTCTTCAGTATTTAGGTAACACAGGAGTTACATTCAGCTATAAAAAAAACCCGCAGCATAGGGTATGTT
>CAYPNM010000013.1:47533-69048 GCA_964412105.1 uncultured Ignavibacteriaceae bacterium | reverse complement strand
TATGAATTTTAAAAACAACATTCTCGAGGCAATCGGCAATACCCCCCTTATAAAAATTAGCAAGATTAATAAAGGATTAAAACCAAAGATATTTGCGAAACTTGAATCTGCAAATCCTGGTGGTAGTGTTAAAGACAGAATAGGGCTGTCGATGCTTAATGCAGCCGAAGCGAATGGAGATATAAAACCCGGCGGAACTATTATTGAAGCAACCAGCGGAAATACCGGCATTGGATTAGCTCTGGCAGCTGCTGTTAAAGGTTATAAATCAATTTTTATTGTGACTGATAAGGTTAGTTCTGAGAAGATAAATTATCTGAAAGCTTTAGGAGGAGATGTAATTGTTGTTTCAAATGCAGTAGGTCACGATCACCCGGATTACTATATAACTGTTGCAAAGAAAATTCAGCAGGAAACACCAAATTCTATTTTTATGTATCAATACTCAAACCCGGCAAACCGTGAGATTCACTATAAAACCACAGGACCGGAGATATGGAGAGACACGGAAGGTAAAATTACACACTTCGTGTCGGGAATTGGAACAGGTGGAACTATTAGTGGGACAGGAAAATTCTTAAAAGAAAAAAACAAAAGCATTCAAATTGTCGGCGCGGATCCTTATGGATCAATTTTTCAGCATTACAAACAAACAGGTGAAACCATCGAAGGAGAGCCTTATCTTGTTGAGGGAATCGGACAGGATTGTTTGCCGGATAATGTCAGGTTTGAATATATAGACAGGATCATTAATGTTACTGATCAGGATTCTTTTGCCTTTGCAAGAAAGTTATCGAAAGAAGAGGGGATATTTTGTGGTGGAAGTACGGGAACGAATGTTTGGGCAACACTTGAACTGGCTAAAGAACTTGACGAATCAGCTATTATTGTTTTCATCGTTGCTGATACAGGCGAAAGGTATTTAACAAAAATGCACAGCGAGGAATGGTTGCGCGATAAAAGAATGCTTGCTCAGGAATTTAGAACCTTACACGATATTTCGCTTGCAAAGAAAGATGGGAAACCTAAAGAACTGATTTCAATTAAGTCAACCGATAAAGTTAAGACTGCTGTTGAACTATTAAATTTTCGTGGATTCTCCCAACTTCCTGTTATTGATGACGGGGAGTCGGTAGGAAGTATTAGAGAAGCTAAACTGATGGCTAATTTGCTCGAGGATCCATCTTTGCTTAATAGACCTGTTTCAAAAGTTATGGGACCTGGTTTACCTACCCTGGATGAAAGGACGGAACTTTCAGTAGTGAAAAGATATTTGAGTGATTCTCCTGCAGTTCTTGTAACCGAATATGGAAGAATAAAGGATATTATAACCCGTTATGATCTTATTGAACATTCTGAATTAAATTAAATTATTAAGTGAAGCAGTACTAAGTATTTTGCTGCAATTTTTATTTTTGGAAAAGGAGTTTTATGGGATTTTCAACAGATGCTATTCACGCTGGTCAGCACCCGGATGAAGTTACGGGTGCTGTGATTACTCCAATTTATCAGACTTCAACCTATGCTCAACAGGAATTAGGAAAAAATAAAGGCTATGAATATGGAAGAACACATAACCTGACACGTTCTTCTATGGAAACCAACATTGCTGTTCTGGAAAAAGGGAAATATGGTATTGCTTTTGCATCCGGAGTCGCATCCGCTCATGCTCTTTTGAGTCTTGTTAAAGCCGGTGATCATATAATTTGTTCCAGCAATGTATATGGCGGGACATACAGACTATTTGAATTAATTATGAAAGATTACGGTTTAGAATTTTCATGGGTGAATAGCTCGGATCTTTCAAATATTGAAAAGGCTATTAATAAGAATACAAAGATGATTTATGTAGAAACTCCGACAAATCCGATGCTAACATTAACTGATTTGAGAGGAGTCGTTGAAATAGCAAGGAAAAATAATTTAATTTCAGTTTGTGATAATACTTTTATGAGTCCCTATTTCCAGAATCCCCTGACGTTTGGTATTGATATAGTTCTCCATAGCTCCACTAAATATCTAAATGGTCATAGTGATGTAATCGGGGGAATACTTGTCACAAGCAATGAGAAATTTCATGAGCGATTAAGATATATTCAGAACGCAACCGGCGGAATTCCTTCACCATTTGATTGCTGGTTGGTTATGCGCTCGACAAAAACATTAGCTGTTAGAATGGAAAGACATGAAAAAAATGCAATGCAGCTTGCAAAATTTTTAAGTGATTACGGGGCTGCAAAGAAAATTTATTATCCCGGGCTTCCTTCCCATCCTCAGCACGAGCTTGCTAAAAAACAAATGCGGGGATTCGGGGGAATGATATCAGTTGATTTTGGAGATATACAAATAGCGAAGAAAGTTTTAAAAAATGTAAAAATATTCACTCTTGGGGAAAGTCTCGGTGGGGTGGAAAGCTTAATCTCTCATCCAGCAACTATGACACATGGTTCAGTACCAAAGCAGGAAAGAGAAAAACTGGGGATTACAGACGGTCTTGTTCGTTTCTCAGTTGGCATAGAAGATATAGAAGACCTGATCAGCGATGTAAAAAATGCGTTGTCATAATTATAATTGCAGTTTTTTTACTTAATGTTCTATTTAATATATTCAGACTGAATGAAAATAATATTATTACTTTTATTTTTTCTCTTGTTTTTTAATGAGAATTTTGCTGCAACGGCTGCAGCAAAGGCGGACTCAGCAGAGATATATTTACTCGATTCTTATATTGCTCCCGAAAAGCCTACAATTTTCCATTTGTCTTTTATAACAAGTGAACCTTGTAAATCTATATTATATCTGGATGGCAATTATGAGTTTGTAATCTCAGATACTCTTACGGATTCGCACGCAAAAGACATAGATCTCTCGGGACACGAATATTCGTCCAAATCAGTCCCCTTTTATATTATCGCAATTGATTCAGCGGGGAAAAAATCAAAAAGCGATATCTTTGATCTGGATTTTCCAAAAAAAATTAAAATGCAGAAGGAATCAAATTTCCTCCTGCTGGGAGTATTTTTTGCTGCACAGCTCTTGGTACCGACGCCTGCCTACGTACGCACAAATGGTGTCAGCTATTTTGAATTGACAAAGGATATTCCGCTGTTGTCATTTCGGTCATCAAGTATTGATTATCCATCTGGTTATTTCGGAATGGAGTATTCTCATATATTCAATGCAGATGAGAGTAATTTTTTAAGAGTTGGTTACAAACATTTTTTTGAGACGACTTTGTTCAAATACATTTCACCTGGCATTGATCTCTTTACTAATTTCAGCGGTTTTACCGGCTATAGTTTAGAAGTTTCAGTTGGAATGTTCGATCTTCTAAACACATTTACAGTTTACTCACGTTACCGTTTTAATTCACAGCCTTCTTTCCCTGAAAGAAATTTTCATGAAATATCAATTGGAGTGTTTTCAAATTATTTCTCTTTTCATTTTTAATTTTTTATAGGGGGAAATATGCGTGAAAAACTGGATGATTACAGAATCATTATCAAAAGAATAATTCCGGAATATATCCCCCAGCTATTTCAGGCAGCATTTGAGTCCAGAGAGGAGTTAAAAGTCTGGCTACCATGGTGCCATTCAAATTATAATATTGAAGAAACAAAAGACTGGGTCAACCTTCAGCAAATCGAATGGAATAATAGACGCGAATTTTCATTTGGAATATTTGAACTGGATTCAAATCAATTTGTTGGTGGCTGTGGAATAAATCAGATAAACTGGATTCATAAAATCGGAAACGTTGGTTACTGGATCAGAACAAATGCTACTGGTAAAGGATATGCCAGTGCTGCAGCCAGGCTATGTGCAAAGTTTGGTTTTATGGATGCTAAATTAAACCGGATTGAAATTGTTGCGGCAAAAGATAATTTAGCGAGTCAGAGTGCCGCTGAAAAAGCAGGCGCAACAAAGGAGTGTCTTGCAAGAAAAAGATTAATAGTGGGGGATGTATCGCACGATGCTTTTGTTTATTCTTTGATTAAAGAAGATATCATATAGAAATAAGTTTAAAATTATAAGGCATAAAGTATGGCTACTGTTTTAACAGTATCGGAATTGACTAAAGAAATAAAACAAACTCTGGAGGATAAGTTTGATCAGGTCTCTGTGGAAGGTGAAATTTCTAACTTTAAAGCTCACATTTCCGGTCACTGGTATTTTAGCCTAAAAGATGCAAATGCTTCGATTTCTTGCGCTATGTGGAAGGGATTTAACAATTACGTTATTTTCACTCCACAGGACGGAATGAAAGTTATTATTAATGGTAAAATTACAGTATATCCGCCTAGAGGGAATTACCAGATAGATGTTCGTTCAATGAAACCTGCTGGAGTGGGTGAATTGCAGGCAGCATTTGAAGCATTAAAACAAAAATTATCTGATGAGGGATTATTTAACGAAGAATTCAAAAAACCAATTCCAACCTTTCCCAAAAAAATTGGAATTGTTACTGCTATAGATGGTGCTGCTTTTAAAGATATGATAAGTGTTGCAAAGCGAAGATTTCCCTTGGTAGAATTGGTAATTGCACCAACCAGGGTCCAGGGTGCAGGTGCAGCAGAAATGATTGTTAAAAGCATTGAACTGCTTAATAAACATAAGGAAATAGACATCATAATTGTGGGGCGTGGAGGAGGTTCAATTGAAGATCTTTGGGCATTCAATGAGGAAAAAGTTGCGCGGGCAATATTTGCGTCTGAAATTCCCATTATTTCCGGCGTAGGACACGAAATCGATTTTACAATTGCGGATTTTGTTGCCGATCTCAGAGCGCCTACGCCTTCAGCTGCTATGGAACTCGCAACACCGGATAAAAACGAGTTCTTTGCCTTTATTAGTGAATTTTCCTATACTACAACACAAAATCTTGTGGATCTCTGTACTGGATCATACAGGAAAATTTCTGATATACTGAATTCCTACGGATTCAGAATGCCGCTTGATCTGGTTAGAAGAAATTCCCAACAGGTCGATAGCCTGACTTATAAGCTTCTGCAAAATATTGGTAACAAAATGCTTATTTATAACAGCAAACTATCCTTGCTAACACAGAGGATAGAAGCACATGATGTAAAAAGATCATTAAAAAAAGGATTTGTGTTGGTTCAGCAGGATTCAAAATATATTACCCGTGCAAATAAATTGAAAAAAGAATCAGCTTCCCTTATTTTTTATGATAATAAAATAGATGCAGAGATAAAGTAATATATGCCAAAGAAGCTTGCCAAAAATGAAACTAAAGAATCGTTTGAAGTAAAACTTCACAGGCTTGAAGAAATTGCTGAAGAACTTGAAAGTGAAGATATAGGAATAGAAAACGCTATTACATTGTATGAAGAAGGTATCAAACTTTCCAAGGAATGCATTGCAACTTTAAAAAATGCTGAATTGAAAATTACTGAGTTGAAATCCAAGTTGAACGATCTTACAAAAGATCAATCCGAACTTTTTGAAAAATAATAAAAGTGGGAGACTGTTAAGAAATGACAGATATGAGTAAATATAAAGTTTTATCAAAAATTAATGTTCCGGCTGATGTTAAAACTTTAGAATCTACTGAGTTGAAACAACTATGTGTCGATATTCGTGAATATATGATAGACACAATATCAGAAATTGGCGGGCATTTTGGTGGTGGTTTAGGCGCTGTTGAAATTACTGTTGCTATTCATAAAGTTTTTAATACTCCATATGATCTTGTCGTTTGGGATACCGGTCATCAGGCATATCCCCATAAAATTCTCACTGGAAGGAAAGAAGCCTTAAAATCAATAAGGAAATTAAATGGAATCAGCGGATTCCTGAAAAGATCTGAAAGTGAATATGATACATTTGGCGCAGGTCATGCTTCCACATCGATTTCTGCTGCACTGGGGATGGCTGTTGCAAGGGATTTTAATAAAGAAAACAGGAAAGTCGTTGCAATAATGGGTGATGGTGCAATGACAGGGGGAATGGCATATGAAGCTATGAATAATTCAGGAATAAGAAAATCTGACCTTATTGTAGTATTAAACGATAACAATATGTCCATTGCTCCAAACGTTTGGCAGATTTCAAATTACTTTACTGAAATGATAGCGCATCCAGATTATAATAAATTTAAAGGCCAGATGTGGGATCTAACAGGTAAACTTGATCAATTTGGGGATAGACTAAGAAAAATAGCTGCAAGACTGGAAACCGGAGTGAAGGCGGTTGTTACCCCTGGAATGCTTTTCGAAGCTCTTGGATTCAGATATTTTGGTCCTATCAATGGTCACAATATTCACCAGATGATAAAGATTTTTGAGCAGGTAAAAGATTTAAAAGGGCCGATTCTGGTTCACGCAATTACCGAGAAGGGAAAAGGCTATAAACCTGCTGAAGGCCACGTACAAAAATTACATGCTTCTACCCCTTTTGATAAACTAACAGGAAAAGCTTACAAAAAAGCAGGTGGCCCTCCATCCTTCACAAAAATATTTGGAGAGGCGCTCGTTGAAATTGCAAAAAATAATGACAAAATAGTGGGTGTAACAGCAGCAATGCCTGATGGAACAGGTCTTGACTTATTTCAAAAAGAATTTCCTACCAAATATTTTGATGTAGGTATAGCGGAAGAACATGCTGTAACATTCTCTGCGGGTCTTGCAACACAAAAAATTATTCCGGTTGTTGCAATTTATTCTACCTTCCTTCAAAGAGGCTTTGATCAGATAATTCACGATGTAGCATTACAGCATTTGCATGTTGTATTTGTTCTGGACAGAGCGGGTCTTGTCGGAGCAGATGGTCCTACACACCATGGTGCCTTTGATTTAACTTATTTGAGATTAATTCCCGGAATGGTAATAATGGCACCAAAGGATGAATCAGAACTTCGCAATATGTTGTATACTGCAATCGAATATAAAGAAGGTCCTATTACTCTTCGTTATCCCCGTGGGTCGGCTCTTGGTGTTCCATTGAAGAAGGGATTTGATCTTATTGAAATTGGGAAGAGCGAACGACTTAGAGATGGAGAAGACGTAGCATTACTTGCAGTAGGCTCTATGGTTGATTATGCAATTCAGGCAGCAGATATACTAAAGGATCAAGGAATTGACTCTGAAATAATTAATATGAGATTTGTTAAACCGCTTGATTATAAATTGCTTGATGTAATTGCAGAGAAGCATTCCAAAATTGTTACCCTGGAAGAAAATACATTAATGGGTGGTTTTGGTAGCGGGGTTCTGGAATATTTTGCAGAAAAAAGTTACAAAAATGATGTACTGAGAATAGGACTCCCGGATCATTTTATCGAACATGGCACACAAGGGGAACTGCATAAACACCTAGAGATTGACCCTGAATCTATCTCGTTAAAAGTAAAAGTTTTTTGTGAAAGCAAAAGCATTGGACATGAGGTAGCTCTTTAATGGAGAAAACAAAAATAGGGGTAATAGGATTAGGAAGCGTTGCTCAACTAATTCATCTTCCAAACTTGATTAAATTGAACAGTGTTGAATTAACTTCAGTTGCAGAAGTTAATAAAAGCCGACTTGCGGTTATCGCTGATAAATTTAATATTAAAGAAAAATATACCGATTATAATGAACTTCTGACCAAGAGTGATGCAGAAGCAGTCATTATTGCTACTCCTACCGGAACTCATAAGGAAATTGCTATGGCAGCTTTGAAGGCTAAGAAAGATGTGCTTGTGGAAAAACCATTAGCCCGTTCACTGGCAGAAGCAAAACCAATAGTTGAATCAGCCAAAAGGAACAAGAAAAAATTGATGGTGGGATTGAATTTAAGATACCGCCCGGATGCAATGATTTTAAAAAGCCTTATTAATTCAGATGAAATTGGGGAGCCAAATTATATAAAGGCAAGCTGGGTCAGGAGACAAAGCAGCAGGGAAAAATGGTTTACGAAAAAAGCAGAATCAGGAGGGGGAGTAATCATTGATCTTGGAATCTTATTATTGGACCTTGCCTTGTGGTTGCTCGATTATCCCGCAGTTCAGACAGTTTCTGCGCAAAGTTTTAATATGAATACTAAAACTGTTGAAGATACCTCGATCAGTTTTATAAGGTGTAAAAAATCAGCTTTAATCAGTCTTGAAACAAGCTGGTCTTTGCTGCTTGATAAAGATCAATTTAATATCACAGTTTATGGGTCAAAAGGAAGCGCTTCAATTAATCCGTTCAGAGTGTTTAAAAAGCTTGAAGATAGATTAATAGAACTTAGTCCTCCCAAAGAGGAAAATCCTGTTACTCTTTTCCAAAAATCTTATTATAATGAACTTAAGAGTTTCATTGCGGCAGTAAGAGGCATCAGCCCATTAATGTCTTCAGGAGAAGAAGGATTAATCAGGATGAAGATCGTTGAAGCAATGTATAAATCTGCGGCACAGAAGGCTGAAATTAAATTATAGGTTATATGAAAACAAAAATACTATTAGTAGATAATGAAAATGATATAGTTGAATTTCTTCAATATAATCTGGAAAAAGAAGGTTTTGAAGTCCTTCCGGCTTATGATGGAATGGAAGCACTGGAGAAAATTAAGCAAAAACCTGATCTAGTTATTCTGGACATAATGATGCCTAAATTAGATGGGTTTGAAGTTTATAAAAGGATACGAGAAAATAATCTGTACAAAGATATACCAATAATTTTTCTTACGGCCAAATCAGGCGAGATTGATGAAATAAAAGGATTGGAATTAGGAGCGAGCGATTATATTCAAAAACCGATTTCTCCGAAGAAACTTGTAGCAAGAGTAAGGTCTAATCTAAGGAAAAGCGAATCGGCAATACGGAAAAATCAACCGATAAAAATATCTATTGGCCCATTGTTGATTGATAAGGAAAAATATACTGTCCATTTAAATAATAAACAAATTGTGTATCCAAGGAAGGAATTCGAAATTCTTTATTTTCTCGCCAATAATCCTGGAAAAGTTTTTAGCAGAGATACACTTCTTAAAGAAGTATGGGGGCCCGATATTTATGTAGTCGACAGAACCGTCGATGTTCACGTAAGAAAGATAAGAGAAAAATTAGGAAAGTTTTCTGATGTGATAGAGACAATTAAAGGGGTAGGATATAAATTCAGAAGTGTTGAATAAGACAAAATTATATCTCTTATCCTCAAGAGTTTATTTTATTGAGGTCATTCTTTTCTATTTATTCTTGCTCCTTATTATTGTTACCCAAATTGTTCACCCTACTACCAAGATCATAGTTTTAATTTCATTTACCTTCTTAACTTTCGTATTACTATTAGCACTTGGTGCAAAAAGATTAAACGAGCTTGAGAATATAAAAAATGTAATTGCCGGAATAAGAGGAAATAAATTTAATTCTCCGGAAGAAATTTTATTGTCAAGAGATTTATTTGGTTTGCAGTCTGAAATTCAACAAATGTTCGAGAAAGAGAGAAATGATATTGAGTATCTGAAAAAACTTGAAAAGATGAGGAAAGAATTTCTTGCAAATGTATCGCATGAGCTTCGAACTCCTATCTTTACTATTCAGGGATATATTGAAACACTGTTACATGGAGCAATAAACGACAAAAAGGTTAATAAATCTTTCTTAGAAAAAGCCAATAATCATACAATCAATTTAAGCAATCTCCTTAATGATCTTATTGATATTTCAATGATAGAATCCGGTGAGTTACGATTAAGTTTCAGGTATTTTGATATTATTGATTACCTCAAAAAGCTAATTCACGAGATAAAGCCGTCTATCTCCGGCAAAGATATCAGCTTAAATCTTGTAACTGAATTCAAAAAATTGAATGTCTTTGGAGATAAAGACAAGCTTCGTCAGGTTTTTATAAATCTAATCCAGAATGCAATAAAGTACACTGAAAAAGGCAAGGTTGAGGTTTTAGTTGATGAAAAGGATAAACAGTGCATTGTGACAGTAAAAGATACAGGTATCGGTATTCCCGAAGATGCATTAAGCCGAATATTTGAAAGGTTTTATAGGGTTGATAAAGCGCGTTCCCGTGCTGTGGGAGGTACAGGACTTGGCCTCGCTATTGCGAAGCATATTATTGAAGCACACGATTCTAGGATAGACGTAAAAAGCAAACTGGATGAAGGATCGGAGTTTTCTTTTAGACTTAAAATATAAAATATATAGGTAAGTACGTATTTCAAATAATATTAAGAAGAATGCGGATATTTTATGCAATTAAAAATTGACAAGTGATCCGCCATTTCTTAAATTTATAGACTAAATTTGAATACTAGAGGTAAAAATGTTTGCGATTATTGATATACTGGGGCAGCAGTTAAAAGTTACGGAAAATACGAAATATTACGTCCCTAAATTAAAAGATGAAGTTGATTCGGAGGTTTCCTTTGAAAATGTGCTTTTAATGGGTGATGACAAATCAACTAAAATCGGAACTCCATATATTAAAGGGGTTAAAGTCGCTGCAAAGGTGTTGGAACATATAAAGGACGACAAAGTGATAGTGTTTAAAAAGAAGAGAAGAACGGGATATCAGAAATCAAACGGACACAGACAGCAGTTAACAAAAATTGAAATTACAAAGATTGGTTAATTATCAGGAGAAATTATAATGGCTCATAAAAAAGGTCAGGGATCTTCAAGAAACGGCAGAGATAGCAATGCGCAGCGTCTTGGTGTTAAAAGATTTGGTGGAGAACAGGTTCTCGCTGGAAATATTTTAGTAAGACAAAGAGGAACAAAATTTCATCCCGGTGCAAACGTTAAGAAGGGAAGCGATGATACTCTTTTCGCCGTAACTAATGGGATTGTAAAATTTGAAATCAAAAGAGGCAACAGAAGAGTTGTCAGCGTTTATCAGCAATCAAATTAAATCGTAAATTCATATTCAATAAAAAATCCGGCTATATGCCGGATTTTTTATTTATAACTCAAAACAATCTTAAAGAATAATTTTAGAAGCCAAGCCTCTTCATATCCTCAATAAGATTCTTCACAGCTTTTACAGAATTATCTAATGCTGTCTGCTCTTCAGAGTTGAGTGACAGTTCAACGACTCTATCAACGCCGTTGCTTCCTAAAACTGCCGGAACGCCAACATAGTACCCCTTAACGTTATATTCACCATTTAAATAGGCACAAACCGGGAGTAATCTTTTTTCGTCAAGTAATATTGATTGTGCCATTGAAACTGCTGATACGGCGGGTGAAAAGAAAGCAGAACCAGTTTTCAACAATTTTACAACTTCACCGCCAGCCATTTTTGTTCTACTAACCATAGCTTTCATTACTTCATTGGCCTTGTTAGCATCCTTGTATTTTCTCTCAAGCATTTCCATTGCAGGTATGCCATTTACATTAGCATATCTTATTAATGGAACCATAGTATCGCCGTGTCCGCCTAATACCATAGCATTAACATCCTTAACTGAAACTCCGAGTTCCCACGCAATGAAAGTCGCAAATCTTGATGAATCAAGAACGCCTGCTTGACCAATTACCCTGTTGTGAGGAAAACCAGTAACTTGTTGAAATAAGGTTACCATTGCATCAAGGGGATTTGAAATGATTATGGCAATTGAGTTCGGGGCATGTTCTTTAACATTATCTGCAACTGTTTTCATAATTTTAGCATTAGTAGTAAGCAGATCGTCTCTGCTCATTCCTGGTTTTCTCGGAAGCCCCGCAGTGATAATTACCAGATCAGCACCGCTAATGTCTTTGTAATTATTTGTGCCTGTTACATTGACATCGAAGCCATCAATCCTGGATGCTTCGGCGATGTCAAGAGATTTTCCTTGTGGCAGATCTTCAACGATGTCAAACATCACAACATCGCCAAGCTGTTTTTGTGCTATCAACGAAGCTAAAACACCGCCTATCTGGCCTCCGCCGATTAAAGCTATCTTTTTCCTTCCCATAAATTCTCCCTCTATTATTTAGCTTAAGTAAAAATTATGCTTAAATTTATGTTTAATTTATTATAAAGCATTGTTTAAAATATATACATCTGAATCTTAATGCAAAGAATAAAGCAATCCCGAATAATCTTAAACTTAATCTTAATAATAATAAAGAATGAATGGGATAAACTAAACTATTTTATGCAGGAAATGTTTGGGCTTCAACGGCTCAACAATTTATTGAGAAACAACTTGTAGAAAAGATTGTGTCCCTGGATATTGTAGAAGGCATTCCAATTTCGAAACTCCATTCTGAGAGAAAAAAAGTAAGCGCTGAAATCCTTGCTTTGCTAAAAAATTCCGGGCCGAAGTAGTGGCCAATATTAAAAAAAATAAAAATTAAATCGAAGAAATATTTTTTGGTGGTCTTTACAAGGCTATAGATTTAAAACCAAAATTGTCTCCGTACCGGAAGGGGTGATATTGTATTTAAGTTCATCCATATAAATTTTCATTAGGTAGAGACCTCGACCGGAATCCTTAAGTAAATTTTCGGGCGCTGTTGGATCTGGAACCTTTTCAGGATCGAAACCTTTCCCTGCATCCTTTACAGTAATAATTAGTTTGTGATCATCTTTCAGGACATTCATAGTAACTTTCTTTGTTTCATCACATTTGTTGGCGTGTATAATTGCGTTGGTTACAGCTTCCGTTACGGCCAGAAGAAGTCCCGGTAATTTTTCTTCGTCTAAATTTAATTCTTTAGAAAAATAATTAACGAATTCTTCTACTATGATTAGATTGTTGGGGTTACTTTCTATTTCAAGAAAGAAGTTATTGTCTGCCAATAATTATCCTTAAAATCTTGTATAGAATAATAATTAATTTTTATCAATTTTAAAAACTCCAGGTTGCTTGAAATGACAAATTTGCCTCCTCTCTATTGTTGGTTTCGTTTATCGTAATAAATTCATACCAGCCATATAATCGCAAATATAATGACTCTTTCATTAAAATAACTATTTCTGTTAGAGGGGCTAGGCTTAAAAACTTTGAATCTATTACTTTTTCGCCATTATTATAGTTATAAGTGTTTAAGGAATATGCTCTTGCGCCAAGCGAAAACTGAACCCAACCATAATTTACTATAAATTTTGATTCGGAAAAAATCTCCTCCAAAAATCTTATTGGATTAGTTGAAAAAGATGCCCATTTTAGGTTTCCCTGCTCTGATAATTTAATATATCCATTTGTCGAAAAGGAAAGGTCTCTGCTCAATATTAGCTTTGAAGAATCTCTTGCAGTAAATTGTCTGAATGAAAAGCTTCTGTAATTTGGATTAATATCTTCAAAGTCATAAACCGTATAATTTGCTGAAACCTCAAATGAATTTAGCGTTGAAAAATATTTCCCTCTATAATTCCCGCCGACATTTAATCTTATAATTCTGTTGATATTATTATTAGAACTCTCTTCCGAATAAATATAATCTGTTCTGCTGATAGTAGCATCAGTGTTGAGGAAAAGGTCGAAGAATGGTGATAATAGTTTTGAATATCGTAAACGAATTATTGAAAGCATTTCATCTCTATCATCATAGTTATCTGCGCTTGGAGTATCATATTGTAACTTATTCTGATAAAAACTTATTGTGATAAAATCTGTCTTTGAAATATTAAGGGTCCCGTTAAAAACAAGTGAACCTCTTAGAGCCTTATTATTCTTTCTGCCTTCGGTTGTTGAAGTCTCCTGATATAATATCTGGTCCGCACCATCATAATTCTTTGTAATATGATTTTCGTCTCTGTTTGAATACATAAGTCTTATGCTCCCGTTAAAAAAGGAAGTCTTGTAAGCGGCCATAGATTCAAATCCTAACTGTAATTCATTTACTTTAGTATCGAATGCGAAAGATGCATTTGAGAGAGAATATCTATACCGTGTATCCCTGTCTACGGTTTTCCAAAGAAAACTTCCTGTAAAATCAAGGTCGAATAAATCCAGGAAATTTTTAGTAGTGAATTTGTCCTGCAAAAAATAATTGGACTCTATTCTGCTCTGAATATTATTGGTGATATTGAACTCTTGATTGGTCAGAGAATCAGCAGCGAAGTAAAAATCCTTTCTGTTTTGTGAATAACTGGCATTAATGATGTTTCCGGAAATGTTGCTGAAATTATTTGTGAGAATGAAATTAATATATCGTATAGTATTTTTCCTCGGTGAAATATCCTCGTTCCTGAATTTAATTTGAGAGGTAAAATAACTGTCCGATAATTTAACATCATCCAAAAAACCTTCTATACCATAAAGACTGCCATAGTCCGTTTCGCCCGTTTGATCATTTGTAATATATCCAAAAAACGGAGAAATATAAATTCTATCTTCGGGTTTATACTGAGTATAAAAAGCCGCGCTCGACTGGGAAGCTTTATTTATCTCAATTTTCCTACTGTCCGATAGATCATTATTGTTCGCAAGAATTCCTAAATTTATGTAACGATTAATATTATATGACGTTGAGAATCTGAGAAAGTTTTCCTCACGGATACTTTGAACAGCAGAACGAATGTATGATGAATTATAATTTTCTTTAAGATTTAAAGCAAAACTATTGAACGATTTAACGAGGTTAAGTGAAGATGTTAGAAGGAAAGTATTAAGCTGTTTATCAAAACTTGTGGTTAGATTGTCCTTCATTGGTGCCGGTTGTATAAACATTAAGCTGTCAACCACATATTGCGAGAATCCTTTCACTGTTAACAAAAATATAATTATGACAGTTAATACTACTGTTTTCAATATACTACTGTTTATTATTATTGGACAATAATAAACTTATTTTGAATGAAATACGACAAGTATAATATGCTAATCAAATTGATTAATTATTATATCTCAAATGAATCACCGCGATCAGGTATTTCCACATCTTTAATATTTATTTTCTTAAGATGTTGTGAAAACAATTGCTGCTGATCATAATCACCATGAACCAAAAAGGCTTTCTTAATTTGCATAATATTTAATTTTTTGCAATAATTAGTCAGTTCATCTGCGTCGGCGTGTGCACTCATTGAATGCAATACAACAACATCGGCATTCAAATGGAATTCCTCCCCAAATATTTTAACGGTTTTTTCCCTATCCATTATCTTCCTTCCCAGAGTATTTTCTGCGCAGTAGCCAACCATTAAAATAATATTATTCGGGTTTTCGATATTATTTCTTAAATGATGAAGAATTCTTCCTGCCTCTGCCATGCCTGAAGCAGAGATTATTAACATAGGTCCCGGCAAATCATTTAGTCGTTTTGACTCTTCAACGCTATTGATATAGGTTAATTTGTTAAATCCAAATGGATCATCGTATTTATTCATAAAATCGATAGTCTCTTTGTCAAAACATTCCGTGTGCTTTCTGAATATACCGGTTACATTTACTGCAAGTGGGCTATCTACATAAATTGGGATCTCTTTGGCAAGCCCTTTTTCGAAAATTTTATTAAATGCATATACAAGTTCCTGAGTTCTGCCCACGCTGAAAGCAGGAACAATTATTTTGGCCTTTCTTGAGACTGCCTTATTTATTACCTCTGCTAGGTTTTGTTCAGTCCCTTCTATTTTATCGTGCAACCGACCTCCGTATGTGCTTTCTGAAATCCAGTAATCTACTTCCGGAATTATTTCCGGATCTTTTAATATTGGCAGGTTGGGTCTTCCAAGATCCCCAGAGAATCCAAGTTTTATTGTTTTCGAACCTGCCTGTCCGGTAGGCGGATTTTCTCTTAGCGTTAAATGAGTAACTGCAGATCCAAGAATATGCCCTGCATCAAAAAATTTAATTGTAATATCATCATTAATTTTAAATTCAGTTCTATATTTTACAGTTTTCACAAGTTCCAGGGCTTTTTCCACATCCTCATTGGTATATAATGGTTCAAAAAGATTTTTCCCTTGTTTTTTCCTTCTTTTATTTACAAACTCAACATCTTTTTCTTGAATGTGTGCGCTGTCTTTGAGCATATATGTTATAAGATCTTTTGTAGCAGGTGTGCAGTAAATATCACCGCTGAATCCTTTTTTAACCAAATTAGGAATATTCCCACAATGATCAATATGTGCGTGTGAAAGTATTAGGCATTCAATTTTAGAGGGATCAAAAAAATTAAAGTTTCTATTTATTTCAAATGCCTCTTTCCTTTTCCCCTGGTACAGTCCGCAATCAAGCAAATAATGTTTGCCATTTACTATAAGGTGATGCATTGAACCGGTGACTGTCCTTGCAGCGCCAATAAATTGAAGTTTCATAGTTCTCCGATTATGTTTAATTCTATTAAAGTCAATTAGTATGCTAAAATAAATAAAATTAGCATCTAAAATAATTAGAATGAATGATTATGTAGTACCCGATTAAACCCTTGAAGATACCAAAAAATTCCTTTTACTTAACAATAGAGTATGAGTTCATAAGCTCGTTTAAATTGACAATATCTCAATTTTTGGATAAGTTTAAATAATAAAATAAAATATTTGCCTAAATGATCGAACAGTATATACCTGTATTTTTGGTTCTAGGGTTCGCCACCATCTTTGCTATCGGAACAATAATATCATCTGAGATTTTTGGTCCACAAAGGCCCAATTCCGAAAAACTTTCTACATATGAAAGTGGAATGAAGCCTGTTGGTACAACTAGGGAGAGAATCTCAGTAAAATATTATCTGGTAGCGATGTTTTTTATCATATTCGATCTTGAAGTTATTTTTGTCTATCCGTGGGCAGTTGAATTTAAGAGATTGTTTAACGAGCAGGGAATCCCGGTATTTTATTCGATGCTGGTTTTCCTAATCGTGCTTGAGTTCGGATATCTATATGCATATAAGAAAGGTGGTTTTAAATGGGATTAGAAGCAAAATTAAAGAGTGATGGTTTTTTAACGACTACGGTAGATGCATTAGTTGGCTGGTCAAGAAAAAATTCAGTGTGGCCTATGCCGATGGGAATTTCTTGTTGTGCCATTGAGATGATGGCTTCCGGTGATCCAAAATTTGATATTGCTCGTTTTGGCTCTGAGGTTATGCGTTTCACCCCTCGTCAATGTGACCTTATGATAGTTGCCGGAACTGTAACTTATAAGATGTCACACGTCGTAAGAAAAATTTACGACCAAATGCCTGATCCAAAATGGGTTATAGCAATGGGAGCCTGTACATCTTCAGGCGGAATGTATAGGTCATATTCAGTAGTTCAGGGGATAGATCAATTTCTGCCGGTTGATATTTATCTTGCCGGGTGCCCCCCAAGACCTGAAAATCTATTGAATGCTCTAATTCAAATTCAGGATAAAATTAAGAGGAGCAAAGCAAGAGAATTTCAGGATATACCTCTTCCGGAGTTGCCGATCCTTCAAAACAATTGATGAATTATGGAATTTAAAGATCAAGTAGTAATCAAGCTAAAAGAAAAATTCCCAAAATATAATTTTGAAACTGCTGATTTCAGAAATGAATTGACAGTTAAGCTTGATAAAAAAAATATTATAAAAGTTTGTCAGTTTTTAAAGGAAGATGACGATTTGCAGTTTAAGCTATGTGAAGATGTAACTGCAATTGATTGGGCCAGAAGAACAGATAGATTTACAGTTGTATATCATATTTTCTCATTAAAACACAATTTCAGATTGCGGTTAAAGGCTGATGTTGATGAGTCGGATTGTTCAATTGATACAGTTTCTTCAGTCTGGAAATCCGCGAACTGGGCTGAAAGGGAGGCATACGATATGTACGGGATAAAATTTAAAGGACATCCCGACCTTCGCAGAATGTATATGCCTGAAGAATTTGAATATCACCCGCTTCGGAAAGATTTTCCTCTAACAGGAATTCCGGGATCACTACCACTTCCAAAGAAGAATTAATTATGGAAAAGTTAACGAAAGAAGATATTAACCCCAAAATTTTAGAGACCCTGCTAGCCGATACTGACATTACTGTTGAAGATGCATTAGAAAATGAAATGATACTGAATATGGGGCCCCAACATCCGGCAACTCATGGAGTCCTTAGAGTTCTTCTCAGACTTGATGGTGAAACAGTAGTTTCCAGTGTTCCTGAGCTTGGCTATCTTCATCGTGGTTATGAGAAGATGGCCGAGAATATGTCATATTACGAATTTATTCCTCACACAGATCGTTTGGATTATCTTTCTCCAATGATGAACAATGTTGCCTGGGTGCTGGCAGTGGAAAAACTGGCAGGCATTGAAGCTCCACCGCGGGCGCAATATATTAGAATGATGATTGCTGAATTTGCTAGAATTGCTTCTCATCTTGTAGCCATTGGTTCATTAGCAATGGATGTTGGCGCATTAACTGTATTCTTGTGGACCTTGAGGGAAAGAGAAAAAATACTTGATATCTGGGATATTCTTTGCGGAGCCAGATTTACAAATAGTTATACGAGAATTGGTGGAGTTGCAAACGATGCTCAGCCTGAGGCACTGGCAAAAGCCAGGTGGTTTATAGATCAGTTTGAAGAAAATATGGATGAATGTGAAAGACTTATTAATTCAAACAGAATTTTCGTAGAAAGGCTCGAGGGAATCGGTGTTATTTCTGGCGATGATGCAATAGATCTTGGAATGACCGGGCCAAATTTGCGCGGAAGCGGTATTGAATTTGATCTTAGAAGAAATTCACCTTACATGTGCTACAATGATATGGATTTTAACGTTGTAACTTACAAAGAGGGTGATGCTCTGGCGCGCTATTTTGTACGTGCAGATGAAACAAGGGAAAGTGCAAAAATTATCAGGCAAGTATTGGACAAAATGCCAAGTGGACCCGTACTTTTGAATCAACCTAAAAAGGTTCTTCCTAAAAAAACCGAGATATATACGAGAATGGAGGAACTCATACACGACTTTATGATTGTAAATTTTGGGATTAATCCACCTGCAGGAGAAATTTATCATGCTATTGAAGGATCGAAAGGAGAACTTGGATTTTATTTTGTCAGCAAGGGTGAAGGTAAACCATGGAAGTGCAAAATAAGATCTCCCTCGTTTTGTAACCTTCAGTCGCTTTCGAATCTTATTAAGGGTTATATGGTCTCTGATGTAGTTGCGATTATAGGAAGCATAGATCCAATTATGGGTGAAGCGGATAAGTGAAAAAAGTTTAGCTATTAAAGTTATCAATTTTACTATTTGTTATGGAATTTAAATTTTCTTCGAAAAATCTAAAAAAAATTGAAGAGATACTTCCCAAGTACCCTTCAAAAAAGCCCGCTGTAATGTCTGTACTTTATCTAGCTCAGGAACAGAATGGCTGGATCAGCCACGAAGTAATGGAAGAAGTTGCCAGAGTACTTGAAATGCATCCTGAAGAAGTTTTGGGAGTTGTTACTTTCTATACAATGTATCATCAAAAACAGATGGGTAAATATCATATACAGGTTTGTACAAATGTTTCGTGCATGTTGCGTGGCGCTTATGAAATTTATGATAAAGTTAAAGAAAAACTCGGCATAGAGAACATGGAAGTAACAAAGGATGAAATGTTTTCAATCGAGGAGGTAGAATGTATGGGCTCCTGCGGAACCGCTCCGATGATTGCTGTAAATGAAGATTATTATGAGAATCTTACAAAAGAAAAGGCGCTCGAAATTATATCATCTCTGAAGAAGAATTAAATGGAAAAAATAGTTTTACCTGAAATAAAGAAATTACACAAAATAGATGTTTACATTGAAAATGGAGGCTTTAAGGCTGTTAAAAAGGCTTTTAAACAAACTCCGGATGATATTATCGATCAGGTTAAAAAGTCAGGTTTGAGAGGGCGTGGTGGTGCGGCTTTTTTAGCGGGATTAAAATGGAGTTTCATGCCCAAAACTACTGACAAGCCGAAGTATCTTTGTGTTAATGGAGATGAAAGTGAGCCTGGTTCATTTAAAGACAGACAAATTTTTGAATTTAATCCTCATCAGCTGATAGAAGGTATTTTAATTACTTGCTATGCCATCGGAGCAAAAATTGCCTATGTCTATATAAGAGGTGAATATCATAAATGGATAAAACTTTTTCAGAAAGCACTGGACGCTGCTTATGAGGAAGGATACATTGGCGAGAAGATGAAAAAGAAATTTAAAACAGATTTCTTCTGTGATATCTATATTCATAAAGGTGCAGGGGCATATATATGCGGAGAAGAGTCTTCTTTAATGAATTCAATTGAAGGAAAAAGGGGATATCCGAGAGTTAAACCACCCTTTCCTGCGCAATTCGGTTTATGGGGTTGTCCTACTACTATTAACAACGTGGAAACTCTCACAAATGTGCCTGCAATAATTAACAATGGATGGGAATGGTTTTCGAAAATAGGAGAGCCAAAACATCCTGGAACAATCCTTTATGGAATCAGTGGCCACGTAAATAAACCTGGAATATATGAATTACCTTCCGGTACATTGTTAACTGATCTCATTTATAATTATGCGGGTGGTGTTCCAGGAAACAAGAAAATACTGTGTGTTATTCCTGGTGGATCGTCAATGCCTCCATTAAGAGGAGATCAAATTGAAGGTGTTAAAATGGATGCTGAATCGCTAAAGGCGGTTGGTACTTCAATTGGAACCGGCGGCATAATAGTTATGGATGAAAATACAGATCTTGTAAAGGTATTAGCAAGAATAACAAAATTTTATTATCACGAAAGTTGCGGGCAATGCACTCCCTGTCGCGAGGGAACTGGCTGGATGTTAAAGATCCTAAATAGAATTATTCGCGGTGAAGGATCAATCAAAGATATTGATCTTTTAATTACTGTGGCAAGCAATATTGAAGGCAATACTATTTGCGCACTTGGTGAGGCGGCAGCTTGGCCTGTTAAATTCATGGTTCAAAGATTTAGAGATTATTTTGAAAAAAGAGTAAGCAAAGAGATTGTTATTCCTGTTGCTAATAAAGTTCATTCAATGAGACAAACCCTTAATCCTCTCGCAGATATTACTGAATAAAAATTGGCGCGCCGATTTTTAGCCTCCCTGCCTTTTATCTTCAAGAAGTGGTACGTGAACCCATTTCCCGGTCTAAAATAAATAGAGCGCCTTGGTTGTCACCAATAAGTTTTATTTTTTCTAGTATTTTCAGAGCAGTTGCCTCTTCCTCAACTTGCTCTCTTACGAACCATTGCAGAAAATTGTGAGTAGCGTGATCCCTTTCTGAAATTGATAAATCAACAATATCATAAATCGATTCAGTTACTTTCTTTTCATGATTATAAGTATCCTCAAAAACTTCCTGAACAGATTTCCAGCTTTTCTTTGGAGCATCTATTTGTTTCAAATCAATCCTTCCATTTGCCTGCAAAATATAATCATAAAATTTTAATCCATGATTCTTCTCTTCTTCAGCCTGGAACCTCATCCAATTTGCAAATCCGTTTAGATTCATCGATTCAAAATAGGCTGACATTGATAAATAAACATAGAATGCATACAATTCCTGATTTAATTGTTGGTTCAAAGCCTTTTCAATATTTTCTTTTATCATAAAAATTCCTCTGATTCGAATTAAAAATACATTTAGTGAATTTGACTTTAAAATACGATTAAAATATACAGGCTTGCAAGAAAAAAG
>CAYPNM010000013.1:3571-47433 GCA_964412105.1 uncultured Ignavibacteriaceae bacterium | reverse complement strand
ATCGATTAAAAAGGTTAATCAAAAATAAATATCCTTCTAAAAATTCCGGGTTATCGCGCAAAACAGAATGTTCTGTTAGTTATCGGCTGGTCTGTAATTACTGTCTGTACGAATAAAATTAGGATATTGTTCAAAAATGTCAAAATTGAATGCCTTTAGATATCATAATAATTTTATTATTAGCTAAATCTTGCAGATTTATACATATTATTTGGCGTTATTTATTGGAAATGACAGTTATCTTTTAATTAATTACTGCTATTTACAATTCGTGTTCTCTACTTCCTTCATTCCTTTAATTTCTAGTCATAATTACATATATTTGCGAACTAAAAACCACAAAAAAGAGCAATATGAACCTAAAAACTTTAAATGATTCACAAAAAAAAGCAGTTGAGTATAGTAAAGGACCTTCGATGATTGTAGCCGGAGCTGGTTCTGGCAAAACGAGGGTATTAACCTATAAAGTTGCCTATTTAATTAGTGATGGGTATAAACCAGATGAAATTCTAGCCCTGACTTTTACAAATAAGGCGGCTAACGAAATGAAGTCCAGAATTAGAGAACTCGTAGGCGCAAAGGCTGAGCATATCTGGATGGGAACTTTCCATTCAATTTTTGCTAGAATTTTAAGAGTTGAAGCAAAGCATCTTAATTATAAAAGTAACTTTTCTATTTATGATGCGGAAGATTCTCTCTCACTTGTTCAAAATATCATTTCTAACTTCAATATTGATATTGAAGGTATCACTCCTAATTCAATAAAACATAAGATTAGCTATTTGAAGAACAAAATGATTATGCCTGATAAGTTCAGGAAAAAGCATGTTGAATCTTTTATAGATGAAAAAATCGCTGATATTTATGTTGAGTATCAAAAGCGTCTGGTAGAAAATAATGCAATGGATTTTGAAGACCTGTTGTTAAAACCTATCGATCTTTTTGAGAATAATTCAAAAATTCTTCAACACTACAAGAAGAAGTTTAATTATTTGCTTGTCGATGAGTTCCAGGACACAAATAAGGCTCAATATGAATTATTGAAGCTACTGGTTAATAAAGATAAAAAAATCTGTGTCGTTGGAGATGATGCACAGAGTATTTACAGCTGGCGCGGTGCTAATATCGGTAATATGCTTGATTTCAAAAAAGATTTTCCTAAACAAAAACTGTTTAAACTCGAACAAAATTATAGATCGACGAAAACAATTTTAAATGCTGCGGATTCAGTAATTAAAAACAATGCCGGACAAATTAAAAAAACTTTGTGGACGGAAAATAATGATGGGGAACTTTTGACACTGATTAAGTGCGCCGATGAAAAAGATGAAGCATATCAGATTGCAAAACATATCAAACATGAAATATCAAAGAAAAAACTCTCTTTAAAAGACTTTGCAATACTTTACCGTACTAATGCACAATCACGGGCGTTGGAAGATATTTTTAGAAAAGAAAAAATTCCTTACAAAATAATCGGCGGAATTGAATTCTACCAAAGAAAGGAAGTAAAAGATATAGTTGCTTATTTAAGAGTAATCTCAAATCAGAGGGATGAGGAGAGTTTGCTCAGAATAATGAACTTCCCTCAAAGAGGAATCGGGAATACAACGATTAAGAGAATGATCGCTTTTGCAAGAAAGCTTGACCTTACATTATTTGATACAATGGCAAGAGTTTTTGAAGTAATCGATATCAAAGAAAGAATCCAGAAAAATGTTAAATCATTTAAAATATTGTTAGATAAATATATCCAGCTTAAAGATAAGCTCTCGGTAGGTGAGCTAACCAGAGCGCTGGTTGATGAATTAGGCGTGCTGAGAATGTTTAAAGAGGAAAATACGCCTGAATCAATGGCAAGGTGGGAAAATGTAAATGAGCTTCTTTCGGCATTAAGCGAATTTTCAGATTCGAATAAAAATGCAACTCTCGAGCAATATCTTGAAGAAGTTTCTTTAATAACCGGTGTGGATATGTATGATGAAGTTAAAAATAATGTGACCTTTATGACGATTCATAGCGCAAAAGGTTTGGAGTTCCCTGTTGTCTTTGTTTCAGGATGTGAGGAAGATATATTCCCTCTTTCAAACAGATTTAGTTCGGATGCAACTGTTGAAGAAGAAAGACGATTATTTTATGTAGCAGTCACCCGCGCTAAACAAAAAGTATTTCTGTTGCATGCCCGTTCAAGATATCGTTTTGGAGAAGTTGCTTATCAAAGTCGCAGCAGATTTATTGATGAGTTAAATGAAAAAACATATACCGAAGTTAATGGCGGAATAGGAAGAAAATCTTCTCAAAGAAAATCCAAAAAAGAAATATATTATGAATATTTCGAAAAAATGGATTATGAAGACTTTAATCAGGATAATAAAAATTTGCGTCCTGGCAGCAGAGTAATGCATGATAAATTTGGACTTGGCAAAGTGACTGATGTTTCGGGAGTAGGTGAAATGCAAAAGGCAACAGTTCACTTTGAGGGAAATAATGTCAAACAGTTGATGCTAAAGTTTGCAAAACTAAAAGTTCTTTAGGGAACTTTAGTTATTAAATTATGTTTTAGGTATGAATTAAATTAATGTGTGAAGGAGACGAAGAGAATGGCGGTAATACCGAAAAAGTTAGCAATACTGGTAGGCGGTGGTCCAGCTCCCGGTATAAATAGTGTAATTAGTGCTGCTACAATTAGAGCCCACCTTGAAGGTGTAGAGGTTGTTGGTATCAGGGACGGATTTCAGTGGATTATGGAAGGGGATATCTCTCACGTAAGAGAACTTAATATTCAAAATGTAAGCAGAATTCATTTTAGAGGCGGTTCCTATATTGGCATTGCACGTAGTAATCCAACCAAAAATCCAAAGCACCTTGAAAATACAGTTGCTTCTTTGCTGAGGCTAAACGTAGATAAACTGATAACAATTGGCGGTGATGATACCGCCTACAGTGCTTTAAGATTAGAACAGGTAGCTAATGGCAGAATAAAGGTTGTTCACGTACCTAAAACAATTGATAATGATCTTGATCTTCCTCATGGTATTCCAACATTTGGATTCCAAACCGCAAGGCATATAGGGGTTGAAATAGTCAAGAACATTATGGTAGATGCCCAAACTACTTCGCGCTGGTATTTTGTTATTTCAATGGGAAGGAAAGCAGGGCATCTAGCCCTTGGTATTGGTAAGGCATCCGGCTCAACTCTTACGGTAATACCTGAGGAATTTCCTGGCGAAACATTAAAATTTTCTCACCTGGTTGATTTGATGGTTGGAGCAATTGTGAAAAGATTGAGTTATGGCAGAACGGATGGGGTTGCTATTCTTGCCGAAGGGCTGGTCGAACGTCTTTCGGAACAAGATCTGGAATCATTCGTAGATGTAGAAAGAGATGCGCATGATAATATCAGAATTGCAGAAATTAATTTTGGTGAGATATTAAAAGCTAAAGTTCTCGAACGGCTAAAGGATTTTGGATTAAGGGTTACTATCGTAGCAAAAAATATTGGTTATGAATTGCGTTGTGCTGATCCTATACCTTATGATATGGAATATACTAGAGATCTTGGCTTTGCAGCTACTCAGTTTATTCTGAGTGGTGGAAATGGTGCTATGGTTTCGATTCAAAATGGTCATTTTATACCAATGTATTTTAAGGATATCATCGATCCTAAAACGAATAAAACGAAAGTAAGAATGGTTGACCCCTGTTCTGAATATTTTTACATAGCAAGAAGATATATGATCAGAATGAATCAGGCAGATTTTGACGATCCAAACGAATTAGCTAAATATGCGGTTACTTGTGGTATTTCTGTTGAAGAGTTCAGAAAGCAATTTTATTATCTTTTAGAGAATGATTTATTATACATAAATCTGAAGGAAGGTAAAATCAAATTAGCTACCCCGGAATCAAATACAGCACTTCAGCCAAATTTAGAGGGTACTGCTGTAATGAATCCTGATACTTATACCAACGGAATTTTCTAACTATTTACATTAAATAGGAGATGGGACTTCCCATCTCTTATTTAATTTTCTTATTTATTTTTTCTCCGATTTCAGTACTCTGTAAAAGCAATATATAGTTAGTGAGATTACACATCCCCAGGCAATTACTATAAAAATAATCCCGCCGGTTGTCATTCCCATATCGAATTTTCCTTTTTGTTAAATTTACTTTGCCTGAATTTCGTTTTTTATTGAATGTTTCTTCCAAGCTTTTTTAACCATTAGCAGCAGCAATATTGCCAGAGCCACCATTAAAATTCTTGAGCCCCAGTAGTATGGTTTGTCCTGATCAGCAACTCCGTTTAACATAAGCGTTGGTATTGCAGTATCAATAAACCACCATATCATAAGAACGAATAAAACCAATGGAGTTATGTACTTCATGATATAGTAAAATATTTTTGGGATTGCAAAGTCGCCTCCTTCATTCATTTCGCTCCATGCTTTATCTGCTCCGAATACCCACATAAATAACACAGTTTCTATAAGAGCAAAAACTACAAGACCGAATGTTCCTGCCCAGTAATCCATTTCATTTAAGAAACCAAATCTCTGAAAGAAAACTACGAATTGAACTGCTATTAATACTACTATGGCTAATGCTGTAACTGCTTTTCTTCTACTCATTCCAAACTCATCTTCCAGGAATGCAACCACAGGCTGTCCCATAGCAACTGAAGAAGTAATTCCTGCAAAGAAGAGCAATAAAAACCAAAGCGAACCAAAAAATGCCCCAAGAGGAATTTTCTGGAAAATCAATGGCATAGAAACAAAGCCAAGGTCGAAAGCACCTGCTTTTGCAAACTGCTGCGTTTCCGGCAGACCAAAATAGGCAACGGCAACCGGAATTGCGATTGCAGCCCCCAGCACAACTTCAGCAAACTCATTTGTCGCAGCTGTTGTTAATCCAGAAAGCGCAATATCATCCGACGGTTTTAAATAACTTGCGTATGCATGTATAGTTCCCATACCCACTGAAAGAGTAAAGAATATCTGACCCGCCGCAGCGAGCCATATTGAAGGATTGCTAAGCAATTTGAAATTTGGATTCCATATAAATCCAAAACCTGCTGCAACAGAATTTTGCGGATGTGTTGGGTCCGGTGTACCGAGAGTCATAATTCTGATAGCAAGTATTAATGCAAATAGCAAAAGCAGGGGCAAAGCAATCTTTGCAAGTTTTTCTATACCTTTTGAAATACCTTTATATAAAACCCAAAAGTTAAGGAAAAAGGTAACAATCATTAAAATATATGCAGGCAAAAGACTTGAAAAATGGTCGCTGACGACACGTCCCTGGTAGCTATATAAGAAGTTTCTCATTGCTGTGGCGCTTGTCTCATTAAAATATAATTTTGATGCCGAAAAAATGCTAAAGCCGAGAGTCCAGGATTCAATGTATGTATAATAAATAAGGATAGTCATTGAAATGAAAAGACCAAGAGCACCGAAATATTTAGCTAATTTATTCTTCCACAACACGTCGAACATTCCGGGCGCACTTCCGTGTCTAAACCTACCCCCATGTCTGCCAATTCCCCATTCAATCCACATTAAAGGAATGCCAAGTATCAGAAAAAAAATGAAATAAGGAATCATAAATGCACCGCCACCATTTTGAGCGGCCTGGACAGGAAATCTTAAGAAATTTCCAAGTCCCACAGCATTTCCGGCTACAGCTAAGATTAAGCCAATTTTACTACCCCATTGTTCTCTTTCTCCATTCTCAGGCATTGCACCTCCGCTATAAATTAAAGTACCGAATTAACTATAAGATAAATTCTAAAATTATAACTTTAGTTTATAATATCAACTAAAAAAAGATTTTAATTATGCCAAACACTTATTACAATTTTGCCCGATACCTACTTTGGAAAGATTCATCCTCAAATTTAATTGACTAGCTATCATTGAATTCAATAATAATTGTAAGAACTATATCTGTCTTCTGATTATATCGGTTGGATTTATAAACAAATAATTGCTCTCCTTTTATTAATGAAATTCTGTGACCAATAATAATATGACATAATTATTGAATGTCAGTTAAGGACAAAAACAAGCCCGCTTTAAATTTTGGCTTAAATATAAATTTCTTTATAGCATTATCCTATCTAACAAGAGATCTCATAATCCTTGTCTGGTACTAAAAACTATTTTACTTATTTATTGATTTAAAGCCGGGCTCTCTAATAAGGCAATGCTATAACAATGTAAAACTCAGCTTAATTTAAGAAAATATTACTACAGATATAAATTAACTAGTGTAAAATTTGATCAATAAAAATAGTCTTTTAGAAAAATGAAATAATGAGTAGGAATTAAACTTGAATAAAAGGCAAATTAAGTACCCTGAGTTTATAAAATTGATTTAATGCATCAGGTAGACCAGTATATTTGATAATTAGTTTTCATCTATAAAATATCTTCTGAAAACCTTAAAATTTAAGAATTTGCGGCATTTTTGCTGTCGGCAATGACTTTTGCATTTGCACTTTAATTGTTAAATTATGCGACAAATTTAAAAGCAAAGGAGAGTAAAGCTGTATGGCTAAGAATTTTGTCTCTAATAAAGATGAAACAGTCAGAATGTTTGAAAATGATTTTTTGGAAGCTTTATCGAAAGTACACTTTACAGTACCATTATATATTTATTTACCCGTAATAGGATATTTCTTATACAGATCAATCTTTGATTTTGATATTTCCTTCAGAACATTAATAGCACTGGTGTTTATTGGAATATTTGTATGGACATTTGCTGAATATACTTTGCACAGATTTATTTTCCATTTCCCGGCCAAATCAAAATTTGGTAAAAAAATTCACTTTATTTTTCACGGAGTTCACCATGATTATCCGAGTGACTCCAAAAGACTTGTTATGCCCCCTTCAGTAAGTATCCCGCTTGCCGTTTTATTTTACTACTTATTTTATTTATTATTTGGCAATGTTTTAGTTGCTCCGTTTTTTGTCGGATTCATAGTCGGATATTTATTCTATGATATGACTCATTATGCTGTTCACCATTTTAATATTCATAATAAGTTTTGGCTTGCAATAAAAAAACACCACATTAGACATCATTATGAAAATCCAGAACTTGGTTTTGGCGTTAGTTCTCCGTTGTGGGACGAAATAATTGGAACTAATTTCCCTACAAAAAAAGAAGAAGTTGAGGGATCGTAAATAGTTTTTAAGAGTAAAAAGGAATAAAAAGTTAAGGAATTTATGAATATAAATGACAGACAGAAGATTTTACTTATAGAAGATAATCTGGATACACAATTAATATTTAGAGTTTATTTAAGAGATCAATACTCTCTGGAAGTAGCGGATACAGCTGAAATGGGTATAAAATTACTGAGGGAAAATAATTATGATCTTCTAATTCTCGATATCAACCTGCCTGGAAAACTGGATGGGACTGCAGTTCTCAACGAATTAAGAAATGAGATGAATAAGAAGGATTTCCCTGTGCTTGTTGTTACCGCTTATGCTATGGACGGGGATAAAGAAAAATACCTGGAACAGGGTGCGAGTGATTATTTGACAAAGCCCGTAATGAAAGAAGATTTTATGGACAGCATCAGAAATATAACAGCTGTAGCATAATCCTTTTCTATCTTACATCTCTTATTATTTGATCACCTAAATCACTATTATGAAAACCGCACTCAGATTATTTATTTTAGTTTCTTTTACAATTCTGCCTTTGGTGTTGAACTCTGCACAAAGCAAATCAATATTTATCAGAACTAATCAGGTTGGATTTAAGGTAAATGATATTAAAACAGCAGTTGTTTTATCTAAGGCTCCCTTAAATTGGAAAAAAGGCTTTGTAGTAAAAGATCTTAACAACAACAGAGTTATTTTTCATAATAGGTTTAATGACTCAGTATTTTCTTATGGCAAATTTCCATATTGTTATACACTTTCATTCACTAGGATTAAAAAACCAGGCAGATATAAAATCGAGCTTAATGGCGTATCTTCCTATCCTTTCACCATTAATAACAATGTCTATAATACCATTGTTGATTCGTTATTATTATTTTTCAAAGTTCAGCGATGTGGACCTACTAATCCTTATCTCCATGCGCCCTGCCATTTATCAGATGTAGCAAGTGTTAAAGGTGAATCAAATTTGGGGATGGTAGATGTTACAGGCGGGTGGCACGATGCAGGAGATTATATAAAATTTTTATCGACTATTGCTTATTCCACATATGTAATGATTTTTTCCTATGAATTCGATCAAGATAAATTTGATATGGATGATAATCATAATGATGTCCCTGATATACTTGAGGAAGCCAAAATCGGTCTCGATTGGCTTTTAAGAGCCAATTATAGAAAGGATAAATTAATTACTCAGGTTCAGGATGTGCGCGATCACGATGTAGGTTGGAGGCTGCCTGAAAATGATACTTTAAGATACGACCGCGTAGGGATTGAGTCAATTGGAAAAAACCAGATTGGTATTTTTTGTGCAGCTATGTCTTTAGGTGCGAAAGTCTGGAAAGAAAAGTTTCGATATGATGAATTTGCTAATAAATGTCTGGCGGCAGCGGTCAATATTTATTCTATAAGAAATCAAGTTCCCAATATTGATTCCTCTGGTACCGGATTTTATAAAGACAAAAGCTTTTGGGGTAAATTGGCTTTAGGAGCAATTGAACTTTACAATACTACAAAAAATCCTAAATATCTGAAGGATGCAGAAACATATGGAGATAGTGCAAAGTCTGATTATTGGTGGAGTTGGGGCGACATAAATTCTTTAGCTGATTACAGAATTGCGCAGCACATTCCAAGATTTAGTGAATATATATTTAATAATCTAAATGATTTTAATAATCATAAAGAAAAATCAATTTTTAAAGAGGGGATGGACTTTAGCTGGGGAACTACAAACTCATTATTAGGAATTGTTTTTCAGAATATCCTATACAGGAATTTAAAAGGAGAAAATGTATTCGATTCACTTGCTGCCTATCAAAAAGATTATATCCTTGGAAGAAATCCATGGGGGGTATCATTTATATATAATATAGGTAGTGTATTTCCTGTTCATCTTCATTCGCAGATTGCCTACTTTAAAAACGGTTATTTGCCTGGAGCCCTAACAGCAGGTCCGGCTCCTGAAAACTTGCTTAAATCATATAAGATTGATCGAACTAATTTTAAATATGATGAGTTTAATAGTAAAATCGCAAAATATTATGATGATAGGGAGGATTTTATTACAAATGAACCTACAATAGTTGGTAATGCTACTGCAATATTTGTCTTTGGTAATTTAAAGGAAAAATAATCTCTCATTTACCTTGCTCCTCCAGGAGCGTCCTTAACCGGATGCTTGTTATTTAAGCAATTTCTAAATTTTACGCCTAATTTCAAATTATTATCTTCCAGTTTGATACCTTTCTATCTATTGTTTTTTCTTTGGATAGTATCGAAATAGCAAAAGAGTGGCTATAGTTGTAAATTGAGCCCATCTCACTTTAGCTATTATTATGAACAAAAACGTAACATAATGATACATTTTTATTATTAAATGTATTCGAATAGTCCGGCTTTTTATCTAAATAATGACTAAAATCCAGTGAATAAATTAGACTTATGCACGGCATAATCTTTGTTTATTCCCGATAAAATTGAGTAATATTATGAGTCCTAAAGTACAACTCTTAAGCTCCGGAATTCCTTTGGTGGATAAGGTTTGGGGTGGCCTGTATAAGGGAGGTACTTATATGTTGGTCGGGGCCCGCAAATCCGGTAGAACCTTATTAAGCCTGCAATATGCAATGGAAAGTGCCAGGCAAAATAATGTCTGCTTGTATTTTACAAGTATGCGCCCAAAAGATCTCCTTATTCAGGCTGCATCAATTGATCTTGATCTTCAAGCTTATATGAATCAGAATTTAATAATTGTGGTAAGGGTAGCTACACCCTCTGATCTATTTGAATCGGGAAATATAGACGACTTTCTAGCCGAATATCTAAATGATATTGTAACTGTCGTTGATCAATACAATCCGCATAAGGTAGTCTTTGATGAATTAACACCTTTTATTGGATTCAACGACCTTTCATTGCTTCAATATTCATTTTCAAAAACCTGTGAGGCAATAGAAGAAAGCGGAATAACTAGTTTATATGTAGTAGCTGAACCTGCTTCTGAAGCTAGTCAGGCCATTGTAGATACTTTAAATACCAGCGCAACAGGGATCATAAAACTCGATATAAGCCAGGATGCAAAAACGACATCAGATGGCAGCGGGATGATGACTATAATTCCTAATATTGGACATACAGAAGGTCAATTTACTTCTCCCTATAAAGTTGAACCATACAAAGGGGTCGTTATAAATTACCCAAAAATAAAAACCAAGGATGAAAAAGTTCAGACAGAAGAATCTAAATCAGTGTCCAAAAAATATAAAACACTAGCTGAAGTAAATGTTCCTGCAGGATCTTATAACTTTACATCATATTACAATGAAAATGATTTTAAATTAATTCTGAATAATCAGATAGCGTTTTTTAAAAGCACCGGCCAGGTTTTTACTCTGATGTCTTTTCGTCTTGACAAAATAGCAGAATCAAAAAGTTTGCTGACGTTAACCCAACTTCAAAGTGCTGTTCGCCTTGCTACAGATAGAAAAGATAAAATTTGCCAACTAAATAATAATGTAGTAGTCCTGATAACAAAAGAAGATCCAAAGAGCATAGACAACATTATTGGTAAGGTGAAAGCCAACTTACCCATTAACCAAAGCGAAAATGAAGAAGAAATGTTGCTGCATATTCTTGTATATGCAGTAAAAGTCGATGAAAAAATTCAGAATTCTGATGATATGATTCACTTGCTCTTAGCAGAAGAAACAGAGGGGAAAAACAAATTATATAGTAATTAAAAGATAATAGGTTAATGAAAAAGACAATTTTTATCTTGGTCGTTCTCCCTATTGCATTTTTGTCTTGTAATATAATATTCGCCCAGACTCAGTCGGAAGAATTAAGATTGGAAGCACAAAAACAAATGCAGTTTGGACGATACGGCGAGGCTATTGATCTTTTAAACAGGTACATTTCAGCAGAACCCCAGAAAGCCCTTGGTTACGATCTTCGTGGTATATGCTACGAGAAAAGAAAAGATTATGAATATGCAGTCTATGATTATAGATCTGCTTTAAAATTAGAACCTAAAAATAAAGAAGTCCAATCAAATCTTAACAGAGCTACTTCAGCATGGTATTCACTTTTATATAATAATATTGAAGGATATAAGAGGGAGTTGGCAATCAATTCCAACAAGGCGATTAATTATCTTGAAATCGGTAAATGCTATAAAAACCTTGGTAACTGGCCAATGGCTGAAGATTGGTATGATCAATATTTGGCTAGAGAGGAGGCTTCAGCAGACGAGATAATTAGATATACTGAAATTTTGGCGAAAAATAATCATATAGCTAAGGGCGAACCGATACTTGAAAAATATATTGAAAAATATCCTAATGATCAAAGATTGTGGTCGAGATATGGTTACTTTTCACTTTGGCTCGGGAAAAAAAAGGTCGCGATTGATGCATTTGAACACGCACTGGCATTAAAGCCTTATTTCAAGGAAGCTCAGGCAGGTCTTGATCAGGCAAAAGGTAACGGTTACATTTATGCAATAAATGATACTTCATTCCGGCATGGCAGGAGCCTGGTAAGAAAGGTTTTTGTATATCCGATAGATAGAGATTTCAAGCTGCTAAAAAAGGACCCCGCTAATAATGAATTGAGATTTAAACTTGTGAAGGAACTTGTTAAGGCAAAAAGATATGTGGAAGCACTTCAGCAACTGGATATTTTATCGGAGGATACAACATCAAAGTCTCTAGAATATCAGAAGTATCAAACAGAGTTAAAGGTGAGTCTTAATAAATTTTATCATGAAGAAATAGATAAATATTCGGCTTTGGTAAAAAAGAATCCTACAAACAAAAAAGCAGTTATGATCCTTGCTGAATATTACTATAAAACAGGTGATTATAATAGCGGACTTGTTGTGTTGGATAATTACCTTACAAAAACAACATCTAAAAATAATAATGATGTAAAATATTTATATGCAAGATTAGCTGCAGAAAACAAGGATTTTATTAAAGCGCTTTCGGTTATGGATGGATTGCTAAAATCTGAGCCAAACAATTATTCATATAAACTTTTTAATGCTCAGTTGTCAGTCTGGCAGGGCGAGAATCTTGATGATGTTAAGCCAGTACTCCAGGATATGGTCTCTAAAAATCCTAAAGATTTACAAGCAACCATAGCATTAGCGTCGCTAACAATTCAGAAGAGAGATTTTGAAGAATCAAGGTCTTTATTAAACCGAATAAAAGAATTAGATCCAACAAATCCGGCGGTAGATCAACTGGAATCAGACTTTAAAGAAGGTAAAGTTGTTGCTGAGCAGGCAAGACTATTCGACATATTACAGGAAGGTCGTCGGCTTGCTTATGAGAATCATTGCCAGCAGGCTTTAAAAAAATATAAAGAATATATGGCTAGCACACCGTCAAATGTTCTCATTCAAAAAGAATTTGCAGACGTTAATGTTTGCGCGAAGAATTATGAAAAAGCCATAGAAATTTATAGCGAGTTGCTTAAAAAGAAATATGATTTTGAAACTGATTTAATGCGAGCCAAGACCTATTATTATATGAGAGACTCAGTAAATGCTCTCAACTCTTTCCAAAGATTAGTAAAGGAAAAGCCAGATAATTTTACAACCAATCTTTACTTAGGTGATTCATATTCAATGATGCAGCAGTATAGTGAAGCCGCAGATGTTTACAGAAACATGAAAGTGAATATGAAATTGGATTCTTCACAGGTTGCATTAATTGAACAAAGAGAAAGTTGGCTGCCAAAGCCTGGATTTGGTACTGGAAATTCAGCCTTCCTGTCTTATGGTATGCTTACACCCTACGGATCATATTATGGAGATAATTTAGGATTTAGGCTTAACAATCAGGGTTTAAGAGCGGATTTGGGCATTACTTCTTTTTTAATGTTGGGTGTTGAAGGATTCCGGACTGAGCTATCAAATGACTCAGTAAACCAAAATATTAATAGCATCAAAGTTAATATGCTGATTCATCTGGCTAAAAATTTATCCTTCGGAATGGGGTGGGGTAATGCAATCTACCAAGACTCCGGAAATAAAACTATAGCAAATTCATTCATTAGAGCAGAGGATGGAGAGAAATATTCAGCGACACTCTCTTTCAACCGACTGGATGCTGCGGAGATTTTATATTCACCAAACCTTGTTAGTAGGCGAGAAAATGTGGATAATACACGATTTATTGGCTATTACAAATTTAATGGCGGAGTTAAATTATATACTGATTTGAATTTCTTAAGTGTGACTGACGGTAACAGCGGGCATAAAATTAATGTAAGATTAGGTAAATATTTCTCACCGGAAATTCTAATTGGCTATGAATATGAAAATTTAAATTATCTATTCTCTAGTAAGTATTATTATTCTCCGCAAAACTATTCATCACACAGTTTGTTTGGAGATTTTGATATTTATAAATCCAACGATAAACTGTCTAAAATTACTGCAGGCGGAAAGCTTGGGGTAATCTCGAATAGCTCTTATATCATCCGACAGCTTTATATTTCGCTTAACTGGAAATTAGTAAAACAATTTACCCTTCAGGGCTATATGGCATATGGTAGCACTTACCAAAGTACTATTGGATACAGTTCATTCTCAGCTTATTTAAGTGCATACTGGAACTTCTAATTTATAAGCAAAATAAAATTTGTGGTTTCTGGATTTTAATAGGCTCTTTAGAAGTCTAATGTAATAATAGATTTTAAAAAGCCTTATAAATTTTGTTCAAATTGAATATCTAAGAAATTGTCCAATTTTGATACAAAATTTTATTTTATCCAAATCTGCAACAAATAAGGCCTATAAATATTTAAATAATATAGACTTTTTAATGGCTTTATAATTGTATAATTAATTCAAAAAACTGTACAATTAGTATGGAAAAAGAACAACGGATCAAGAAAGTTTCATTAGTTCTTAAAAATATTAGGGATAGTGAACCTAATACGAACCAAGAAGCTAAGCTTATCAGGAGGATTATTGTTTCAGGGCTTTTATCAATTGCATTTATTGCAATTATTATCTATACAATGCCTAAAACAATTTTGAATACAACTTCTTTGCTGGAATATGCCACAATTGTTGCATTGATAATCTTCCTGTTTGTGCTGCTATTTAGATATTTTGCAATTCTAGTTATGGCCTATCTATATGTTAATGAATATACTTATAAAGCAGCAGAGGGATTTTTTCCATTTGTTTCGATTATTGTTCCTGTTTATAATGAAGAAAAAGTTGTGAAGAATTCAATTAAATCTCTTTTGGAACTTGATTATTCAAATTATGAGATTATTATTGTCAATGATGGTTCCAATGATAAAACAAAACAGGTTGCTGAATCATTAGTAGGTTTTCAAAAGGGTTTGAGAGGGAATATTAAGGTTTCCCTAATCGACAAACCAAATGGTGGTAAGTCGTCAGCTCTCAATGCAGGAATAAAACATTCAAAAGCAGAAATAGTCCTTTGTATGGATGGTGATAGCCAGCTATCTCCTGATTCAATTACAATTGCTGTGAGACATTTTACAAATCCAGAAATAGGAGCAGTTGCTGGTAATGTAAAGGTTTTAAACCGTAGGAAATTGTTTACAGATCTTCAGGCTCTGGAATATATCGAAGGTTTAAATATGGCAAGAAGCGCACAGAGTTTTGTAAAATTAGTAAATATAATTCCAGGTCCTATAGGACTGTTTAGAAAAAAGGCGATTGAGGAATCGGGCTATTATTCAGATGAAACTTTTGCAGAAGATGCAGATTTAACGCTAAAAATATTGGCAAATGGTTGGAAGATTTATTATGAGCCAAATTCAATATCATATACAGAAGCGCCTGAAAAACTGTCTCAACTCTTAAAGCAGCGTTACAGATGGACAAGAGGAATTCTGCAATCGATCAGAAAACATAAAAAATTGATGTTCAATCCGACAATAAATTTTGGTGATACATTTATACTTTGGACAATGTTCTATGAGGCTTTGATTTGGCCGGCTATGAATATAGCGGCTAATGTGTTTTTCATAGTAGCAGCAATATTTTTTGGTTTAGCATCTCTTATTTTCTTTTGGTGGGCAGGATTAGCATTTCTGGATCTTGTTACTGCACTATACTGTGTTGCAGTTGAAAAAGAAGAATTCAGGCTTGTTGGTTATTCTTTGATCTACCGAATGTTCTTCATTTTAATAATTGATGTAAGTAAACTGATGTCCACAATTGAGGAATTCCTTGGTATAAGAATGACGTGGGGCAAATTGGAGAGAGTTGGAACAAGCAAATAAAAGATTTTAATAAGTTAATTGTTAAGAGGTCGTTATGGAACTAATTCCTATATTATCAACAATAATTCTGGTTGCAACAATAAGCACTTTTATTTTAGCGATAGGTGCTTATATCCTCTATAAAGTCAGAGAAGCAAAAGGTATAGAAGCACAAACTTCTAAACCTTCTGAAGTCAGGGGCGAATTACTAACACCTGTGGCTGCACCACAACAGGAACAATTTCCAGCTTATCTTGATAGAGCTTCGGGATTCGCATCGCAGCGTCAGCCGATTTTTATTAAGCAGGAAATAAAAGGTTCGCAGGCTAGATTTACTCCTCAGGCTCAGCAATACAATGCCGAAGGATTACGGCAGGAAGATGTAATGTTTGAAAAAAGTCGTACGAGAGCAACTACCGGTCCAAAGTTCATGAAATATACGTCTGAAGGTTACGAAATCCCAAGGGAAGACAATAAAAACACAGGGGATCTCAAGTGGAAGTGAAAAGGAAAAGAGGCGGAATTAATCAAAGCCTAATTGTTATCAGCGGACTGATTTTCCTAATTGGTTCGGTGTTAACATACTTTTTTATTTTGCGAGGGGTTTATGGCCCATTCAATACCAGTAAACTCATTCCTGATTCAAAGGTTCTTAAAAGTGTTATTTCAGGGACCAAGCCTACTGTTTGTATTTTATATTCGCAGTATACACAAAATATGCTGCCTGAAGGGAGCACCTGGTTGGAAGATAATATTACTACCTGGAAAAAATTCCTTGCGAACGAAGGATTAAAATATGATGTTATAACCGATAAGGCAATTGAAATAGGTCAGCTTGATAATTATGATCTTCTGGTTCTGCCAGGATCAAAGTCATTAAGTGATAAGGAATTAATAGAAATAAAAAAATTCCTTAACAACGGCGGCAGTATTTTTGCCACAAGCGGGACAGCATCCTATTCTGATGATGGCAAATGGAGAGGATGGGAATTCTTTTCAGAAGTTTTCGGTTTGAATTTTACTAAGGAAATAAGTAATGATGAATTTACTAAGCTTCACACGCTAAGAGGGAATTTCCCGATAACAGCAAATATCCCTACAGGATATTCATTAAGAGTAGGTACTTGGGATAGGCCAATTTGTGTGGAAGTAATGGATCCCAGAACCACTCAAATTAGTTTTTGGTATAATTTTAAGAATGATAGTGGTTTAGTAAGAGAAAATATAAAGAAAAGTGCTGGTATGGTTACCGGGACTTATGGGCGTGGTAGATTTTTATGGATGGGCTTTGAATTAAATTCAGTTATAGGGGCACAAGAGGATTATATATACTTTGATAGGCTATTTGCTAATTCGATTAAATGGTTAACATATAAACCTATTGCTTTTGCAAAGGATTGGCCTGCGGGTTATGACGCAGCGGCAATGCTCGCGCCCATAGTAGATAGAGACCCAACAAATATTGAAAACTTACTTAGCGTATTAAAATCTGAAAACGTTAAGGCTACATTTTTCATTAACCCGCAACAGGCAAAATTAAATAGAAATCTAATAAAATCATTATCTCGATACGGCGAAATTGGTTCACTTGTCGATATTGGTTATTTAAATTCGGTAAATGATACAATAAATTCTCTTAATGATTACGATGCACAGGTTCAGAAGTTTAGTAATGCAAAATCTTTGCTTGAAGAGATTACCGGGAAAAAAGTTGATGGTGCAATACCATATTATGGTTTATTTGATCAGAATACTCTAAAAGCTATGACTAATGACGGATATAGCTACGTTGTTACTGATTCACTGACCGATCGATCGGTACCAAGGAAAATAACCATTGATAACAAGCAACTTGCTATAATGACCAAAACAGCACGGGATGATTATGAAGTAATCCGTGATTTTGGATTAACTGATACTGAATATCAATTTTACACTTACCAGGAAGATATTGACAGAATCCTGTTTGAAGGTGGAATGTATCTATTTAAGATGCATACTGAATATCAATGTGCGCCTGCAAATATCAATGTTGTCAAGGAAGTGATTGATGATTTAAAAAGGAAAAACTTCTGGATAACAACGGGCAATGAGATTGAAAACTGGTATGCAATGAAAAGCAGTGTTGAAATAAGGGCCGATAGAAGAGGATCAAATCGAATTGCTCTGACTATTTCAAATCCGGGCAGTTCAACGGCAAATAATCTGGTAATACAAGTCGAATTAGATGCCCCGGCCAATAGGATTACAATGGATACCGAAATTATCGGAACGAAAAAAGCAAAATTTGATTTTGATAAGAAGAATAAGATAGTATACGTTTATGTAAACGATCTGGAACCAAATGAATCCAGGACTTATTATCTGGATTTTAGTCAACCTAATTCATAAAATTAACTTTCAGATATTTGGTAAGAACTCTCTAAAGTTTAAGCATTCTCTAGTGGTGAGACAAATTTTTAGAAATAGACAAAATTACAATAATTAGTGGTAAAGCTTGGAGGAAATATATAAATCAGGCTACTTATTTGGATCATTAATACAGCATATCAACGATCCATTTCTTGTACTCGACTTCAGGGGTAAAATATTATCTTTTAACGAATCCGCTTCAGAATTATTGTCGCTCGGTGATCAAATAGGAGATATCTTCTCTTATATAGACGAAACCTCAGTTGACGAACTCAACATAGTTCTCTCAAAAAAACTAACTTCAAAGGTACCAATTTCTATTAGCATAAGATTAAAACTTCAATCAGGCTTACATAATGATGCAACAATTTTTTTGAATTCTTCCGATGAAAAGGGAGATGAGTATATATTTTGCAGAATAAAAACAGATGAAAGTATAATTGCAACTGATAGAAAAACTGGAATAAAAATTAAGGTGGATAATTTTGCAGATATAATTAATAACAAAAAGATTATATCAATAATTGAAGAAATTAAAACTCAATATCCTTTCACTTTTATAGGGAAAGAGAGAATTCAAAAACTTATTAATGGACTGGACGAAATTATTTGGTTACAGGATGTGGAGGGTAGTTATCAACTGCTAAATGATAAATTGGCTAAAAGTCTGGGTGTCTCGATTCCACAGGTTGAAGGTAAACCGCTTAGCTCATTCCTCCCGGTCCATTTGGTGGATTTTCAAAATTCATTAACTTCCTATATTAAGAGATCTTTAAATTATATCGTTATAGAAGGTATCCCCCTTAATAATTTTAGCCCTAATGCAAATTTTCAAACGATTGAAATCCCTCTTAGCGATATTGATAACAATGTTTTGGCAATAATTGGGATTACTCAGGCAATTTCAAGGCTATCTTATAAAATCACGGATTCCGATATACTAAATGCGACTGATAATTTGCTTCAATTCTGCCCAAAGCCAATTGCATTGGTGAATAAAAATGAAATTATTAAGCAAGCAACTAAAGAATTTTGTAAATTATTCGAGCAAGAATATGATGATTTAAGAGAATCTAACATAAAAAGTGTTCTGCCTGAGGATATAATTGCCAAAATTGAGCAGTTTGTTTTATCTTCATCATTTAACGGAAAATTCGAATTTTTTAGTCAAGGTAAGTTTAAAAAAAAGTATACGGATAAGATTGTTCTTTTATTAAATAAAATTTACAATGACAAACTTGAATTCCAAGGCTTTTCGATATTTGTTGAAAATTCAGAGGAAAATTTTGATCCTAAAAATTTATTCTTAAGGGAAGGAAAAATGTACGAATTACTAGTTGATAATAATCCTGAACCAATATTCATTTATGATACTGAAAACTTAAGTTTTCTGGAGGTAAATAAAGCAGCCCTGGATCTTTACGGCTATAGGAAAGATGAATTTCTACAACTAGATCTAACAGACCTTTATTCTACCGAAGATATTCAATCATTACTAGACAATTCAAAGAAAAAAAATGATAAAGAAACATTCTCAGGTCCATATAAACATAAGAGAAAAGATGGCTCCATAGTCTTTGTTGAATTAAGTAAAAGCTCTTTCAAGTTTGATAATAAGGATGCTAATTTTATTGTAATAAGAAATGTTTCGGAAAAATTGGAACTTGAGAAAAAAAATAAATCTTTTGATGCCATATTTGATAATAGCGATAATCTGATATTTGTAACAGATACTGGTGGATTTATAGCTTTTGTTAATGATACTGCCTGCAGAATTTTAGGACATTCAAAAGATGATTTTAAGGATACTTCTTTCGCTACTTATTTAATAGATGAAGAGAGGGGAAACTTTAATGCCAGCGTGTTTAAAGAGAAATCGAAAGATGTATTAACATTAAACGTTCATTTGAAAATCAAGGATGGTCATCCAATTGAATCTGAAGTCATGGCGATTCCGATACTCAACTATAAAAACGAAATTGAGTCTTTTACTTTAATTGTTAAAAAAAGAATAGAGCCTATTGTTGGAACTGGTAACGGAATAAAAGAAGTCACTATAGAGAAGCCCGAAGAAACTTCACCATCAGCTGGCACTGCTGCGAAGATTGGGCCTTCATTTTTATCAGAATTATTCCACGAAATATTAACACCATTGAACGTTATTTTGGGTTTCGTTCGTGAATTTACTGACAGTATAAATAATTTAACACCTGAGCAAAAAGAAACCGCAGAAATAATAAATCAAAACAGAGAAAAATTGCTTAAAACAATGAACTCCGTTGTTGAATATTCAAATATCCAAAAAAATAATGTTGATTTTGATATTTCCGAAGTTACTATAACAGAAATTATTGATACACTTCAAAATAATATTAAAGAGCTTACGAGTCCTAAAGATATTGAATTTGCATATGGTAAAATATCCTCATCGCTTAAATTCAGAACTGATAAAGAAAAATTTCAAAATTTATTAAATACATTAGTAAAGCTAGTTTCCGGGATTACAAGAGAAAAGAAAATATATTTATCTGCATATCCTGAATCTGAAGATAGAGTTATTATCTCGATAAAGGATAATTACACTCATCCGACTAAGAATTTACTAGAATTTTATAAAGATATCTTCATTAAGGGGAAATATGATATCAAGGAATATGGCCTTTCTAAGTTGCGACTAAGAATTGCGGCTGCATTACTAAATGCCTTAAGTGGAAAGGCGGAAGTTTCAGGGCGAGAGGGCAATGAGGATTTGTTCTTTGTATTTCCTCTCGATTTTAAGAGAAGAGAAGAGCCAAAAAACATAGAAGAAGAAGAACAGACTGAGGAAATTGAACGGGCCATAGAAGAGTTAAAAGGAGAATCAAAAGTTGAAAGAAATGTAGTAGAGGAAAAATATTCTGAATTTAATGATGAATTGAGTGAGCTGGAAGCAGAAACTGAAAAACTTAAAGTTGATGATGAGACCCGTAAAATCCAACCTGAACCTATTGAGGAAGAATCTAAAGAGGCGAAATCGGAAAGTGAAGCGCAATTGGAATCTGAGCCCACATCTAATGAAGCTGAAAAAGAAAAACTTGAAGAAAACATAGTGGAAGGTGAATTGACAACTATGGATTTGTCACAACTTAGATGTCTTTATATTGAAGACCAGGTGGATTCCCAAATATTATTTAAAGTTCAGATGAAAGAACTGAAGGAAATAAAATTTGCTATCAGTTTTGAAGAAGCTATACCTGTGCTCGACAGTGATACTTTTGATTTTATCGTTATTGATATAAATTTGCAAGGTGACTATAACGGCTTGGACGCATTGAAAGTTATACAAAAAATGCCCGGTTATAAGGACACTCCTATAATTGCAGTTACAGCTTATGTGTTACCAGGAGATAAGGAAAAATTTATTGCCGCAGGTTTCAGTGAGTTTATATCGAAACCGATATTTAAAGAAAAAATGTTGAGCGTTCTCGCTAATATATTATCCGAAAAGAAATAACTTCAGCCTGGAGGCCATTTCATTTGTCTGCCGCCAAGCAAATGCATATGCAGGTGAAATACTTCCTGTCCGCCATTTTTACCGCAGTTAAATATCAGCCTGAAACCATCCTGGTCAATTCCCATTTGTTTTGCAAGCATGTTTGCAGTATCAAACAATTCACCCAAAAGGCTGCTATGCTCGGAACTTTTTATATCAGTAACTTTTGGAATCTCTATTTTTGGAATTATAAGAATATGTACAGGCGCTTGAGGCCTGATATCCTTAAATGCCAGAATATTTTCCGATTCGAAAACAATATCAGCCGGAATTTCTTTATTGATAATTTTGGAAAAAATAGTATTACCCATAATTATTCTCCCTTCTCGATTCCGTATTTCTTCATTTTATTATAGAGATGACTTCTTTGAATTTCAAGCGCTTCTGCTGTTTTACTAATATTCCAGTCATTGTTTTTTAATTGCTTTAATATAAATGCCTTTTCAGCTTTTTCTTTGAATTCCTGAAATGAATTGCTTTCAGCAATAATATCACCAACAGATGATTTACCGGAGTCAAACAAAAATTCGATATCTTTTTTTGTAATTTCCTTTTTATCAACTATAATTATAATTCTTTCAATAATATTTCTTAATTCTCTAACATTTCCGCTCCACTGCTGTTCCTGAAGAAGTTTTATTGCTCCTTCATCAAATTTAACTTTTGACTTCTTATGTTTTGAAGTAATATCATTCGAAAAATGTTCAACAAGGATTGGAACGTCCTCGATTCTATCTTTTAGGGGTGGTATGTGAATAGGGATTACATTTAGCCTGTGATAAAGATCTTCTCTGAAAGCCCCTTTTTCTATCTCAGATTTTAGATCTTTGTTGGTTGCCGATAAAATTCTTACATCAATTTCAATTTTCTTTCCACTACCAACTCTTTCAATTTTGTTGTCTTCTATTGCTCTAAGAACTTTTGCTTGAGCCTGGAGGCTCATATCCCCAATCTCATCCAAAAAGATCGTTCCTTTATTTGCAAGCTCAAATTTACCGATTCTTTGTTGAGATGCCCCTGTGAAAGATCCTTTTTCATGCCCAAATAATTCAGATTCAATTAATTCATTGGGGATAGCTGCGCAGTTAACCTCTATAAATGCTTTGTCTTTTCGTTTGCTTTTATTATGTAAAGCACGGGCCACCAGTTCTTTGCCGGTACCATTGTCACCTGAAATCAAAACTCTTGTATCGAGTGGACCGACTTTTTCAATAATGCCAAGTATGTCACTTATAGCTTTGCTCTTACCAAGTATTTTTTCATCTCCCGAAAGTGATTTCTTGATTTCAGTATTTTCATTTAGCAGGTTCGTTTGTTCAACAGCATTTCTGACACTAATTAATAATTTTTCACGATCAATTGGTTTTTCAATGAAATCAAATGCGCCAAGTTTTGTCGCCTTAATTGCGTTCTCCAGACTGCTGTGTGCGGAAATTATTACGACTGAAAGATTAGGATGTTTAACTTTTACTTTCTTTATTACTTCAAATCCGCTGATTTCAGGCATTTGAATATCAAGAAGCAAAGCTGAATAGTCCTGTTCTGCTAATATTGTTAAACATTGATCGGCATTAGTTGAGTATTCAACTAAATAATTTTCGTATTCAAGTATCATCTTTACACTTTCGCAAATCTCTTTTTCATCATCGATAATTAATACTGAGTTCATAGATTTATTATAATAAATTGCAAATTATGGATTATAAAAACATCTGATGGAAGAATTGCTTTATTTTTCTTTAAGATTCTCCCGAATAATTGTCCAACGGTATTTGTCATCATATCCCGTGGATCAACGGCTGACTGAACTTTAAACTTATTCTCAAAAGATTCTACAAAATAACCAATAAGATTCCCTAAATCAAAAATTCTGGAAGTATATGAAATATATGCACTACCAAAGAAATGAGCCAGTTTGTCCTTATCTCCGTAATTGCCCGTGGGTGTATCATCATAGAATTCTTTAGGAAGATTTTTATTTTTTAATGCAAATATTGAATCACAGTCTGAAGTTAGAGGAAAATTTAATTTAAGGCCCAATAATGGAATTTTTATAGGAACCGTTTTATAAGGAATTACAGCGAACGTGAGCGCAAGGAGAGCTTCTGAATAATTATAATCTTTAAAGTGAACTGCACGCAAATAAATTGTATCAGTCAGAGCAAGATCACCGTTAGTTTTAGCCAGTTCTTTAAAGTAATCTGATGCTATAAATTCTGATATATAGTTTACACCTTTTGAAAGTTCACTCTGTTGAGAAAAAATATATGGTTGAATAGAAGCTAAAATAAATAGGAACAGGATTAAAAATATTTTGCAATGGTTCCAGATTGAAGGCATTTCACGTCTGTATTACCCCTGGATTAAATCTTGGTATATCAGGATTATTATTAGCAACATCAATAGCTACTGAAATATATTCACGTGTTTTTGCCGGATCAATGATTTCATCAATCCAAAGGCGAGCTGCGGCATAAAGAGGCGTGCTTGCATTATCGTATGACTGTATAATCTCATCAAGCAGTTTTTTCTTATCTTCCTGAGAAAATTCTTTACCGCTCTTTTGGGCTTGCTTTAACTTTATATCCAGCAAGACGCTGGAGGCCTGTTGTCCTCCCATTACAGAAATTTTAGCATTCGGGTAGGCAAAAATAAATCTGGGATCATAGGCCTTTCCACACATTGCATAATTTCCCGCGCCAAAACTATTGCCTACAATGATTGTAATCTTAGGGACCACCGAATTAGCAACTGCATTTACCATTTTAGCACCGTCTTTTATTATTCCTCCGTGCTCGGCTCTGCTGCCAACCATAAATCCGGTCACATCTTGCAGAAATACAAGAGGTATTTTTTTCTGATTACAGTTCATAATAAATCTTGCTGCTTTATCCGCACTGTCCGAATAAATTACGCCACCTACCTGCATTTCACCTACTCCCTTATCAGATTCTGTTTTTACAACAGTGCGCTGGTTTGCAACAATTCCAACAGCCCAGCCATCAATTCTTGCATAGGCTGTAATGAGTGTTTTGCCATAACCTGCTTTATATTCGTCAATTTCCGAGTCATCCACTATTCTTGCTAAAACATCGTACATATCATAAGGTTTTATTGTATCCTCCGGCAACAAACTATAAATTTCTTTCTGGGGAAATATAGGCGGATGACTTTCGATCCTGTTATAGCCGGCTTTTTGATTAACACCGTTTTTACTTACAAGGCTTTTAATTTGGGCGAGGCATTCCTGATCATTTTTCATTATGTAATCAGTAACACCTGAGATATTTGATTGAACTCTTGCACCACCCAAACTTTCATTGTCGATTTCTTCTCCTATCGCAGCTTTTACAAGATGAGCACCAGCAAGAAAAACTGAACCCTCACCTTCAACGATTAATGCTTCGTCACTCATAATCGGTAGATATGCACCACCTGCTACGCATGGGCCCATAATAGCTGAAATCTGGGGGATGCCCATGGAGGACATAACTGCATTGTTTCTAAAAATTCTTCCAAAGTGTTCTTTATCAGGGAAAATTTCATCCTGAAGAGGAAGAAAAACACCGGCGCTATCAACCAGATAAATAATGGGAAGCCGGTTATCTATTGAAATTTCCTGTGCTCTTAAATTTTTCTTGGCTGTAATAGGAAACCATGCACCTGCTTTTACAGTTGCATCATTTGCTACTATAAGGTGATATTTGCCAGCTATCTTTCCTATGCCATAAACTGTACCGGAAGAAGGAGCACCCCCATATTCTTCATACATGCCATATGCAGCGAAGGTATTTAATTCAAGAAAATCCTTTTGACTGTCAAGAAGTAATTCAATGCGTTCTCTTGCTGTAAGCTTTCCCTTAGATTTGTGCTTTTCGAGAGCTTTCTTCCCCCCGCCGAGTTTTATTTTTTCTCTTTCTGTTTCTAGCTTTCTTAAAAGGTTTTTGTAAAAATCTTCTCTTTTAAGTGTTGTTTCGTGCTCTTTAAGTGGTTGTCCGATTTTTCGCATAAATTTGTCTAATCTTTTAGTAAATCTCTTGCGATTACAATTCTTTGTATTTCAGAAGTCCCTTCACCGATTGTGAGCAGCTTTACATCACGATAAAACTTTTCCACAGGATAATCTTTGACAAAACCATAACCGCCAAATATTTGTACAGCTTCGCTGGCCGCTTTTTCAGCAATTTCACTGGCAAAGAGTTTTGCCATCGCGGCTTCTTTAGTGTTCGGCTGACCTTTATCTTTCATTACAGCAGCACGAAGAGTTAATAATCTTGCTGCATCTACATTCATAGCTATATCTGCAAGTTTAAATTGTATTGCCTGAAATTCAGATAAGTGTTTGCCAAATTGTTTTCTTTCTCCGGCATATTTTACCGCTGCGTCGAGAGCACCTTGTGCCAAACCAACACTTAATGCAGCAATAGAAATACGGCCTCCTTCAAGTATTTTCATTGCCTGTATAAAACCCTCGCCTTCTTTCCCGATAAGATTTTCTGCAGGTACCTTGCAGTTATCAAAAATTAATTGAGTAGTATCACTTGCACGCATCCCAAGCTTATTTTCTTTTTTACCTGTTATAAATCCTTCCATCCCTTTTTCAAGAACAAAAGCTGAAATTCCCTTTCTGCCCTTTGATTTGTCAGTCACAGCCATAATTACTGCGGTTTCACCTACTGTACCATGGGTAGTAAAAGTTTTGCCTCCATTGAGTATGTAATAGTCACCTTTTTTTTCTGCATAAGATAACATACTTCCAGCATCGCTTCCAGAAATAGATTCCGTTAAACCCCAAGCTGCCACTTTTTTCCCACTTGCCAGGTCAGGAAGATATTTCTTTTTCAATTCTTCACTGGCAAACATATTAATGTGATTAGTTCCCAGGCCGTTGTGAGCAGCAACAGAAAGAGAAATTGAAGGATCTACTCTTCCAAGTTCTTCTATGATTGTAGCGAACTCAACATATCCAAGCCCTGCACCGCCGTATTCTTCTTTGATCACTACTCCCATAAAACCAAGTTCACCCAGTTGATGGATAATATCCATAGGAAATTCCTGAGCTTCATCTAATTCCATGACACGAGGGCGAATATTTTTCTCGGCAAATTCCCTTACGGTGTTTCTTATTATTATTTGCTCTTCATTTAGATCGGTGTTAAAAATCATTTCAGTAGTTTGCATAAGAGCCCCACTTTTTAATTCGAAAGATTAAATCTGTTTTTTAAAGTTTTCCAGAATTTCTTCTGCTATATGATATGGCGATAAGCTGCCATTAATTGTTTTCTCTAAAGACAAATTTAAGGAATTTTCTCTAGTTTCGCTCCATAGTTCCTTTCTTAATTTTTCCTCAACTATTTCTTTAATGCGGGATTTCATCCTTTTTTCGCGATTAGCATAAAACTTTTTTGTCTTTAATAAATATTCTCTATGCTTGTTGATCTCATCGTTAATTTCGGGAATACCCTTATTCTCAGTTGCAATTGATCTAATAATATTTGGCATCCATGTACTTTCATTATGATCGCGCATTCCAAGGATTGTCTTTAATGCGCCAGCCGCCTGTTGAGAACCCGGCCGATCACATTTATTAAGTATGAAAAAATCTGCTATTTCCATTAAACCGGCCTTCATCGCCTGAACAGAATCGCCCGATTCAGGAACAAGCACAACCATAGTTGTGTCAGCAGCTTGTGCAATATCAAGTTCTGATTGTCCCACTCCAACGGTTTCTAAAATGATGTATTCGTAACCGGCGGCATCGAGCACGTCCGCAGCGTCAACGGCTTTTTTACTCAAGCCCCCAAGGCTGCCTCTAGTAGCCATACTACGAATAAAAACATCACTTCGCTGGCCAATATCTGTCATTCTGACCCTATCGCCTAAAAGAGCACCGCCTGTAAAAGGGCTTGTAGGGTCAACAGCTATTATGCCGATAGTCTTCCCTTCATTAAGGAGGTATTTTGTTAACTGGTTAGTGATTGTGCTTTTTCCAGCACCCGGCGGTCCGGTAATTCCAATACGATAAGCCTTACCTATATTAGAATAAATGCTTTTAAATAATTCAGAAGATTCAGAATCTCCTTTTTCAACAATTGATATGGCTCTGGCGACTGATCGTCTATCATTGCTTAATAACTTTTCTATATTTACTTCTTCAATCATTAAAAGTATATTTTTAAGTCAAATTATTTTTAAAGAAATCCACGGTATTTTCTAAACCTATATGAAGTTCCGTATCTGGCTTCCACTTAAATTTTTTGAAAAGTTTTTCTGATGTGATAACACTTCTCATTTGTTCTCCAGGAGCTGCGGGTCCATGTTTCTCTGCAGCATTATTGCCTGTAATTTTGTTTAATTCGCTAAAAAGCTCATTTACATCCGTTTCCTTTCCAGTTCCTACATTGTATATATCGCTTTTTTCATCATTAATGGTTAGCAGGTTTGCTTTAACAACATCTCCGACAAAAACATAATCACGGGTTTGTTTTCCTGAACCATTTATTATGGTTTGCTCCTCTTTTAACAGCTTTGAGGAAAAAATTGCAACAACTCCAGCTTCTCCAAATGGATTTTGTCTGGGTCCATAGATGTTAGCGTAACGAAGGACAGTGTAATTCAATTTATATTGTGTGCTATAAAAAAACAGATATTTCTCAACTGCAAGTTTTGAAATTCCATATGGCGAGAGCGGGGAAGTAGGATGATTTTCGTCGGCGGGGAAATAATTTTGTTCTCCATAAACAGCTCCGCCTGTTGAAGCAAATATAAATTTTCTTACGCCATTTCTTACTGAATTTTGAAGCAAATTTATCGTCCCTATTATATTGGTGTTAGCATCGAAAGCGGGATCAGCGACAGATCGACGTACATCCATTTGGGCAGCATGATGGTTAACTACTTCAAATTTTTCTTTTTCAAATAATTGGGATAATGACTGGTCACAAATATCGGCTTCGATGAATTCAGCTCTAGGGTTAATATTTTTTTTAAATCCGGTTGATAGATTATCCAGGATAAAAACTTCGTGTCCTTGATCAATGAAAGCGTCTGTGATGTGTGATGCAATAAATCCGGCTCCCCCCGTTACAAGTATTTTCATTTATTAATTCCTATACAACTTAAAATTATAAATATATTCTTTTACCTTCTCAGGGACAAGAAAATCAACCAATAATCCTTCACTAACTCTATGCCTGATATCAGTTGCATTGATTTCTATAAGCGGGGTATTTACAATGATTGCTCTGTTATAGTATCTATTTCTTTGAGTGGGCACTTTATCGATCTTTCGTTTCATTACGACCAATTTAGCTAACTCCAAAATGTTATCCGGTTCTTGCCAACTATCAAACTTCAGCAAATTGTCAAAACCAATTATTAATTCAATGTCCGAATATTTTTTTTTGAATTCCTTTAGAGTATCGATTGTGTAAGATATTCCTCCCTTTTTTATTTCGTAATCAGAAACCTCAAATCCATCAATTCCTTCAATGGCCCTTTGTACCATTTTATATCTGTGTAAGGGATTATTATCTAAATTATCCTTTTTATGTGGTGAAATATTGCACGGTATAAAAATAATTTTACCGAGATGCCTGATCTCTTTGATTGCCTGAGCTGTAATGAGATGTCCGAAATGAACCGGGTTAAATGTTCCACCGATAATACCGATAGAACTCATTTTAACAACTCCTTATATTCTATAAAAATATGAGTGAATTTCTCATGCATTTGCTGGCTGCAATATTCCAGGCTTTCTTTTTTTGAAAGCTCCGAATAAAGAAGTTTGAAATCTTCACCTGAATTTATTAAAAGTGAATTTTCCCAAACATAAATGAAATTATCATATTTAGTTACTTTGTGAAGTAATTTTTCAAACTCGATATTTCCCCAGTTGATCTCTTTTATTAAATCATTATTTAAATAATTAAATCCAATTAAAGAAACTCTGCCTCTTTTAGTCTTACCAATTACAACTGCATCCGCTTCTAATGTAAGAAGATCTAGAATCTTTCTTAGATCGGCTGATGAAACTCCGATAGAGTTGGCAAAAACAATTAGATTAATGCTTGTTGAGGCAAAAAATTTATCAACAATATTTTTAATATTCTGTAATGAATTTTTTGTGTTGCCAAAAACTTTCATAGACCCATTTTTTGTAAAATCATCCGGCAAGTAATTTTTGTCATTTTCACTGAAACAATAAGTTACAGTTGTATAATTTATGATCTTATCTAGGTTCTCTTTATGATTTAAAATTAAGTTTGCAAAAAGCTGACTCGTATTATCTGCATCTAGTTTTCCAATGGGGATAATAGAATTTTGATCAAATACTGGTCTCATAGAAATCAAGTATATTCCTGAATTAGGTCTAATCATTTAGACTCTCCATTAATTGTTTCCTGGTCCAAATTTTTCTTTGGCGATAATAAATTCATAATAAATTGCCTGTAATATTCGACATCACTTTTATAGTACTCTTTGCTCATTCCGCTTGAATTTCTAAATTGCACCTTCCTGAATGCAAGAGTTGTTGCAGCACTAACATACAATTTACGAATACTTTCATCAATCCACCCCATTCTATTCCTAAGAGAAGAGTTAAGAATATTTAAATGGCTTTCCGGAAGCAATCCATTTTTAACTTCGTCTTTCAATTCATTGTAAATAATCTTTCTTTCACCCATTACAGATAGGGAATAGACTGCAATAAAAATTACAACGGTACAGGCCATAAATAAAAATCCCAGAAAAGCTGTTGACTCAAAACTTACACTTATATTCCACGCAAAATGTATAAACATTGCTATGCCCAGCCCGGCAATTGTCAGAAAAACTTTTACTGTACTGCTTTTAAATTTTGCGTATCCGAGAAATGCTCCAAATGTGGCGGTTGAAACACAGTGCATTACGCCCGAAAATAATGTTCGAATAACTACAATTGATAACCATTCTGAAATAGTATTCCCGTAAGCAATAAAGTAAAGAAAATTTTCAGTCATACCGAATCCCAGACCAATTGCACCGCCATAAACAATCCCATCGGTCATATTATCAAATTTTATATTTTTAACCGTAATAAATAGAAAAAGCCCCTTTGTTATCTCTTCAACAAATGGAGCCACAAAAAAAGTTTCCGTATTGTGTAAAACTTCTTCCGAATGAATAAAAAAAGAAAAGAATCCCGATATAATACCGCTTCCTATAATGGCCAGCACGATTGCACCAATAGCTCCCCAAAGATAATTTTTTAGCAAAAGAGCAAGTGGCTCACGGTCATACCTGTCAAAGCGCCAAATGATTGTGAGATAAATAAGCATCGGAACTACTGCAGCTATTGCTGAGGAGAATATCAACATGTATTATTTTCTAAATTTGTTGGAAATAATAAATTTGGTCATTCCTCTTTTACCCAGTTTATCAATTCCTTAAGAGTTGGTCTTTTGCCGTAAGATAAAACTCCGATTTTAAAGATTTTGGATGATAGATAAATAGAAATAATAATTGACACTATTAAAATTGAAATTGTTATGATAATATCTGAAAGGGGCACTGGGGAAATATTTAATCTTAATAACATTATTGATGGCGTTGTTAAAGGGAAATATGATAAGATATGGACTATCCCTGAATTGGGATTTTGAATTGCAGAAATTGCGAACACTATAGGCAGAATCAGAATCATACTTATATAACTATTGAATTGCTGAGCTTCCTGTTCAGTTGTAGCAGTTGCTCCAAGTCCTACGAAAATACCCGTATAAAAGACAAATCCTAGCACAAAGTAAACCAGATCCAGTCCAATGTTTTCGAAAATTTCAGGTGAAATTGTTGTAGCTCCTGTTAAAGCAATTCCTATTAATCCCCAGATTGTTATCTGGAAAAGGTTAAGGAGACTAAGTCCCAAAATCTTTCCGGTCAGTAGCTGGGTTGGGGTACAACTTGAAACCAGAATTTCAATAAGCCTGTTTGATTTTTCTTCAAGCATACTTCTAACCAGCATCCCGCCCGATGACATAATCATAATCATCAATAGTATTATAAACACAAACGATGAAAAGAATACTGTAAGAAAATCCGATTCTTTGTCTTTACCTTCTTCAGTTATTTTAATAGGCTGGATCGATACTTGATTAGTAAATAGTCCCTTTAATGATGGATCAATACCTTCTTTCTTAAATTTTAAGTCAATCCTAACTTCATTAAATGCTTTCTCAAAATTGCTAATATCTTTATAGTTCGCCGTGGCATTGCTTCTCCATTGCAATTGTACCGAATCGGTTCCACCGTACTTAATAAGCAAATAGCTGTTAATCTTATTATTAAAAACTTTTTTATCCGAAATTTTAATTAATTGATCATTCTCATCGCTGGTAGCTAAAGTATCAGGGGTTAAATTAACAAGCACATATTTCGGCAAATCCCCCGGAAGTTTTTCCTCTTTCATCTTTTCCTGGAGACCGGCAAAATAGAGTCCTGATTCATCTACTATTCCCACTAGTTTTGTTGTTTCGCTTTCGTGATTCTCAAGCATTGTTGGTGCCATTGCAAAAGCAATTATAATCACAGGAGTAACTATCATAGATATTAAAAACGCCCTGGTTTTTATCTTTTCCCAAAATTCCCATTTTGCTACTGAAAGAATTTTATTCATTTCTTATTGCTGATATTAATTGCATCAATGAAAATTTTATTAAGTGTAGGCTCGATCACAGAGAATTGATTTATTAAAAGTTTATCCGAAATTTTTCTTAGAAATTCAGCTCGTTTAACTTCTTTTTTAAGGTGAACTTCAGCATATACTCCATAAAGGTCTACAGATTTTACTTCCGGAAGTGAACTTAGGAAAGATGCATTACCTTCAAATTCGATCTTAACATTATTTGTTCCAAAATCTTGCTTGATTTTCGTAAGATTCCCTTTGCAAACTTCCTTCCCTTTATTTAATAAAAGAATATCTGAACATAATTTTTCAGCAGTATCCATTTGATGTGTCGAGAGTATCACTACTTTCCCCGAGTTTACAAATGATAGAATCGTTTCCCTTATTAATTGCTGATTGATTGGATCGAATCCTGAAAATGGTTCATCAAGTATTAATAATTTAGGATCGTGAATAATTGCGGTTACAAATTGTACTTTTTGCTGGTTCCCTTTGGATAGCTCTTCTATATTATTGTCTCTATAATTTGCAATTCCCAGTTTATCTAGCCAGTAATCAGCCTTTTTTGAAATTTCATTCTTGCTGAGATTTTTTAATGAAGCAAAATAGTTGATGACATTAATTACAGTGCTTTTTTTATAAAGCCCGCGCTCTTCAGGTAAATAACCAAGGTCGTTTACAAATTCATTAGTAATTGGTTTATCTTCAAAAGATACTATTCCTGAAGTTGGCTTTATAATGTTTAATATAATTCGAATAGTAGTGGTTTTACCGGCACCGTTTGGGCCAAGAAGGCCAAAGATTTTCCCAGGTTCAACCTGAAAAGAAATATCATTTACTGCGGTAACATTTTTGTATTCTTTAGTCAGGTTTTTAACAGAAAGCATACTCGGAAGCCCAATTTTAAGGTAAATTCTAATTCTTAAATGTAAGGGTAAATTTTGAAATTTAATAATTTTGGAATTATGCCAATTTTATAATATTATTGCCTCAAAATGATTCAATGAAATATTGATTATCATACCTGCTATTTCTATATTTAAATTTGTTTTAGCTTATTTTTGCCTTTCTTCTTATAGAAAGGCATCACTTTGCAAGAGAAATCCCGATGATAATTAAGATTGCGAACCTGAGCGAAGGTGTGCATAATCTAAGCTTTGACGAAGATGTAAGTGAAATTGGCCTTTCTGAGCCGTTCCATGGAACTTGCAAAGTTGATGTTAAGTTATCGAAATCGCATAGCCAGATTGTACTTGATGCTGAGCTGAATCTTGATGCAAATTATCAATGTGACCGGTGCGGGAGCATCTATAAAGCTAAAGTTAAAAACAGCTATCAAATGGTTTATTTGTTTGGAAAAGAACCCGAAGGAGATGACGAATTTAATCTCACTTATCTTCCGGTTGATGCAGATAAGATTAATATTGTAAATGATGTAAGAGACTATGCTTTGCTTGCAATACCAATGAAAAAATTGTGTAAAGATGATTGCAGGGGCCTATGTCCAAAATGTGGAAAAGATCTTAATGAGGGTGACTGCCATTGTACTAAAGATGAACTAGATCCACGATGGGCGCCTTTAGAAAAATTAAAGAACAAGTTAAATAATTAGAAGAGAAATAAAAGATGCCAAATCCGAAACGCAAAATGTCAAAAAGCAGAAGGGATAAAAGAAGAACTCATTATAAAACTTCTGTTCCTTCACTGGGTACGTGTTCCAACTGTGGAGAAATGAAGTTAACACACCGTGCCTGTCCGGCCTGCGGTTACTATAATGAACGCTCAATGTTTATTCCCAAAAGCTGATTCACAATTAATCCTTTTTAATGAACAATTCTGATCCCGACAAATCAAGATGCAGAATTATTGTTGATGCAATGGGAGGCGATTTCGCCCCTCAAAATTCTGTAGAAGGTGCTGTTGAAGCATACAACCATGGAAAAGATTTTGACCTTTACCTGGTTGGAAAAGAAAAGGAAATACTGCAAGTTCTCTCCGATAAAAATCTATCCTTCGACAAAAATTTTATCATCAATGCTGACGAAGTAATTGAAATGGGAGATACTCCTACTGTAGCTTTGAAGAAAAAGCCAAATTCATCGATCGTAATTGGTGCACAGTGGGTTAAAGAAAAAAAAGCAGACGCATTTGTAAGTGCAGGAAATACAGGCGCAATGATGGCAGCATCAACTTTGATAATTGGAAGAATTCCGGGTGTCGGCAGGCCAACTATCGGCGCATATATGCCAAATCAATCCGGTGTCTGTACTGTATTTGATGTAGGCGCTAGTGTTGATTCTAAGCCCAAACATTTGCTGGAGTATGCTATTATAGGAACGATATATGTTCGCGAGATGTTTGGAATTGAAAATCCTTCAGTTGGGATTCTAAGTGTGGGTGAAGAAGAATCAAAGGGTAATGAAGTGACAAGTGAGGCGGCTGCTATAATTAAAAAGACAAAACTTAACTTTATAGGCAATGTTGAAGGGAGGGATATTTTAAAAGGAACAGCAAATGTAATTGTTTGCGACGGTTTTGTTGGTAATATCCTTATTAAGTTCGGTGAAAGTGTAATTCCATTTTTAAGATATAAGTTTAAAGATTATGCTGATAAAAATATCTTCAATAAATTAAAAGTCGGACTTGTTAGAAATACTCTTCGTGAAATTTTAAAGGATTTTGATTACCAGGAACACGGTGGTGTACCCTTGCTTGGGGTCAATGGAATTAGTATTATAGGCCACGGATCCAGTACCTCTAAGGCAATAAAAAATATGGTGCTTAAAGCCAATGAAATGCATCATAAGCAGTTAATTTCCAAGATCGGAAGTTCTATTCAAAAGTATTCTAAATTAACGGAATAATAAAATGAATCAAGAAAAGAAATTCAGTGCAGTAATTACCGGTGTCGGTATGTATGTGCCTGATAAAATTATGGACAATGCATATTTTGAAAAAATCGTTGATACCTCAGATGAATGGATAAGAACCAGAACCGGCATCAAAGAAAGAAGACTACTTGAAAAAGGCGCAACCAGTGATCTGGCAGCAGGCGCAGCTTTGGATTTACTTAAGTCGAAAAATATGTCGGCTGAAGAAATTGATGTTATTATAGTTGCTACAGTAACACCTGATATGTTTTTCCCGGCAACTGCTTGTCTTGTTCAGGAAAAAATTGGCGCCAAAAATGCGTGGGGATTTGATCTTTCTGCTGCGTGTTCAGGATTTTTGTTCGCATTTCAGACTGGCTGTTCGCTTGTAGAAAGCGGCGGTTACAAAAAAGTGATGGTTATTGGTGCCGATAAAATGAGTTCGATAGTTGATTACACAGATAGAAACAATTGCATCCTTTTTGGAGATGCGGGATCTGCTGTATTATTAGAGCCGTCTGATGATAAAAGTATTGGATTACAGGATTCTATGTTAAAAGTTGATGGCTCCGGTAAAGACGCCCTTTATATGAAAGGAGGAGGTAGTTTAAATCCGCCTACTATTGAAACTGTTGAGAACAAAATGCACTATTTGTACCAGGACGGTAAAGCCGTTTTTAAGGTTGCGGTTAAAGGTATGGCTGATATATCTTATGAAATTATGCAAAAAAATAATCTTAAATCGGAAGATGTGGCTTATCTTGTACCTCACCAGGCAAATTTAAGAATAATTGACGCAACTGCTGAAAGAATGGGCATCAGCAAAGATAAAGTAATGATAAATATAGACCGTTATGGTAATACAACAGCCGCAACTATACCACTTTGCTTAACAGAGTATTACAGGAACGGCAAACTAAAAAAGGGGGATAAAATTATTATGGCAGCATTTGGAGCAGGATTTACATGGGGTTCCGTTTATGCTGTTTGGGCAATTTAATTACTAAGTAAGAAATTCCGAATTTTATAATGAGTAAAAAAGCATTCTTATTTCCAGGGCAGGGATCGCAATATATTGGAATGGCTAAAGATCTCTATGAAAACTCTGTTGAAGCTAAAGAAATGATAAAAACTGCTGATGATGCTTTGGGAATAAATTTATCATACATCCTATTTAATGGTCCTGAAGAAAAATTAAAACAAACCGAATTTACTCAACCCGCTATTTTTTTACATAGTGTTATTTTAGCAAGCATTATTCGCAGGCTTGAAGTGGAGGGAGCTGCGGGCCATTCATTAGGAGAATATTCAGCATTGGTTGCAGCAAATGCAATTCAGTTTTATGATGCTGTTAAACTTGTTAGAGAAAGAGGAAAAGCAATGCAGCAATCAGGCCTGGAGAATCCGGGAACTATGGCTGCAATAGTTGGTCTAGATTCAAAAATAGTTGATGAGTGTTGTAAAGAAGCATCATCTGCGGGAATTGTTCAAGCTGCAAATTTAAATTCACCGGGGCAAATTGTAATTTCTGGCTCGGTTGATGGGGTTAGAAAAGCTATGGAAATTTGCAAAACTAAAGGAGCCAAATTGACTAAAGAATTAGTTGTTAGTGGTGCTTTTCATTCACCTTTGATGCTTTCAGCAAAAGAAAAATTACAAACAATTCTTGATGAGACCAATATTTATGATACAAGATTTCCTGTTTACGCAAATGTTACAGCAAAGGCTGTAACAAAAAAAGAAGAAATAAAGAATTTGCTTTTTGAACAGGTTACCTCTCCGGTTCGATGGGAGGAAACAATCAAGAATATGATAGCTGATGGTTTTGATGAGTTTTATGAGGTTGGTCCGGGAAAAGTTTTGCAGGGGCTGGTAAAAAGAATAAACCCTGAGGTTAAAACTTTTGGAATAGATAAATATTCTGATGTGGAGCAGTTTATATAATGGCTGAAAAATTTGAAAAAGAAATAAATGGAATTAAAATAGATCCGATGATTTTTACATTCACATTTAGCTGCAAATGTAGCGGGGAATGTTGTCATTATGGTGTCTATACAGATCTCAAGGAAAGTCAAAGTGTTTTGAAGATCAAAGATAAAGTAATCGAACTTATGGATGAGACCCAGTGTAAAGATACATCAAAATGGTTTGAACCCGCTGAGGAAGATGAAGATTTTGATTCCGGAATTGCTGTAGGGACGGAGGTTATTAACGATAAATGCACGTTTTTAGATAAAAATGGGCTGTGTATTTTACAGAAGCTGGCTAATAATGAAAGGACCTATAAGTGGAAATATAAACCGCTTTATTGTATATTATTTCCCTTGGTTATTTTTGAGGGTGCATTAACAGTCGATGATGAACATATTGAAAGACTGAAGACCTGCAATGTTAATCCAGATGCAGAATCATCAATTTTTGACCATTGTCGGGAAGAATTGATTCACTTTTTTGGTGAAAGAGGCTTTGCAGAACTGGAAGAATATAAAAAAGAGTACCTGAGTTCAATAAAATCAAAAGAAGTAGCTTGAAAAAACTTGAAAATAAGAGAGCAATTGTAACCGGTGGAACAAGGGGCATTGGAAAAGCAATTGTTCTTGAACTTGCTTCTCAAGGTTGTAATGTTGTCTTTACTTATAGCAGTTCATCGGAGGCGGCAGCTAAAATTGAAGCTATGTCAGCCGGTTTAGGGGTAAAATTGTTTGGAATTCAGGCCGATGCTGCAAAGTTTTCGGAAGCTGAAAAAACTATAAATTTTTCGTTGGAAAAGTTAGGCGGTTTAGATATTTTAGTGAATAACGCAGGAATTACCCGTGATAACCTGATATTAAGAATGAAAGAGGAGGATTTTGACCAGGTTATTGCAGCTAATCTGAAAAGTGTTTTTAATTATTCCAAACTATCTGTAAAACCGATGATGTCCCAAAAATATGGTAGGATTATAAATATTTCTTCGGTTGTTGCGCTGATTGGGAATGCCGGACAGGCTAATTATGTAGCATCCAAGGCAGGAATAATTGGTTTTACAAAATCACTCGCAAGAGAATTTGCGTCAAGAAATATTACAGTCAATGCAATTGCACCTGGTTATGTTTCAACAGATATGACTGAAAAGTTGAATGATAAACAAAGAGAGGCACTTTTAAATCAAATACCACTGGGCAAAATTGCGTTGCCCGAAGATATTGCAAAAGCAGTAGTATTTCTTTCTTCTTCAGATGCCGATTATATTACCGGTCAAACCCTGGTTGTGGACGGCGGATTAACAATGTAATTAAATTGAACTGAATAAATAAAATAAATATAACAATCTATAGGAGAATACAAATGGATATTGAAGCTAAAGTAAAAGAGATAATAGTTGATAAATTAGGTGTTGAAGAATCTCAAATTACGCCAGAAGCTTCTTTCACCAACGATCTTGGAGCTGATTCACTTGATATAGTTGAATTAGTGATGGGCTTTGAAAGTGCATTTTCTGTCTCTATCCCTGATGAAGATGCAGAAAAAATAGGTACGGTTGGTGATGCAATAAAATATCTTAAGGAAAAATTAGCTAATAAGTAAATTCACTATTTTTGCTTAGCCCCGAAAAATCGGGGCTATCTTTTTAAATTTTCAACTCTTTTATAAAAAAGTGCATAATTATTTTAAAATACTTATCAAAAATATGCGCTTTTTTCATATCTAATTATTAACTTTTTAAAGTTAGCTTATAGAAGATATACGGTATATACCTTGACGGAGCAGTTTTGACACGATTCTTATCATCTTTAACTAGAATATTTAATAGACATTCAAAAAATATTCTTGAAAGGCTTTTATCACCCGAAAAATTAAATAAGCTTGAAAAGCTTGTTGGCTACTCAATTAATAATGATCAGTATTTTTTACAAGCTCTTATGCACCGCTCATATTTGGAGCAAAATCCTGAATTTGAAATTTCCAATGAAAGGCTTGAATTTCTTGGAGATGCAGTCCTAAGCGTTACGGTAGCTGAATATCTTTTTAAAAAATTTCCGGAAGAAGATGAAGGTTTTTTGACTAAAGTTAGATCAAAATTTGTTAATAAGATAGCCATTGCGGATATAGCTGAAGAAATAAATTTAGCTGAATTTTTGCTTGTCGGAAAAAATCTTATGGTGGGATTAAATTCTAGTTCCAGGACAATTCTTGCTGATGCGTTTGAAGCTCTCATAGGAGCTATTTTTCTTGATAGTGGTTTAGAATCCGCAAAATCATTTATAAGTAGGGTGTTAATAGAACCATATGCAAAAGCTGGAGTCCATTTAATTGATGAAAATTTCAAAAGCCAGCTGCTTGAATATGCACAAGCAAAAAAACTCGAACCTCCTGTTTATACAGTTATTAAAGAAGAAGGTCCTCACCATGATAAAGTTTTTACTATAAAAGTGACTATTGGGAATATAGAATTTGGAATAGGTAAGGGGAGAAGTAAAAAAACAGCCGAGCAAAATGCTGCTGAAGAAGCTATTCATCGTATTGAATCCGCTAATCAGTTTAAGTAATTGTTATACCCGCTGGTTTATCACATTTGCAACCACTTGTTTTAAAAATTAATTGATTAAATTTCAAACATAATAATTTTAATTTTGATACAATTTATTTGAATTAATTAAACTGGGAAGAAAAGAATAATATGGAAATTTTTAAACATCCGGATAAATTCGTAAACAGACATATTGGTCCAAATGACGTTGAAATAAATGAAATGGCGGAGACTATAGGCGTCAGTTCACTGGACAATCTAATAGGTGAAATAGTTCCAGAACATATCTGGTTGAAGAAAGAACTAAACGTCGAACCTGCATTATCAGAATTTGAGTATATAGAGGTTTTAAAAAATATTGCACAAAAGAACAAAGTATATAAATCCTACATAGGTGCCGGATATTATCCTACTATAACTCCTCCTGTAATTCAAAGAAATGTTCTGGAAAATCCGGGATGGTATACCCAGTATACTCCTTACCAGGCTGAAATAGCTCAGGGAAGACTTGAAGCTTTGCTAAATTTTCAAACAGTTGTAATTGATTTAACTGGAATGCCGATAGCAAATGCATCTTTGCTCGATGAAGGAACTGCTGCGGCTGAGGCAATGTCGCTATTCTATTCTTTAAGGAAGAATAAAGATGCCGACACATTTTTTATCTCTGAAGACTGCTTCCCTCATACTATCGATGTTTTAAGAACCCGGGCAAATCCACATGGAATAAAACTTTTAATCGGTAACCACATGGAAGTAAAACTTGATGATAACATCTTTGGTATGCTTGTGCAGTATCCGTCGGACAAAGGTGAAATTCATGATTTCAATAAATTGTTTGATGATGCTAATGGGAAAAGCATTTTCAAAGTTGTGGCAGCTGATTTATTAAGCCTTGCACTTTTAACTCCTCCCGCAAAATTTGGTGCTGACGTTGTGGTGGGCTCCTCTCAGAGATTTGGTGTGCCTATGGGATTTGGCGGTCCCCACGCAGCTTATTTTGCAACGAAGGACGAATTTAAGAGATACCTTCCTGGACGGATTATAGGTGTGTCGATAGATTCAAATGGAAATCATGCTTACAGAATGGCTCTTCAAACTAGAGAACAGCACATTAGAAGAGAAAAAGCAACAAGCAATATTTGCACAGCGCAGGTTCTATTAGCCGTTATGGCAGGCATGTATGCGGTTTATCACGGACCAAAAGGCATTAAAAGAATTGCAGAGCGGGTTTATTTGCATTCACATTTATTAAGTGATGCGCTGAAGAAACTTGGTTATGAACAAACTAATTCGACCTTTTTTGATACGCTAAATATAGGTCTTGATGATAAAACAAAAATGCAAAAAATTAAAAATATATCTCTCTCTAAAGGAATAAATTTCAGATATTTTGATGACAATTCAATTGGAATATCACTTTCTGAGCCGAATAATTTTAATGATGTACTCGAAATTGCTTCTGTTTTTGCTGAAGCAGCTAATAAAAGTATAACCAGAACTGAATTAACAAAGTTGGCTGATAACATAAAAATTGATTTGCCCGCTTCATTATCAAGGACAGAAGGATATTTAAAACATCCTGTTTTTAATACTTACCATTCAGAAACTGAGATGTTAAGATATATGAAGCGCCTTGAGAACAAGGATTTATCGTTAGCTCATTCAATGATACCTCTTGGTTCCTGCACCATGAAATTAAATGCAACTACGGAAATGCTTGGAGTGACCTGGTCTGAATTTGCAAATATTCATCCTTTCGCTCCTGCTGATCAGACGGTTGGGTACCAGGAATTGTGCAAACAACTTGAAAAAGATCTGGCTGCAATTACCGGCTTTGCCGGCGTTTCACTTCAGCCAAATTCCGGTGCACAGGGAGAATTTACTGGACTAATGGTGATCAGAAAATATCAGGAAAACAAAGGAGAGAGTCACAGAAATGTTGTATTAATTCCATCTTCCGCTCATGGCACCAATCCTGCCAGCGCGGTGATGGCTGGTGGGAAGGTTATAGTTGTTAACTGCGATTCTAACGGAAACATAGATGTTGATGATCTGAAATTAAAAGCTGAGGCAAACAAAGAAAACTTATCGGCTTTAATGGTTACATATCCTTCAACGCACGGTGTGTTTGAAGAAAAAATTCAGGAAATATGTAAAATAATTCACGATTGCGGTGGACAGGTCTATATGGATGGTGCTAATATGAATGCACAGGTGGGTTTGACAAATCCTGCTATTATCGGGGCAGATGTGTGCCATCTGAATCTTCATAAAACTTTCTGCATTCCGCATGGGGGAGGAGGACCAGGAGTTGGTCCTATAGGAGTAGCTAAACATTTAGTGCCGTTTTTACCAGAACATGTAATAGTACCGCTTAATCATAAAAATGGAATTTCTGCAGTATCGTCGGCACCGTGGGGAAGTGCAGGAATTTTGGTAATCTCGCACGCTTACATTAAAATGATGGGTCCAGATGGATTAACAAAGGCTTCGAAGGTCGCAATGTTGAATGCTAACTATATTAAATCGAGACTCGAAAATCATTTTCCGGTTTTATATAAAGGTAGCAAAGGAAGAGTTGCTCACGAGCTGATTTTTGATATGAGGCCCTTCAAAAAATTTGATATTGAAGTCGAGGATATAGCAAAGAGGCTAATGGATTATGGATATCATGCACCAACAGTTTCCTTTCCTGTAGCGGGGACCTTGATGGTCGAGCCAACTGAAAGTGAATCAAAGAGTGAACTTGATCGATTTTGTGATGTGCTGCTTTCAATCCGTGAAGAAATTAGCGAAGTTGAATTAGGCAAAGCTGATCCCAAAGATAATGTACTTAAAAATGCCCCTCATACTATTGTTTCAATAGTCTCGGGTGAATGGAATCATTCTTATTCAAGAGAGAAAGCAGGATTCCCGTCAAACTGGACCAAGAATCAAAAATTCTGGCCAAGTGTGGGAAGAGTTAACAATGCCTATGGCGACAGAAACCTGGTTTGCAGTTGTAATCCTATTGAGGATTATATTGAAGAAACAGTTTCGTAAAATTATCAAGAGGCTTACATTTTTGTAAGCTTCTTTTTCCTTCATATTTACTTACTAATAATTTTTAATGCTGAAAATAAGTCCACTGCTCCTTTTTATATTTTTCCTGATACAAATTAAATTAATTGCTCAAATTAATGATACGACTTTTTATTCCGGGGACTATTCCATTAAAGTTGATTCAATAATTATCACCGGCAATGAAAAGACTGATGACTTTATAATTTTAAATGAACTTTCATTTCATATCGGTGACAAAGTTAATTCAAAGGTTCTGGAATATAACAGGGAGCGAGTTTATAGCCTTGGAATTTTTACTCAAGTTAAGATTGTTCCTCTGGAAGTTGATTCTGTAAACATCGTAAATATTGTTGTTAGAGAAAGCTGGTATATTTTTCCAATCCCTTTTTTATATGTCAATAATAATGACTGGGGTGAATTATCATACGGCATTGATTTGCTGTTACAAAATTTCAGAGGGAATAATGAAAGAATAAGGATTCACGCAGGATTTGGTTATGATCCAAACTATTTAATCTCATATTCCAATCCATACATTTCAAGAGGGGAAAATATTTTTTTTAATTCTAATTTATCTTTCAGTAAGATTAAAAATAAAAGCCAAATCGCAAAAACATTGTACGGGACTGATTTTGATCAAAAGGTTAGCGGCGGGAACTTTCAAATTGGGAAAAGGATCGGCTTATTTCAAAAACTGTACTTAAATACCGGCTATAAAGTAATCGAAACCCCCCTCTATGTACCCGGAATCTCTGTCTCCGGTTCGCGAATTGACCGTGTTTTTACTCTTGGAGCAGGATATATTTATGATACTCGTGACCTCAGCCAGTTTGCAAGAGATGGTCTTTATTTTAACAGCACTTTAGATTTTAACGGTCTAAGTATTAATAATGTCAATTATAAAGTATTCAGTCTTGATATCAGAAAATATATAAAACTAACGAACGATTTAAGTGTAAAGGGCAGAATTAAGACAAGATTGACTTTCGGAGGTGCAGTCCCATATTATGATTATTCTTTTTTAGGATATGAAGACAGGCTTAGGGGATATTACTATGATAAAATGGAGGGGACTTCTTCCTATTTAGCATCCTTTGAATTGAATTATCCTGTTGTAAAGGATTTTGATATAAATTTAAAATTTATTCCGCTTTTACCCAAATCATTATTTTCCTATCGTGTGGCTGTCTATGCAGAACTATATGCAGATGCAGGATTTGCAAAACTTAATGGTGAACCTTTCACGTTTAACAAATTAAATTCCGGATATGGAGCAGGATTTACATTTTTAATTTTACCATATTCAGTCTTTAGAATTGAATATGCAATTAATAACGTTGGCAGGAAACAATGGATACTGGGAATTGGA
>CAYPNM010000013.1:0-3471 GCA_964412105.1 uncultured Ignavibacteriaceae bacterium | reverse complement strand
AATTGAATATGCAATTAATAACGTTGGCAGGAAACAATGGATACTGGGAATTGGATCATCTTTCTAACATAGAACTTTATTATTCGGAACCTGAAAATTTTACATCAGATTTAGCTGCTATCAGTGGCGATGAATTAAAGCATATTACAAGGGTGATGCGTCACAAAATTGGCGATGAATTATATGTTACAAACGGTTTGGGTAAAATATTTTCCACTGAATTAATTTCAATTTCGAAATCTGAGGGGAAAGTAAAAATAAGGAAGGAATATAATTACGAAAATAAGTATAAGTACATTACTTTTTGTATTCCAAAATTAAAAAGCCATGAAAGATTTGAATTTGCATTGGAGAAAGCTGTCGAGTTGGGGATCACTAATTTTATATTATATGAACCAATTAGAGCAGTTGCCAGAGGGTCAAAAATTGACAGGTGGAATAAAATAGCTCTTTCTGCGATGAAGCAATCCTTAAGAAGTTACCTGCCAGTGGTAGATGAAATTAAAAGCCTTAATGAAATCGCAATAATGGACAATGAAATTATTCTGTTTGAACAAAATTCTGCAAAAAATATAAAAGATTTGAAAATTAAACGCGAAAGGAAATATACTTTTGTTTTTGGGCCGGAAGGGGGGCTGGACCAGAAAGAGTTAGACCTTGTCAGCAATGGCCAAATCTATAATCTTGCTGAAAATCGTTTGAGAAGTGAGACCGCAATCATAAATGCGGCCTCTATCTTAGCTGTCCTGCTTTAGTAATTTCTAATTTGTTATCTTATCCCTACTTAAAGTTATCCTGACCAAATCGAATAGAGAATTTAGTCAAAAGATTCCCTCTAAATTTTGATAACGTGAATGAATTAGTTCCACTGCTTTGTCAATTTTTTGAGTATCTTCATTATCAGCTATAGCCTGTAATTCTTTGGTGGCCTCTAAAAGTTGGCTGGCAGTGCTATTGAAATCATTCTCTTTATTAGCAAGCCGGGACGGGAGCGAGGCTTCTGTAATTGCTTTAGCATTTACAACCAATTCATTACTCAGTTGTTTAATTTTTTCGTAATTCTTATCAGGCAGATGAGTATGATAAATTACATACAAAACCTTATGGAATTGTTCAATCTCTTTTAAAACAGGCCGGATTATCCGCACTAGATTTTCATACTTAGTATGCAAAACTTCTACAGATTTTAATAATAAGACATTGTCGTTATTTCTTACCTGATCAGAATATTCAGTTACAGCATTTTTAAACTCATTTACTCCATTTTCCCATTTCTCTTTTTTATCCCTTAGAATTCCAGGCAGTTTCGCACTATAGATCTGTTCAGCAATTCTATTGACCTCAGTGACGCAAGAACGCACACCTGAGTAATCCTTTTCAGGATAGTATGTATGCCAGATAGGGTAAATTATCTGATGGAAATTTTCTAATTCTGCTACTCTGCTTTCTGTATCATTCACTTCTGTATTATTCTGTGCGAGTGCAATTGTTAGTGGGAAAAGTGCGAAAAGGGTTAGATGGATTAAACTTTTTTTCATTAAAGCCCCCGATGATATTTTTAGTGTGTAAAAATACTTAAGAAAAAATACCTATCCAACAAAAATAAAAAACCCCTCTTTTCAGAAGAGCTTTTTTACCGTAAAATAGTGATAATTAAAAGTTATATCTCACACCAAAACTTATTTTCATCAAGAAGAAGGTTCTCATAAATAATTATAACGGATTTTATAATATATAATGCGAAACAGGTTTGCTTATTATAGCTAAAGAAGAATGAAATAAACATTGCCAGAAAAGCCAAATTTATAGTCTTGCTGAAAATCGATTACGAAGTGAAACTGCTATAATAATGTTCGCTGGTATTTAAACCGCATTGTTTAGGAAATTCTTTAGCTTTATCCTCATTGTTTAAAAAGCGTTCTAATTCCAGTAGCAGGTATGTATGTGTTGTGTAGGAGGTGGAAAAGTCTGCCAATTTGGCAGACTATAAAGCCTAAATGCCACTGACCGCCGGGTCATTTAAGGCCACCTGCATACCAGTTGAAAGCCAGTTGTATACCAATTGTGTATGTCTGCCAAATTGGCAGACTTTTTATATGAACTCGGATATATCCAGTTAATGAATATTCAGTGCAATCACCCAAGCAGGCATAAATAATTGGAGCTCATTATTTCTGATAAGCTGCCAGAATGCTAAGAGAAAGCAAATATGGCTAACTATTAGCTGTTTCTCATACTATTTAGGCTGGTTTTAATTCAGCTTATAAATCCAGCTCTTTTCTATTTTTTGATTTTGGAACTATCTATTTCTTCAAGGGGAAAAGGGGAAGTGTTAATTCCTTCATTTAGGGAAAATGCTATTAATTATGCTGGAATTGAGATGCATTTGATTCACAAATCTTAACAAATTTAATTTTCATAAAAGTTGTCATAATTATTATATTAATAAGCATCAAATAAGTTAAGGTTAAAAATGGCGATTACTCCCGAATTCAGTAAAATATTGTTAATTAGTGCAGATATTTTATTTCTGGTATTATTTCTTGTTGCTTTAAACTTAATGTATACAGGCAAAAGAAAAATTAAAGTCTTTTTCAATATTATAATTATAATAGCGGCGGCAGCATGGCTGCTTCAAATAATTGGAAAGTTGGATACTGTGATTAATACAATTTCAGAATTGATTAATTCCATATTAAAATAAAAAACCCCTCATTTTCAGAGGGGCTTTTTTTATCATAAAAGAATTACGATAAATTAGAAAGTATACCTTATACCAAGCTGCATCTGCCATCTTGAAGCATAGTTCGAAGCAGAATAAACAGTATTATCGGTTGGAGCAGAGAATCTGTACACATTTCTTCCCGCTTCAGCACCTGCTGTTGCAGTACCAACTTTACTTACAATTTGGTATGTACCGTATGGTACATATTTAACAATACCCCAATCATTATTAAGAAGGTTCAAGAAATTAAGACAGTCCCAATTTATTGTAATTCTATGTCCTTCAATAATCGGGATATCTTGGGAAATATGAACGTCCACATAGGTTTGCCATGGAGCACTTGAACCATTACGTTCTGCAATTTGACCGCGATGTGAGCTTAAATAGTCGTTGTTATTGATGAAACTATTAAATTCTGCATAATTACTTGCGCTGGCAGGAACGTAAGCACCTCCAGAAATGCTTCCCAATAGAATATCGCTATTGTTTTTCGGAATGTAGAACAAATCATTCTGGTCGAATCCATCATTATTTACATCGCCGTAATATATGAATGAATAAGGCGAACCAGACTGACCGTTGTAGAATACCGATACAGTTGTCTGAGCATCTTGAAAGAAACTATGTGTATAAGTAACAGATGCAAATATACGATTCCTAACTTCATAATCTGATGTGGCTAATTCAGGATTATTGGGATCCCCTGAAATAGGACTATATCTCATCTGTGATCTTGCCTGCGATGA
>CAYPNM010000012.1:0-77552 GCA_964412105.1 uncultured Ignavibacteriaceae bacterium | reverse complement strand
CATGGGCAACATCTAATTCACAATTGCAGCAATTAGGTGATCGTTATGCTTGGGCTACTTCCAATTCCTTGTTAGGATTGCTAGGAAGTCGTTATGCATGGGCAACATCTAATCAGCAGCTTATTTTCTAGAATTGGCACTTCTAGAAAAGAAGAATTGTTGATTGATAAAACGTTAAAAATTTTTCGTAAATTAAAGTCCCGTAAATCACGGGACTTTTTTATTATTAATATTTAGCCGTGAAAAATTGAATTTTCCGCTTAAAAAACCAGAAAGAAATTCATTTATAAGGTCGATTTTCTTTTTGGTTTCCTTCTCATTAATTTTTTCTAAGCTTGTTTTTCCTCAGGATTGGCATGAAGCTGAAAGCGAACATTTTAAACTCATATATAGACAATCAGATTCGGTATTTGTGCCGCATCTGCTTGCTTCCGGGGAAAATGCTCTTGCCCAGTTAACAAAAATTTTTAATATAGTCCCATCTGAAAAGATAGTAATAAATCCTTATGACGCTTATGATTTCGGATTTGGCTCTACTACAACAGTTCCTGATGATTTTATTAGATTAGAAATAGAGCCCCTGGAACAGGCATATGAAAACATCCCATATACCGAACGCTTTCAATGGCTATTGAATCATGAATTAGTACATATACTTGTTGACGATGATGCTTCAAATATAGAGAAAACCCTAAGAAAGGTATTTTCAAAAGTGGCACCAGAGAAATCACAACCCCTAACAGTTCTGTACAGTCTTCTTACCAGCTATGAGCGATACACACCAAGATGGCATCAGGAAGGAATTGCAGTTTTTATGGAGACCTGGCTCAGCGGCGGATTCGGAAGAAGTCTTGGGAATTTTGATGAGATGTATTTCCGAAGTATGATTTATGAAAATCAAACCTTTCCCAGCTATTTATCTCTGGATACAAAGTATTATAATGAATCTTTTCTCTTTGAAACATTGTATTACTTGTATGGAACCCGGTTCGATACTTACCTGGCCGTAAAATATGGTGCTGATCGATTAGTAGATTGGTACAGGGCTAAGAGTGATGACTTTTATACTGGATTCAGGGGAAAATTTAAAAATGAATTCGGTATAAGTCTCTCAGAGGCATGGGATGATTTTTATAAGTATGAAAGGAATTTTCAGATTAAAAATATCCAGAAGCTAGAATCATACCCACTTACTCCATTAAGGAAACTTACGAGAGTTTCTGAAGGCTGGGTTACACATCCTTATTTAGATGCAGCCGGTCAAAATATTTACTTCGGATTTGATAAAGAGGGTCAACTTGCTGGCATTAAAGAAATTAATCTAAAAACAGGCGGATCTAATGAAATAGGAACTTTACCAACCCCGAGTTTTATAACGGTTTCCTCTACAGCATTTGATAAAAAGACAGGGCTGTTATTTTATACAACAAATAATAATGAACTTTATAGAGACATTTGGGTTTTAGATGTAAAATCAGGCGAGACAAAAGAATTATTTAAAGACTACAGAATTGGGGATTTAACTGTTTGCTCAACCACGCATGAGTTATGGGGACTCAGACATTCTGGCGGAGCAGTAACGCTTACTCATTCAAGCTACCCATATAATAAGATGGATCCAGTTGTGGCCTTTAAAGTTGGTGATGATTTGTTGGATCTTTCAGTTAGCCCTACGGGAAAATTTCTAGCAGCTGCATATCATAAAACCAATGGTCAACAATCATTAATCCTAGTAAATCTGGATAAATTAAAAGAAGGTACTCCGTTTCAATATAAAACCATTACAGAAGTCGGAACGCCTGAAAATCCTTCCTGGAGTCCGGATGAAAAATATATATACTGGGATGCATATACTAACGGAGTCGCGAATATATATAGAACAGATATTAGTAATAATAATATTGAGGCTCTCAGTCATACTGTTACAGGTTTATTTAATCCTATATATGTTTCTGAGGATTCATTGTTTGCGTTTGAGTTTACTACCAAGGGATTTATTCCAGTTATGCTTCCAAATAAGCCAGCAGTTCACTTGCCTGCAATAAACTATCTAGGGCAGGAAATTATAAGTAAAAGTCCGCAAGTGATGAATTGGGTATTAAATCCAGCACAGGATAATAAATATAAAATTGATTCTTCCAATGAAAAGGATTACAGCGGTTTAGGTAATCTTAAAATTAATACAATGATTCCCATAATAACCGGGTTTCAATCTCAAAAAGTTATAGGTTTTTTTTCACGGATTTCAGATCCACTTCTTATTCATGATATAACACTTGAAGTTGGAATATCGCCTTTTAGTACAAATTCAAACAATCCCAACATTCATTTCATGGGAAAATATGAGTACAAAAAGAAGTTTGAAATAGGATTAGAATATAACGCTCCGGATTTTTTTGATCTATTTAATAATCGAAAAAGAGGAATGATCGGAACAAAAATTTCAATGATTAATACTAATTACTGGCTTTATAATAATCCACATAAAATAATGCAAAAAACGGAAATTGATTTATATACAGGAGTTAAATCGATAAATGATAACCTTGTAAAAGTATCACAGCCTGACTTTATTACAGCTTCAACAAAACTGAATTCTAAAAGTATCAGAAGAAGCATAGGAAGTGTTGATTATGAGAGTGGCAATGAATTTAATATAACGTTAAATTCCTTTGTATCAAATTTTACTAAACCTGATGCTGCAGCAGAAGTTCATGTTGAATGGGATAATTACTCAACCTGGATAGCCGAGCATAATGTATTTCATTTTAAAATAGGTATGGGTTATAACCATCAAAATAATAATCTTGCACAGGCGCATTATTTTTTCGGAGGATTTGGAAATCGTCCAATTGATGATGTCCCGGTGAAACAATTTAGGGATTTGCTTAGATTTCCGGGTATTCCTATTTACAGCCTAGAGACAGATAAATTTGCTAAGCTGATGTTAGAAAATAACTTTCCGCCTCTCAGATTTGGAGGGATAGGAATAGGTCAACATTTTCTGGATTATATTGACATGTCCGTATTCTCAAGTGGACTAGTAGTAAATAAAGCAGGTACGAATATATGGCTGGATGCTGGAGCTCAAATTAATTTTGTATTTAAACATTGGTTTAATCTTGAATCAACTTTTTCTGCAGGTATAGCAAAAGCTTTTTATAAAAATGGAGAATCCTGGCAATGGTTTTTATCTTATAAAATCCTGAAAAACTAGTATTATGTTGCCTTAAACACTACATTTAGCCTTTTGTCGTTAATATTGGCATTTAATTTAGTTTGTCTTGGCAACTTTAGATAATCTGCTATATTTAGTTACTTAATTATCAGGGCGACAAGTGTTAACTATTGTAAATATGATTGATAAATTGCTTCAAAACTATTTTAAGCCTGATGAAATAGCAGAGTATAAAAATATAATTGCGAAAAGTTCAGAAAAACAGAGACCATTCAAAACTTCACTAAATAAAGCAACAAAGGATCAACTTAATTCTGAAATTGCTCCAACACAAAACTATCACGCTAGCATAAATTTCCTAATTACTTTTGCTGAAAACAAACTCATAAAACAAAAATTTCTTGAATTTTTACAAAGCCTCGGTGAATTATCTATTGCCCAAGGAGAACTTAACACAGCAGCCGAAATTTATAATTTCATTTTGAATTTAATTAAGGATGATCCTAAACAAGAGAATGCTGTAGCACATGCCATTCTTGCCTTGGGTGATATAACTAGCCGCTATGCAGAATGGGAAAAGAGCATTAGCTTTATAACCAAGGCAGAAAAAATGTTCCTGGAGCAAAAGGACTACAACGGCTGTTTTAGATGTGAAAATTTATTGGGAACAATTGCCGGAGATCGAGGTGATTTAAAAAAGGCGAATAAGTATTTTGAAAAAGCCTTAACCTTTTTAAGGCAAAAAAAAGATTCTGCTTTAATAGGGATTCTGGAAATTAATCTTGGCATATTAAGTAATATCCAAGGAGATTACGATTCAGCGTTCACTTATTATCAAAGGTCATTAATTAAATTTGAGCAAAATCAAGATTTCAGAAGGATAACAGAAGTAAGACATAACCTTGGTATGTTATTTACAGAAAAAAAAGAATATCAATCAGCACTATCCGAATTTGACCTAAGTATTACTTCTGCATTAAAGGCTGGCTATCTTCCAAGTCTCGCTTTGTCGTACCTTGGTAAAGCATTTATTTATGTCCAACTTGAAGACTATATTCTGGCAAATGCATTTGCCGATAAAGCTATGGAAATTTGCTTTAAATTAAATGACCGCTTATCGATTGCAGACATTTATAAGTTAAAAGGAATAATTGAAAGGAAGCTCCAAAATTATCGTAGCGCGGAAAATTATTTGCTTTCAAGTTTAAGGATTAATGAAGAACTTGAGAATGTTCTAAATCAAGCAGAAACATCGCTCGAACTTGGAATCTTGTATTCTGAATTAGATAAAAAAGAGGAAGCTCTTGATTATTTTAAATTTTCTCTTTCTTATTATAAAAAACAAAGGGCACCTTTAATGGTTAAGAAAATTCAGGAATTAATATTAAAACCTCAGTGAACCCTCTCTTTTGATTTTTCTTATCAATTTTTGCATTTATTCTAAGCTTATCAGTTTTTAATTTATTCCCACATACATTATATTAAAACAGTTAATACTTTTAGTTTTATAAGATGAAATTTTCTGAGTTAAAAAAACAGATTGATTCTTCAGAAAAGAGCTCATTATTAAAGTCTGATTCTTCCGACCGGCAAAAGAACCTCGAACTTATACTCAATGTTGTTGATAAAATTAATAAGACTCTTGTAATTGATGATGTACTCCGATTGGTCGTTAAAAATGCTATTTCAATCACAGAATCTGATAGAGGATTTATTGTCCTTGGTGATACAAATGGCAAACTTGAATTTAAGTTGGGATTAGATTCCGAAGGAAAAGTTTTATCTGAAGATATGTTTAATATCAGCACATCAGTGGTTAGAGATGTTTTTGATACAGGTCAATCTAAGTTTATTGAGGGGGCTCAAAGCGATACTGATTATGATCCCACCAAGAGTATTTTACGACTTGAACTTCAAACTATTTTATGTTCCTGCCTGATAACCGAGAATAAGAAAATCGGAGTAATATACGTTGATAGTAAACGTCTTCATAAAGTAAAGATTAAAGAAGTAACGGACACCTTTGAAATCCTGGCAGGACAGGCAGCTACAGCAATAAGAAATGCACAGCTTTATGATGGACAGGTACAAGCCTATAATGCTTTAAATGAAGCTAATATTCAGCTTATTCAGGCTGAGAGAAAAACACTGAAAACGAGTATTGACTCGGAGATAGGACAAGCATTGCAAGGTTTAGTTCATCTTGCATTGCTTGAGACCGAAAGTATGATGAGAACCATTGAAAAGACACAAAGAGAACTAGAAAATCACAAAGCATTTTCAGATTCAATTTTTTTTGACAGACTCAAATTAAAATCTAAAGTAACAATTGATAGTATTAGAAATATTCAGAAGTATGCTCAGGTTCTATCAGAAACGGCAATAATTGCATTGAATAAAGATACGGGTGAATTAAATAAGACCATTCAATCTGTTATTAAATATATTTCACCTATGAAGAAATTTAGTAAAATTGTTTTCAAAACAGAATTTAATAAGCTCCCGATTTGCAAATATGATTCAGAGCAGATACAACACGTTATGGTCCATCTATTTAATAACTCGGCTGATGCTAAGGCTGATGCAGAAATATCAATTCGAACTTTTGCTGATGAAAATAAAATTACTGTAATTGTTGAAGATAATGGGCCGGGTTTTCCACCGGATATTAAAAATTATTTTGCACAAATTCTTTCTTCTGAAAAAAATAGCTATGGATTGTACCTTTGCAAGAGCATAATTGAAAGACATAACGGCGAAATTGAAGTATTAAAAAGAGAAATAGGTGCTGCTATACAATTTTCATTACCCTTGAATTGAATTATGAACGAAACTCCCGAAACATATTTTCAACAGCTATATGAGCCTATTTATTTTCCTATAAAGGTAATAGATGAAAATGGCAAGATAGTTTATATTAATCAAGCATTTAATCTTCAATGGGAATATTCTTTGCAGGAGTTAAAAGAATATTCCGTATTTACTGATGCTGAATTAAAAAGAAATGGTATAAATAATGCTATAAAGAAAACCTTTAAATCTCGAGGATATTGTTTTGTTGAGAATTATTCAGATGATTTACTTAAATCCAAAAGTATAATAATACCAATATTCAGGACAAAGCTTTTTCACTCCTCTCTTAACGGAAAAAATTTTATAGTATTTTTGCACGAGGATCAAACCGAAATTTATCTTGCCGAAGAGGATGTCAAAAAAGCGAGAAATTCTAATAAGGAGGCTGAAAGGTTAAAAAATACTTTTCTTAATGTTCTCTCGCACGAGCTAAGAACTCCACTTAACATTATTTTAGGATATTCTTCTTTAATTCGTGAAAGTATGAAAGATAAGCTGGAAGATGAGGATAGGATATATCTTGATAATCTTCATAGCGGAAGTGAAAGATTATTTAAAAGCATTACTCAAATGCTGGAATTTGCGCAGCTTGAAGCGGGTACCTATAAATTAAATTATGAAACAGCAAATTTAATTTCAGTAATAAATAATTGTATAAATAATATTCAAAAGGAAGCTGAGCTCAAGAAACTGGAAATCAAACGGCAGATCAAACAAAAGAGTATATATGTTGATGTCGATATTTCCAGTCTTGAAAGCGCAATAAATAATATACTAAGCAATGCCGTAAAGTTTACCCGCCAGGGTTTTATAGAGGTTGAAACTAATATAATTGAAGAAAGAGAATTAGTGTTATGTAAGATTAAAGATTCGGGCGTCGGAATTTCCAGTGAATATATGGATCATCTATTCAGTCCCTTTAGTCAGGAAGATCTTAATATTGGCAGAAATTATGAAGGCAATGGACTTGGTCTGGCTTTATCAAAAAGGTTTATAGAAATAATGGGCGGATCTCTTTTGGTTGACAGTATAAAGGGAGTTGGTTCCACATTTACGTTTACATTGCCATTATCGCAAAACGAAGCTTCAAAATTAAAACTAAAAACTGCAAGGAAAACAGGAGCTGATTCAAACAAAATTCTAATGCTTGACGATTCAGGTGAATCACAGGATCTTATTGTTGCGTTTTTAAAAAAATCGCACACGGTTGATTCATTCAATTTCAGAGATTTTAAATTAGAACATTTACGCAAACAGGATTATTCTACAATAATGTTTGACGTTAATCCTGTCAGATGGGAGCAGGGGCTTATAATCTGCAGGGATATAAAAAGAATTGATCCATTTAAGCGACCGATTATAATACTTTCAAGTGAATTTTTTGAAGATAAGATCAGAAATTTTTATGAAGCAGGCGCCAGCAAATTTTTAGTAAAGCCATTTTCCAAGTATGAGCTTATAAAAGCTCTGGAGGAATCAAGCATAGCATAAGAATTCCTTTTTTGCATATATCCAAGGCCTTCATTATTATATAAATTTTTACGTTGCTGATTAAATAATTATGTTTAGCGTAAAAACCTAAGGAAGACTATTTATATGGAGCTAAAAAGCAAGGTACAGAAAGCATTTGAAGACTGGGAAAAACATCAATACCAGCTGTCTGTGAGTAAAAAACCCGAAAGACAAAAAGATTTTACCACTATTTCATTCACATCGGTCAAACCTCTTTATCAACCAAATGATTTTGACAGTGAAGAATATCTTAATAGAATAGGATTCCCCGGAAAGTATCCTTTTACAAGGGGAATTCAGCCAACTATGTATAGAGGTAAATTATGGACGATGAGACAATATGCAGGATTTGCAACAGCTAAAGAATCCAATGAAAGATACAGATATTTGCTTACACAAGGGACTTCTGGATTATCGGTAGCTTTTGATCTTCCTACGCAAATTGGTTATGACAGTGATCATTCTTTAGCCTACGGAGAAGTTGGTAAGGTTGGGGTTGCGATAGATACTTTGGCAGATATGGAAGTACTTTTTGATCAAATCCCTCTTGATAAAATTTCAACCTCTATGACAATAAATTCAACAGCAGCAATTTTACTGGCAATGTACATTGCTGTTGCTGAAAAACAGGGAGTAAATAAAAATAAAATAAGTGGAACTGTTCAGAATGATATTTTAAAAGAATATATTGCGCGTGGAACTTATATATATCCTCCCAAAGCCTCTATGAGACTGATCACAGATATTTTTGAATATTGCGCGAGAGAAGTTCCACATTGGAATACAATATCAATTTCCGGCTATCATATCAGGGAAGCGGGATCTACTGCTGCACAGGAAGTTGGTTTTACACTTGCTAACGGGATTTCATATGTTGAATCAGCACTAGAATCAGGACTTAAAGTGGATGATTTTGCGGGCCAACTTTCTTTCTTTTTTAATTCTCACAATGATCTTCTGGAAGAGATAGCAAAGTTCAGGGCCGCAAGAAGACTCTGGGCAAAAATCATGAAGGAAAGATTTAAGGCTAGGGATGAAAGGTCTATGATGCTTAGATTTCATACACAAACAGCCGGATCAACACTTACTGCTCAGCAGGTCGATAATAATATTGTGAGGGTTACAATTCAGACATTGGCCGCAGTTTTGGGTGGGACACAAAGTCTTCATACAAATTCAAAAGATGAAGCGTTAGCACTTCCTTCTGAAGCTTCAGTCCGTACTGCATTGCGAACTCAGCAAATTGTGGCTTATGAATCAGGAATTACTAATACTATTGATCCATTAGCCGGTTCTTATTATATGGAAGCGATGACGGACAAGATAGAAGCGGCAGCAGAAGAATATATCAATAAAATAGATGCTCTTGGTGGAATGATATCTGCTATTGAAAAGGGTTTTGTTCAGCATGAGATTCAGAGTGCTTCGTATGAATTTGAAAAACAGCTTGAAGCAGGAGAAAAAACAATAGTAGGTGTAAACAAGTTTAAATCAGAAGATGATGAAAAGCTGGAATTATTAAAGATAGATATGAAGATTCAGGAAGACCAGGTTAAATTTCTAAGTAAAATACGCAGAGAGAGAAATAATGATGAAGCATCGAGAAAAATAGCTGCACTTAAAAAGGCGGCTTCCGGCGAAGACAATTTAATACCTTTTATTATAGAAGCAGTTAAAGCTTATTGCAGCATAGGTGAAATAAGTGATGCTTTGAGGAAAGTTTTCGGGGAATATAAAGAGACAGTTGTCATTTAAAATTATCTTTGAGGAAGCAATGTATATTTCAAATATAGAGCATATCGGTATTGCTGTTAAAAATCTAAATGAAACTATAAGATATTATGAGGATGTTCTTGGTTTAAAATGTTACAGTATTGAAGAGGTAGAAGATCAAAAAGTTAAAACTGCTTTTTTCAAAGTTGGAGGAACAAAGATTGAATTACTCGAATCAATGGAGAAAGGCGGACCGATAGATAAGTTTATTGAAAAAAGAGGCGAAGGAGTACATCACATTGCATTTGCCGTTAAAGATATTAGGAAATCCCTAAAGGAAATTGAATCTAAAGGTATCGAATTAATTAATAAGGAACCTATTAGCGGGGCAGAAAATTTTCAGGTCGCATTCCTTCATCCCAAATCAACTTTTGGTGTACTAACTGAGTTTTGTGAACATAATAAATAAATTTATTCAACTACTTGATGAATTGGTCAGCATTTCTCCGCAATAAATATTTTAGAAATGAGTTAATTATTTCTGTTATTGTTTTAGCTTTCACTTTAACCAGTCTTGCTAAATTTTTAAATTATGTTGAGTCAAGAAATGGTATTACGCTGCCCGACCCAATACTTAAACTATTCAATCCAGTAAACCTTACGTGGCTTACTTTTTTTCTTATTTATTTTTCAATCACCCTTATAATTTTTTCATTATCTACAAAACCGAGAAAGTTAATTTTTGCTGTGCAATGTTATGTTATGTTAATTATTATAAGAATATTTATGATGTATCTAGTTCCGCTAAATCCTCCAGAAAGTATGATTTTATTGAATGATCCATTTGTTCAGTTTTTTGGTCCCGGCCGACCATTGACTAAGGATCTTTTCTTCTCTGGTCATACAGCCACAATTTTTTTGTTTTATCTTGTTAGTGATAAAAATGTACAGAAGGTCTTTTTTCTGATTGCAACTGTTCTGGTCGGCGCTTCTGTTCTACTTCAGCATGTTCATTATTCGATTGATGTCGCAAGCGCACCGTTTTTTGCATATATAAGCTATAGATTGATTTATTTGATGCATTCAAGAGTAAAAAAGTATTCATTACTTTAGGGTCAATTATGAATAGAAATGAAGAGTTTACGGAAATAGTGAAATTTGTTTCGAAAGATATAAATAAAATCGGGATCGATAATTTGCCGGCTACAAATGAGCTACACTCATTAAGTGAACTTAAGAAATATTTAGAGATGAAAATTTCTGAATTGCTGGATACCAATTATGCTAAATTATTAAACACCTTATATCTTATTGATTTGGACGAACGACGGCTTCATGGATTATTCTCAGGGAAGAATAGAGAGATTATCCCGGAAGTTCTAGCTGATATGATTATTCAAAGGCAGGTTCAAAAATTTAATAATAGGAAGAAATATAAAGAAGGTAAAATTTAGAATTTAAGAGATTATCGGCGTTAAATTTTAGCAATAAAATCTGGAACTTTGGTATCAAAACTGCTGGCGATATAAAGGGGGACTAGTTGTTGACTACCGACGGCGGATTTGCAGCTGAAAAACGGAGAAAATGTACAAAAATGTTGGAATTAAGCAAAGAAGTATGAATTCCAGCCAGGGATTAAATGATTTGCCAGATTTTTCTTCTACTGCAATAAATTTACTTGAAAACAACTAAAAATAAGCTGGAAAATAATTGAAAATTAAAGATTGAATAGCTAAATTCAGCGTTCGCAGCACCTCAATTCCAAGCAATTGATTTTTTAAAGGAGTCAATATGGATCTTTTCAAATCAAAACAACTAGAAGAACTCAGAACTGAAAATGAAGAGCTAAAGACAAGATTAGAATACATAGTTGGAAAAAATACTAAGGAACAGAAACTTGAAGCGACTCTAAAATTGCTTCGTGATGAGATTTACCAGATTAACGAGAGTAAAAAGAATTTAAATAGCGATCTCGAAGTTTTGAGAAAAGAAAACCAGGAGAAAAAATCTCAGCTTGAGGAATTAAATAAAGAAGTATCTATCCTTTCAACACAGAAAGCAGATCTGGAAGAAGAAGTTAATTCATATCAGGACCAAATTCAAAATATTGAAAATACCATTAGCGGGAAACAAAGTGAACACACTGAATTGCATGATAATCTTGAGGAAAATCGGAAAGAGAATGAGGAATTAATCGCTCTTCAGCAAGAATATCAAAAGCAGATTGATGAACATAGGAGAAATATTGATTCACTTAAGGAAAAAGAAGATGAGTTAACTAATAGTATAGCTTTGAAAGAAAGTCAAGTAAAAGATATAGAAGCAAGAGGACTTAAGATAATCGATAGACAGAACGAGCTGGAGCAGCAAATTGAAGAAAAGGAAGAAATGGTTTCAGCTCTGACTGAGAAGATAAAAAGATTAGAAGAGAATGAGCAGGAGTCTAAAAAGAGGGTTGAAGATCTGTCTGCAGAAGAAAACGAAAAGAGAGAAAACCTAGAGGAAATAGAAAAGCAATTAAAATCAAGAGAGGATGAAAGAATAGCACTTGAAAATTCCTTAAAAGAAAGAGATAAAATTATTGATGAGCTTACTTCAAAAACCAACGAATTATTTGAGGTTGAAGAAAAAGCAGCTAAAATAAATGAAAGACATAACGAGCTGGATCAACAAATTGAGGAAAAGGAAGGAATGGTTTCATTCCTGACAGAAAAGATAAAAAGATTAGAAGAGGATGAGCAGGGTTTTAAAAAGAAAGTAGAGGTTTTGACTGCTAGAGAAATCGAAAAGGAAGAAAGTCTGAAGGAAATAGAAGTGCTATTAAAATCAAGAGAGGACGAAAGGATAGCGCTTGATAATTCCTTAAAGGAAAAAGAAAATATTATTAATGAACTTAATTCGAAAACCAAGGAATTATATGAGCTTGATCAATCAATTTCCATAAAAGCCCAAAAGTTATCTAAAATTAATATTGATCTGATGGAGATAGAAAATAAAAATGAAGAATTGAAAGAAGAAGTAAGGTCGTTTGAAAAGCTCAGGGAAGAAATAAAGGATAAGCTAGAATCAGAAAGGGAAAATGCTGAAAAGGTGTCCGAAGAATACAAGAAATTAAATGATTTAGTTCCGCAACTGGAAAAAAGAAAAGCTGAAATTGAAAAAGGAAATGCTGAACTTGAAACCCGTTTCTCAGATATGTTTGAGAAGTTTAGTAAAGAGATGGCAGAGATAAATAAGAAAAAGGAGTTGTTAGAGCAGGTAATTTTGAAGAAGGAACAGGATATTGAAGAACGAGATCAGGCTCTATATGAAAAGATTGCCGCACTTGAAGAAAGTGAAAATGTTTTAAAAACTCGTAAATCAGAGCTTGAGAACGTGGAAAAATTGGTTTTGAATATTAATCAGCAAAAGGATCTAATGCAGAATGAATTACAGAAACTGCTGGTGGAAGCCAAAGAAAGAAAATCATTTAATAGTGATATTAGATTTGAAACCGAGCTGCTGCAAAAGAAAAGGGAAAGTCTCGATAAAGAAATGCGTGAATTGTTTGCTGCAATGGTAAACGGTTATAATAAATCAGACGAAAGGCGTAAGAAGTTAGTTGAGGAAATCGGAGAATATGAAAGTCAATTGCAACAAATAAGGGAAAAGACAACCGATGCTATGAATGAGTTTGAAGAGATTCAAAATTCAGTTACGAGTATTAAGCAGGAAGAGGAATTGTATAAAGGAGAAATATCCAAGTTAGTTTCAATAAAGAAGAGATTACAAGATGAAATAGCAAAGCACCAGATAATTTTACAGAGATTCCAGAAAATCAGGGACAGGCTTAAAATTGACCAAGTTTTAACTAAAGACAAGCAGGTTGCAGGGCCCTATCCAGGATCCAGCGGTGGAGCAACTACCAGAAACTCCGATGAAAAGAGTAATCCTCCAATTTATAAGATTTAATTTACCATATATTTTTGATTGTTGATCTTTTTGAGTTTTAAATTTAATTGTGACATCCCTCAGAGAAATTCCTTTCAAGAGTGCGCTTAGTATTTTTCAGCATAGAAAGATCAAAAGTCCCATTGATAGTCAGCAAATCATAATTTTATTTAAATAATGTGGCAATTGTCAGAGTTGTTGTAATTTTAATCCCCATTGTGAAGTTAAAATTGCTATATAGAATTTATGGAAATAGGATATAAAAGTTAATAAAGGAATGAAAAAATTATCCTGAAGATTGCTTAATAACTATCAAAGTAAAGCAACCTTCAGGTTTTAAATTTATTGTTTTGGCACTGATCGCAGAAATGTTCCAAATCTTTTTTGTTCTTCAAGCCTGCATGACCAAACAAGTTCGCCATTGTGAACTGTTATATCAGGACAACCGTCGCACATACTTTGCTCACCACCTGGCATAAAATCAACCGGCTGAATAAACATTACTGATTGCATATGTGCTCTTTTAAATAATCTGAAAGGATTCTTTAACATTTCTTTAGCGGCTTTTCTAACTCCTTTATCGAAAGGTGCCAGCAATAATATTGTTGATCTTCCCTTTCGAGTAAGATTTGGAGAAGCATAGGAAAGATAAGTTCCTTTAAACCAATGATGACCTGCCATCATTAATTCCATGAATTTGGGACCAAGGTATCCATAAATTCTATCTTTTGTCCCGACTCTTTCAGTAAGCAACCATTTGTAAGAATCAGCTTTTTCCGTTCCGTTTAGGTAAGCACTTGGAGTAAAATCAGGGAACTTTTCCCTGATCTTTTTAAGGACATCGGTTGAAAGAATATCTATCTTTCTTTCAGTATCTGAGTGATACATAATATTTTGCCAATCTATTTTTTGACCGCCGGCATACCAATCAAATGGCATTTGAGGTACAACGTGTCTGAAAGCTATAAATACCATTGTTTGCACAATGTCTATGTGCTTTGCAGCCCACTCTACCATTCCTGGAACATACTGGAGGGTGTCTTCATAAACAGTAGAATTGAAAGAGCAGGCAATGTTTCCTTCATCAGCGAGCATTTGTGCATACTGCAATCTGAGCTCATTCAGTTCTAGTTCATTTTTACCTCTCCATAGTTCAGGTCGTCCTTGTTTGCTGTCAACGTGAAAAGTAAATCCATAAACGCCAGCTTTTTTTAGTTCATGCAGCAATTCTTTTGTTAAAGCTTTACCATTAGTATTTACAATCGGTTTAAGCCCTCGATTTTTTATTTCTTTTACAAGGTCAACAATTTCAGGATATAGTAAAGGATCTCCTCCCGCAATTGAAATACAATCAGTGTTTCTGTATTTAGCAAATACGTCAAGTTCATTCTTAACATCATCAAAAGATTTATGTGAATTTTTTTCGTTTTCTCGATAACATCCATCGCAGGAAAGATTACACATAGCAGTTGGCTCAAGCCATGAAATTGCATTATCCGGTAATGTCCAGGGTAGTCTGTACAAATCCCGATTACTTATCGTAGTCTCATCCATATTTAACCCCAAGTAATAGTGGCAACAAAATAATTAGTGAGAATAAAATAATGAAAATAGAATTAAATTAGAAGTATTAAAGTGCCATAATTGAGCTAAATCTATCATTTTTATTTGCCACTCCTGAAAAAATTCTTTTCTTATAAGATTATATTTTTATATTCTAGGTTTATTTCTAATTTTGAATACCTTTGTTGAACTTAAATTTCATAAAATTAAGGGAGTATTTATGAAACGACTTATCTCAACAGCAATTTTCCTTTTTTTCTTCTTTTCTATAAGTGCTATTGCACAAGATGATTCACCATTTGTTCGTTATCCTGCTCTCAACTCTGATGGTTCAATAATAGCATTTTCTTTCCAGGGGGATATATGGCTTGTGCCTTCAACCGGCGGAACTGCGACGCGGTTAACAATCCATGAAGCTTACGATGGTATTCCTAAATGGAGCCCCGACAACATAATGATTGCATTTTCCAGTGATAGGTATGGCAACAATGATATTTTCATTATTCCCTCAGGAGGAGGTATACCGAAAAGGTTAACTTATTTTTCTGCTAATGATATTTTGAGTAATTGGGCCTCCAACGGTGATTTGTTGTTTGAATCCTCGAGAGGTTATAAACAAATAGAATGGGAAAATGAAATTTATAAGGTCTCTTCAAAAGGAGGAACGCCTGTAAGATTGCTTGATTCTTTCGGGTATACTCCGGTAATGTCGCCTGATGGAAGATTCGTTGCATTCGTAAAAGGGTCTTGCAGAATTGAAAGGGAAGAATACAAAGGTCCTGCGAATAAAGATATTTGGTTGTATGATACGAAGACAGAAAAATATTTAAAGATAACAAATTACGGAGGACAGGACTTTGCACCGAGTTGGGGTAATGCCAGAACCATTTATTATATAAGCGCGCAAAGCGGAAAATATAATGTTTTCAGGTTGAGAATTAATGATGATGGAACCGTTCTAAATAACCCGGAACAGATAACAAAATTCACAGATGACGGCGTCCGCTATTTTGATGTAAGTCGCGATGGAAGCTCCCTTGCTCTTGAGCGGCAAACTGATATTTATTATATGAAACTAAATGGAGGAATCCCACAAAAAGTAAACATTCAGGTTTCAGATGATTACAGGTTTGATCCAGTAGTCTACAAAAATTATACAGATCAGGCGGATGAATATGCAGTTTCACCTAATGGGAAATATACAGCCCTTGTCATAAGAGGTGATATTTTTGTAACCGAAAATAATAAAGAAAAAAAACTTACAGTTGATCTTTCAAATAATCCCTATCGTGATATGAGTGCTGCCTGGTTGAGCGATTCCACTTTAATTTTTACTTCTGATCGTGAGGGTCAGTTTGATCTTTATCTGCTACGCTCCTCTGATAAAAATGAATCCAATATTTTAAAAAGCCTTAAACACGAAACTATCAGACTTACAAATACACCGGAAGATGAATCCGATCCAGTAATTTCTCCTGACGGAAAGAAGATTGCATATGTCAGAGGGAATGGAGAATTGGTTACTGCTGAAATAGCCGCAGGCGGAAAAATGAGTGATGAAAAGATACTTTTGAACGGATGGGCTACCCCTACAGGTATAGCTTGGAGCCCGGACAGCAAATGGTTAGCCTATTCCTTACCAGACCTCGATTTCAATGATGAAATTTATATTCATGCCGCTGACAATTCTCAGAAACCTGTAAATGTTAGTATGCATCCCCGTTCCGATAATTCACCTGTGTGGAGTCCGGATGGCAAAAAGCTGGCTTTTATTTCGAATCGCAACAACGGTGATGACGATGTGTGGTTTGTCTGGCTTACAAAAAAGGATTGGGAAAAAACAAAACAAGATTGGGATGAAGGTGATGGAAAGCCTGAAAAGAAGGATGATAAAAAAGGTAAAGACAGCATAAAAGTTAAAAATGTAGAAATTGATTTCGATCATATTTATGATAGACTTGTGCAGGTTACTGGTCTGCCAGGAAATGAATCTGATATTGCAATCTCAAAAGATGGAGACACATTTTATTTTGTTGCTAATAGAAATTCTAGGCAGACATACAAAGCGGAACAGGATCTTTATAGCATAAATTGGGACGGAACCAAGATGAAGCCAATTACGAAAGGAAATGCACGTCCCTATGCAGTTAGAATGGACAACGAAGCAAAATACCTTTATCTCTTTAAGCCGACGGGAAAATTGAACAGAATAGATATAAAATCGGAAAAAGATGAAAGCTTACCATACTCTGCTGATATGAAAATTGATTACCCGACCGAAAGAAAGCAAATCTTTGAAGAAGCGTGGCGAACTTTGAATAATGGATTTTACGATCCTAATTTCCATGGAAAAGACTGGAATGCTTTGAAAAAGAAATACGAACTCTGGGCTGTGAAAGCATCAACGCAGGATGATTTCAGATATATTTTTAATTTTATGCTGGGAGAGCTTAACTCAAGTCATCAGGGAATGTATGGCTCGGACAGAGCCGAGACACAAAGAGAAACCACAGGCTTACTTGGTGCCGAAGTCGTTCCTGTAAGCGATGGAGTGGAAATAATTCACATAATACCTAACTCTCCGGCGGATAAAATAGAGAGCAAACTAAATGTAGGTGATGTTATAAATGCTGTTGACGGCTCAATTGTCAATGTGAATATGAATTTTAATTCATTACTGATAAATAAAAATGACAAAAGAACACTTCTTGATGTAACAGATAAGAGCGGAAAGCAGAGGGAAGTTGTAATAAGGCCCGCTTCAAATTTGAGGTCTGAACTTTATGATGAGTGGGTTGAAGAACACAGAAAGCTGACAGATAAATATTCAAACGGCAGACTCGGTTATATTCATATCCAGGGAATGAACTGGCCCAGCTTTGAAAGATTCGAGAGAGAACTAACTGCAAGCGGACTAGGGAAAGAGGGGATTGTAATCGACGTACGATTCAACGGTGGCGGTTGGACAACAGATTATCTGATGACGGTTCTTACTTACAGACAGCATGCTTACACAATTCCAAGAGGTGCTGCTAAAAATCTTGCAAAAGAACAGAAGAAGTTTATCAACCATTATCCTCTGGGTGAAAGACTTCCTTTCGCAGCGTGGACAAAACCTTCTATTGCGATGTGTAATTCTTGTAGCTACTCGAATGCAGAAATATTTTCACACGCGTACAAAACACTTGGAATAGGCAAACTAGTGGGTGAACCGACTTTCGGTGCTGTTATATCCACAGGCGGTAGAAGATTGATAGATGGATCGTTTGTCCGTCTTCCTTTCCGTGGCTGGTATGTGAAAGCTACTGAAAAAAATATGGAATGGGGACCGGCTGTACCCGATCTAGTTGTTGAAGAATCACCGGATGCAAGGGCAAAGAATAAGGATGAACAGTTAAAGGCGGCTGTTGATTTATTAATTAATGATATTGATTCAAGAAAGTAATCGTTCATAGCTTAAATTTTTGCTATGGAAAAAACCGCTCACTTTAGGGCGGTTTTTTATTTTTACCCTTGCTTAAACTTGACTTCTTATCAATTAAATCCTTATATAAACATGAAAGATTTATAATTAAATTTCGCAAGGTTTTTAATATATTTATATAATTATTTAGATTTTTTTTTGATTAACTAAATTATACGGAGATTAACGATGCCGATTAAAACCAAAGATTTCGATGATATAGCAATAAATACAATTAGATTTTTAGCAGTTGACGGGGTTCAGAAAGCAAATTCAGGGCATCCAGGGATGCCGATGGGTTGTGCGCCGATAGCATATACTTTGTATGCAAAATATATGCATCACAATCCGCTTAACCCAAAATGGCTGAATAGGGACAGGTTTGTGCTTTCCGCCGGGCACGGCAGTATGCTTCTATATTCTATTCTTCATTTGTGCGGATATGAGGTTTCGATGGATGATCTCAAAAGTTTCAGACAATGGCAGAGTATAACTCCGGGTCATCCCGAATATGGTTTAACAGCAGGAGTCGAAACTACAACCGGACCGCTGGGACAGGGAATATCAAATGCGGTAGGAATGGCACTGGCAGAGGCACATCTAGCTGCTATATTCAATAAGGATGATATAAAAATTCTTGATCATTTTATTTATGGAATTTGCAGCGACGGTGATTTGATGGAAGGTGTCTCGCACGAAACCGCTTCGATTGCAGGACATCTTAAGCTTGGTAAAATAATTTTCTTTTATGATAATAATCATATTTCAATTGATGGCTCAACTAGTCTTGCTTTCACTGAAAATGTTCACAAAAGATTTGAAGCATATAACTGGCATGTTCAGCACATATCAGATGTAAATGACGTTGATGCGCTACAGAAGGCGGTTGAGGCCGCTCAAAAAACAACTGATAAACCTTCCTTGATTATTACGGATACACACATTGGTTATGGCAGTCCACATAAGCAGGATACTGCCGGAGTGCATGGCTCACCACTTGGAGAGGAGGAAGTAAAACTTACAAAGAAGAACCTTGGATGGCCTGAAGATAAAACTTTTTATATCCCGGACGAAGTTTCTGAGTTCTTCAAAACAGTAAAAGAAAACGGTGAAAAAGCTGAGGATGAATGGAATAAACTGTTGGATCAGTATAAACAAAAATATCCTGAAGAAGCTGAGATATTTATAAACCTGATGAATGGAAAAATAGGGGACGAATGGAAAAACAAACTTCCAGTTTTTGAAGATGATGGAAAACCGATTGCGACAAGAACATCATCTGGAAAAACAATAAACGCAATTGCTCCGTATCTGCCTGGATTTCTGGGAGGCTCAGCTGATCTTCATCCTTCTACTGATACATTTATGAATGACTATGGAAGCCTGTCAGCAGGTCATTATGAAAATAGGAGTATCCACTATGGAGTTCGCGAACATGGAATGGCGAGTATTTTGAATGGAATGGCTATTTACGGTGGAGTCATTCCTTTTGGAGCAACTTTCTTTGTCTTTTCGGATTATTTAAGACCAGCTATAAGACTGGCATCTATTTCGGGTATAAGACCGATTTATGTTTTTACTCATGATAGCATCGGACTTGGTGAGGACGGACCAACACATCAACCGATAGAGCACCTTGCCGCTGTTAGAGCAATTCCGAAAGTAGTTGTTATTCGGCCGGCAGATGCAAACGAATCGGCTTATGCATGGGAAGCAGCAATTGAACACCAGGGGAGTCCTGTTGCTCTCATATTAACAAGACAAAAATTGCCAGTGCTGGATCAGAAAAAATACACATCAGCAAAGAACTTGTTGAAAGGCGCTTACATTTTAAAGGACTGCAGTGGCACTCCTGATATTATCTTGATGGCAAGCGGATCAGAAGTTTCAATAACCCTTTCAGCAGGAGAGAAACTAAATGCTGAAGGAGTTAAAGCAAGAGTGGTTTCATTCCCGAGCTGGGAGCTGTTTGAAAAACAGCCTGATGAATACAAGGAAAAGGTTTTACCGAAAGCCATACGTACACGACTTTCAGTTGAAGCGGGCGTAAGCCAGGGATGGATAAAATATGTTACTGCAGACGGTGATTCAATCAGCATTGAAGGTTTCGGAGCTTCAGCTCCTTTGAAAGATGTAATGAAAGGATACGGTTTTACTGCTGAAAATGTTTATGAGCAAGCAAAAAGTCTATTAGCAAAGAATAAGAAATAGCAACTATTTTATAATACAGATAATAAGCCTGCCTTATATAAACTATTTTCCTTTTTGATGATCTTTGCTTAAGATTTTCTCAAGATCCAGAGATCTAACAGCATCCACGGCATATTCAATTCTACCGTCCTCGCAGAGACCCTTTATTCCCGCCTCTTCATATGCACGAATAAATTCCTTAGCGCAGGCTTCACGGATTTTTTCAGCTTTGCTTATTTCTTTTTGCTTTGTCATTTAATTTAAATTCTGTAAGACCTCGGTGCTTTTAAAATTTGTTATTTCTTATTTAATTCTTTATCAATAATGTCCTTCACCTGCTTTGAAACTGCATTGGGAATTGTCATAGCAAGATTGTAATGCTGAATTTTCCAGCCATCCCTTGTTTTGATTAATATTCCAGAACCACGTGCTGGTCCAAATCCTGCAATGAGAGTTTCATCGAACCAGGCGTAAGTTTTATCCTTTGATAAATAAATATTTCTTTTGGTTGCATAAATTGTCCAGGCAGATTTTCTTTTGAACCAAGGCTCAGCCCATTTTTGGAACTCTGCTTTGGTCCAGTATTCAGTTGCATCTGTACCCATATAAATTGCGTCATCTGCTAGGTAGCCGAAATATGTTTTTGCATCTGCAACAGCTGCTGCGTGATGCCACTTGGTAAGCATTTCATCGAGCTGTTTTTTCAGGTTGTCTCTATTTTGCTGGTTGAAGCTAAACAGCAGGACTAAAATTAATATTGTTTGTGCCATAATCCCTTAAGCTTTTATTTTCAAATTAGTTAAACTCTATTCAATCCGCAAAATAATATATACTATTAAATTTTGTCGATTGGAATTGAAATAACACAGCTTCGTGCGTAATTTTAGGTAATAAATTTTCCCCGACATTCTGGGGGTGAACAAATCAATAACTGAGGAGGGAAAAATCATGTCTTTCGACCCTGCCAGCAATATACAAGATTATTTGGTTTTTGGTGAATTTGGTGACGTTAACCCGTCTATAACTGATTCATCAACTTTTACATTTTTGAGCCAAGAAAAAATGGAAGAACTCTTTGATCACGAGATCGAAGGGTGTTTTCTTTATTCACGTCACTGGAATCCGATCAATAAGGAATTATCGGATGCATTAGCCCGGCTGGAGAATTCCGAGCTTGCGCAGGTAACAGCATCCGGAATGGCAGCGATAAGCTGTACAATATTTCAGCTTTGCAGTTCCGGTGACGAAATAATTTCAAGCCATACAATCTACGGCGGCACTTACGCTTTCTTTAAAAATGTTCTGCCAAGACTCGGCATAAAAGTAAACTTCGTAAATATGAACGATCTAAATGAAGTGAAGAAAGCGATAACAAAAAACACAAAAGTAATTTACTGTGAATCTGTCAGTAATCCATTGCTAGAAGTTGCAGACATACCGGCATTGAGTGATATCGCTAAATCAAAAAACATAAAACTTGTTGTAGATAATACTTTCAGCCCGATGATAATTTCCCCGCTTGAGCTTGGGGCTGATATTGTTGTTCATAGTCTGACTAAATTTATCAACGGCACAAGCGACTGTGTTGCAGGTTGTGTTTGTAGTAATTCAGAATTCATTCATAAGCTTCTGGATATTACAAGCGGTACCAGCATGCTGCTGGGTCCTGTACTTGACAGTCATCGTGCGGCAAGCATCCTTAAGAATCTTCACAGTCTTCACATCAGGATACAAAAGCACAGCCAGAACGCGATGTTTCTTGCAAAAAATCTTCAGGAAATGGGAATTAAAGTTTTTTACCCAGGTTTGAAATCACATCCACATCACGAAAGAATTGAAAATTTTCGTAATCCTGATTACGGGTATGGTGGAATGCTTGCATTTGATATGGGTACAAGCGAAAAGGCAGGAAAGTTGATGGTAAGAATGCAGGAAGAAAAAGTAGGCTATCTTGCAGTTAGTCTTGGTTACTTCAAGACTTTGTTTAGCGCGCCCGGTCACAGCACCTCGTCTGAAATTCCTGAGGAAGAACAAAAAGAAATTGGGATATGCAGTGGGCTAGTTCGTATGTCCGTAGGATTAGACCACAACATTCAAAGATCATTTGAAAAAATAAAAATGTGTCTTGAAGAAGTTGGATATTCCAAAAACGAAATGGCCGATGTGCAGAAGTAATTTTTATTAATTCATTCCTCTTCTTAATTAGGAAGGGGAATGAGCATACTTTAATTAATTAAGCCATTCGTCTATTATAATTTCCGCATCATAAAATTTTTATTTATTTTCGATAAACTAATTGTGTGAGTAATATATGAGATTTGAACGCTCTGCAGGCATATTGCTGCATCCTACCTCGCTTCCGGGAAAATATGGAATAGGCGACCTTGGTAAGGAAGCATACAACTTTTTAGATTTTATGGAAGCTGCCGGTCAGAAACTCTGGCAGGTTTTCCCACTTGGTCCTACAGGTTATGGAGATTCTCCTTATCAATGTTTTTCCGCATTTGCTGGAAATCCATTGATAATTAGCCCCGATATTTTGCTTGAAGAAGGATTCCTAAAAGATGATGATCTCAAAAATATACCAGATTTCAACCCTAATAAAATTGATTTTGGGGAATTGATCAGATATAAACATGGCCTTCTTAAAAAATCATTTGAGCATTTTAAGAATGACTCGAACGGGAAAGAGAAACCCTTTGAAGAATTTTGTATAAAAAATAACGAATGGCTTGAAGACTATGCTCTTTTTATGGCTTTGAAAGAACATAATAATGGGGCCGTCTGGTCTAAATGGGATAAAGATCTTGTTGTAAGAAAAGAAACTGCGGTCAAAAAATGGAAGGAGAAACTTTCGGATTCGGTTTTATATCAAAAGTATATTCAATTTCAGTTCTTTCACCAGTGGAAAAACCTAAAAGATTATGCCAATAAAAAAGGGATAAGGATTATTGGTGACATACCGATTTTTATTGCTTACGATAGTTCCGACCTCTGGAGCAACAAAGAAATTTTTACAGTTGATAAAGAAGGTAACCTAACTTTTATAGCTGGAGTTCCCCCTGATTATTTTAGTGCAACCGGACAGCTCTGGGGCAATCCCCTTTACAAATGGAATGAAATGGAAAAAGATGATTTCCTTTGGTGGAGGAAACGAATTTCGGCGCTGCTCGAAATGGTTGATATTATACGCATTGATCACTTTCGCGGATTTGATGCTTACTGGGAAATTCCAGCCGGTTCAAAAACTGCAGAACCCGGTAAATGGAGAAAAGCTCCGGGAGAGAAGTTCTTTAATACAATAGAAAAATATCTCGGCAAACTTCCGATTATTGCTGAAGATCTTGGTGTGATTACAAAGTCCGTAACAGAACTGAGAGAAAAATTCAATTTTCCCGGAATGAAAATTCTGCAGTTTGCATTTGGCTCAGGAATGGAAGACAGATTTTTGCCTCATAACTTTGTTCAGAATTCGATTGTTTATACCGGTTCGCATGATAATGATACAACCCGGTCATACTTTGAAAAGGAAAAGAATAACGATAACGATATCTACGAGCATGCCCAAAAATATCTGAACTATTATGGCGAAGATATTGTTGGTGAATTAATAAGAACAGCTTATGCTTCAGTTGCGGATATTATTATTATCCCGATGCAGGATATCTTGAAGCTGGGAAGTGAAGCAAGAATGAATTTTCCAGGGAAGCTCGGTGGCTGGTGGTCGTGGAGATATACCTGGAATCAGATTGATCAGGATCTAGCAGCACATTACAAAGATTTAACGACTTTATATGAAAGGTCCTCAACAATTAAACGTGAAGAAGTAAATATTAAAATTGAATAATTAAGGATAGAGGATGTTCGACTATTTTAAAAGTTTGGTATCAACTCCTGTAAATAAACAGGATACTTTAAAGAAAAAGATCGAAATTGCAACCTGTGCTCTTTTCTATGAAATAGCCAAGGCCGATGAGAATTTTTCAGATGATGAGCATAACATGATAGTTTCTATCATGAAAGAAAAATTTGGATTGGCAAATGAAGAGGCCGATAAGCTAATGTTGCAGACCGAAGAAAGTATTAAGAAAAGTGTAAGTATTTACGAGTTTACGACCTTACTGGATCAGAATTTTTCAAAAGAAGAGAAACTCGAATTGATGAAGAATCTTTGGCGGCTGATTTACTCAGATAAGAAACTGGATAAATATGAGGATAATCTGATAAAAAGAATTGGCGATATGCTAAAGCTCGAACACAAAGAAGTTATTGAAGCCAAGCTGATGGTAAAAGGAGAAGTAGGTTTGTAATCGGTATCATTACAAATACTTTTCTTATTCTTAATTCCTATTTATAGGGGCGAAGAAACTGTTTCAATATGAAAGATTTTTCGCTTCGCTAAGAATGCCTAAATCAATTTACCTTACGATTATATTTATTCTGCCAATTCTTTTTCTATTGCTGATGTTAATTCTTTGCTTTCAGGTGTTACTTTACTTTTAAATCTTGCAATAATTTTACCCTTTCTGTCAATCAAAAACTTTTCAAAATTCCAGCCTATATCCGATTTTTCTGTTACGCTATTATCAGTCAGCCTTGCATAAAGAGAGCATTTATCATCGCCAAGCACTTTGATTTTATCAAATAGTTTAAAGGTCACGTCATACTTTGACTTACAAAACTGTTTTATCTCATCATTTGTACCTGGTTCCTGATGACCAAAGTCATTACACGGGAAAGCTAAAATTTCAAATCCTTTGTCTTTATATTTTTTATAAATCTTTTCGAGTCCCTCATACTGTGGAGTATACCCACATTTGCTGGCAACATTAACTATCAGCAGTACTTTCCCATTGTAATCTGATAGTTTAATTGCTTTGCCGTTCATGTCTTTTACGACAATATCGTTAATGTTGTCTTTCAATTTATTTCCTGGTTTTGTTTCGTGGTTAATTTCATTATTTTTCACTCCGGTGAATGCTAAAGACAAAAATGTCAAAAAAACAATTACCAACTTATAAGGAATCGGTTTGTGCATCTCGGACCTTCCTTTCTTTTAATGATTAGGCTTTTTTTCTAATATGTTTACAAAAAAACACTTTATCAATACCATTTCAGTTCTATTCTTGCTGGCAATAAATTTTATTTACTTATTTGATGATTCGCCACGCATGTCAATACCACCGGTTATTTATTTCGTTTTTCTTGTTCTTATCTTTTGCCTGTTGGTATTTTATTTGGACAGACAACTTCCTTCCGGTGGAAAGATTAATTATAAAAGCTTTATTATTCTCTATTTAATCGTTTTAATAATGTTTGTTGTTTTTGAATTTATATTTACTTATAACAAAGGATTATCTTATTTCGTTTCATTTAACTGGTTGACTAACCTAGTAAATGGTAAATTCCCTTACAATAATAACTATGCACACAATCTTCCACTTTTGTATTATATAGATGCTCCCTTTTTCTTACTTGGCAACGAAGGAATAATAAGTTTATTTGGCCTGATTTTATTCTTCATTCTGCTTCTGAGAATATCTTTTACGAATAAAGAGCTGATAATCAGATCGGGTGCATTTTTACTACTGCCAATTGTTTATTATGAAGTAGTCACAGGAGGAGATTCATTAACAAACGCAGTTCTGATAATTTCGATAATATATATTTTAGGTACGTTTGTCGATGTAGATAAGGTTAATATAAAGTTTGCCTTTTTAAGTTTTCTCTTTGGAGCCTTCCTTTGCACAAGGATTATTGTAGTCATTCCATTTTTGCTATCGGTACTTTTCTTCTTCAGAAATAATTTCAAAAATCTTTTACTTTTTGTTTTGCTGTCATCGCTAGTTTGTTTTGCTTTAGTAGCTCCTTACATCAGGTGGGATTATTCCTTGTTTACGCATTTCGGTCCCTTTACAGGAGCTATCACATTGTTGCCAATATGGATGTATATAGTTCTGCTCGTTATTCTGATATATGCAGGTTGGATAATCAGCGATATGCAGGAATTGTTTTTTGTATCGGGACTAATACTATTCTTTACATCCGTAATTATGTTCTTGAGAGGCGAAAACTATTTCGACGAAATGGTTTTCAGTCTCCCGTTTTTTATTTTATCAATTAAAGAATACGAAGTTGATAAGTTTCTAGGAAAAAAAATTCCTATCAAATAAATTTTTAACTCATCAGAACAGCTATTGCAGCAGTATTCACGATATCATCTACACTACAGCCTCTGCTTAAATCGAAAAATGGTTTTTTCAATCCCTGAACTATAGGACCAATAGCTGCTGCACCTCCGAGCCTTTCTGCTATCTTGTATCCAATATTTCCAGCATTCAAGTCAGGGAAAACCAACACATTGGCTCTACCAGCCACATTGCTGCCGGGAGCTTTTCTTTTTCCGATTGAATCGATTATTGCAGCGTCAAATTGAAGTTCGCCATCAACATCGAGATCGGGCCTTTTCTGCTTTAATATTTTCATAGCTTCCAGAACTTTATCAACAGATTCGTGCTTGGCGCTGCCTTTTGTTGAAAAGGAAAGCATAGCTACATAAGGAGTATCACCAGTTAACTTTTTGTGATTGTCTGCTGCTGAAGATGCGATGTCTGCGAGCTGGTATGGATCAGGAGCAGGAACAACCGCGCAATCAGCAAAGGTATAAGTTTTTTCAGGGTATGCCATAAGAAAGAAAGAAGAGACTATGGAAATACCTTCCGGCATTCCGATACACTGAATACCTGCTTTTAAGACATCAGCAGTCGAAGCAAACGATCCTGCGACACTTCCGTCCACAAGAGATTCATTTAGCATCATCGCAGCAAAGAAGAGATCCCGCTTCATAGTTTCCCGTGCTTCTTCTATCGTTATTCCTTTTTTTCTTCTTAAATTAAAATAGACATTTGTAAAGTCACTGAGTTTATCTGATTTTTGGGGATTGATCACCCTCAGTCCACTCGCATTTAGTCCAAGTTTCTTTCTTTGCTCATTTATCTTGTTTTCATCACCAAGTGTTATTACGGATGCTATTTTTTCATTAAGCAATATATCTGCAGCTTTTAATATTCTTTCATCGTGAGATTCGGGCAGAATAACTGCTTTTTTCTTTTGGGAAGCCTTTTTTTTAATATCCTCAATTACCTGAATTTTCATTATTTCTCCAGAAATTTTTCATTTTTGTACATAAAAATTACGAAAAATTAGTCAGAATTTTGTTTTTAGAAGTAGCTAATAAATTTACTATGGTCTTAAAACTTTAAGGGGGTAAAACGACATAAAGGCTAAAAAAGCAGTTTTTAAGCAGATATTTTAAAAAGTGCGATTAAGGCCTGTAATTGCAGTTTAAGGCCAGGTGAAGGCTGGTTGTACCCTAGTTATGAAAATGGCAATATGAGAGAAATTATTGGGGTGGGGGGCGCAGAATAGCCGAAGCACAAGATAAGTCCGTTTAAGCGACCTGAGAAATCAAGATAATGGCAGAAACGATTATTAAATTCAAGCAGATCGTATCCTGGTGCCTGATCCTGCCAATGAATAATAACTGTAATATTTAATCCAAATGGAAATCTGGCAGGTTTGGGATGCCAATTTGCGAAATCGGGACAATACTAAAAACCCTCAATTTTATTGATTATTAGGCTCAAAAGCGATAAATTCACAATCTTGATTTAAATATGATAGTTCAGAATTTACAGATTGTAAAGGATAAGATCTCTGAAAAATGTGCTGCGGTAGGCAGGGACTTTTCCGAAATAAAATTGATAGCCGTATCGAAAAATTTCGGAATTAAAGATATTAATGAGGTCTTTGCTGCCGGCGTAAGAGACTTTGGTGAAAACAAGGCCCAAGAATTGGAGGGAAAATTTGAAGAACTTGGCGATAAAATCACCTGGCATTTTATAGGGAATCTTCAGAAGAATAAAATTAAATATGTTGTAAAATCTGCAGAGTTTATTCATTCGGTTACTTCACTTTCGCTTGCTGAGGAAATTGATAAGCGCGCGGAAAAATTAAATAAAAGTCAGAAGATCTTAATACAGGTTAAGACCTCAGATGAAGAAACAAAATCCGGGGTTACTGATGAAAAAGAAGTTATTGATCTAGCATTTGCCTGTAACGAATTGGCAAATCTTTCTCCAGTAGGCTTAATGACGATTGCTCCTTTTACAGATAATGAGAATTTAATCAGGCAAAGTTTCATCTATTTACGTAATTTAAAGGAGAAATTAAAGGCTCAGGGTTTGAGCCTGAAAGAATTATCAATGGGAATGACTTCTGACTTTGAAATTGCTATAGAAGAAGGAGCTACGATGCTCAGGATTGGATCGGCAATTTTTGGTCAACGAGATTATTCTAAAAACTGGAAGGATTTATGAAACTATCCCCGTTAAGTATAAAGAAGCAAGAATTCAATAGAGGCCTGAGAGGCTATGATCAAATTGAAGTATCGGCTTATCTAGAAAAACTTGCGGATGAATTTGAATTATTACAAAAGGAAAATGAAACCATAAAAAAGCAACTCGAAGAATCAACTGAACGTCTTGCAGAATTTAGGAAAATTGAAAAGAATTTGCAAAGTACACTATTGAAGGCCCAGGAATCTTCTTCAAGATCGTTAGAGTCGACAAAAAAGCAAGCTAACCTGATAATAAAAGAAGCTGAAATAAAAGCTTCCCAGATACTTGAGAAAGCAAGAGAGAATGCGAATGAGATAAGGAACGCAGTTATTCATCTCAGAGAAGAGCGTGATATGATAGTTTCTAAGTTGAAAGCTATTATAAATACGCAATCAAAAATTATTGAAACAAAGCTTCAGGTAAAGGAACATCAAGAGGTAGTTTCAAAAGTGGAAGATAAAGATGTAGAAGTCAAAGAGGTGGAAGATAAAGATGTAGAAGTCAAAGAGGCAGAAGATAAAGATGTAGAAGAGCAAAAGGATATTGACATAGATTTTGACGATATTGTAAATAAACTGCTATAGTAAATGAATAATCTTATTGCGAAAATAAAAGAAACTCTTGAAGTTATCAGATCCAAAGCAAAGGAAGAGTTTCCAATTGGGATAATCCTTGGAACAGGTTTGGGGGGATTAGTTAAAGATATAAAAATTGAACACGAATTTGATTATGCTGATCTTCCACATTTTCCGCTTTCAACTGTTGAATCGCATCACGGTAAATTGATATTTGGAAGAATTGGTGAGAAAAAAGTTGTTGCTATGCAGGGCAGGTTTCATTACTATGAAGGCTATACAATGCAGCAGATTACCTATCCTGTAAGAGTAATGAAATATTTAGGTGTTAAGACATTACTTGTATCAAATGCCTGCGGTGGAATGAATCCTCTTTACAGAAGAGGGGATGTAATGCTTATGGTTGATCATATTAATTTTATTGGAGACAATCCTCTGATTGGGAAAAATGAGGATGAGCTTGGGCCAAGATTTCCGGATATGAGTGAGCCTTATAATCATGAGTTAATAAAAATGGCTGAAGAATCAGCAATTGAAAATAAGATTAAAATTCAGAAAGGTGTTTACATAGCGGTTTCCGGGCCAAATCTTGAGACTAAAGCAGAATACAGATTTTTGAGAGCAACGGGAGCTGATGTGGTTGGTATGTCGACAATTCCTGAAAATATTGTTGCTAACCATATGGGAATGAAAGTTTTGGGAATTAGTATCGTTACAGATGAATGTTTTCCCGACTCGTTAAAGCCGGTCAATGTTGAAGAAATAATTGCGGCTGCAGTGGCTGCTGAGCCAAAGATGACCTTAATAATGAAAGAGGTAATTAAGAGGCTATAAAAATGGAATTAAAAAAATCTTATAAATTTTTTACACCAGTTTTACTTGGTGTGTTAATGTTTTCATCGAACTTTTTAAATACGAATATTTTTAAATTCGGTGATAATAACTTTTCAGTCTGGTTTATACTTTCGCTTTTATGTTTTGCCTGCGGATGGTTTATCGACAGGACTCTTAACTGGATTCAGGGAGGAAAAGTTGTTTTCGCAACTGTTGTTGCCGCAACTCTCATAAGTGTGGTTGTAGTAACTTTTTTTAAAGAATATTTTACAAGCGGTGATATGATGACTGAGAATCTGATACTTTATACTTTGAGAAATATTACCCTTGGAGCAATGGGATTTTTTGGAATGGCCATTGGTGAAATACTGCATATTGAAAAAGATTATGCCATTATAAAACAGAAATTGGAAATGTATGAAGAATCGATTGTCGATTCCCGAAAGGAAGCCGAACTTGAAATCAGAGCAGCTAAAATTAAAGCACAGAAAGTTATAAGTGATGCTGAAGCCGTTGCAAAAAATATAATACTAAAAAAAGAGAGAGTTGAAAACGAGCTTAAAGAATTTATAGAAACTGAAAAAGAACTTATTAAGAAATACGAAGAATTGTAAAAACTCCTCTTAAATATTCTTAATTATATAAACTCCAAGATGTTCAAACAGATATTAGATAAAATCAATTATCCCGAAATAGAAGAACGAATTTTAAAGTTCTGGCAGGATAACAAAATATTTGAAAAGAGTATTTCTGCCAGAGATAAAAGTAAGTCATTTACCTTTTATGAAGGTCCGCCCACAGCAAACGGTAAACCAGGCATTCATCACGTAATGTCACGGACATTAAAGGATTTGATTTGCCGCTATAAAACATTAAAGGGATACAGAGTAGAAAGGAAGGCAGGCTGGGATACCCACGGACTTCCGGTTGAAATTGAGGTTGAGAAAAAACTTGGTATAAAACACAAAAGTGAAGTAATAGATTACGGTGTTGAAAAATATAATCAGGCATGTCGTGAATCTGTCTTTACCTATCTTGATCTTTGGGAAAAAATGACTAACAGAATGGGTTACTGGATAGATCTAAGTGATCCCTACATCACGCTTAATAATAATTATATAGAATCCGTCTGGTGGGCATTAAAGACATTATTTGACAAAGGTCTTATTTATAAGGATTACAAAATCGTTCCCCAAGATCCTAAATCAGAAACTGTCTTATCATCGCATGAACTGGCTCTTGGTTACCGTGAGACAAAGGATCCGTCAGTATATGTCTATTTCAAAATAAAAAATTCTGATTCCTATTTTCTTGTATGGACAACAACCCCCTGGACACTTATTTCAAATGTTGGTTTAGCTGTTGGATCTGAAATTGATTATGTAAAAATAAAATTTAATGATAAAAAAATAATCCTAGCAAAAGAAAGACTTTCCCTCATAGAAGGAGAATACCAAATACTGGAGGAAATTAAGGGAGCAGAGCTAGAACATACAGAATATGAACAACTGTTTAATTATTTAAATGTTGATAAAAAAGCTTTCTATGTTGTTTGCGGTAATTTTGTAAGTACAGAAGATGGTTCAGGTATTGTTCATATTGCACCGGCCTTTGGTCAGGATGATTATGAGATTTCTAAAAAATATAATCTGCCGATGCTTCAACCTGTAACCCGTGGAGGAATTTTTACTGACGAGGTTACTGACTTCAAAGGACAATTTGTGAAGGATGCTGATCCAGGAATTATACAGAAGCTAAAAGCAGAAGGGAAACTATTTAAGAAGGAAACCATTGTTCACTCATATCCATTCAGTTGGCGACATGAAGATGTTCCAGTAATTTACTATGCGAGAGAGTCCTGGTTTATCAGAACAACTTCAGTAGCAGAGAAAATGGTTGAACTGAATAAAACAATCAACTGGCAGCCTCCAGAGGTTGGGGAAGGGAGGTTCGGAAACTGGCTTGAAGAAAATAAGGACTGGGCGTTATCCAGAGATCGTTTTTGGGCCACACCGCTTCCGATTTGGGTAAGTGATAATGGTGATATGTTTGCAGTCGGAAGTATTGAGGAATTAAAGAAAGGATTTACAGAAGAGAATGGGAAAAGGATATCAGTTGCTGATCTTGGCGAGCTAGATCTTCACAAGCCGTTTGTTGATAAAATATATTTCGAGAAGGATTCAAAGATTTATAAGAGGACACCTGAATTAATAGATGTCTGGTTTGATTCGGGTTCAATGCCATTCGCGCAATATCACTACCCTTTTGAGAACAAAGAAACGTTTGAGGAAAACTTTTTTCCAGCGGATTTTATATGTGAAGGAATAGATCAAACAAGAGGCTGGTTTTATACTCTTCATGCCATTGCAACAATGCTTTTTGACAATGTTGCCTACAAGAATGTAATTGTCAACGAACTGATTCTAGATAAACAGGGACTAAAAATGTCCAAGTCAAAAGGCAACACTGTTGATCCCTTTGTTCTTTTTGATAAGTACGGCGCAGACGCAACAAGATGGTACCTGGTTACAAACAGTCCACCCTGGCGTCCGACACTTTTTGATGAAGAAGGGCTAGGAGAAGTTCAAAGGAAGTTTTTTGGAACACTGCTCAACACGTATTCTTTTCTCGCGCTTTATGCGAATATAGATAAGTTTAATTTTTCTGAAGATTTAGTTCCATATGAAAAAAGACCGGAAATAGATCGTTGGATTATATCGAAACTAAATTCTCTTGTAGCTGAATACAGCGAAAATATGGATAATTATGATGTAACAAAGGCTGCAAGAGCCGTTTCCGATTTCACGATTGATCATCTATCTAATTGGTATGTAAGAAGATGCAGAAGGCGTTTCTGGAAGTCTGAAATGAATGAAAATAAATTATCGGCTTACCAAACATTGTACGAATGTTTAATAAATATTAGTAAATTAGTCGCGCCTTTTTCACCTTTTATTGCAGAAGAGCTTTATCAGAATTTAACATCTGCTACGGGTAAAGAAAAATTTGAATCGGTTCATTTATCTGATTTTCCGACTTCAGGTTACAGAGAGAAAGCCCTTGAAGATAAAATGGAAATTGCACAGCAGGTTGTATATCTTACACGTGCTATGCGGGCCAAATCAAACCTGAAAGTCCGTCAGCCACTTTTAAAAATTATGGTTGTAGTTGAAAAATCCAGGCAAGAGGCATTAAGGAAAATGCAGGATGTGATTCTTGATGAAGTAAACATTAAAGAATTAGTTGTTCTTACTGATGATTCAGAAATAGTAAATAAATCGGCAAAAGCTAATTTTAAATGCATAGGACCTAAATTTGGAAAGAAAGTAAACGACGTAGCAAATGCTATAAAAAAACTGGATAAGAAAGAAATTGAAGAACTTGAGAAAGGAAACGAAATAAAATTGACTCTTATTGATGAGCAGGTTACAATTGGCAAGGGAGATGTAGAAATCATAAGTTCTGAAATTAGCGGGTGGGTAGTTGAAAATAATGGAGGTGTCACGGTAGCTCTTGATACAGAGCTTAACGAGGATCTAATTGCTGAGGGATTAGCCAGGGAATTTATTAATAGAATTCAAAACATGAGGAAAGACGCTGGTTTTGAGGTAACAGATAAAATTAAAATAAAGTTTAATGGCAGCGATAAAATTATTTCTGCTGTCAATTCATTTAAGAAATATATTTCAAACGAAACGCTTGCAGAAAATATAGTGAGTGTTAATTCATTTAACGGCAGTATTAAACAGGATTGGGATATTGGCGAGTATCAATGCTCAATCCAGATTGAAAAGGCTAAATCCTAAATAAAGGAGACCTTAAAATGACTAATGTAAAAAAATCAGCTTCAAAAGATAAAAAAGCAAAGGATATGAAAAAGAAAAAAACTACAGCTGGTAAACCAGTTAAAAAGTCTACAACAAAAGTATCTGCGGTTAGCAAGACCAAAGCGGCTACCAAAAAATCTAAAACCGGGACTAAATCTACTATAGCGAGATCTAAAAGGCGGAAAAAAGAAATGGAAATTCTTGATGCTGAATCTACGGCCGCTGCACGTGCAAAAGCGCTTGAAAAGATAAAGGGCTACAGCAAAAAAGATCTTGAACATTTTAGAAAAATTATTATTGAAAGACAAAATGAAATAATTGAACAATTGCAGAACCTTAAAGATCAAATGATGGATCCTACAACGGGCGAATATATTAACGAAAATTCTCCTTATTCATTGCATATGGCTGAGCAGGGTACAGATGCAATGGAAAGAGAGAAAACTTTTCTTTATGCACAAAGAGAAAATAAATTCCTTGGGTATCTTGAGGAAGCACTTAAAAGAATTGATGCCGGTACATATGGTATCTGTGTTGAGTGTATAGAAAAGCCTCAGCATTTATGCGAGACCTGCCCATTAGTTCCCAAAGCAAGGTTAGAAGCAGTACCTCACAGCCAGCTTTGTCTGCCTATGAAGCAAAAACAGGAAAAGAAATAACTTTTTAATTGAGCAGTAAATTTACGTGTATTGTAAATTAACCTGATTTATTTAGAGCTTAAGGAACAGCCGTGAAGGTATTAATAATTTCTTGTTTAGTATTGATAGTAGATCAAACTTCAAAACTTCTGATTAAAGGATTAGAGATACATTCGATAGGTCTTAATTTTAGAGGATTATTTCCAGGACAAAGGATTCCAGTTATAGGTAATTTTTTCAACATTACCTTTGTGGAAAATCCCGGAATTGCTTTTGGTTTGGATTTTGGGGATACATTTAAGCTACTTGTGTCAATATTTACTTTAGTTGCCTGTGTTTTGTTAGTTTATTTCCTGTTCAAGAATCGAAAGAAAGGTCTGAACTTAAGAATATCACTTGCACTAATTTTAGGAGGAGCACTTGGTAATCTTTTTGATAGACTTTTTTATGGACTGATTTATGGTTATGCTCCTATGTTTTATGGTAAGGTAGTAGATTTTTTCGATATAAGAATGTTTAATATTTACTTGTTTCATCATATGGTCGGCAATTACGTTTTTAACTTCGCTGATTTTTCAGTCACAGTTGGAGTAATATTGCTTTTTTATGCGTATAACAAAGAGAGAAGCCAAGACAAAGATTTGGATGTCTCATTAGAGAAGTATTTGGCAGAAAATAAGGAATAAATTGAGAGTTTTATTTGTATCACTTTCCGTTGTAATAATAGATCAAATCTCAAAACTTGCCGTAAAAGGTTTTTCATTTCCATCATTAAAGATTAATTATGAGGGGATGTATGAAGGACAGAGAATCCATGTATTGGGTAATTTTTTCAGGATCACTTTTATAGAAAACCCAGGAATGGCATTTGGCTTTAATCCCGGTATTAACTTTAAGCTGTGGATATCAATTTTTTCAATCATAGCCAGCATAGGACTTATAGCTTACATTTACCGGGTTAGGAATCAAAGCCTAGTTCTAAGACTTTCCTTAGCGTTTATATTGGGTGGCGCTATTGGGAATCTGATTGACAGAATGTTTTATGGGATTTTTTACGGCTATGCGCCTCTCTTTTACGGCCACGTAGTGGATTTTCTGGATTTTGATTTTTTCCATTTCTCATTATTCGGCAGAACTTTTGACAGGTGGCCTATATTCAACATAGCTGATGCTTCCGTTACTATTGGGGTTATAATACTTTTATTCTTCTATAATCAGAAGCATAGAGAAGAAACAAGAGAAAAAACCTCTGGTGATTTAGAGGAGATGGTAAATTTAAATTCATCAATCCCGGAAAATTCACAAGAGGATTCAAAAGATGGTGAAGCTGATTCAGGAAAAGAAATATCGCTTTGAAATTCCTGATGGGAAAAAGAAAGAACGAATAGATATATTTCTTGCCTCTTCCGTGGAAAATGCTACCCGTTCAAGAGTTCAGAAGTTAATTGAGTCAGGAAACGTAATAGTTAATGGTAAAATTGTAAAATCAAGTTACCTAGTTTTACCCGGCGATATTATTGAAGCTACACATCCAATTGCTCCGCGTCCAGAATTTACCGAGCCAGAGGAAATTCCCCTTGATATAGTTTATGAGGATGATTTTATCATTGTGGTAAATAAACCGGCCGGAATGGTTGCTCATCCTGCTTATGCAAATTATACCGGGACACTTGTGAACGCGCTACTTCATCACACGAGAAAATTAAGCAATTACAATGCAGGGGACAGACCGGGAATTGTGCATAGAATAGATAAAGATACAAGCGGCCTGCTGGTTGTTGCAAAAGACGAATGGACACATGCAAAGCTGGCAGAGCAATTTTCAAAGCACATTATCGAAAGAGAATACAGCGCAATTTGCTGGAAGCCTTTTAAAAAATTAAAAGGTGAAATATCGACTTTCATTACCAGAAGTAAAAAAGATAGAAAAAAATTCACAATAAGCGAAACTGAAGGAAAGCAGGCGATTACTTCATATGAAGTAATAGAAAATTTTGAATTTACAGCTCTGGTTAAACTTAACCTAAAAACCGGTAGAACTCATCAAATAAGAGTCCATTTATCTTCAATTGGTCATCCAATTTTTGGCGATACAACTTACGGTGGTACACAGTTGGTGGCAGGAACTAATCTGCCTAAAATGAAAAGCAGACTGAGTAATCTCCTGAAAATTATGCCGAGACAGGCGCTTCATGCTAAGACGCTTGGTTTCTATCATCCTCATAAGAAAGAATTTATGAGATTTGATTCTGAATTGCCGGATGATATGAAATTGCTGATCGAAAAATTAAACGTGTAAAAATATGATTTTGATTAATCCTTCTGATAAAGCGTTAATTTTGATTCCTAAAATGTTTATCTTGAAACATTAAGATTCCAATAAATTAATAATGTTATGCTAAAAATTTACAATACCCTTACAAAACAAAAAGAAGAGTTCATACCTATAAATCCGCCTAACGTAAATTTCTATATGTGCGGGCCCACTGTTTACGATTTTTTTCACATTGGTAACGCTCGTTCATTCCTGATGGCTGATATTATTAGAAAATATCTCGAATACAGGGGATACAATGTAAAGTACGTGATGAATCTTACAGATGTGGATGATAAGATCATAAAGAAATCAAATGAAGAGAAAATAACTTCCGATAAGGTTGCTGAAAAATACATCAACTATTTTATGGAAGACATTGAAAAACTTGGAGTAAAAAAAGCTGATGTATATCCGAAAGCAACCCAGCATATGCAGGAAATTATTGATCTTATAAAAAAATTGGAAGACAAAGGAATAGCTTATAACGTAAATGGAAATGTGTTTTATGACGTATCAAAATTTAATGGCTATGGAAAATTGAGCGGGAAGAAAATAGATGAGCTTGAATCCGGAGCAAGAATTGAGATTAATGAAGAGAAGAAAAATCCGCTTGATTTTGCAGTCTGGAAAAAAGCTAAAGAGGGAGAGCCCTTCTGGGAGAGCCCGTGGGGGAAAGGTCGGCCCGGCTGGCATATAGAATGCTCTGCAATGAGCTGCAAACACCTGGGAGAGACATTCGATATTCATGCCGGCGGTAATGATCTTATTTTCCCTCATCACGAAAATGAGATTGCACAGAGCGAAGGAGCTAATGAAAAGCCTTTTGTGAAATATTGGATCCATTTCGGATTTTTAAATATTAATGAAGAGAAAATGTCTAAGTCTCTTGGTAACTTTTTTACGGCCAGGGATATTTTGAAGAAATATACACCGTTTGCTATAAGGATGTTTTTTGCCCAAGCTCATTACGGCGGACCTCTGAATTTCAGCGATGAGCTTCTTGCTTCTTCTGAAAAGGGGCTTGAGAAAATTAATAATATGCGTGATAAGATTAACGAAGAATTAATGAATGAAAGCAATAATGGAATTGAACCAAACTTTGATTTTAAGAAGTTCGAAGATGACTTTATACAGGTAATGGATGATGATTTTAATACACCTCAGGGAATTGCGGTTATTTTTGATTTTATAAAAGAAGTAAATCGTGTAATTGCTGAAAATCATAATATTAAACCGGAATTTTATCGAAAAGTGAAGAACTTCCTTTTCAAAACTGCTGTGGGTGTATTTGGTATTTTAAGTTTTGAAGAAGATAAATCATCCAGTGATGAAACACTGGAAAAAGAATTAATAAACCTACTTATTCAACTTAGAATTGATGCAAAGAAAGATAAAAACTATGTTTTATCTGATAAAATCCGGGATGAATTAAATAAACTCGGAATAGTTTTGCAGGATTCAAAAGACAAGACCTCTTATAAAAAGGTTAAAAGCTGAACATTGAAAAGCCCTCTAAAACCACTTGTTCGTTCTATTCAGCTAAAAAAAGAGACAATTCCATATATTTTAATATACAGCAATAAAGCCAGATACCTCCGCCTGCAAATTAAAAATAAGGGGAAGCTTGAAGTAATTCTACCTCGCGGTTATCAGGTTACTGATGCTGAAAAATTCTTGCGACAAAAATCTGTCTGGATTAAAAAACACCTGGTTGCATCAGCACGAACAGAAGGTAACTTTTATTTACTTGGATATGAGATTAAGGTAACTCAGAATTATGATCTTTTTGTAAAAAGGCATAAAATCAGCATCAAAGATCACCATTTGAAAATTATCAGCCCCTCTGGGGCTATAGAAGATACAGTCACAATATATAATAACTGGTTAAGGAAATTAGCTAAAAAGTCTTTAGTGGCGCGAGTTCATACCATTGCAGATAGTTTAAATTTCGAGATTGGCAGAATATCGATCCGTGGTCAGAAAACAAGATGGGGAAGCTGTTCAAAAACCGGAGACCTATCATTTAATTATAATCTGTTGAAATTCAGGAAAGAGGTCGTAGATTATGTAATTATTCACGAGCTTTGCCATTTGAAACAAATGAATCATTCGGAAAAGTTCTGGAAGTTAGTTGAGGAATTTTGTCCTGATTATAAGTTTCTGAGAAATGAACTAAAAAACCATTCCGTATAAATACATCTTTATTTCGTTCTGGCTTTCAAACCCTTATTGTACACGATATCATTTGATTCCCACAATTCAATTTTATTGTTTGCGGGATTTTTTAATTTAAGGAATATTTCCCCTAACGATGTTATTCTTTTTGTGTTGCATCCTGTTTATTTAAAATATTAGGTAACCGGATTGTCATAAGAAATTTCTCCGATTCATTGCCATAAATCTCCTCTTTAGTGGGAAGTATTCAATATGAATGTAAACTAATAAGTTATTGGAGGTGTTGCCAGTATTTCAACACCCCCTGTAGCAGGCAAAATAGCGGCACTCCCCGGTACATCGTTATAAGTTAATACTTGTGTAGGTACACCCTCACCAAAATCCAGCTCACGAACTGGTAAGCGGGAAATATTTGTTATTATAATTCCATTTTCGGAGTGGCGTAAGTGCAATTTTTCAAATTCGTCAGTGCCTTCCTGGTATCGGAAGTTCTCCAGTGTGTTTAAAGTGGCGTTGATGTAATCATTTTTAATTCTAGAAACGGAACTTTTTACATGAGCTGCAATTTGCTCCTCGGGTTTTTCGGCTAATTCCCATAAGCTTAATTTGGCGGTGCCAAAGGTAATAGCACAACCGAAATAGTTCTTGGGGAATCCATTAAGAATCCGACGAAAATCGAAAGGAAAAGATAGATAAGTTTCAATACCAGAGCTTTTTTTGAGCCAGCTTATCATAAATTTTTTCCAAAGCATTCCCGTTATGACATCATTTTCCGTAAGTAGAATATTTTTACTTCGTGCTTTTTCACTTATTTCTTTTATTGTTTCAGCCTGAATAAATTCTCTATGGCTTGCCGTGGATTTGTTATCAGTTCGTTTTTCACCATAAAATAATCCACAGTTATTTAGCAGGTCATCTTTAGTAACTTCTTTATCATTCTTCCGGATAAAGCTTGAAAACAAATTCCTGTCAATATATGGTGGAATGAACCTTCCATTTTTACATATTTTAACCCAAGAAGATAAAAAGTGAAAATAACTAAAACCGTCTACCAATGCGTGTGAAATGCTCAGCGCAAGAACCGAGCCTTTATTAAGATGTGTCAATGAAATTTTTGCAAGTGAATTAGCATCAATTGATTTTACGGGTGATATATACCTAGTAATATTATCATTTTTGTTAAAGTCAGATTTAAGTTTATGAATTTCAATATGTAGAGTATCATTACAAATATCAAAAACAAAATTTGTCTTAGAAATTCTTTTTAATCTACTCTTAAGTATTGTAAAATGTTTGAGTGCTTCATTGAGGCTACTTCTTAATTCTTCTTCGCTCTGTTTTTCAGGGTAATAAAAAGCAAAAGTTATCGGCTGGGAGCCAGCGCCAGTGAAAACATAATCAACAGGGGAAAGTGGGATAGATTGATTTAATTCGTTCATAGTTTATTTAACCTGAGTGCTGTCGTCCGGTACAAAATCTAGAACAATTGAATTCATACAAAAACGTTTTCCAGTCGGAGGAGGGCCATCATCAAAAATGTGCCCAAGGTGAGCTCCGCATCTTCCGCATAAAACTTCAATTCTATGCATGCCGAATGAGTTATCAGGTTTGTATATAACGCTGTTTGGTCTTACTGGTTCATAAAAGCTGGGCCAACCGCAGGTACTTGCGAATTTTGCATCTGATCGAAAAAGTTTGTTTCCGCAGGCCGCGCAATAGTAAGTCCCTTTTCCATAGAAGTCCCAGTATTTGCCTGTAAAAGCGCGTTCAGTCGCCGCATGGCGGGCAACTTCATAAACATCGTGTGGAAGAACTTTTTTCCATACTGAATCAGGAAGATCCAGCTTTGTAGTATCAGTCCGTGAATAGTATGGATTGTCAGGTTTTGTCGTTTTACTCATATCCTTATTGCTTATTTTATTTTTGTGCTGAGCCTGACAGCTTGCAAGTGTGAAAACTGCGAAAAGCAATATAAGGGTTTTTTGAATCATAAGAATTTCCTGTCAAAAATATTTCCCACTCCCAAAATCAAATCAGGGTCGAGTTCTTTTTTTAATTCAGCCATTCTCCTGATATTTTCTTCACCGTACATTTTAATCAGGTAACCTGTTTTGTTTTTTCCTATTCCATGTTCTGCTGAAACTGTTCCTCCTAGTTCGATCGCCTTTTTGCATATAATGGAATACAGCTTTAGACCCAGTTCAAATTGTTCTTTTGTCTCTGCAAGCATGTTCAAATGCATATGTGCATCTCCAAAGTGCCCATAATTTACAAATCTTAATCCTGAATTTGTCACTTCATTTTTAGCATAATAATATAAATCTTCGAATTTATAATAAGGGACTGCAACATCCGTTCCGAGTTTTCTAAATCCTTTTCCTGCCATATATTCATTTATTTTCCACGATATGGCGTGGCGAAAATCTCTGATATTTTTCTTATCTTTTTCAGTCAGTGAAAACCAGGTGCTTTCTTCACTTCCCTTGAATTTAGCAATCAATTCCATCCATAATTCCAGGATAGTATCTTCATTTTCCTTCCTAATTTCCTGTTCAAACCAGACAGCAGCAGCTGCATTTGCCGGTACCTGTGCAAAATCTTTTGCAAGGAATTTTAGCGCTCCTTTATCAAAGAATTCCAAAGCAAGCGCATCTATAGTATTATTCTGGTGAATTTCTCTTGTCTGGTATGAAAGCTGCCTTGCTTTTCCTAGAAAGCCCAATGCATTATTCTCTTGATTAAAAAAGACCACACAGGAAATAAGTTTTTCCGGAGCAGGTATTATTTTTAGTTTAGCTTTTGTAATTACTCCCAGCGTACCTTCTGATCCAATAAAAAGATCGACAGCATCCATATCTTTTTTAAAATAATAACCTGATGCATTTTTTGTGCTTGGCATTTTTAGATTCGGGATATTCAACTTTATTTCTTTGCCGCCCACTGTTTTTAGTTTAAGAAGGTATCCGTCTGCTTTTTGCTTTCCGCGCTCTAAATAGAGAATTTCACCGTCAGCCAGAATAATTTCAAGTTCTTCTACATAGTTTCTAGTAGGCCCATACTTAAAAGTTTTTGCTCCCGACGCATTCGTTGCAATTGTTCCCCCAATAAAGCATTTGTCCTCAGTTGGATCAGGTGGATATAAATAATTTTTATTTTTTATTTCATTTAAAAAATCAGCCAGTATAACACCGGGCTGAACAACAGCATATCCCTGTTCAGTATTTATTTCCAGAATTTTATTTAACTTTTCAGTTGAAAGTACAATCCCGCCTCTTGGAATTCCCGAACCAGTAAGCCCAGTGTGGTTTCCACTAATTGTAACGAGAGTCCTTTCTTTACCAGCCTTCCTAAGTATCTCAATTATCTCTTCTTTTGATTCCGGGGAAAAGACAGCATCACAGAAGCCTTTTGTGTTAGAGGCATCGACAAGATAATTTTGAATTTCATCCGGAGAAGTTTTAATAAGCATAATTATTTTTATTTAGTTCAAAAAAACAGGTTTTCACTATCAATTTTTCTTAATAATATTAAATATTCCTTTTGGTCCGATAATTCGGGATTAGTGCCTTCATCACGTTTAATATTGCAAGATATTTTCATCTTTTCAAATAGAAAATCAATAGCATCAAATGTGTTTATTTCAGGGAACGCAGTATCCCTCAAATGATGAATTAGCTTCAAAGTCCGGAAACCATCAAACCACCTTTTTTTCTGTAAATTAAGCTGCTTTTCACCATTCGCATGATTTAAGATTTTACTAAAATGTCTATCAAACTCCTGCTGTATTAAGAATTTATACAATTCAGGATGAACATGTTCTGCTTCTGCTAGATAATCTGAAATAAGCTCATAATTTTTATTAAATCCTATAAGCCACTTTTTCAGGATTTCAAATGATTCCGGATCATAAATTTTGTATTCATCCCTTTGCTTAGATAGAAATCGCGTTACTCTTTGGCCTGTTCCGAAAGGGACTCGCCAAGAACTTCTTCCCGAAGGGAAAACAGTAGTTGAGGAAATTGTTTTTACTTCAACAGATTTAGCGAGTTTTTCAAGAAAATAAAAATCTTCAGCAGCTTTACGCTTGTTCATTCCTTCAACCTTAATATAGCTTTCATAATCACAAACCATTGTTGAGCCGATGGTATGAAAAGCATAGGGTGAACAGGCATATTTCAAACCTAGCACATAGTACCTCAGGTAATATTCATAACAAATAATAGCTTTTGTATATTCATCATTTCCGGAAATATTGTGTGCAAAATTGACGACAGCTGCTGATAAATTGAAATTATTAAATTGATTTATTATTTCTTCTAAATAATTATCCTGTACTATACAATCGGCATCTGTGCAAATTAAAAGTTTTTTATTCGTGGATTCGAAATCAAGATAAACTAAAGAAAGATCCATTCCGATTTTTCGTGCAAGTCCAACACCGCCATTATTTTCAGGCAATTCTTTCCCTTGTGAAGCTGCGTCGACATATCCGATGCTAATTTCTTGACTAATTATTTCCTCTGACAATTCATCTGAAGGATTTTTATCTATGATTTCTTTTAAATATCCTATTGTTGTAGCATTATCACTTTTAACCTCTTCGCTGGAAGAGTCCAAATTATTTATTACAAAAACAATTAGAGTTTTGCTAAAAGGTGAGTTCTTATTTTGTAATAGTGAATTGAGAAATATTTTTACATTTTCATATTCACTTATTGCAGGTATTACAATTATATTTTCATATTTATTATTTGTATCAATTGTTATTTCCCATCCAGGTATAGAATATTTATCAAGATATTTATTGACGGGCAAGGGAAGATTGTTCATTTTGCAAAATATTGTTTAATGTTTTCTTTTGCTACTTCGTAATCAGGGCCATCTATCCAGATTATTCTTATTCCTTCCTTTTCCATTTTCCTGAACCAGGTCATTTGCTTCTTTGCAAATTTGTGGATAGCGCTGTTAAGTGTTTGGAACATATCATTATAATCAAGCTCTTTTTTCAGATAGAGGCCTATGTATTTGTATTCAAGTCCGAAGAATTCCAGTTTTTCATAACTAATTCCTTTTTTTAACAATTTTTCAACTTCTTCGATCATTCCGTTCTTTATTCTGATTTTAAGCCGCTCTGTAATTCTTTTTTTGATTTCTGATCTTGGCAATTTTATTCCAAGGACCAGAGAGTTTATTTTTGCGTGTTTAGGATAACTTTTATCCTGTGATCCTGACAAAATAATTGCTTTTATAATCCTTTCTTTGTTAAGAAGGTCTGTAGTATTATGAAGATTAGGGTTAAGTCTCAGCAGTATGTCTCTTAGCTCTGCAGCTGAATATTTGTCGAATTGACTTAAATTTTCATCAGAGAAATCAGCATTAACAAATGAATAACCTTTTAGTATAGAGTTTAGATAAAGTCCTGTTCCGCCTACAAGAAATGGTATTTTATTATAATCAATTATTTCCCGATGAATTTCATAAAAAAGCCGATTGAATTTATACACATCAAATTCTTCAGTTGGATCAAGAATATCAATCATGTGATAAGGGATTTGCAATTCATCAACAGTATAATCTTCCAAATCCTTTCCAGTGCCGATGTCCATTTCTCTGTAAACCTGGCGTGAATCGGCGGATATAATTTCTCCATTAAATTCTTTTGCCAGTTTTGCTGCCAGCCTGGTTTTACCTGTCGCAGTTGGGCCAAGAATAGTAATCAAATTATGAGACATGGACATAGTGAATGGTTAAAAAACAATTGGAAGAGCGACAGTGAAAGTAGCACCTTCTCCCAAAACACTTTCTGCTAATAAAAATCCACCCTGATCAGTAATTAGTTTTTCTGCAATTGCCAGCCCAAGTCCAGGTTTTTGTTTTTTCCCGTATGTTACAAAAGGTTTGAACAGTTTTCCCTTTACCTCCTCAGATATTCCCATACCTGTATCTTTGAACTTAATCTTTATATAGTCACCGTCTTTTTCCGTTGTAACGAAAATCTTCCCCTCATCATTTATTGCGTCACAAGCATTTTTTGCTATTTGATAACATACAATATACATTGCTGGGAGGTCGATATTAACAAGAGCGTCGTCCTCAATTTTTTTGTAGAGGATAGTATTTCTTGACTCAACGTATTCTGCCAAAAAATTAAGGATACGCGAAACCGCTTCACTAATTTTTATAGTGCTTTTCTCAAGAATGTTTTTACCTTTTGCATACGCATCGGTGAATCTGAGAAAGTCTTCAATTGTATTAATCTGTCCTATTTGTATATCAACCAGTTTTTCAATTTCCGGTGAAAGATTTTTCTTTTTCAATAAGGATGTATATTGCCTTACCTTATGCAAAGGATTTTTAATGTCTTCATTTATAAAACTTGTTATATCGCCAATGGATAGAATTTTTTTTTGTTGAATAAGAATATCGACATACCTGGCGTTGCTTAAAGCTTTTAGTATACTTGGTGAGATTGCATTTAATAATTCAATCTCTTTTGAATCGAATTTTTCCCGCTTGCTGTTATACAGTTCTAAAAGAGCAACAGGATCGTCATTTTTGGTCATAACGGGGTAATAAATAACATTATTGATTTTTATACCGGTAAGATCTTCAATAACCGGATTATAATTTTTATCTTTTTTTGGATCCTCTGATATTATTAACCTTTTTTCAATTACTGCTGTACCCTGAAGACCATCAGAAAATTTAATTATAATATCTTTTATAGAAGAATCTAAAAGCATTTTTGCTTTCAACTCTTCGTTTTCCTTATCAACCAGGTATAATACCCCTCCTTCAGCATTTATAAGTTTGGCCGCGGAAGCTGAAATTGCTTCTGCTGACTCGTCAATATTTATTTGTGAAAAAATATTTTGAGTTGCCTTTAAGAGACTTTCATAATAATCCGAGAAGTCAGTTCCCGGTTTCTCCTCTTCAATTATTTCGGGAATATCTTCCTCTTCATTCATTTCGTCAACCGGTTCTTCTATAGCAGGGGAACTTTCAGCAAAGGATTCCTCTGCAGGCTCTTCTTCATCAATTTTATCTATTACGATTCCTTCAATTTCCTGTAAATCCAGGTTGTCCTGGCTTTCTTCATTTGTATCATTTGCTTCTGAACTTTCTTCTTTTAAAATTTCCGGCTCGGGGATTTCTGCAGGATCATTTTTTATTAATTCTGCTTCGGTGCCTTTTTCAAGTTCACCAAGTTGTTCGGTTATTTCCTCATCTGAATCATCTTTCGTAATTATTTTATCAAATGCGCCTTGTTGTTCTTCTTCCTCTTTTTCTTCTAGAATCTGGGGAATTTCTTCACTACTGGAGTCATTATCTTTCGCGATCGATTTTTTTTCCTTTGTTTTTGTGAATTGTGAAAAATCGGTACCCGGATCCAGGAAATCCTTTGTCATTTCCTTAAAATTTTCTTTATTAATATCAAATGTTTTGTGGTTGTAAAGATTTGTCAGAATCAACTTGTCTTTTTTTACCAGTATTTTCAGTTCATTTAAATTTAAAGTATACAATTTGCAGTCAGTGTCGGCAACAGCAGATGATTTTCTTTGTGTTTTACCCAAAAGTTCCAGTTCGCCAAAAAATGAGTTTGCGGATTTATTGATATAAATATTTGTTCCATCTGGTTCTGTAAATTTAAGTTTTACAGTGCCTTCAATCAGGAGATATAAATATTCCGCAAGATCCCCCTTCTGATAAATCACAGCTCCCTCTTTTTTCCCAATAGAGTTTTTGGGATTGGCAAAGGATTGAGGTAATTCCTGATTTACTCCTTCAAACAAAATATTTGAATCTAATTCCGAATTATTTTTGTCCTGAAACATAATTTTGGAGTATATTACTATATTGTTTTATTAAATATCTCTAAGTATAATGAATTCTATCGAAATAGAAAATGGTATCAGTCATATTTATAACAATGACAAGAGGTTAGCGGCAATTATTGATGCAGCTGGTTGCCTTAATTTAAAGCCAAAACGCGATTATTATCACGCTTTGTTAAGATCGATTGTGGGTCAGCAACTATCTACAGTTGTAGCTGGTGCAATTAAGGAAAGATTTTTTAGTTTTTTTAATTATAAGCCTTTTCCGGAGGACATTATCTCTACTGCCGATCAAAAACTAAGAAGTTTGGGTTTGTCCTGGGCTAAAGTAGGATATATCAAGGATCTTTCTCAGAAAATTATTGGAAACGAAATACATTTCAGAGGATTAAAAAAGATGTCTGATGAAGAAATAATCAATGAGCTCACAAAAGTAAAAGGTGTGGGAATTTGGACAGTGCATATGTTTCTTATTTTTACGTTGGGTAGATTAGATGTGTTGCCAGTGAACGATCTTGGTATAAGAAAAGCAGCTAAATTGAATTATGGATTGAGAAAATTGCCCGGTGAAGAAAGGTTAAAAAAACTATCTAAACAAAACAGTTGGAGTCCCTATAATTCGATTGCCAGCTGGTATCTATGGAGAAGCATTGATATGAAAATTGTTGTATGAATAAGCTAAATATGAATGAATCCTTAAATATTACAAAGCATCAAATGGACGAAGCTGAATTGCTGGATAAAGCTCAATCAGGTGATAAAGGGGCTTTGTCGCGACTGGTTAATAATTATGAAAAAACTGTGTACAATTTTGCTTTTAAGATTTGCCGGGATCCTGAAAAAGCAGAGAACACTATGCAGGAAACTTTTCTAAGTATGATAAAATCTCTTAGCCAGTTTGATGGAAAATCAAAGCTTTCAACGTGGCTCTACAGAATAGTAATGAATCACTGCCTGATGGATTTGAGAAAGAAAAAATATAATTTTGTTTCATTAGATGACGATCAAGCAGATATACCGGAAGATAAATTAATACCGGATTGGAGTTCTGTTCCTTCTGATTTAACTGAAAATGCCGAATTAAAAAGAATACTTGATGACGCAATTAGCAAATTATCTCTTGATTATAGAGTCGTTTTTATTTTGCGGGATGTAAACGGCTTATCAACGGAGGAGACGGCTAAGATTGCTGATCTTTCAGTACCTGCAGTGAAATCCAGGCTGCACAGGGCAAGGGCATTTTTAAGAAATGAAATAAGTAAAGTGGTGGAAAAATGAACATAAAAAAGATTGATTGCAAAGTTGTGATGAATCACATTTGTGAAAGTCTTGGGGAGGAACTTGAATCTCAAAAATGTATTGAGATAAAAGAACATCTTTCAAATTGTCCAAACTGCCAGCATTATTTCTCTTCAGTTGGAAAGACGATAGAGTTTTATAAAAAGTATGATCTTGAAGTTTCAGATGAATGTCATGAAAGACTAATGAAAAAATTAGGTTTGGAAGATCAATAGTGACAAATATTGCTAATTAATGAGATTCTACAGAAATAATATTGAATATTTTTGAAACTTATTACAATTTAATGGTGTCTAACGGAGAAATAAAGGAATGAAAAATGCAAAAATTTAGGATAATAATACTATTAATGATCTTTTTTGCAATAACTTCATTTGCTGCAGAGGCTGACTCGACTGCGAAAAATGTTACAGTAAATGCTTTCAAAAAGGAAATGAAAGCAAATAAGTCTATTGTGATTCTTGATGTCAGAATGCAGGACGAACTTACAGGTCCTTTGGGAAAAATTGATGGTGCTATAAACATTCCTTTGCAGGAACTTGAAAAGAGAATTAATGAACTTGCTAAGTATAAAAATCAGGATATTTATATTATCAGCAGATCGGGTATCCCATCGAAACTTGCTGCTGAAATTTTAAGGAATCATGGATTTAAGGCAATAAATGTGCTTGGTGGAATGATGGCCTATAGGCAAAGTTCTGAATAAGTAATTATTAATATGGAAGCAAATGGCCCGGTATTAAAAGCCGGGCTTTTTTGTTCTTCATTTTACTGGAGGGGGAGTCGTATTTCCCCCATCAAGAACAAATTTCCATCCGCCACCGGGTTGTTTTTTCCAGATTGTAACATAATTCCCATAAGTATATTCTTCTTTTCCATCTTTATCTTTCGATATAAATATCCAATTGCCGTAAGTGTAGCCAAGACTTCCATCATTCGAAATTTCAGCTTTTGAAGGCGTCCATTTTAAATTTAAGACATTACCTTCCTTATCTTTAAACAACTGTATAATTGCGGATTTATTAATTACCGGAAAAGCATCCTGTCTGAGTAATGCCGCGCTGTCATCAGCAAATTCAATAAATGCCTGCCCCCATCCTTTTTCTTGTGTTGCCTTGTAAAATTCCAGCTCGGTTTTTATTAACTCGGCTTTGCCTTTTTCCAAAATATTTTTTTTGTACCTGCTGTCTATTTCCTGTCCATAATTATTTATGAAAACGCTACATATCAATATTATAACTGAAGCAGGAAATCTTACAAGGTTTTTCATTTTTAATCCTTTTCGAAATTTATTGGAATTTCATTTTTAAGACGTTGATCTTCTGAATCCCTTTTTCTCTGTTTCGGCTCTTTTATTTCAAATGATTGAGATTTTTTTATACCTTCTATTTCAATTTCCAAAGTATATTTACCCGGATGCAGATAAGTCTTCCCTGTATCGGTTTCTTTAAATTGATCTTCATCGCTCTTTGATTTCCCTTTTATAAAGGATTTATACTGATCAACTTTATTTGAATCAATAGAGAGATCATAATCGACAATGTTTAAGCCTTTTGATGTAGTATCTGAAAATGTTTTAACCACATCATTATTTTCGGTTTTTATATCGAAATTAGCAACACCATTTTTATCAGAGAAGTAAACAATTTTCATTTTGGGTTCATTTGGCTGACCCCAGGCATAGTATTTCTTTCCCCATGAATCTTTATAAGTTTCATTTTTGAGCGGGAATAAATGCAGATTTTCAGCCAGCAGATCATTGGTTAATTGTTCAACGTAATTTACATCACCGATATAAATTGATCGTCCGTGAGTTCCGATAACGATATCCTTATCACGGGGTTGTACAACGAGGTCGTGTACGGGAACATCGGGCATTCCCTTGAACATTCCCATAAATGTTTCGCCAGCATCCAGAGATACATAAAGTCCATGATCGGTGCCGACATAAATTACGTTCGAATTTATTGGGTCCTCCTTTATAACATTAACAGGTTCTGCCGGGAGATCATTTCCAATCTTTTCCCACGATGAGCCGTAATTAGTTGACTTATAAACATATGAATTAAAATCATCCCATCTATAGCCATTTAAGGAGACATAAACTGTTCCGGTATCTTTGAATGAGGGGAAAACTCTACTAATGTAAAGATTCTGCGGTAATCCTGTTGATATGTTAGTCCAGCTACCTCCTCCATCCTTTGAAATATAAACTAATCCGTCATCGCTGCCAGTATATATTAGTCCAAATTTAAGTGATGATTCGTCGATGGTAGTCAAAGTACCAAACGGGACATCACCTTTCTTTGGGCCTTTAGTCAGATCACCTGATATTGGCTGATACGTTTTCCCCTGATCAAGAGAACGAAATAGCTTATTTGCTCCAATATAAAAGATATCGTGATTGTGCGGAGATAATTTAATGGGAGTTTGCCAATTAAATCTTAAAGCCTTTTCACCCAGCTTTCTTTCAGGAGTAACAGGATCAGACTTATCAGTATTTTTATTTACCCTATAATAAAAGCCGAACTGGTAACCAGTATAAACAGTTGTATTATCAGTTGTATCAACCTGGACCTGCATGCCATCTCCCCCCATTATTGATTTGAATGGATATTGTCCTGATGCATACCATTCATAGTTTGGTGTGTAGGTGCTTGGACCAGTCCACACACCGTTATCCTGTAATCCTCCATAAACGTTGTACGGTTTATCCATATCGACCGCTATAGAATAAAACTGACCAACGGCAGGCGTGTTTGCTTTAAAGTAGGTTTTACCATTATCATAGGTAATATTTAATCCTCCATCATTTCCGATTATCAAGTGTCCTTCTTTATTTGGATCGACCCAAATGGTATGAAAGTCACCATGGACATTGTCTGCATCAATAGATTTGAAAGTTTTGCCACCGTCTGTTGATTTCAAGATAAAAACACCACCTATATAAATTTCATTTACATTTTCCGGATCAACACGAATTAATCCGAAATAATATCCATATGTGTAGAACAAGTCGTTAATGTAACCTTTATTTGTTTTATTCCAAGTTTTCCCTCCATCATCGGATCTATAAACTTCTGCCCCGATTACTGGTGTATTGTATAAATCAGCATTCTCATCAGAAATGTAATCAACCAGTGCCGATGGCTTTATTTTATTTTCTTTAATCATTTGTTTTATTTTTTCGGCGGTATACTCCATAGGAAAATTGTTATCATCTAAGAATTTGTTAATATCTTCATCCTTCAATTTTAGAAAATCCTCTTTTGACATATTCTTTAACATTTCCTTTGTAATAGACGGTTTTTCTTTTGTCTTTTCTTCAGGTCTATGCGATTGATTATCTACAACTGCATAAATTATATTTGAATTTTTGGGATAGATTGCAAGACCGATTCTACCGACTCCGTCTCCAGTCGGAAAGCCACTTTCTTTAGATGAGAGTAATTTCCAATTATTTCCGCCATCTTCACTTTTATAAATCCCTGAAGTTTTTCCGGCCCCCACAAAATTCCATGCCCTTCTGGTTCTGTACCACGTAGCGGCATACAGGGTTTGCGGATTATTCGGATCAATTACAAGGTCAATTGCTCCTGTGTTATCATCAATAAACAGAGTTTTTTCCCAGGTTTTACCACCATTAGTGGTTTTGAAAATCCCTCTTTCCAAATTTGGGGAATAAAGATGTCCTACAGCTGCTACCCAGACAGTGTTTGGATCATCAGGATCAATAATAATTTTACCAATATGCTGTGTCTCTCCCAATCCAACGTAATTCCATGTTTTCCCTTTATCTATGCTTTTATAAATTCCGGTTCCTGCGTATGATGATCTGCTCGAATTATTTTCACCGGTTCCTACCCAGATGGTTTCACCGTGTTTCCAATCGACAGCAATATCACCAATAGTCATAGAAGCTTCGTGGTCAAAAATGGGAGTGAAGGAAATTCCATTATCCGTTGTTTTCCACAATCCCCCACTTGCATAAGCTACGTAAAAAATTGTAGGATCTTCAGGATTAACATCTATATCTGTGACTCTTCCACTCATAATAGTTGGCCCGATTGAACGAAGTTGTACATTTTTTAACAATGAATTCTTGCGAAGGTTTTCCCTTTGCTTGAATGCTTCAAATCTTTTTTCGGCTGTGGTTGCCGGATAAGGATTTGTTTGAGGGAATGAATAATTAAAAATAAATATCATAGATAATAAAGCAAGTAATATTTTTTTCATTTTAATACCTTTAAATTAATTTAGCACTCATTAAGTAATATATTCTAAAAGTAATGTTCCTTGTGAAGGAATGGTATTAAAGCGGTTATCAATCCCGGTATATATAACTCCGCCCTGCCTATTGCACCGTTTGTAAAATAACCAATAGCACCGTGCTTTTGTTTTGTGTTTGATTTATTTTGAATTTCATCCATAACATCACCTAGCTCTTTACCGTTCAATAATTCGTTAACTATTCGTTCAGGTAATTCAAAATGTGCCGAAGTTCCAAATCCGGTTTTCCCATCTTTGTCGGCGATACACATGCAGCCAAAAGCAAACCATTTGGAATAAATCTGAGTTATTCCACCTTCAATTCCCACAAAAAAATCAGCGTTTAATTTCTCCTCTTTGTTTTTTCTTATTAATTCAAAGGCTCGATTTTTTGCTCCTTCAAAAGTTTCATCATTAACGGGTTGGGCAGATACTCTGCTATTAACATCAATTCCGATAACTTCAATGTTTTCAAAATAATTTTCAAACGATTCTTCAACAGAGCGGATCTTTACAGGGTTTTTTGAACCTACAAGTATTTTAGTCATAATAATTTTTGAATTTTCAAATTATAAATAACCAGACTATTTTTGCTAATATTGCAAAATCTTTTGTCCTCAATTTACCGGAGGTATCAATAAGGTGATTTATTACTAAATAGAAATTGCTCCCAACTTCGGGCTCCCAGTTGAATCTATAATTAATATTTAAATCTTTATCACCATTGTTCCATTGCGCAAAAATCGAGGTGTGTGTCTTTGTGGAAAAATCGTATAGCAAATTTGCTCCGACCTCATTTGTTGTAAATTTGTTCTGAGGAAGAGAAATCTCATTACGCTGATAGTCTACTGACAACGTAAACTGTTTATCCGAGATCCAATTTAATTCAGTATAATAATAATTTCTTTTTCCAGTATAATAATTTCCTGTATTCAATTCTATTTTACCATATAATGGCCGTCCTCTTCCTGTTCCCAGCTGCAGGTCATAATTGGTATACCAGTATCTTCCTGCCGGAATAGTAGTATTATTAAAGATTGTATATGAATTTTGCACGTAATCGAATTGCCTGTCGATTTGGAAAGAGAAATTATCATTATGAATGGTAGAAAAGCCAAAAGGCTGAAAAGTAATATCAGCGCCAAGCAGGTTATTATCTCTATCATAAAGGAACCCTGATTCAATTGGTGCGAACCTTAACTGGTTAATAATTCCCCAATTAATACGCGGTGAGATATCAAGATTATAATCAAATTCCTGGGTTCCGGTTCTTGATACAAATCCAATTCCAGGGTTAAAATTTTCCTGTATAAAAGTATATGCCATAAACTGGTTAATAAGGTCGTTTGGGTAATCAAGGTAAAACCTTCCTGCCCAAGAATTTTTAGGCCCGTGCTTTTCATCAGTCTTTGCAATATTTGTACCAATGGACAGAGTCTTATCTCCGAACAAAGAACTGGTCGTCATCACAGCATCAAGACCAAGTGACCTATTAAAATTATCTCTTGAAACTCTGTTTGATATAAATCCACCAACATACGATTGATCAAATACATCATACTTAACTCTTGCTACTCCATAATTAGTGGAAGGTAATATATCCTCGTTCCTAGTCTGCATATTTATAAAACCAATTTCCATTTTATCAGCTCTGCCTACTAACTTTGCTCCGGCAATTATCGGAATTTCATGACCATTGTGGATCCCTATTCTTCTACTGTAGAAGAGATTATCATTTCCTCCAAAAGAAAAGTTAAAGACGCTTGCTCCTTCAAGAAAGAAGTCTCTTTTTTCTGGGAAAAAAAGGGGGAATCTTGTAAGATTTATTATTGACCTGTCAGATTCCACTTGTGCAAAGTCTGTATTGAATGTTAGATCCAGCGATAGTGCCTGTGCTATTCCATATTTTACATCTAATCCTAATTTATGAATATAAGTGTTTGCCTCGTTAGTTGCCTCTGCTCCTGCAGTTACAAATGGCTTTAAATATATGGGATTTCCTCTTTTAATTCCATTTATTCCCAGAAGATCCCCAGCAAAAGAAATATTAAAGAAGTCCTTATCTTTTCCGATGCCGGCCCATTGATCGGTTTCTCCCAATCTTTGTATCACTCGTTGAAAATTTACCCCCCAATGTTGTACATCTTTATCGTAGAATTTAAAAGTTGAAAATGGAAAAACCATTTCTGTGCTCCAACCACTATCTACTATTGCGGAACTTACATCCCAGATACCGTTCCAGCTTTCATGGAATCCACTGAAGCCATTACTGCTGGTTAGTAATGCATCATCCCGCATACCAAGAGGATTGGTCCCAAACCAGTATGCGTTTCTATCGTCATTGAAAGTATCAAAATATAAAGAAATGTTGTCATCTGCTCCCCAAGCACCATCGAGCCTTAACGCACGTGCAATAATTTTACTGGGATCATTATCGTAACACATAAAGCTTACATAAAGATTTTTACTATCGTAAATAATTCTTACTTCGGTTTTGAATGTTGCTTTATTGCCTGCGATTGGTTCCTGTTGAGTGAAATCAGAAATTGGTTTTGCCAGTGCCCAAACAGAATCATTAAGCACACCATCCAGAACAGGAGGAGTATTAACTCTTACAGCATAAATTGTTTTATTCTGTGCTTGGGATGTAGCCTGCAACATCAAAATGAATAAACACACGGAAAAGAAGGATAGTTTATTAGTTAATATATCATTCACAGTATAGTTTGTATATAAGTGCAAAGTATAAAACAAAAATTAAAGATAGAGATTTTAGAACGAAATGAGAATATATTTTTGATAAGTGGGACAAGCTCAGTTTAATTTAGTTCCAAACAAAAATATATTTATTTCTTTTTGGGTTTATACATATGTGTGCTTTGTCCAAAGAAAGCTTCTGCTGATTCCATAATTGTTTCTGAAAGAGTCGGATGCGGATGAATTGTAAGTCTCAAATCAGTTAAATTAGCACCCATTTCAATTGCCAGCACTCCTTCGGCGATTAATTCTCCCGCTCCCGGTCCACAAATACCAATGCCCAAAATTCTCTGTGTTTCCGGATTGACAATTAATTTTGTTACTCCATCGCTTCTGTCAAGCGTAAGTGCTCTTCCCGATGCTGCCCATGGGAATCTGGCAATTTCATAATTGATGCCTTTATCCTTTGCCTGACTTTCAGTTATACCGGCCCAAGCAATTTCCGGATCGGTAAAAACAACTGCAGGAATTGCCAGAGGTTCAAATGCTACTTTATGACCGGCAATCACTTCGGCAGCAACTCTTCCTTCATGAGAAGCTTTATGAGCAAGCATGGGTTCACCGGCTATATCACCTATAGCAAAAATATTCTGATCATCTGTTCTCATTTGCTCGTTAACCTTTATCCAGCCTCTATTAGTTAATTTTACATTTGTATTTTCTAATCCTAATCCTGCTGTATCGGGTTTTCTGCCAATTGACATAAGTACATAATCGTAAACTTCTTCTGTAATCTTTCCATCCCCTGAAGTTTGGATCTTTACAGTAATTCCATCTTTTACTTCTTTCATCTCTATTACTTTTGAATTCAGCATTACTTTTTCGTAAGACTTTTCAATTTTTTTAGCAAGAAAATTTACGAGATCTCTATCTGCGCCGGGAAGCAAGCCGGCAGTCATCTCAACCACGGAGACTTTACTGCCTAGAGCCTGATAAACAGAGCCCAGTTCAAGGCCTATGTATCCGCCACCGATAACGAGTAATCTTTTGGGAATTGCAGGTAATTCAAGAGCAGTAGTTGAATTCAGAACTCTTTTGCTCTCCAGGTTAAGTGATGGAATTGTCGCAATTACCGAGCCGGTAGCAATAATTGCTTTTTCGAAGTCCAGTTCTTCCGTACCCCCTTCAATTTTATCAATCTTAAGTTTTGATGAACTTACAAAACTCGCTTTACCCTGAACAAAACTTATTTTTCTTTGCCTGCCGACAAGACCGACCCCACTTGTTAGCTTTTCTACAACACTGTCTTTCCAGTTTCTTAATTTATCCAGATCAATATTTGGTTTACCAAATTCAATTCCCCATTTTTTTGCGTCTTCAGTTTCATTTATAAGTTTTGCAACGTGCAATAATGCTTTAGAGGGAATACAGCCTTTATAGAGACAAACTCCTCCGGGATTTTTGTCGAGGTTAACAAGAGTAACCTGCATTCCTAAATCGGAAGCTAAATAGGCCGCAGCATAACCGCCAGGTCCACCACCAATTACTACAACTTGAGTATTAATCATTTAAAGATCCAAAATTAAAAATTATTCTTCGAGAAGTATTTTCATAGGCTGCTCAAGCGCTTCACATACCCATCTTAAAAACCTGGCAGCATCTGCACCATCAATAATTCTATGATCATATGAAAGAGAAAGCGGGAGCATTAGTCTTGGCTTAAAGGTTTTATCAATATAAACCGGCTTGAAGCTGCTTCGAGACACTCCAAGAATTGCAACTTCCGGGGAATTTACAATTGGTGTAAATGAAGTGCCTCCAATTCCACCAAGATTTGTAATAGTCATACAAGCGCCCTGCAGATCATCCAGAGAGATTTTTCTATTTCTTGCTTTTTCGGCTAATTGACCCATTTCCACGGAGAGTTCAGTCAGGTTTTTCTTATCAGCATTTTTAACTACCGGTACAATCAATCCATTGTCAGTGTCAACAGCAATTCCAACATTATAATATTTTTTATAAATAATTTCTTTCTTTTCCATATCAATACTGCTATTGAACTTTGGAAAAGCTTTCATTCCCGCAGCGATAACCTTTATAAGTATTGAGGTAACGGTTAATTTACCCCCAGCTTTTTCGACTTTCGGGTTATAGGCTTTACGCGCCTGATCCAGGATTGTTATGTCGGCTATATCGAACTGGGTAACATGAGGAATAGTTGACCAGGCATAGCTTAAATGATCGGCTGTTACTGAGCGGATCTTGCTCATCGGTTCAGTTGTAATATCTCCAAACTTCGAAAAATCAGGCAACGGTTCAGCTTTAATTCCAAAACCCAGTCCCGGACCCTTTTCAAGATTTAATTTTTTAACGTAAGCCTTAACATCATCCATTGAAATTCTGCCTGCCGGTCCCGAACCCTGAACTTTATTAATATTAATGCCAAGTTCCCGAGCTAATTTTCTCACAGAGGGTGCGGCAGGTGCAGCTCCTCTTTTTATCGGAGGCTGGCTTTCTGTTTCAAGTGATTGATAAACTTCGACTTCCCCCTTTTGTCTTATTTCTTCCTCAGTTTTAGGAGGCTCGGGTTTTTCTTCCTTAGGTGTTTCTTTTTTAATATTTTCTTCAGTAGAATCGCTTGTTTCTATTTTGAAAATAATTTGTCCGACTTTAGCCTTTTCGCCTTCTTTGATAAGCACATCCAAAATTTTTCCACCAACATTTGAAGGCACTTCAATGGTTGCTTTGTCAGTTTCTATTTCAAGCAAACTCTGATCTTTCTTTATTATTTCACCTTTTTTTACCAGAACAGTTAAAACATCTGCAGTTTCAATGTTCTCGCCCAGTTCAGGTAACTTGAAATTAATTGTCTTCTTTTCTCCTGATGGAACTTTTTCCTGCTGATCTAAACTGCTTCCTTTTTTCTCCTCGTGTTTTTCAGAATTATATTCTTTTTTAATTTCGGTATCAGAAGCTTTTTGCTCTACTATCTTTTTATTCTGAGATTTTCCGCGATCATCTACTGTGAGAATAATCTGGCCAACTTTTATTTTGTCGCCTTCCTTTATTTTTATATCGGTTATTGTTCCAGAGATAGTAGATGGCACTTCGATGGTTGCTTTGTCGGTTTCTATCTCTATGACTGATTGATCCTTTTCAATTTTATCCCCGTTTTTTACCAGCACGTTTAAAACATCGGCAGAGTCGATGTTTTCGCCAAGTTCCGGTAATTTTAAATCTAAAGCCATTGTAAAAACCTTATTAAAAATTTTCTATATCAATTCAGTAATTTTGCTATGAAACCAGCGGGTTTGGTTTATTATGATCAATCTTTAGTTCCTTCATTGCTTTTTTAACAATTTCAGCTTTGATCTTTTTCTCATTTGCAAACGAATGCAGTGTAGCAAGTGCTATGTGCTTTGCATCAACTTCGAAGAAATCTCTTAACGACGCTCTTCCTTCACTTCTTCCGAACCCGTCAGTTCCAAGGGAATATAATTTTCCCGGAAACCATTTTGCGACCGAGTCAGGAAGTGCTTTCACATAATCAGATGCAGCAACAAAAACACCTTTTTCATTTTGGAGTGTGCTTGTAATGTATGGCACTTTTTGTTTCTCAGTTGGATGCATAAGATTCCATCTTTCAGCTTCAAGGGCATCTTTTCTAAGTTCTTTATAGCTTGTAACACTCCAGACATCGGTGGCTACTTTATAGTTCTTTTCCAGAATTTCCTGAGCTTTTAAAACTTCATTTAGTATAGTTCCGCTGCCGAACAAATGAGCTTTTAATTTGAAACTTTTTTTGGTTGAAGCTTTAAACTTGTACATTCCTTTTACAATTCCTTTCTCAGCACCTTTCGGCATCTCAGGCATTGGATAATTTTCATTCATAACCGTGATATAATAAAAAACGTTTTCCTGATCTTCGTACATACGCTTAATTCCATTCCTAATGATTACGGCCAGCTCGTATGCAAATGCCGGATCATAGGCTACCAGGTTTGGAACAGGGTATGCAAGCAGGTGGCTGTTTCCGTCTTGATGCTGCAGACCTTCCCCTGCCAGAGTAGTTCTTCCTGAAGTACCACCTATAAGAAATCCTTTGCAGCTCATATCGCCTGCGGCCCAGACAAGATCACCAATTCTCTGCAAACCGAACATTGAATAGTAAACAAAGAAGGGAATCATATTTAATCCGTGAGTTGTGTAAGCCGTACCTGCCGCAATAAATGAAGAAATAGAGCCTGCTTCAGTAATTCCTTCTTCGAGTATCTGTCCATTCTTTGCTTCTTTATAGTAAAGAAGACTGGCTTTATCCACAGGTTCGTACAATTGGCCTGCGTGGGCATAAATTCCAACCTGCCTGAATAAAGCTTCCATTCCAAAAGTTCTTGCTTCATCGGGCACGATGGGAACAATGTATTTTCCGATTTCTTTATCCTTTAATAGTTTAGCCAGAATCCTCACAAAAACCATAGTAGAAGAAGCATCTCTTCCTTCTGTGCCTTTATAAAATTCTTCAAAAATGTCTTCGGGTGGAACTTTAATAGGGCGGATATCAGTTTTTCGAGAAGGGACATATCCACCTAAATTTTTTCTTCGTTCAGTCATATATTTAATTTCAGGACTGTCATCTGCAGGTCTGTAGAACGGCGCCTTTGCTACCTCTTCATCTGAAATAGGAATACCAAACCTTGTTCTGAATTCACCTAATTCATCCTCATTAAGTTTTTTCTGCTGATGTGTTATATTTTTACCTTCGCCGGCTTCACCTAATCCATAGCCTTTAATAGTTTTGGCCAGGATCACCGTCGGTGAGCCTATATGTTCAACAGCAGCTTTATAAGCAGCAAAAACTTTCTCAGGATCGTGACCACCCCTTTTCATCTTCTTCAATTGTTCATCTGAAAAATTCTCAACCATTTGCAGCAATTCAGGATCAACTCCAAAAAAATGTTCGCGTATATATTCTCCGGTTTCCACTGAATATTTTTGATATTGTCCGTCAACAACTTCACCCATTCTTTTAACCAGTTTGCCGTTTTTATCTTTTTCGAGAAGCGGGTCCCAATCTTCACCCCAGATAACTTTTATAACATTCCACCCGGCACCTCTGAATGCTGCCTCAAGTTCCTGAATTATTTTTCCGTTACCCCTTACCGGCCCATCAAGTCTCTGCAGGTTACAATTGATTACAAAAATTAAGTTATCCAGTTTTTCTCTTGCAGCAAGGGTTATAGCTCCCAGCGCTTCTGGTTCGTCAGTCTCACCATCACCTAAAAATGCCCACACTTTATGATTATTATTTTTTTTCAATCCTCGATCTTCCAGATAACGGTTGAACCTAGCCTGGTAAATTGCCATAATCGGTCCCAGTCCCATTGATACAGTAGGGAATTCCCAGAAGTTAGGCATAAGCCAGGGATGAGGGTAGGAAGATAGACCACCGCCTGACTTTAACTCGCGTCTGAAGTTTTCAAGTTTTTTAATTGATAATCTTCCTTCGAGAAAAGCTCTGGCATAAATGCCGGGAGAAGCGTGTCCCTGAAAATAAACCTGATCACCATCATATTCTTCGCCCTTACCGCGGAAGAAATGGTTGAATCCAATTTCATACAAAGTTGCAGCTGATGCGTAGGTTGAAATATGCCCGCCAATTCCTGATTCCTGCTTATTTGCTTTTACAACCATTGCCATTGCATTCCACCGGATCAGGCTTTTTATTCTTCTTTCAATTTCTCTGTCGCCTGGAAAGGGAGGCTGCTTTTCTCTTGGGATTGTATTTATATAGGGAGTGTTAGCCGAAAAAGGAATGCTTATTCCAGCTTTGAGGGCTCTTATCTGTAACTGATGCAGAAGTTCCTTCACACGTTCCCCACCACTGTGTTCAATTACATAATCTAATGATTCAAACCACTCTCTGGTTTCCAGTTCTTTTAATTCAATGTCTTTATGGTTCTCATTGCTCATTTCAAATGCCTATAAATCAGTTTAACAATTTTGCAAAAGTGGAATAATAACTCTCATATAGTTCTTAAATAATGTTCTTTTCATCTTAAACCAGGATAAACGAGAACTGTTAAAGTCATTATTATCCCGTAAAAATGAGGCTACAATGATGATTTTCAATAGAAATTAGATAATCAACTTAATCGTTTTGAGTAAAAAATACAAGAATGGCAGAAGCCGGTGGTATCTCAGGAAAGTATAGTAAAAATCTTTACGAATATTGCTTTCAGCACTGATACTGAAATCACATTATAAGAGCCAAACAATTTAATACTGTTATTGAGATCAGATTGAACCTAGTTATATCCTTGCTGTCAGAGAGTTCAAGCGTAATCTCATATTGACAATTGCTATGCTTAATTTTACCTGACCAAGGAGTCATTTAAGGCCAGGTGAAGGCCAGTTGTACCCTAGTTATAGGCTGTGTGGAAATATGCAACATTACAATAAACTATAGGAAATAAATGCACAAAATGCCATTTCAAATTAAAGCTTAGTCTGATAGATTGAGATACCAGTCCTTACTAGTAAAATGGCGTATATTTCAGCTAAACCAAGTACTTTGAGAACCAATTTTTTCTAAGAGAGTTCACCTCCTTTCTATGATTTCTGAGAAAATGATCCCCGTTTTCCAAGACCACAAGTCTGTAATCAAAATTTTGTGATTGTAATTTTTTTGCCATTTCGATTGATTGAAGAGGAGACACCATTTTGTCGTCCCCGCCATGAATCATAAGGTAAGGAATTCTAGGCAGTTTATCAGAAATATTAATAGCTGATCTTTCAGAAATTATTTCTTTCAGTTTTTTTTCACTGGCAAGATCTTTGAATCTCTCATAGACACGCGGGCTATCATAAAAATAATTTTTCAGATCAGTCATGGCGCCAACCAGGATTGCACATTTAAAATTTTGGTTTTTTGTCAGGGCCAAATAAGTCATCATACCACCTCTGCTCCAACCTTCAATTCCCCATTTTGATTTATCGGCGCAATTAAATCCATCAGCAAGGGGCACAAGATTCAGAATATCGTTTACATCTTTTCCTCCTAATTCTTCCCGGCCTTCTCCACCAGCATTTCCCCTGTACTGTGATGCAAAAACAACATATCCCCAGCTTGCCAGCTGTCCATAAATACCCCTTGCAGTAAATGAGTCTATAGCTCCGCGGTTGCCAATTCCTCCGCGATTCCAGATCACACAAGGATATTTTTTTGAAGTATCTTTGGGGTAGGAAATAAATCCTTTGACTTTCAGGTTATCGGAAAGGTAGGTTATTTTTTCTACGACTGAGTTTTCAAAGGCATCTTTTCCCCAGCCGCTAACTACAAGTTTGGTTTGAGATTCATTTAAAGTTATTTCTTTTCTTTTAATAATCCTTGGAGTATTCATTGTAAAATTCAGGAATTTCCATAGAGTTCATCTTCCACCAATTCGCAGATTATGTGTGCAGTTGTTATATGTCCTTCCTGTATCCTTTGGGTGTTTGGTGAAGGAATGATAATTGGAAGATGGACAGAGCTTTTTAATTTACCGCCTGTCCCTCCCAGGAAACCAATCACCCGCATTCCTTTCTGTTCAGCTTTTTCGACTGCTTTAACAATGTTAAGCGAATTACCGCTGGTAGAAATTGCTATAAGCACGTCTCCTTCATTCCCAAGACCTTCAATGTTTCTGGCAAAAACATTTTCAAACCCCATATCATTGCCTCCCGCTGTGAGATTTGAAGTGTCGGTTGTTAGAGCTATAGCAGGCAAGGCCGGCCTATTAATGTGATGGCTTAATCTTATCATAAGCTCCGTAGCAATATGCTGACAATCTGCAGCGCTTCCCCCATTACCGCACAGGAGCACTTTTTTCCCATTTCTATAGGCATCGGAAATTATCTTTACTGCTGAAAGGATATCCTGTGAACATTCCTTAAGCATTTTTAATTTTGTATCAGAGCTTTCGTTTAATGAATCAGCGATGAATTTTTTTTTGTCCAATTTAATATAGTTCCCAGCAGATTTATATGATGTGAAAGAGATAAGTATCTAAACAGTAACAGGTAATTTAACGTGCACCGCTTCTGCGAATTCTTTAATTTGATCCCAGTTATTTTCATCTTCAAAATAATTTCCGGTTACAATAATTTTAGCACCGCATCTGACTTTTTCGCCTGCTTCGGCCGCATTTCTTATTCCTCCTCCCACTACCAGCGGCACTGAGCAATAATTTGAAACAGCTTGTACCATTTCATTTGGCACGGTTTGGTGAGCACCGGACCCAGCTTCCAGATAAATCAATCTCATACCAAGATATTCTGCTGCTAATGCTGTTGCGGCTGCAATTTCTGGTTTATTTCTTGGGATAGGCTGGGAGCCGCTTACATATTGAACTGTTGTAACTAGTCCAGATTCGATTAAAATGTAGCCAGTTGAAATTGGCTCAATTCCGGCCTGTTTTACAAAGGGAGCTGCAAGTACGTGCTTGCCAATCAAATGTTCAGGATTCCTGCCACTGACGACCGAGAGGTATAAAATTGCATCGGCATTTGGCGAAACCTGATTAACGCCACCGGGAAATATTATTGTAGGGATTGTGCAATTCTTTTTAACAGTAAGTATGAAATCTTCAAAGCGGTCATTCATCATTAAACTCCCGCCAAGAAGAAATGCATCAACACCCGATTTTTGACAATGTTTTACAAAAACAGGCAATTTATCATGAGAAATTTTGTCAGGATCAATCAGAATAAGATAGGCTGCCCCTTTGGTTGAAATCGTATTTAATAGATAATTATATATTTTCATAATTTATGAGTATATCATCTTAGAATATAAATAATTATGTTTTTAGAAAAAAGAAGCTTTTAAAGATTTTGTTCCTGTAAGTAATTTATTGATAACAGCTTATTGTGGGGGAGAGCACAATTATTATTTCCCCATATACTAATTTGGTTGATTTTATTTAATAATTCCATAATTTAGTTAATTAATAACAATTAGCATACCATAAATAATAGGAAGAAAATGACAATTTATGAGAAACCAACCTGCACAACCTGCAGAAGAGTGAATAAATTGCTTGAGGCAAGGGGAGTAGATTTAAATAGAGTTAATTATTATATAGAACCGTTTACTGAACAAAAATTAAAGAGCTTGCTGAAAAAAATGAATATGACAGCAGTAGAGCTTTTGCGCAAGCGGGAAAAAACTACAAAGTCAATTGATGTTAAGAAAGAAACTGAAAAAAGTATTATTAAAATGATGATCAAGAATCCTGATTTAATTGAAAGGCCTATAATTGAAATGGGAAATAAGGCAATATTGGCTCGTCCACCCGAGAAAATAAATGAGTTGTTTAACTAATTATTATGAGGATATTCATTAAAAAAAGATCCAGAATTTATTGCTTTTCAAGAACCTTCCGGGCATTTTTTAGGTTTTCAAGTTGTTCACCCGATAATTTTGGATATTGAAGATTTATCTTTTCCATTGCAGAAATAATAATATCTGAAACGGCCAATCGACTGAACCATTTTTTATCAGAAGGAATTATGAACCAAGGTGAATGTTTTTTGCTGGTAGCTGAAATCGCTTCGGTGTAACATTTTTGATATTTATCCCAGAATTCCCTTTCCTTTAAATCTGCGGCTGAAAACTTCCAGTTTTTTGAGGCATCATCAATTCGTTTAAGAAATCTTTTCTTTTGTTCGTCTTTTGAAATATGAAGAAAGAATTTTAGTATTATAGTTCCATTTTCATATAGATACTTTTCAAAATTATTTATTTGTTCATATCTCATATCCCAGATTTTATCGTTTACAAATTGCTCAGGTAATTTCTGATTTAAGATTAAATTGTGAACTCTAACAACCAGCACTTCTTCATAGTGTGAGCGGTTAAAAATTCCAATTCTTCCTTTTTCCGGGAGAGCCTTGTTAATTCTCCAGAGATAAGTATGATCCAACTCTTCAGTTGACGGCTGCTTGAAACTGAAAACCTGTGTCCCCTGTGGATTTAGTCCGCTCATAACGTGTTTAATCATTCCATCCTTTCCTGCAGCATCCATTGCCTGAAATATTAGCAATATGGCAAATTTATCCTGGGCATATAGCTTATCCTGCAACTCTGCCATTTTCTTAATATTTTCTTTTAAGATACTGTTTGCATCTTTTTTTGATTTCAGATCCCCTGAATAGTTGGTCTTAATTTTGGCGAGATCAATTTTGGGATTTTGTTTTACAAGAAATTTTTCAGTATACATATATTTTTGAAGTTTAGTTAACAGATAAATTAAAATAGGCAGAATAACATTCTAAGTAAATTGAAAAAGCCTCGTCCAAATATGGCCGAGTTTGATAAAAGATGTGGAAAATTTAAGATTTTTGTTAATTATTTCTTTTATCCAAATCAAGTACATGACTAGCTGAAACAGTATATAAAATTTACTTTCAGAGGAAATAGCTGTATTTTTAAAGGCTAATTAATGAATTATATATAATTTTCTTGCATCACTTTGAGGGGTATTATGAAAACAGGAACACCCACCGATTTTGAAACCAAATGTGTTCATTCGGGAATTGATGAAAATGAATTCGGAGCAGTAGTTCCGCCTATTTACCAGACATCAACATTTAAGTTTGAATCTGCACAGCATGGAGCGTCGCTGTTTGCGGGCGAGCGAAGAGGATACATCTATACAAGAATGGCCAATCCAACTGTGGAAGCAATGGAAAATGCAATAGCCGGGCTTGAAGGCGGTTACAAAGCTTTAGGTTGTGGAAGCGGGATGGCTGCTATTCATACAGTGTTTGCCAGTCTTACATCTGCAGGTGATCACATTTTATGTTCTGCCGCAGTATATGGTCCTACAACAACTTTGCTGAACACAGTAATGAATAAATTTGGAGTTGAATCTACTTTTGTAGATACATCAAATATTGAAGCTGTAAAAAAGGCTGTTAGACCAAATACAAAGGTTTTGTATATCGAAACTCCAGGAAATCCTACACTTGCTATTACAGATATTCACGCAATGGCTGAGATAGCTCATAATAATAATGCAGTGCTTGTTGTCGATAATACATTTATGAGTCCTGCATTGCAGAAACCGTTTGAGTTTGGAGCTGACGTTGTCCTCCATAGTCTAACAAAATTTTTAAATGGCCATGCTGATGTAGTTGGTGGAATTGTTATAGTAAAAGACGATCAAGCTTATAAATCATTTAGAAAAGTTTTGAACCAAATTGGAGGGGTCATAGATCCTTTTAATTCATTTCTTGTTCATAGGGGGATTAAAACTCTTGCTTTGAGAATGAAGAAACATTGCGAAAATGCGATTATTGTTGCTGAATATCTGGAAAAACATTCTCAGATCAAAAGCGTCAGCTATCCAGGATTAAAAAGTCATCCTCAATTTGAAATTGGTCAGAAGCAACATAAAGGTCCAGGTGGAATGATAACTTTTGAACTTGAAGGCGGCTTTGAAGCCGGTCAGGTTTTGATGAATTCAGTAAAACTATGTCAGCTGGCGGTCAGCCTTGGAGGAGTAGAAAGCCTAATTCAACATCCTGCGAGTATGACTCATTATTCAATGGGGAAAGAAGCCAGGCTGGCCGGAGGAATTACGGAAGGATTAGTCAGGCTTTCCGTGGGAATTGAAAATGTTAATGACATAATAGCAGATCTTGAAAAAGGCCTAGAAAAAGTTAAAGAGGCTACATTGGCTTTATCTGAAAACATGTGATTTAAATTTTCAAGCATTATCCAAAGTTTAAGGGAAGTACAAAGACTTCCCTTTTTGTTTTAGCAAATCATTGTTTTTCCTTATTTTACCGGTAATTTTCGGCTATTCACCGATTTTTGCTTTAATATAGTTTTAATGTACTATATGTTTATGCTGGATAGATAATCGACTATTCAAAGGAGAGTTTTTATGGAAGAGATCAAACAGGATAATAACAAAAGGAATTACGACTCAAGAAATGTAATCGGTATTCTGCTAGTGGTGCTCGGAGGTCTTTTTCTGCTTGATAGCATGGATTTAATCAACTTCAATATTGCAAGAGTTATATTTTCCTTTCCTGCTATATTAATAGCTCTCGGAATAGTATTAATAATAAACACATCACGAAGGTTGCTGGGAATGTTTATATTGTTGATCGGTATATTTTTTATGATACCCAGAATCTTTCCCTGGGTTTATTATGACAGCAGCATAGTTGTTCCGATCTTATTGATAGCATTTGGTATTTTTATAATTTTAAGAAAGAGAACATATAGAAGCAGCGAAGGAGGCTACAAACATAAGCAGGAAGAAAATACAACTCATTTTAGAGGCTATGATCAAATAAATTCTGATCGTGTTGATGACATAGCAATATTTGGCGGCGGGCATAAAATAATTGTGACTGATAATTTCAAAGGCGGAAATATAACTTCAATTTTTGGAGGCTCAGAAATTGACCTTAGAGATTGTAAACTGGCGCAAGGGGTAAATATAATTGATTTTGTTGCAGTCTTTGGAGGCTCAAACATTATAGTTCCTTCTAACTGGACTGTAATGATAGATATACTGCCGATATTCGGAGGATTTTCAAATAAGATAAGAAGAGATCCCGATGCTGTGATTGATACTGAAAGAACGCTGCTGATAAAGGGTTTTGTATTATTTGGGGGTGGTGAGGTTAGATCATAAAGTTAATTATGATTTAAGGTAATCCAATGACTGAAAATCCGATCCTTAATTCAATAAAAAGTATATATCTTTATTTTTCATTCTGGCTGCTGGTATCAATTATTTATTTTTCCCTCTTATATTTTGGATTAAACGGAAACATTACGTTATCCATTACCGACAGCCTGGTTTTCAATATTCTTTTAAGCGGATTTGGGCTTGCCTTCTGGTACCCTGTCCGCTTTATGTCTCTTGATGCCGGCATAACTAAAACTGCGATCAATCATCTGGTTGCTGCTATACTAGCAACCACCGCATGGTTAGCAATTGGTTATGGTTTTATAGTATATGTAGTAAATCTTGGCACTCAGTTCACAAATTTTTTTCAGAGTACTCTGGTCTGGAGATTTCTACTCGGGATTCTCTTTTACTTATTAATAATATCTTTTTATTACATAATAATTTATTATTCAAATTTTAAAGAGAGGGCTGTAAGAGAAACGGAATTAAAAAATCTTGTTACCGAAGCAGAATTGAGAAATCTTAAATTTCAGATAAATCCCCATTTTATTTTTAATAGTTTAAACTCAATGAGCGCATTAACAGCAATTGATCCTGATAAAGCCAAGAGTATGATCTTAAAACTTGCTGATTTTTTGCGTTATACGCTGGCAAACAATGAGAAACAAAAGAATAAATTGAGCGAGGAACTTAAGAACATAAAGTTATATCTTGAAATTGAAAAAATCAGGTTTGAAGATAAGTTTGAGTTTGTAGATGAAGTATCACCCGAGTGTTTATCATATGAAGTACCGAATATGATTCTACAGCCACTTTTTGAAAATGCGATCAAACACGCCGTATATGAGACACTAAGTACTGTAAAATTGGTATTAAAATGTAATGTAGAAAACTCTTACCTCGTTCTGTCATTATCCAATAATTTTGATGAAGAATCGAAACCCAAAAAAGGGGCAGGAATCGGCCTTAAAAACATTACTAACCGACTTGAATTAATTTACGGACAAAAAGACCTAATGAAAGTCGAGAAAGAAGACAACATTTTCAGGGTAATTTTATTCATTCCTGTGTAAATTGTATTTGTACATTTAGAAATTAATGATGAAAGATAAGATAAGAGTAATCATAATAGATGATGAAAGTCTTGCCAGATCAATCACAAGGAAGTATCTGTCGAAAAGGACTGAATTTGAAATTGTAGCAGAATGCTCAAACGGGTTTGATGCAATTAAAAAAATAAATGAAGAAGAACCCGATATAGTTTTTCTCGATATCCAGATGCCTAGAATGACTGGTTTCGAAATGCTGGAACTAATCGAAAATCCGCCCATAATAATTTTCACTACTGCGTATGATCATTATGCGATCAAAGCATTTGAAGTAAATGCTGTTGATTATCTTTTGAAGCCTTTCAGCGAAGAAAGATTTAATGAGGCAATAGAGAAAACCCTTGTCCATTTGAAAGAAAAGACAAGCCAGAGTGAAGCAATACAGAAATTGATTGAAAAGAACGATGAGAAAGTTGAATATATTGAAAGGGTAATTATTAAGGATGCGGGGAAAATAAATATTGTCCCTGTGGAAAAGATAAAATGGATTGAAGCTCAGGATGATTATGTAATGATACATTCTGACATCGGAAAATTCCTAAAGCAAAAAACTATGAAGTATTTTGAAAATCACCTCGATCCAAATTATTTCGTTAGAATACATCGCTCATATATGATAAGCATTGATTTTATTAAACACCTTGAGCAGCACGATAAAGAATCCTACCGAATTATCTTAAAGAATGAGCAGCTACTGCCGGTGAGCAAGACAGGATTGTCAAAGTTAAAAAATATACTTTAATTGAAAGTAGAGATGGTCCAGAGGGTCATCTCTACTGTTGATTAATTATTTCAACCCAACTTTTTTATAGTTGCTGAAAATTGTAAAACCTGAGGCTTGAACTGCCTTCTGAAAATCAATGACATCTTTTGCGTAAAGTGTATTGAATTCATTAATTAACTCTTCTTCCAATTTCTTTGTTTTATCATACTTAACAAGGGCATTCTGCATAGGCTTTTCAAGAGGATCGGATGACATCCAGCCCAATTCTCCTATTTCTGAAGTTAGTATTCCACTATTATCATGGTAACCTGTTTGTGTGCTATCAGGTGTAATTTTGTTCATAAGTGTAACAAGCTTTTTCTTAAGTTCATTACCTTGTTTCTTGAGGGCTTTTGCTTTTGCCGAATCAATATTTGCAGCAAACTCATCAAAGGTTTTTATTTCATTAAGCGAAATCTCAATCTGGTTAAACATTTTTGCAGCAGCTTCACTTAACTCGCCTACATTCATACCAAAATCATAGTTTGCTTTTAGGACATCATCGCTTGTATTAAATCTGGGATCCTTTTTAACATCAAAAACGCCAGTCATTGTCTGATCACCAGCCTTAATTTTCACTAAATAATGTCCAGGTAAAACTCTGATGCCACCTCTTTCCTCAGCATTTCTTTTTTTCGCCCTAGGTCTGTTGAATGCTTTTTTTCTTAAATCCCAGTATGACCTGTTGATTCCCCTCTTCATCGTTCCTTTAATAGTGCGGATAACAGTGGAATCGCTGTTCATAATCTCAATTGTGGCTTTCTTTTCTTTTGGTGTGCCTTCAAGCTCTTTTATGCTGTCAGGTAAAGTTAAATAATAAGTAAACATTGCCCCGTAGTGTTTATTTTCTCCTTTGAATTCAGTACTTCCTGAAACCGGTGCAGATCCTGCAGATGCAAAATCATATTCGAAAGCATCATTGATAGGGAAAAGATGTGATTTTTCTTTAAATATTTTTTCGTTTAAATCTCTTAATGGAGATACGTCATCCAGGATATAAACACCTCTTCCGTGTGTTCCAATAACCAGGTCATTTTCTCTTTTCTGAAAAGCAAGAGCCATTACAGGAGCGGTTGGTAACCCGGAAGTCCATTTGTTCCAGTGAGTTCCTCCATCAATTGTAAAATAAAGACCGAATTCTGTCCCCACGAAGAGAAGGTTTTTATCAACAGGATCTTCCATTAAAGTAAGTGCAAAACCATCGATATTTTTTGTTGCGATGTTTTTCCAGGTTGCACCATAGTCGTGGGTTACAAGGATATATTTATTCCAATTATATCTTCGATAATCATTCATTACAACATATGCAGTTGCTGCATCGTGTTTTCCAGCACGAACTCTAGGAACCCACACACCTTCAGGCGCAAGCTCTTCTTTTATAATATTATCGGAAACTTTTGTCCAGGTTTTTCCACCATCTTTAGTTAACTGAACATTGCCATCATCAGTACCAACCCAGATAACTCCTTCTTTAATACGGCTAGGGGAAATTGAAATTATTGTTGTGTAATTTTCAGCGCCTGTTGCATCGATTGTTAGTCCCCCGCTTTCAGCCTGTTTTTGTTTTGTTGTGTCGTTAGTGGTTAAATCCGGACTGATTATAGTCCAGGTTTTTCCTTTGTCCGTACTTTTGTGAACAAACTGGCTTCCATAATAAAGTGTTCCCTGATGAAATGGATCCAATGCAAGTGCTGAATTCCAGTTGTATCTGTCCTTTACTTTGCCTTCTGTAGGACGTATAAGGCTCATCATTCCTGTTTTTAAATTGTAATGCATCAGGTAGCCTTCCTGTGACATTGAGTAGCCTTCCTCTGAATTTTCGGGATCCGGTTTTACATCAAATCCATCCCCATCTCCTATGCTTTGCCACATATAATTGTAAACTGCTCTATCAGTCAGGGAGGTATTCGGTCCCCGCCAGCAACCGTTATCCTGAAGCCCACCATAAACATTGTATGGAATAGCATTATCTACTGAAATATGATAATATTGTGCAAGAGGTAAGTTAGTAACGAATCTCCAGTTTTTGCCACGATCATAACTAATTGCAACGCCTCCATCGTCTCCCGCAATCATAAATTCTCCATCAGGAGCAATCCATAATGCATGATTATCAACGTGAATCGGACCCTGAATACTATGAAAAGTTTTTCCTCCATCTTCTGAGGCATCAAGTGTGAATTGAATCCTGTAAACAAGATTTTCGTTTACAGGATTTACCATAATTCTTCCAAAATAAAATGGACGGGGATTTACTTCGGGTTGCTTGTTTACAACTTTCCAATGGTATCCGCCATCCTCTGAGCGCATCAGCACATTGTTTTTAGCTTCAATAAGGGCATAAACAATGTTTGGTTTGTTTGTGGAAATGGACAAACCGATTTTTCCTAGATCGCCTTCGGGCAGTCCATCTTTATGTGTAATTTTTTTCCAATGTTCTCCAGCATCTATTGAAATGTAAAGTCCGCTACCTGGTCCGCCGGATTTAAAAAACCATGGCCATCTTCTGTGCTGCCACATTGAAGCAATTAATTTATTCGGGTTTGAAGGATCCATTACAAGATCACCACAGCCTGTTTTTTCATCAACATACAAAACTTTATTCCATGTTTTACCTCCATCTGTTGTTTTAAATACTCCCCGCTCAGGATTTTCTCCCCAGTTAGTTCCCAGAGCTGCAACGTATGCAACATTTGGATTTGTAGGATCGAGTCTTATTTGAGAAATTGTCGCAGTTTTTTCTAATCCAAGAAATTCCCACGTTTTTCCACCATCAAGGGATTTATAAACCCCTCTGCCGACACCCGCACTATTTCTGATGTTCGATTCACCTGTACCGACCCAAACTATGTTCGGGTTAGCCTGATAGATTGCTACCGCCCCTATGGATGAAACCGGTTCATTATCAAAAACAGGAGCCCAATCGACTCCGCTATTTGTTGATTTCCAGACTCCGCCGGTTGCTGTGCCGATAAAAATTATGTCATGATCAGGTTCTACTGCATCAATTGATGCAATCCTTCCGCTCATTCCAGCAGGGCCGATACTTCTAACCTTCATTCCATGAAATAATGATGTATCAACCTGTTGTGCATTGGAGGAAGAAACGATTAAGAAAGAAAAGAATAAAACGGTCAGGAGAGGTGATCTTGATTTCATATTTTCTCCTAAAAATATTTAAAATAAATAAAGGGAAATCGTTATGCTGTTGAAACTGCAATTTAAGAAATATTTTATATCATTTGCCATAATTTTGTGATGATTATAAATTTAAGAAGCAATTAAGATGATAAAATTATTAAAGCAAATTATTTTCTGTTTTTTATTATGAGGAAATCTTAAATTAAATAATGTAATTTGATATTTATTTAGTAAACAATTTTTTCCCTGGAAAAGTTTATGAACTTAGATAAGGACCTTCAATCGATTCAGGAGGCTCGTGATCTTGCGCGAATAGCCAGAGATGCTCAGCAAGAATATCAATTTTTCAATCAGGAGCAGGTTAATGCCGTTGTAAAAGCAATGGCTGAAGCTGGTTATGCAGAATCTGAAAGATTAGCAAAAATGGCAGTAGAGGAGAGTGGTTTCGGGAAGGTTCAGGATAAAATAATAAAGAATCAGTTCGGAACTAAAAATGTATATGAATCTATTAAGGATCTTAAAACAACGGGTATTGTTGCAATTGAGGAAAATGGAAAAATTGTAAAAATTGCCGTACCAATGGGAGTTGTTTGTGCACTGGTCCCATCCACCAATCCAACATCCACCGCCATGTTTAAGGCCTTGATTTCCTTAAAGACAAGAAATGGGATCGTTGTAAGTCCGCATCCGAGGACTGCAAAATGTACTGCAGAAGCGCTGAGAATTTTATCAGATGCTGCTGAAAATGCCGGAGCTCCAAAGGGTCTGATTCAGTGTTTGAGCAATCCCACAATAGAAGGGACTGAAGCATTAATGAAAGATAAAAATACTGCTGTAATACTTGCGACAGGAAGCAACCCGATGGTCAAAGCAGCTTACAGCGCCGGTAAACCGGCATATGGAGTAGGTTCAGGAAATGTCCCTGCGTTTATTGAAAAAACCGCGGATTATAAAAAAGCTGTTGCTGATATTATTTATGGAACCACTTTCGATAACGGAACTTTATGCTCTTCGGAACAGGCTATGATAGTAGATCGCCCACTTCGTGAAAAAGTAATAGAAGAAGCAAAAGCAATAGGGGCATATTTTGTAAATGAGGAAGAGAAAAGAAAGTTAGCAAAAGCCATTCAAGCTGACTTTAGAATTAATCCTGCTATTGTTGGACAGCCTGCAACTTTTATTGCAAAGTATGCGGGATTTTCCGTTCCGGAAAATACAAGTGTATTAATTGCTGAATGTACTGAAGTTGGGAAGAGCGATCCATTATCTATGGAAAAACTCTCACCAATTTTGGCTTTTTATACAGTAGATGGCTGGCTGGATGGTTGCCACAGATGTATTGACCTTTTGCGATTTGGTGGAATCGGTCATACCATGGCTATACATTCAAATGATGAGGGGATAATAATGAAATTTGCACTGGAGAAACCAGCTTTTAGAATCCTTGTTAATACAGTAGCTTCGGTTGGAGCTGTGGGCTACACTACCGCATTAAATCCTTCTATGACATTAGGCCCGGGTACGATGGGTGGTTCAATTATTTCAGAAAATGTCACGGCCAGACATTTAATGAATATTAAGAGCCTGGCATTCGAAACAAACCCTGTAAATAAAGGAAACACTGTCAATTCCTTTAAGGTCGATAATGTTCAACAGAAATCTTTATCCTCTTCAACTACTTTTATGAAAGAAATAGAGCAAAGACTAAGAGCGCGTGCCGGAAACTTCCCTCATCGTGATTCATATCTTCCTGTTAAAGGGCCTGATTTTAAGCCGACTGAAAAAATTATTACTTCTGCAAAGTCAATTGAAACGAGTGAAAGTAAGACTCTAGGTACAGGAATTTCTGAAGCAGACGTACAAAAAATTATGAGGGAATTTAAACTACCTGAATAGCAGACTAAAAAGTATAACCGTATTTAGTATCTAGAAAATTAATCCTAGGTCTAACTTGCGATTGCAGCCAGTTCACAGGAAAAATCAATACACGGCTTCAGCATAAATTTGGGGAAATCTCTTTTTTACTGCCTGTGCAATTATCTCAGCAGTACCCTCGTTACCAAGCAGATGAGTATTAAGAGTCATATGATAATTAAGAGGATTTTCATTATCCTTAAAGAAGTAAGATTTAACATAATTTCTTCTGGCCTGTTCTTCTTTTTTAATGAATTCTTCGGCATCCTTGTACGATAACTGCTGAGTTTCCTGTATATATTTAATTCTAGTCTCGAGAGGCGCTACAAGTCTAATGTGCAACACATTTTTTAATTTAGAAGTAATAATACTAGCACCCCTGCCAACAAGCACAACATTACCTGTTTCTGCTAACTTTAAAATTGTTTTGGATGTTTTTTGTACAAGTGTCCATTGAGACTCGTTAAACCAGAATAAATCTTTAATGACAGTTTCCACATTGGAATATTTGTCCTCTACATTTAGTTTAGCAAACATTACAGGGAGGTTGTAATCGGAACATACCTTTTCAATAAGATTCTTATCAAAATAGGTCCATTCACAATTGCATTCCGTGTGTTGACTGTTCATGATCTCGATGAATTTTTCACCTATGACAGGAGCGCCAGTGCCGGTTTGGCGTGAGATTGTAACAGTAGGGAAGTATCCTTTTTTTGCAATGTACCTGTTAAATTCATCGGTATATTCAGAATGGCACTCAATATATCTTTTGCACTTTTGGTAAGCCCCGAGTGCTATCATATAACCCCCAATTTGTTATATCAAATTTAATTTTTAATTATTTAAATTGATATACCCAGAAACCGGGAGAACTTCCCGAAGTTCTATTAAAAAGTGAAATATTCCTTTATTTTTTCAGATAATATGCCGTTTGTCTGCAAGTTTACAAATTCGTTCTTATGTGACAAATAATTATAATCTTTGCTCCATTCGGTTATTTTTTCAGTGATTTCTCTTACTGCATTACAAAAGAGATAAATTTCATCATTTGTCATTGTGGGATGAACCGACATTCTTACCCATCCCGGTTTTTCAGAAAGATCACCATGATCAATTTTTTCAGTTATATGTTGAGATTGTTCAGGAGTAACATGCAATAAGTAGTGACCGTAAGTTCCTGCACAGGAGCATCCTCCTCTAACCTGAATTCCGAATCTGTCATTCAAAAGTTTTACTATAAGATTGTAGTGAATATTATCAACGTAAAATGAAATCGCACCAAGTCTGTGCTCTATATTATCAGCAAGGATATGAAGGCCCTCGATTTTTCTTAGTCCATTGAAAACGATCTTTACAAGTTCCTCCTCTCTTGCTTTAATGTTTTCTACACCCATTTGTTCTTTCAACTTTATACATAGTGCAGCTTTTATTGTTTGAAGGAAAGCAGGAGTTCCTCCATCTTCGCGCAACTCGATATTTGATACGAACTTATGTTGGCCCCATGGATTTGTCCAGTCAACAGTTCCACCTCCGGGATTGTCAGGGACCATATTTTTATAAAGTTTTGAATCGAAAATCAAAACTCCGGGAGTTCCGGGCCCGCCAAGGAATTTATGCGGGGAAAAGAAGATTGCATCAAGTTTTTCCATAGGATCTTCAGGATGCATATTAATATTAACATAAGGAGCCGAACAGGCAAAATCGATGAAACAATATCCGCCATGCTTATGAACCATTTTTGCCATTTGGTGATAAGGGGTTTCAATCCCGGTTACATTTGAACATGCAGTAAAGGCCCCTATTTTTAATTGTCTGCCTTCGTATCTTTTTAATTGCCTTTCAAGATCATTAAGATCAACAAGACCATCTTTAGTCGGTTTTATTACAATTACTTCTGCAATTGTTTCCTGCCACGAAGTATGGTTTGAGTGATGTTCCATATGAGTTATAAAAACCACAGGTTTCAAATCTCCTTCGAGCTTAATGAAAGGACGTAATTGCTCAGGCACTTTCAAACCAAGTATACGCTGCCATTTATTTATCATTGCAGTCATTCCCGATCCGGCGGTGATTATTACATCTTCTTTCGAGGCATTAACATGATCTTTTATTATTTTGTGTGCCTGGTGATAGGAGAGGGTCATCTGCATACCGGTCTCGCTCGATTCGGAATGAGTATTACCTACCAAAGGACCGAAATGACTTGAAATCTTGTCTTCGATTGGCTTATATAATCTCCCGCTTGCTATCCAGTCTGCGTAGATTAATTTCTGCTCACCGTAGGGAGAAAGAAATTTAGCATCGTAACCAATAGTATTTTTTCTGAATTGTTGAAAATATTTTTCAAGGTTGCTCATTTTTGTTTACTTTTTAAGTATTTCCATAACTACTAAATATAAGGATTTTGAGAAGAAATTGATTCATATTATAAAATGCACTGTATTTTCTGCCGGTTTTGGCAAATATTAAACCTTAATTACATTATGGATTTTGTACAATTATTTGTTGAATATATATTTGAATTTGCATACCATAATTGTACTATTTATCGGGGGAAGCGTATAATATTTAAACGGGTCTCATTTTTTGTTAAAAATCACATATATTCAGGGCAGCTTAATAAAAACTCTTTGCATGAAAAAAATTGTTTTTTTAAATTCTTTCCA
>CAYPNM010000011.1:80038-87613 GCA_964412105.1 uncultured Ignavibacteriaceae bacterium | reverse complement strand
TCAATTCCGGGTTTTTTCTTTTTAAATTGTAAAGGTTTGTAAAATCTATACTTGTTGGTTCTTTCTCGAAGAGGTTCTGCCATAGTGTAATTCTTAAGTATTTAGGTAATACCAGAGTTATATTTATTTAATAAAATCGAATGTTAAGGAAAATAACCCACCCCTTCGTCCTCCCGCCTTCGATGGGACAGGCTCTCCAAGGAGGGAATTTACTTCATTTCTTTGAAATGTTAGCATACCATTTAAAATTTATGTCTAATTATAGAAGACTTATCTTAGGATTAGACAGATTATTTCAAAATAATTGTTAGGCTAATTTTGGATTTGTAAACCAGTAATATTTCAATTAATTGACCTTTTATAGTAAAAGTGTTTAAGGATAGTAGGGTGTAAAATTTGCTAACAAATTTACAAGTAACCGGTAATTTTGAGGCAGGTTTTGTCGCTATATCTAATTTTTTCTATATTAATTTTATGTAGTCTCTAACAGCTTTAATTACAGTGTCCAATAATCCAAAATCATTAAGCATCCAGGCTGCAGCACCAATTATAATCACAAAATTCAACAAAAATTTCAATCTTTTGGGGATTCCAAAATAAAAATTTATAAATCCAAGCATCACGATAATTAATAAAATTACCGCTCCAATTTCCAGATACAGCGTTAAATCTTTAGTTAAAGACATTTCCTTATCATTACATTTTAATAAATACACAGCAAATTTTATGCGAATGATAAAATGATAGAATTTCAGCCAATAATTTAATTTTGCTGCCTCATATCACTACAACTATTCAATTCGACACAATATAAAAGAAGAACGCTAATCATTTTCGATCAAAATAGCTGTAAAGCCTGGCATAATAAGTGAATAACAAAATTAGTCGATTATATTCTAACCTCTTGTCGATAAATATGTTAGCTATGGTTATAAAGCATAAGATAGTTACTTAACAAAAATAGAGGTAGTTATGAAGGAGCTTAAACTGCACTTCACTTTTTATCTTTTGAAAAAGTTTAAAAGGCTAATGAAGGCCGGTATATCGGCACCAATCAGCTATACTGACAAAATCTGGGGATTTGTCTTTTCAAAGAATATATTTAAGCTGAAAGCGCCTGAAGCTGCCAGCGGCTGCTGCGAAAAGGTGGAATAATTTATTTCCTTGCCCCGTGTCTAAATCCCCTGTAAGGCAATGAATGTTGAATTGTTATAAAGGCATCTTTGTCAATTGATTCAATTAATTCAACTATTTTTTTTTGTTTATTTCTTGGAACAATAAGTACAATTATAGAAACTCCTCCGGCACCACCTTCACCAGGGAGGATCGTAACTCCAAATCTTGATTTCCTCAATGTATCAGCGATTTTATCCGTATAGTGCTTCGAAATAATTGTTAATTGGGCGAAACCCAGACCAATCTTCTGCTCAATAGTAATTCCAATGATATTACCCATAGCAAAGCCAACAGCATATCCGAACAAATTAGGAATATAATCAAGATGTTGAAAAATATATCTTATCGCAAAAACTCAAATCAGGACTTCAAAGAAACCTGCCATTCCAGCATAGTATTTTTTGCCCTGCACGACTAATATCGTTCTCATTGTACCCAAGCCTACATCACATATTCTCATACACATGATGAGAATCGAGCCAAATAATGAGTCAATCATATCTTATAATAATTTATTCAAGTTGCATATTTATATAATTGTTGGATATTATTTTATCTTTGTAAGTCATATTATTTAATTAGATAGTATTTATGTACAAACTGCAAAGGAAGGAACTTGTAGATCTGATTTCGATGAAAGGGATTTACGATATCTCTGTGCTTAAAGCTATTGGTGAAGTTGAAAGGCATTTGTTTGTGCCGGAAGCAATAAAGCATTTATCCTACAATGATGTTGCCCTGCCAATTGGATATGGTCAAACAATTTCACAGCCTTATACTGTAGCATTTATGACACAAGAATTAAGATTGAAACCCGGACAAAAAGTACTTGAGCTTGGTACCGGCTCAGGATACCAGGCAGCAATTCTTTTTGAAATGGGAATGGAAGTGTATAGTATTGAAAGGAATTATGATATTCTTTTAGAAACACAAAAATTGTTCGACAGACTTGGAATAAGGGTTAAGACTAAATGTGCTGACGGAACCCTTGGCTGGAATGAATATGCTCCTTTTGATGGAATAGTTGTAACAGCAGGTTCACCTTCAGTGCCTTTATCATTAAAAACTCAGTTAGCCATCAACGGTAGAATGGTAATACCTGTAGGTGATAAATATTCACAGAAGCTAAAGATAGTGTCAAAGATTAACACAGATAAATTTGAAGAGGAAGATATTCCAGAATTTAAATTTGTTCCACTAATAGGCAAAGAGGGTTGGAACGAAAAGTAATTGTAATTGTTGGTCCTACGTGTTCAGGGAAGACAAGATTAGGGTCCCTTCTTGCTGAACAAGTTAATGGTGAAATAATATCCGCAGACAGCAGACAAGTCTATAAATATCTCGACATAGGAACTGCCAAACCAGAAGACTATATTCTGAAAAAAGTAAAACACCACTTTATCAGCCAGCTAACGCCGGACGAGGATTTTAATGTCAGTAAATTTGAGAAACAAGCTCTCGAGGTTATTGAAAAAATATTTTCGAATGGAAAGCAGCCCATAGTAGTAGGGGGAACAGGATTGTATATAAAAGCTTTACTCGATGGAATATTCGATACTGCTGATAAGGATGAAGAATATAGAAAGCAATTACTATTGTTAAAGAACGAATTTGGAAATCAATACTTATATGATAAACTGCTTAAAGCAGACCCCGATAGTGCATCCAAAATGCAGCCTTCAAACTGGAAAAGAGTTATAAGGGCACTAGAAGTTTATAATTTAACGGGTGAAAAAATAGGAGTTCATCAAAAAAGATATGAAAGAAAGATAAACTGGAATTTTATTCAGTTTGGATTAAATTGGGAAAGAAAGATTCTTTATAATAATATTGAGAAGCGAGTAGATGAAATGATGAAAGCCGGATTAGTTAATGAAGTAAAGAATATTCTTAAAAAGGGTTATAATAAAAATTTAAATTCACTAAATACTGTGGGATATAAAGAAATAATATCTTATCTGGGAAATGAAATATCATTGGAAAGAGCCATTGAACTTATAAAAAGGAACACAAGACGATACGCTAAAAGACAGATGACGTGGTTCAACAAAGATCAGAGAATAATATGGTATGATGTTAAAAAGCCGGATGATTTGGATAATATCTGTAAACAGTTAACCGGTCAGATTTAAATGTTACCATTTTATTATTTACAGGCTCGAGAAAATTCAATATATTGTACAAGTATTTAAAAATAATTGAGCTAATTAACAGCATTCCCAAATAAACCGAGGGGGACAAAATGGTTGGAATAGTAGGCTTTGGTTCTTACTTGCCCCGTTACCGCATCAAAGTCGAGAGCATTGCAAAGCAATGGGGCTCTGATCCTGAAGCAATTAAACGTGGTCTTCAACTCTTCGAAAAAACAGTTCCAGGTCTTGATGAAGATACTATCACAATTTCTGTAGAGGCTGCAAAGAATGCTTTGCTGCGGGCAGAAATTGATCCTAAAGATATAGGAGCTGTTTATATAGGTTCCGAATCGCATCCATATGCTGTAAAACCAAGCGGCACGATATTAATTGATGCTTTAGGCATTGGTCCGGATGTACATGTTGCAAGCTATGAATTTGCGTGCAAAGCAGGAACGGAAGCAATGTATGTAGCGTATAGTCTTGTAAAGTCCGGCGAAATGAAATACGCGCTTGCAATTGGTGCCGATACATCTCAAGGCGCACCCGGCGATGCGCTTGAATATTCAGCTTCTGCAGGAGGTTCGGCATTTATAATGGGAAAAGAAAATGTTGTTGCTGAAATTCTTTTTACGAATTCCTACACCTCTGACACACCTGATTTCTGGAGGCGTGAACATCAGTTTTATCCAAGGCACGCCGGAAGATTTACCGGAGAACCTGCATACTTCAGACATATAGTTAATGCCGCTAAAAATCTTTTAATAAAGTCTAAAATGAAACCGGAAGATTTTAAGTATGCCGTATTTCATATGCCAAATGGTAAATTTCCGCAGATGGCTGGAAAGCAATTGGGATTTACAAAAGAGCAACTGGAAACGGGATGGATAGTACCGTGGATGGGGAATACCTATTCAGGTTCATCACCAACAGGCCTTTCTGCAGTACTTGATGTAGCAGAGCCCGGTGATAAAATTTTTATGGTTTCGTTTGGCTCAGGTGCAGGAAGCGATGGATTCATATTTAATGTTACAAAAAAGATTAAAGATGTTCAGAATAAAGCAGTGAAAGTCAGAGATATGTTAAACAATGGTCAGATATATCTTGATTACGGTGAATATGCAAAATACAGAAGTAAAATTATCCTTAACGAATAACGGGGGATTGAAATGAGAGACGTAGCAGTAATTGGTGTTGGCATGACAAAATTCGGGGAACTGTGGAGCAAATCAATAAAAGATATCTTTGTTGAAGCTGCTCTTAAAGCAATTGAAAATGCTAATGTTGATCACATAGATTCCATGTATGTAGGATCAATGTCAAGCGGATTATTTGTCGGACAGGAACATCTCGGAGCCGTTATGGCAGATTATCTGGGGATGAGTCCGATTCCGGCAACAAGAGTGGAATCGGCTTGTGCATCAGGCGGCATTGCATTCAGACAAGCTTACCTTGAAGTAGCATCCGGTGCGAGTGATATTGTACTTGCCGGAGGAGTTGAAAAAATGACTGATGGCGCTGATGTAACCGAATCATTAGCAACTGCAGCTGACCAGGAATATGAAGTTTACCAAGGCGTAACTTTTCCCGGTCTATATGCTATGATTGCTCATGCACATATGCATCAGTATAAGACAACCAGAGAACAAATTGCCGCAGTTGCAGTCAAAAATCATAAAAATGGAGCCAATAATCCGAATGCTCAGTTCAGAGGCGAAATATCAATTGATAAAGTTTTAAGTTCTACTTTGGTAGCTGATCCTTTACGATTATTGGATTGTTCCCCAGTAAGTGATGGCGGTGCAGCAGTGATTTTATGTTCAATGGACACAGCTAAGAAGTTTACCAAGAATCCAGTAAGGATAAAAGCTTCAGCGCAAGCATCTGATACTATTGCACTTCACAGCAGAAAAAGTTTTACAACTTTGAATTCTGTTGTATCTGCAGCACAAAAGGCATACAAATCAGCAGGCATAACACCAAAAGATGTTAACTTCGCTGAAGTGCACGATTGTTTTACAATCGCAGAAATAGTTGTTTCCGAAGACCTGGGATTTTTTGAAAAAGGATGCGGCGGTTCAGCAGTGGCAGAAGGATTGACTTCACTGGAACACGGCAAGATTCCGATTAATACCAGTGGAGGATTAAAATCAAAAGGTCATCCCGTTGGAGCTACCGGTGTTGCGCAGGTAATAGAATGTTATGAACAGTTGACCGGTCAGGCCGGAAAGAGACAGGTTAAAAATGCAAAGATAGGCTTAACACAAAATATGGGTGGTTCGGGCGCAAGTTGTGTAATAAATATTCTGGAGGCGTTATGATTAGTCCGAAATATTTCAGAGAAATTCCACAAAGGTATCGGCTAGAAGCAGGCAAATGTAAAAAGTGCGGACAGATTTATTTCCCTCCGCGGTTAATTTGCCCCGAATGCAAATCCAATCAATTTGAAACCATAAGGTTAAATCCTGAAGGAAAGCTGTTAACCTATACAATCATAAGGATTGCATCAGATAAATTTTCTATTCAGGCGCCATACGCAGTAGGCATCGTAGAATTAAATGATGGCGTTAAATTAACTAGTCAGATTGCCGATGTTGATTTTGATAAAATTAAAATCGGAATGAAACTAAAGCTTGTTTTCAGAAAAATTCAGGATGAAGGAGCAGCAGGCCTTCACTGCTACGGTTATAAAGCAATTGTAATTTAGGTTGTTCAAGGCTATTTTTGTACCAAGATTTTAAATTAAAGAACTGGAATCTGTGTGAATTTCTTTTTACAAATTAGCCTTAATATTTACAGCTCTTGTTGAAGAAATTGCCTAACTATATATAAGTATAGTTTCCACTCGGATTTTTACATTCCGGAAAAATCGATAATTAAAATAAACGGAGTTTTGATTGAAAGATAAAATCAGAATTGCATCCGGTCAGGGTTTTTGGGGTGATTTAATTGATGCGCCTTATCATCAGGTGACAAGAGGAGATATAGATTATCTTGTAATGGACTATCTTGCTGAGGTAACTATGTCGATACTGCAGAAACAAAAAAACAAAAAGCCGAACCTTGGTTATGCACGCGATCTGCCTGAATTGATGAGAAGAATTCTGCCTGTTTGCAAGGAAAAGGGAATTAAAGTAATTACAAACGGCGGAGGTGTAAATCCTGTAAGCTGTGCAGATGCTATTCTTGATGAAGCTTTGAAATTAAACATTGAGGATTTAAAAATCGCAGTAGTGTTAGGAGATGATATAAAAGACAGGATTGATGAATTATTTGAAGCTGGAGCCGAGTTAAAGAATATGGATACCGGTGAACCTTTGAGCAAAGTTAAGGATAAAATTTTAAGTGCCAATGTTTACTTCGGAGCATTTCCGATTGTTGAAGCTTTGCAGAAGGGAGCTGATATTGTTATAACCGGCAGAACAACTGATACGGGTTTAACTCTTGCACCCATGATTTATGAATTTGGGTGGGATTCTCAAAATTATGACCTAATGGCTTCAGGAACAGTGGCAGGACATATACTTGAATGCGGGGCACAGTCTTCAGGCGGAAACTTTTTGGGTAACTGGGAGTCGATTGATAATTTTGCCGAAATAGGCTTCCCGATTGCCGAAGCCTATCCAAACGGCGAAGTAATAATAACTAAACACGAAAAAACGGGGGGACTTGTTTCATATGCAACAGTTGCTGAACAGCTTGTATATGAAATCGGAGATCCAAAATCATATATCACACCTGATTGCGTGGCTGATTTTTCTTCTATCAAGCTGGAAGATCTTGGAAATAACAGGGTAAAAGTTTACGATGTAAAAGGAAATAAAGAAACAGAATTTTATAAAGTGTCCTGTTCTTATTCTGACGGTTATTCGGCTGTGGGCTCGTTAACATATTCGTGGCCAAAAGCACTAACTAAAGCAAAAACGGCTGATAAAATAATCAGAAAGCGTCTTGAAAATCTGAATCTGAAATTCGATGAAATAAGAACAGAGTTCATCGGATACAATTCAACGCAGGGACCACTTTCAAAAGAATTGGATGAAGATAATATTAATGAGATAATGCTGAGAATCGCTGTGCGATCTGAGGATAAAGACTCAGTAGCAAGATTTGGAAAGGAAATTGCACCACTGATCTTAACCGGGCCGCCAAGTGTTACGGGATTTGCGGGGGGCAGACCAAAACCGAGTGATGTGGTTGCATACTGGCCTGCGCTGATTCCCAAAAATTTAGTTGAGCCTCACGTTAAAATTCTGGAGTTGAAATA